>CADCGD010000006.1 GCA_902800925.1 uncultured Bacteroidales bacterium | reverse complement strand
TAAGTTGTTGGGCTTGTATGTCGATGTGGAGCGCCATACCACCGATGGACGTATGGACATCTTGGTGCAGACTAAAGATTACGTCTATATCTTAGAACTGAAGATAGACCAAAGTGCTGACATTGCCCTACAGCAGATTGAAGAGAAACAGTATGCCAAGGCATTTGAGGGCGACAGTCGTACCATATACAAGATAGGTGTCAATTTCTCTTCCGAGACCCGTCGAATGACAGAGTGGAAAATTCGTTGAGACAGAAAATGGGGCACTTCAATTTGAAGTGCTCTCATTATGCAATTCTTTTCTGTCAAAGTTCTAAAACTTTACTACTGCGCAAACTTTGCGAGTTTGTCTGACCAGTACTTACGGAGGTCGTTCCACTTGTAATAATATGGGGTGGAGGTAGCCGCTACGGGCAGTGTGACCTCACGCTCGTTGAGCAGGGCCTTGACGAGGATGTCACCATTACCGCTCTTCGGCTTGTAGAAGACCAGCTGGATGTTACAACCCATGGGGAAGATCTTGTAGTTCTGCCAGTACTTCTCCAGCTGTTCGAAGTCGTAGATGCTGGTGCCACAGTTGCCCAGTTCCATGAGACATGCCAGCGGCATGACACACACCTCATGACCGAAACGCATGGTAGCCTGTGGTTTGCCGATGGCTACACAGGTGTCGGCCGTCTCGATGATGTTCTTCAGCAGGTTATACTGGCTGAAAGCCATGACATTACCCGTCTGTGGGGCATTGGCATAGCGCAGATACCAGCTGACATTATCGATGCGCCACTGTTCGTAGAGTTCCTGGTTGGTGAAGAGGTGCAGCATGTCGTAGCCGTCGTCGTGGCTCTGCATATTGATGACCACCTCGAAGAGGTTACGCATCAGCTGCTTCTGCTGGATGCTGTCGTTCGCCCAACGAGGGTCGTTGAAGAGCAGCATCATCAGGCGCTCAGGGTGCGTATTCTTGTCAGAGAACGCCTTCAGACTCTCACGGTCCATCTTATCGCGGGCCTCCTTCACCTTGCCACTGTGGGGCTGGTTCAGGTAGTATTGCAGACTCTCGCTGACATCATTGTGGATGCGGGCGGTGGGATTGGCAGCCATCAGTTCCTCACACTCGGCAACCATCGACAGCACGCAACGCGTCACCACCGTACTACGGGCATCGACGGGCAGGCCGGGAGTCTTGAAGATCTCCGGGAAATGCTCGACGATACGTTTGCCGATGCCATGGTGCTGACGCTCACCAACGGTGGTGAGATCGCCCAAGCGCTTATAGGTGGTCTTATTGAACGTCTCCAGTTGTTGCAGCGTCTGCTGCCCCATAGGAGTCAGTTTACCCTGTTGGTCGGCCTTGCGCAACGGACGGAGCACACGCTCATAGCTGTCCTCACCGATGAGCCAACGCGAGCCGTGACGGCCATAGTGCGTAAAATAGAACGGTTCGTAGCCGTAAGGAGCGGGCGTGTACTTGAAATTAGGCAACTGACGGTCGTAGTCCACATAGTTAGAACCTGCCAACCACGGATTGGCCTTAATATCTTCACGAGCGGTCTGTGCCGCAATGGTGATGGCGATGCTGACCAACAGCATGACCACTGTCAATAGTCTCTTCATCTGCGTAGTGCTATGTTATAGTTGTAGTATTGTTTATTGCCTGTAATGTCCTCGATGACCTTGATAAACGGCGGGAAGTTGACACTCTCCTGCTCGGCCACACCCTTGGTCTGCAGAATCATAAGGTTGTCGAGGGGCTCATGGAAGAAGTCGATCTCGAAATACTGTCCCTTCCAGATGAACGAACGACGCGTCTTGCGGATAGTGGCACGATAGGGGTCGGCCTGCTGCAGCAGCGACTCGTAGAGGGCGTTGCTGACCTGACGCTCCGTCTCCAGCACCTCGGTGGGCGACACCCGTTTCTTGGTCTTGTGGACGTTGACCACCTCGCCACCCCAGCAACGACGGCGCAGACGCACCTCCACACCTGGGTCTGCCACGAGGTAGGTCTGCGTAATCTCGCTCTCGATGCATTCCGGCAGTTCACCCGTGAGTTCTACGAGGTAGACACGTTCTTCTTCTACAGGCTGTGGCAGTCCCAACACATTGGAAATCTCCATCAGCACACGGTTCAGCTTGGTATCGAAGTTGTCGTGGTTGTTGATGACACGCAAGTGGGGATGGCCCGTCCATGCCTTGTTAACCTTCTTGTCGAGGTCGCGCGCCAACTGCAGACCCTCCTCGTTGGCCTGCTCGTAACGGGTGGAGTTGGTAGCGGTGGTATAGTACTGTTCGGCACCATCGGCAGCAGAGACGAGGTGCAGCACAGCATCGTAGCGTTCCTTGAGTTCGTTGGGCGTCGTACCGCACTTCTGGCACAGTTCTATCCACATGTCGCTGGAGATATAGGCCGAGATGTCCATCGTACCACGGTCGCACACCACGAAGGTAGGCTTGGTACAGGTCTCTGCCAGTCGCATAAAGGAGTCCTCCAGAGCCAGCTGCGTCTGTAGAATGGCCAGCTCACCCTCATAGTAGAGCTTAGGGTTAGGTGTCAGGTAGCTCCAGCCGCCCTGACTGTACATCGTGGGTACTTCGGGCACGGTAAACACCTTGAAGCCCAGGTTAGAGAAATGCTCAATGATGCGCACCAAGGCCGTGGTCTTGCCGGCACAGGGTCCGCCCGTCAGTACGATTCGTTTCACGTTACTCATAGTTGTTCCGGATATTTGGTGCAAAGATACAAAATAATTCATAATTCATCATGCATAATTCATAATAATTTCTTAATTTTGCAGCAGAAAAACAACTCCTATTATGAAAAAGATTCTTTTTACTATCATGGCAACAATGGCCACAACAATGGTGACAGCACAGGGACTGCACTATCCCAAAGCCGCGAAAGACGGTACAGTAGATGAATACTTCGGCACGAAGGTGGCCGACCCATACCGCTGGCTAGAGAACGACACCTCGGCACAGACTGCTGCCTGGGTGGAAGCAGAAAACAGAGTGACGGCTGATTATCTCAGCCGTATCCCCTTCCGCGGGAAACTGCTGAAGCGCCTGACAGAGTTGGCAAACTACGAGAAGATTGGCGCCCCCCGCAAGCGCCACGGCAAATGGTACTTCTACAAGAACAACGGTCTGCAGAACCAGAGTGTGCTGTATGTGATGGACGAGCTAGGTGCAGAGCCCCGCGTCTTCCTGGATCCCAACACGCTGAGCACCGATGGTACGGTAGCGCTGAAGGGCGTCTATTTCTCGAACAACGGCAAGTGGGCCGCCTACTCCATCTCACGCAGCGGCAGTGACTGGCAGGAGTTCTACGTCATTGACATGAAGACGGGTCAGTTGACCAACGACCATATCGAGTGGGCCAAGTTCTCTGGTGCTGCCTGGCAGGGCGACGGTTTCTATTACTCGGCCTACGACCGTCCGACGGAGGGCAAGGAGTTCTCGAATGTCAACTCCGGTCACAAGATTTACTACCACAAAATAGGCACGCCACAGTCGCAGGATGTGCTGTTCTACCAGAATCCTACGCAGCCCAAGCGTTTCTATTATGCCAGCGTCAACGAGGAAGAGACGGTGATGTATCTCTATGAGAGCGGTGCCGGTGCCGGCAACAATCTGTTTGTCCGCGACTTGCGCCAGAAGGACTCACAGTTCATCCAGATGACCGACAATATGGACTACCAGTACGAACCAGTCTATGACGAGGGTGGCAAACTGTATCTCTATACCAACTACGGTGCACCCAAGGGACGTATTATGACAGCCAACCTGCAGAGGCCAGGTCTCAGCGAGTGGAAGGAGTTCATTCCTGAACAGCAGAATGTACTGAACGGGGTTGATGTCATCAACCGACAGTTCATCCTGAACTACTCACAGGATGCCTGCGACCATGCCTTCGTCTATGGGCTGGACGGCAAGATGCGCCACGAGGTCAAACTGCCCATGGTGGGTAGCGTGGGCTTTACGGGTGACGAGAAAGAACCGGAGTGTTTCTATACCTTCACATCGTTCACCATGCCTGGCACCATCTATCGCTATGACATGGCGAAGAACGAGAGCACACTCTACGCACAGCCCAACGTAAAATTCCGTCAGCAGGACTACGAGAGCAAGCAGATTTTCTTTACTAGCAAAGACGGTACGCGCGTACCTATGTTTATCACTTATAAAAGAAGTAAGGGGCAAGAGGTGAGAGGTGAGAGAAAAGCAAGACCAGTATTCCTCTACGGCTACGGCGGCTTCAACATTGCGCTGGGTCCCAGCTTCTCCGCAGTACGCATCCCGTTCCTAGAACAGGGCGGTATCTATGCACAGGTGAACCTGCGTGGTGGCAGCGAATATGGTGAGGAGTGGCATCTGGCTGGTACGAAGATGCAGAAGCAGAACGTCTTCGACGACTTCATCAGCGCTGCCGAATACCTGATAAAAGAGGGCTATACCTCGAAGGAGAAGCTGGCTATTGTCGGTGGTTCGAACGGTGGACTGCTCGTCGGTGCCTGTATGACACAGCGTCCCGACCTGTTCCGAGTAGCCATCCCACAGGTAGGTGTCATGGACATGCTACGCTATCACAAGTTCACCATCGGCTGGAACTGGGCATCAGACTACGGTACCAGCGAGGATTCAAAAGAGATGTTTGAATACCTGAAGGGCTATTCCCCACTCCACAACCTGAAGCCAGGGACCAAATACCCAGCCACACTCGTCACCACTGCCGACCATGACGACCGTGTGGTTCCTGCCCATTCGTTTAAGTTTGCTGCCACCCTGCAGGAATGCCACGAGGGTCCGAATCCCGTCCTCATCCGCATCGACACAAAGGCAGGACATGGTGGTGGCAAGCCCCTTGCCAAGGTGTTGGAGGAACAAGCCGACATCTACTCGTTCATCCTTTATAATATGGGATTGAAGTTCAAGTAATAATTAAGCCCCGCTGGTTGGCGGGGCTTAATTGTTACTACTTTTTTATCTTACTCTTTGTCTAGTAAGATCTTCATCATCTCGACGGCAGCCTTAGCCACAGAGGTACCAGGACCGAAGATAGCGGCAACGCCAGCCTGGTAGAGGAAGTCGTAGTCCTGAGCAGGAATAACACCGCCTGCGATAACCATAATATCCTCACGTCCAAGCTTTTTCAGTTCTTCAATCAACTGAGGAATCAACGTCTTATGACCAGCAGCCAGAGAGCTGGCGCCGACCACATGCACATCGTTCTCAACAGCCTCGCGGGCAGCCTCAGCAGGAGTCTGGAACAGCGGTCCCATATCCACATCGAAGCCACAGTCGGCATAACCGGTGGCAACCACCTTTGCACCACGGTCGTGACCATCCTGACCCATCTTGGCGATGAAGATACGAGGACGGCGACCTTCCTTCTCTGCGAACTCATCGGTCAGCTTGCATGCCAACTCGAAGTCGCTATCGTTCTTTGATTCTGAACTATACACGCCTGAAATTGTTCTGATTACTGCTTTATAACGACCTACGATCTCTTCGCAGGCATCTGAAATCTCACCCAGCGTACAACGCAGCTGAGCAGCCTTTACAGCCAGATCGAGGAGGTTGTTCTCGCTCTTGCGACCCTCATTGAAGTCGCGGACGCACTCGGTGATAGCCTTGAGAGCTGCCTGACATGCAGCCTCATCGCGCTTGCCACGAACCTCCTTCAGGCTCTCTTCCTGCTGCTTGCGTACAGCGGTGTTATCAACCTCGAGGATATCGATAGGATCCTCGTGCTCCAAGCGGTACTTATTGGTACCCACGATGGTCTGGACGCCAGAGTCGATACGAGCCTGAGTACGGGCAGCAGCCTCCTCAATACGCATCTTAGGCAGACCTGTCTCGATGGCCTTAGCCATACCTCCCAGTTTCTCAATCTCCTGGATATGCTCCCAAGCCTTGTGAACCAGCTCATTGGTCAGCGTCTCAACATAATAAGAACCTGCCCATGGGTCGATCTGCTTGCACACCTTAGTCTCGTTCTGGATATAAATCTGAGTGTTACGAGCGATACGAGCCGAGAAGTCGGTAGGCAGAGCGATGGCCTCATCAAGCGCATTGGTATGCAGAGACTGGGTGTGACCCAGCACAGCAGCCATAGCCTCGATACAAGTACGGCCTACGTTATTGAACGGGTCCTGCTCGGTGAGTGACCAGCCTGATGTCTGCGAGTGGGTACGCAGCGCCAACGACTTAGGATTCTTGGCACCGAAGCTCTTCACAATCTTAGCCCACAGCAGTCGGCCTGCACGCATCTTGGCAATCTCCATGAAGTGATTCATACCGATAGCCCAGAAGAAGCTGAGACGAGGTGCAAAAGCATCCACATCGATACCAGCATTCACACCCGTACGCAGGTAGTCCATACCATCGGCCAAGGTGTAAGCAAGCTCGATATCAGCAGTAGCACCAGCCTCCTGCATGTGATAACCTGAGATAGAGATTGAGTTGAACTTAGGCATCTTCTGCGAGGTGTACTCGAAGATATCAGCGATAATCTTCATGGAGAATGCAGGGGGATAGATATAGGTGTTACGCACCATGAACTCCTTCAGGATATCGTTCTGGATGGTTCCAGCCATTTCCTCGAGCTGAGCGCCTTGCTCCAGTCCGGCTACGATATAGAATGCCAGGATAGGCAATACGGCACCGTTCATGGTCATAGAAACCGACATCTTGTTCAAGGGGATACCAGAGAAGAGCACCTTCATGTTCTCCTCATTGCAGATAGACACACCAGCCTTACCCACGTCGCCTACCACACGGGGGTTGTCAGGATCGTAGCCACGGTGGGTAGGCAGGTCAAAGGCCACGGAGAGGCCCTTCTGACCCGAAGCCAGGTTACGACGATAGAAAGCATTTGACTCCTCAGCAGTAGAGAATCCGGCATACTGGCGGATAGTCCACGGACGGAAGGGGTACATCATCGAATACGGACCACGGAGATAAGGAGGAATACCGGCTGTGAAGTCGAGATGTTCCATACCTTCGAGGTCTTCTTTTGTATATACAGGACGAACCTCGATGTGCTCTGGGGTTTTCCAGTTGGTCTTTAATCCACTTGGCACCATCCTGAGCCTTGATGCCTGCATAGATATCAATATCTTTAAACTGTTTACGCATAATTCAAGTCTCCTATTCTTTAAATGCCAAGTTTCTGATTATATTCTTTCAAAGTCTCAAGCACGTTGCACTTTACGTGGATGTAGTTCTCGATGCCAGCAGCCTTCAGGTCTTCCATGCAAGCAGGCGCACCAGCAACTACGAACATGGCGCGGTTGTTCAGATATTTGAAGGCAGGGATAGCATACTCGGCATACTCATCGTCGCTCGAGCAGATAACCACGATATCGGCCTTAGCCTCCAAAGCAGCGTCAACACCCTCTTCAACGGTCTTGAATCCAAGGTTATCAATCACCTTATAGCCAGCACAAGCCAGGAAGTTGCACGAGAACTGTGCACGAGCCTGACGCATGGCCAGATTACCAATGGTCAGCATGAATGCTACAGGCACCTTGGCGGCCTTCTCCGTCGTCAGGCGCAGGGTCTCGAAGTCAGAAGCCAGACGACTGGTCTTCAGGGCGGGTACGTCGGCGTCGCCAGCGTGCGTTGCGACGCAGTCGGCAGACGATACAGGCGCCTTGCCCTCACTCTTCTCTGTGAAGTTCGGGAACTGGTTGGTACCAAGGATGAACTCCTTACGCTTGGCAGCATCGCCATGACGCTTGACGTTCGTGGCATTGATGTCCTCCTGAATGGTGCCCTTCTTGACAGCCTCCAGGAAACCACCCTCCTCCTCTACCTTGAGGAACAGCTTCCACGCCTCCTGTGCCAATGCATCTGTCAAATGTTCGATGTAGTAAGAGCCTGCTGACGCATCAACAATACGGTCGAAGTGGGCCTCCTCCTTGATGAGCAACTGCTGGTTGCGGGCAATGCGCTCGCTGAAGTCTGTCGGTTTCTCGTAAGGAGCATCAAACGGGGTGACCACCAACGAGTGAACACCACCGAGGGCAGCACTCATGGCCTCCGTCTGTGAACGCAGCAGGTTGACGTAGCTGTCGAACACGGTCTGATTATAAGTTGACGTCGAAGCGTTTATAACCATCTTGCAGGCACAGTCGCACTTGGGCTCATACTGTTTCACGATCTGAGCCCACAACAGACGACAGGCACGGAACTTGGCAATCTCCATGAAGTAGTTCTCAGAGATACCCATATAGAACTTGATCTTCTTGGCAGCGAGGTCTACATCAACACCAGCATCCACCATTTCCTGCAGATACTCGTTACCCCAGGCCAGGGCGTAACCCATCTCCTGCACGATATAGGCACCGCTGTTGTTCAGCAGGTCGCTGTGTACCATCACGCAACGCAGATTGGGATAGTCCTTCAGCTTCTCGACGAGCTTCGGCATGTCGGGCAGCAGGAACGAAGAGTCCTTGCCCTTCATCAGCATACGCTCGATGGGGTCGAAGCCCACACCACCTACAATCTTCTCCTTGTCGAAGCCTTTCTTCTCGAAATAGGCTACAAGCAGGTCGGCCAACTGCAAGGCATGGCGCAGACAAGCGCGGTAACTCACCTCCACAATGTCGAGGCGGATGTCCTTGAGCAGGGCATCGATATACTCAGCACTGACCTCGTCGTGTCCCAGCTTGAAACCGATGCTGTCCACACCCTTCATCAGGATGTCCAGCGCCTTCTTGTTTGCTGCCACAGGGTCGCCGCCTACAACGATATTCTGGCGGACATACCATTCATTAGAGTCTTTCTTGTTACCACGAACGAAGGGGAATTCGCCGGGCAGTGCATCAGGAGTCTTGAGGTCTTTCAGGTCCTCACGACGGTAGAAGGGCTGAACGTTGAAGCCCTCATTGGTTCTCCACACGAGTCGTTTCTGGAAGTCGGCACCTTTCAGGTCCACTTCAATCTTGTCCAGCCATTCCTGAGTGGTTGGAGCCTGAAACTCGCTGAAGAGTTTTTCTTTGTTTGCCATAAATGTGTTTATTATATAAGTGTTTTAAGTTATTTCAGATTGCAAAGGTAACAAATTATTCTGAACTGACGAAGAATTTAATAAATATTTCGTTTTTATCAAAAAATGTTGCACAAAAATATGTAAATTGAGCAAATTCTTCGTACCTTTGCACGCGAAATAAAAATATAAGTAACAAATGGAATCATTTAAATGGTTAGTTGATTTGTTTACGACGACTGATTCGGTGGCACATATTGTGTTACTATATGCCATTGTCATTGCCGTAGGCGTGTATTTAGGGAAGATTAAAATTGGTGGAGTGTCGCTAGGAGTGACATTTGTATTGTTTGCAGGAATTGTCGCTGGACATATTGGTTTTACGGCACCTACACCCATCTTGACATTCGCTCAGGACTTCGGCCTTATCCTCTTCGTGTTTATGATTGGTTTACAGGTTGGTCCTGGTTTCTTCGAGAGCTTTGGTACGCAGGGTATTAAGCTCAATGGGCTGGCCTCATTGGCCATTCTGCTCAACATCCTCGTGATGTTTGGATGCTATTATATCTTCTTTGACACCAGCGACAAGACCAACCTCCCCATGATGGTCGGCACGCTGTATGGTGCTGTGACGAACACCCCCGGTCTTGGTGCTGCCAACGAGGCATTAAGCACCGTCTTCGGACAGAACGCACCCCAGATTGCATCGGCCTATGCCTGTGCCTACCCCTTAGGTGTGCTGGGCATCATTGGTGCCATCATTTTGACCAAGTACATCTGCGGCATCAAGCTGGAGAAGGAAGAAGAACAGTTGAAGGCTTTGGACGAGACCAATGCCACCAAGAAGCCCTACAAGATGCACCTGGAGGTTACCAACAAATACTTGGAAGGTAAGACGCTGTTGCAGGTCCATGACTTCCTGAACCGCGACTTCGTAGTATCTCGTCTGGTCCATGAAGGAGAATTGTTCATCCCTAACCGTGACACCATCTTCCATATAGGTGACCAGATGCTGATTGTATGTGCCGAGGCTGACCAGGAGGCTATCATGGCCTTTATCGGTCCTAAGCTCGACATCGACTTCGAGCAGCAAGACCAGCCAATGGTGTCTAAGCGTATCTTGATTACCAACCCCAAGGTAAACGGTAAGACACTGGCTTCACTGCATTTCTCTAGCGTTCATGGTGTTAACGTCACCCGCGTCACCCGTCATGGCATGGACATCTTTGCCTCTTCCACCCTGCCCCTGCAGGTTGGCGACCGTATTATGGTTGTTGGTCCTGAGGATGCTGTAGACAATGTAGCCAGCAAGATGGGTAACTCCATCCGTCGTCTGGATGCGCCCAACATCGCCACCATCTTCGTTGGCATCATGATTGGTCTCATCTTCGGCTCCTTCCCCTTGATGATTCCCGGCATGCCTGTTCCCGTGAAGCTCGGTCTGGCAGGTGGTCCGCTGATTATCGCCATCCTCATTGGCCGTTATGGCTATAAGATACACCTAGTGACCTATACCACCACCTCTGCCAATATGATGTTGCGCGAGATAGGACTGGTACTCTTCCTTGCCTCTGTAGGTATCAAGGCAGGTGCCGGATTCTTCGAGACGGTGGTAGAGGGTAATGGGTTATTGTATGTCCTCACAGGTTTCCTTATCACCATTATCCCCATCTTGATTGTTGGTCCGATAGCCCGTCTGCGCTACAAGTTCAACTACTTCACCATAGCCGGTATGATTTCAGGTACCTATACCGATCCCCCCGCACTGGCCTACTCTAACAGCATCTGCTCGAAGGAGGCGCCTGCACTGGGATACTCTACGGTTTATCCGCTGGCCATGTTCCTGCGCATCTTCACTGCCCAGATTGTGGTGCTGTTCTTCTGCGGATAGCCCAACCAATGAGGCCCATTAGACCTATTAGACCCATAAAACTTATATAATTAATACTCAATAAAACAAAGAAATGAAAAGATTCGGATTCGCAAGCGCTCTCCTTGCTTTCGCCTCTCTTCCGATGTTGGCACAGATGGATGCTAGCATCAAGTTGAATGAGGTGATGACAAAGAACGAGACGAGCCTGATTGACGAATACGGAACGCGCAATGCATGGGTGGAGATTGCCAACATCTCCCATTCCACGTACAACATCCGCGGAATGTACCTCACTACCGACCGTTCCGTACTCGACAAGAAGATGAGTGTTCCTGAGCGCGTCAAGCGTATGAGCCAGATTCCCAATGGCGACACGCGTACCAATCTGAGCGGCCAACAGCTCATTGTCTTCCAACTCGCCAGCAGCCCTTCTCAGGGTTCGTTGCATCTCTCTGTCAAAGTCAACGCCAACGAGCCCACATGGATTGCCCTCTACAATGGTAATGCCACACAGCTCATCGACTCAGTGACTGTACCCGTATTAGCTGCAGACCAGTCGTATGCACGCATTGCCAATAATGGTACATCGAAGGACTGGGAGGTGAAGTCGGCTGACCGTGTCACTCCTGATATTCCGAACCAGACCATTGTCAGCGAGTCGAAGGTAGAGAAATTCAAGCGCGAAGATCCCCACGGTTTCGGCATGGCCATCATGGCGATGGGCATTGTGTTCTTCTGTCTTGCCTTGCTGTGGATTACCTTCACCATCTTCGGCATGGTGATGCGTCACATGGAGACCGCCAAGAAGGTGGCCCACAAACAGCCTATCAAACCTATCACCAAGACGGTAGAGAAGACCATTGAGGTAGGTCACAAGACGGGTGTCATGCTGAAGGAAGGATTTGACACAAAGGGTATCGACCGCGAGGTCTATTTGGCCGTTATCGGTCTGGCGCTGCGTCAGTACGAAGACGATATCCACGACGTAGAAAGCGGTATTATTACCATCAAGCCAAAGAATACAGACTGGGATGACGAATACAGTCAGATGACGCATCTGCATGAACCTCTCATTCCCACCAAGCATAATGCTCCAACAATTCCAACAACCCCTGAACTACATTAAAACAATGAAAACATATAAATATAAAGTACAAGGTGTAGACTACGAAGTAGAAATCGCCGAAGTAGAAGGCAAGATAGCCAGAGTAAACGTCAACGGCATCCCATTCGAGATTGAGATGCAGAAACCCATCAACGCTGCCAAGCACCCAGCACTGGCTGCCACCAAGCGCACAACACCAGTATCCACCGATTCTACCGCTGGAGCCACTGCAGCACCTGTCGCCACAGCCGCTCCCGTTGCTCCCGCCGCCAAGCCACAGTCCGCAGCACCTGCCGGTGCCGGCACAGCCGTCAAGGCTCCACTGCCCGGCACCATCAATGCCATCAACGTGAAGGTAGGCGATAAGGTTGGCATCGGTGACGTTGTTATCGTCCTGGAGGCCATGAAGATGCAGAACAACATCGAAGCAGAATCAGCAGGTACCGTTACTTCCATCCTCGTGAATCAAGGCGACACCGTCATGGAAGGTGCTACCATGTTGACCATAGGGTAAGTGAAAAGTGAATAGTGAAAAGTGAATAATTTGCTACCGCTATAATATGGGATTTACTAACTTCATCGTAGAAAACTTCAATGAGTTCCTGACGTACACGGGCTTTGCCAATGTGACAGCAGGAAACCTCATCATGATAGTAGTAGGCGCCTTCTTCATTTGGCTTGCCATCAAGAAGGACTTCGAACCCCTGCTGCTCGTCCCTATTGGTTTGGGTATTATCCTTGGCAACATCCCCTTCCGTGCTGATGCCGGTCTGGAGATTGGCCTGTATGAGGACAACTCCGTGCTGAACATCTTCTATCAGGGCGTCCGTCAAGGCTGGTATCCACCACTGATATTCCTTGGCATTGGTGCCATGACCGACTTCTCGGCCCTGCTAGCCAATCCTAAGCTGATGCTCATTGGTGCTGCCGCCCAGTTTGGCATCTTCGGTGCGTATATGTTTGCCTTGGCCTTGGGCTTTGAGCCTAACCAAGCAGCAGGTATTGCCATCATTGGTGGTGCCGACGGTCCTACGGCTATCTTCCTCAGTAGCAAGCTTTCGCCCAACCTGATGGGAGCCATTGCCGTGTGTGCCTATTCGTATATGGCGCTAGTACCGCTGATTCAGCCCCCATTGATGCGTCTGCTCACCACCAAGAAGGAGCGCCTCATCAAGATGAAGCCCGCCCGTGAGGTGTCACAGACGGAACGCATCCTCTTCCCCATCGTAGGATTGTTGCTGACCACGTTCATCGTACCGTCCGGTCTGCCCCTACTGGGTATGCTGTTCTTCGGCAATCTGCTGAAGGAGAGCGGCAAGACCACCCGTCTGGCCAAGACTGCCGGTGCGGCCCTGAACGATATCGTCGTCATGCTGCTGGGTCTGACGGTAGGTTGTTCGACGCAGGCTTCAGAGTTCCTGACCATCAACACCATCTATATCTTCGCCATTGGTGCCGGAGCCTTTATCATTGCCACCATGAGCGGTGTACTGTTCGTGAAACTGATGAATGTGTTCCTACCGAAGGACAAGAAACTGAATCCTCTGATTGGCAATGCCGGCGTGAGCGCTGTGCCTATGGCTGCCCGCATCTCCAACAACCTCGGACTGGAGTACGACCGCCACAACTTCCTGCTGATGCACGCCATGGGACCGAACGTTGCAGGTGTTATTGGCTCTGCTGTTGCTGCTGGTGCACTCCTCGGCTTCCTGTCGTAAGGAATTGAGAATTGAGAATTGAGAATTGAGAATTTAAAAAAATAAAAATACTACAATTAAAGTCGGTAATCTTTTTTGATTGCCGATTTTATTTTGTACCTTTGTGCCATTAAATCTAAGACAATGCATATTGCAGTAGCAGGAAACATAGGAAGCGGGAAGTCCACACTGACGCAGCTGCTGGCCAAACACTATGGGTGGGAGGCACGGTTTGAGGCGGTGGACCACAACCCGTATCTGGAAGACTATTACCGCGACATCTACCGATGGTCGTTCAATCTGGAGGTGTTCTTCCTGAAGGAGCGCTTCCGTGACTTGATAGACATTGCGAAGGCTGACCATACTATCATTCAGGACCGTACCATCTACGAGGGTGTGTACGTATTCATGGAGAACAACAAGGCCATGGGACATCTCTCCGACCGCGACTATGAGACGTTCATGGAGCTCTTTGACCAGATGATGACGGTGGTGCGTGTGCCCGACCTGATGATATACCTCCGCGCCTCGGTGCCCCACCTGGTGGGCAACATCCAGAAACGTGGCCGCGACTATGAGCAGAGCATCCAACTGGAGTATCTGCAGAACCTCAACGAGCGCTACGACGACTTCATCTACCACAAGTACCCTGGCAAGGTCATGACCGTAGAGAAAGACCAGCTGGACTATCTGAACAACCCGAAGGACCTGGCGCAGATCATTGACCGCATAGACAGCAACCTCTTCGGACTATTCTCACCCCTCACCTCTAACACCTAACCCCTAAAAGATTATGCACATCGCAGTAGCAGGAAACATCGGAAGTGGCAAGACCACACTAACCAAGATGCTGGCCCATCGTTATGGATGGACGCCCCGTTTCGAACCCGTCGACAACAATCCCTATCTGGCTGACTTCTATGCCGATATGCCCCGCTGGTCGTTCAACCTGCAGGTGTACTTCTTGAACAAACGTTTCAAGGAGGTGGTGGAGATTTCGAAGTCAGAGGACACCATCATCCAGGACCGTACCATCTTTGAGGATGCCCGCATTTTTGCACCTAACCTGCATGCGCAGGGAATGATGTCGGACCGCGACTTTGCCAACTATACCGACCTCTTCGACCTGATGATGTCACTGGTGAAGTTGCCAGACCTGATGATTTACATCCGTTCGAGCATTCCTACACTGGTAGCACAGATCCAGAAGCGCGGCCGCGACTACGAGCAGACCATGCGCCTGGACTACCTGGAAGGTCTGTCGAAACGCTATGAAGAGTGGATTAGTACGTATAAAGGGCAGCTCATCATTATTGAGGGCGACACCTGCAAGTTTGGCGACAAGCCCGAAGACTTCAAGATTGTCACGGACATGATTGATGCCAAACTCTATGGCCTATTCCCGATGGAATAGTAGATGAAAAATGAAAAATGAAAACTAACGGCGGCGCTTACGCTTGGCCTTCGTACGATGGCGACGAACCTTGCGATGCCGCTTTGACACTTTTTTCTTCGTAACTTCAGGAGGTGCCGTACTCTTCCACGTCACCTGATCCTCAGCAGTATAATAAGGTACGTCATCATTAGGATAGCGCTCACAGTATTTCAAAATGGCGTAATAGTCCACATTGCGCACCTGATGGTTCTCATAGAACCACACCTCCACACCTGCCGATGCCGTAGCAACCATTACAATGTCATGGTCGAAGTCAATAAACCAACGTGCAAAGCGATGCGAACGCACTGTTGACTCCCATGTAGGCTGCCCATACTTCTTCTGCATCCAACGCATCAGCGTCACATAGTCCTCCTGCATACTGACGCCCTGCTGCTGGCGCGTTGTTAACAACAAGTAACTACACCCCACACTATCTTTGTTGACACCAATGCGCAGCCAGACATCCAGTCCGGCAATACGTCCAGACAATTCATTACCAAACTCCCGATGGAGCCCTTTCTCCACCAGTTTTTCAGCCAGTTCATCAGGGGCCTGCGCCAATGACAGTCCCACAAATTCCGTATGCTTCTGAGCTACCGTCACGAGCGGCAAGAACAGGAGCAGAAGTATCTGAATAATCTTATTTTGCATGTTTCAAGAAAAAATCGGATGCAAATATACAAAATAATTCATAATTCATAATGCATAATTCATAATAAATTATTATCTTTGCCCCAAAATATGAGAATCATCCGCCCATGAGCAATTCAAAAAAAGTCATCTACAGACATACTTTGGCCACTCGCCTGACCCGCTGGATTATGCTGACGGTATTCTTCATCATGACCGTAGTCACCATTCTGATTTTCTATAAGTCTACGACGGCCATGATGGAACAGGCTCGCGAACGTTCAATGGGTATGATGGCCAACACCAACGGGCGAACCTACGGAGTACTCACCAACGTGGAGGTCGCCATTGCGAATACTGTTCCTGAGATAGAAGAAAGGCTGAACTCCCCTGACGACCTCTACTCCATCGTAGAGCGCATACTCCGACTGAACCCCGTCATTGTTGGTTCAGCTATTGCTTTCGAGCCCAATTATTATCCTGACAAGGGTATATTCTTCTCGCCTTACGCCTACCGTCAAGACGCTACCACCATTGCCACCAAGCAGTTGGGCAATAAAGACTACAACTACCACAGCATGGACTGGTACCAGATACCCAAGCAGCTGGGCAAAGCATATTGGAGCGATCCTTACTATGATATAGGAGGTGGTGACATGGCAATGACAACCTATTCGTTGCCGCTCTTCGATAAGCAGGGTAAGATGTATGCTATCGTCACAGCCGATATCTCCATTGACTGGCTAACCAGCCAGATGCAGAAGATTGACGAGCTGAACAACAAGAACATCCAAAAGCTTGACAAAGACGTTATCAAGGCATATAGCTTCATCATCGGACGTAACGGCACCTACATTGTCCATCCCGACAAGGAACGCATCCTGAACCAGAGCTACTTCTCGTACGCCAAGGAAACCAAAGACACCCTTGACGACTTCATCGGTCACGAAATGATTGACGGAATGACTGGAATGGAGAAATTCAGCGACAACGGCATCTCCTCTGCCATTTTCTTCACACCTATCGAGCGTACAGGTTGGTCTATGGCCATCGTTATTCCCAATCAGGCAATGTACCAGGATGCCTTTACCTTAGGGGGCATTATTGTTAGTTTGATGCTCGTTGGACTCATTATCCTCTTCTTCATCAGTCGCTTCACCATCCGTCGCATCACTCGTCCGCTACAGCTCTTTGCCGACTCTGCCGACGAGATAGCAAAGGGACATTTCCAGAACGAGTTGCCTGTCATCCACAGCGAAGACGAGATGCGCCAGCTGCGCAACTCCTTCCAGCAGATGCAGACATCACTGGTACGCCAGATAGAAGAGACCAAGACCATCAACGAGGCCAAGGGTCGCATGGAGAGCGAGCTACAGATAGCCCGTAACATCCAGATGTCGATGCTACCGAAAATATTCCCACCCTACCCGGACCGTGACGACATAGACATCTATGCCTGTCTGACCCCTGCCAAGGAGGTGGGTGGCGACCTCTACGACTTCTTCATCCGCGATGAAAAGCTCTATCTCTGCATGGGCGACGTCAGTGGCAAGGGCATCCCTGCCTCACTGGTCATGGCTGTCACGCGTTCCCTGTTCCGCACCGTATCAGCCCATGAGAGCAACCCTGCCAAGATAGTAGGACACATCAACGACAACATTGCTGAAGACAACGAGTCGAATATGTTTGTCACTTTCTGGGTGGGCGTTCTCGACCTTCCCACAGGACGTCTGCGCTACTGTAATGCTGGCCACTGTGCTCCAGTACTCATTGGTTCAGGCATGGGCGAGTTGCCCATCATTCCCAACATCCCATTAGGTATCACGCAAGGCTATAAGTTCGAAGCCCAGGAGGCCACCATCTGCTATGGGACCACGTTATTCCTCTATACCGATGGACTGACAGAGGCCACCAATAGCAGTGACGAACTCTTCGACGACCAGCGCATGCTGGCCACTGCCCAACAAATATACGACGGCAAGGACTACAACCCACTGCACGTCGTAGAGACCATGGAACAGGCCATCAAAGAGTTTGTGGGCAACGCAGAACAGAGCGACGACCTGACGATGATGGCCGTACAATATCGAAAAGAACAGAAACACATACGTATGCAACACAGCATCACCCTTAAAAACGACATCGAACAGGTGCCGCAGTTGGCCGACTTTGTCGACATGGTATGCGAAGAGCTTGACTTCGACCCCTCTTTGGCTATCCAGATGAATCTTGCCATCGAAGAGGCTGTCGTCAATGTGATGAGTTATGCCTACCCCGCCGGCGTTGTCGGTAACGTCAACATCGAGGCGCAAGCCGATGAGGAGCGTCTCAAGTTTACCATCACCGACAATGGCATCCCCTTCGACCCCACCGCCAAGGCTGAGGTTGACACGACGCTCAGTGCCGAAGACCGTCCCATTGGCGGACTGGGTATCCACCTGGTGCGTCAGCTGATGGATAGCATCAACTATGAGCGTATTGACGGTAAGAATATACTGACTCTACGCAAAAAATTGGTGTAATTGTCGATAAAAGTCAGGCAGAAACGAACGTATTTAGTTTTTTTAACTAGCTTGATACCAAGGTAGTCTGTATTTTTTAATAAATTTGCAGAGTTTAAACAAAAGATGACCGACGTCATATTATCCAGTTTCATCAGTCTGTTTGCTCTTTTCGGAAAGGAAGAGCAAGTAGATGAGCAATGGGCAAAAGACATGCTCGTCAGCTATTTGCGTCGTCATCTGGGTATCCGCAATACCGACCTCTATCTCGACCTTTATAGCGACATGCGTATGGCCTACGAGATGACTGACGACCTGAACACACAGGACACCGTCAGTGGCATCTGCTCCAATCTGCACGGAAAGATCCGTACCAGCGAGGAGGCCCTGCTGTTGCTCCGACTAATGGAGTTCTGTGGCTATGACGGCATTCAGACTGTCGACATGTTCGACACCATGGCTGCCCACTTCCATATCTCCAAGTCACAATACCAGAGTTTCTACGACTTCGTCAACAGCAAAGAAACAGACCTTGTCAAGTTGCATCGTCTCGAAGGTTTCGAGGGCGTGCTCAAGACGCTGTACGACACGGAGACAGGACTACTGCTCTTCAGCTACGACGGAAACGACAAGGTGTTGCTCAACGACATCCCCATCCTGCCAAGAGCCTATCAGGTATGGCTGCAGAGCAGTGTGCTCAAGAGTGCCAGTGGCAAGCCCGTCTATTACTCATCTATTATTTCCTGCTATCAAAAAGAGCAGGACACCACACAGGCCGTCACCTTCTGCGGACGCGACATCAACTTCCGCTTCCCCAACAGTGACAACGGCATGCACGACCTCAGCTTTACGCTGCGCAACGGCGAGCTGTTGGCCATCATGGGTGGTTCGGGCACTGGTAAGACCACGTTGCTGTCGTTGCTCAATGGCACGCTGATTCCTCAGCATGGTACCATCACCATCAATGGCCACAGCATTACCGAGCCTGCCGCCAAGGCGCTCATCGGCTATGTGCCACAGGACGACCTGCTCATCGAGGAGCTCACCGTCTACCAGAACCTCTGGTACACCGCCAAGTTGTGTTTCGAGGGCATGAGCGAGGCGGACCTCGACCGTCGTGTCATGAAGACGCTGAAAGACCTCGGACTCGACGCCGCCAAAGACCTGAAAGTCGGTTCACCCATCCATAAATTCATCTCTGGTGGTCAGCGTAAGCGTCTGAACATCGCCTTGGAGCTTATCCGCGAGCCTGCGGTATTGTTCCTCGACGAACCCACCAGCGGTCTGTCGTCAGCAGATACTGAGAAAGTCATCAACCTCTTGAAGGAGCAGACGCTGAAGGGCAAGCTTATCGTGGTCAATATCCACCAGCCTTCCAGCGATGTCTATAAGCTTTTCGACCGTCTGTGGCTGCTCGACAAAGGTGGTTATCCCGTCTTCGACGGTAACCCCATCGATGCCGTCACCTATTTCAAGGAGGCTGCCAACTATGCCGACGCTGAGACCAGCGCCTGTCCTACCTGCGGTAACGTCAATCCGGAGATTGTACTGAACATCATTGACGAGAAGGCCCTCAACAGCAGCGGCGAACTCTCCGACGAGCGTAAGACGACACCACAGGAATGGCACGAGCTCTACCTGAAGGCACAGGCCGAAAAGGGTATGGAACCCGTTACCGTCAGCGACGTGCCCCACTCTGACCAGAAGAAGCCGGGGGCGCTGAAACAGTTCCTGATATTCCTGAGCCGTACCATCCGTACTAAGATAACCAATACGCAGTACATGGCCATCGCCCTGCTACAGGCACCGCTGTTGGCTTTGGTCTGCGGCTATCTGACACGCTTTGCCCCCCCTGAGGGTTATAGTGTGATGAACAACAAGAACCTCGTCAGCTACTTCTTCATGGCCGTCATCGTGGCCACCTTCACAGGTATGAGCGGTAGTGCAGAGGAGATTTTCAAAGACC
Organism: uncultured Bacteroidales bacterium; assembly: GCA_902800925.1. GTDB lineage: Bacteria > Bacteroidota > Bacteroidia > Bacteroidales > Bacteroidaceae > Prevotella. The sequence continues at coordinate 51,375 of CADCGD010000006.1, read as the reverse complement.
GCGCCCTGCTGAAGCGTGAGCGCTTCCTGCATCTGTCATACGGCAGCTATATCTGGTCGAAGATTATCTTCATGGGTGCATTGTCACTGATACAGACCCTGTTGTTCATCCTCGTGGGCAACACGATGATGGGCATCCAAGGACTGTTCACCACGTGGTGGCTCATCCTCTTTGTCACTGCATTCCTGGCCAACCTCACGGGATTGTTGCTCTCGCAGTGTCTCAGCAGCATTGTCGCCATCTATATCAGCATTCCTATGCTGCTCATCCCACAGATACTACTCTGCGGACTGGTAGTCAGTTTCTCTGACCTCACGCCCAAGAGCACTACGGGCAACGTACCGTTAGTAGGTAACCTCATCCCGTCGCGTTGGGCTTATGAGGCACTGGCCGTCTCATCGTTCACCGATAATGAATACGAGAAACAGTTCTTCGACATTGACCGTCAGAAATACGAGAACCAGTTCTATAACATGGGCTACCTCTATGAGTTGCAGTCACAACTGCAGACCTTGCGCGACGAGCAGAAGAACCACAAGGCCGTAGACCCGAACCATATGGAGGTCATCCGCACCAACCTGCCACGAGTCACTGAATTCTGTGGCATCCAACCCTATCAGGGTGCTTACGACTACCAGTCGCTCTACGACTACATGCAGGAGGCTGAGAAGTACCTCGTCAAGCGCAGCAACAAATTGGCACTGCAGCGCGATGCTATCATGGGCCAGCTGTTGCGCACCGTGGGCAAAGACGGCGTGCTAGCACTCAAGCGCGACAACTACAACCTCAAGCTCGAAGACTGTGTTGTCGGTGCCGACCAGCACTCGATGGTTGATGTTATCGAAGACCGCATCGTGCCTCGCACAGGACTTATCTTCCTCACGCCCTTCACCAGCTGTGGCAACGCCCCGTTCTACAGCAGTCAGAAGGTGGTGGGTTCGTGGCACTTCAAGACGCTGTGGTTCAACATCAGCATCATGCTGTTCATGAGCCTGCTATGCATCATCCTGCTGCTCACCGACTGTCCGGGGCGCTACGTAAGAAAATGAAACATGAAACTTGAAACAATAATAAACATTAGTAATAACTTAAATGATTAAAGAAAGATGAAAAAGTTTTCTATCCTGGCTTTCGCAGCCATCATCTTCGCAGCATGCGGAGGTAACAAGAGTGCAAACAACGCTGAAGAAGCAGACACTCTGAAGAGTTTCGAACAAGAACAGATTGAAGCCAGCATCAAGATGCACTTCGACAGCATCGCTGCTGAGTTCAGCAAGATTGACCAGCCCAAGTTCGTCAAGGACACCAAGAATGGTATCACACTTACCAAGGAAGAGAAGCAGGTGAAGCCCACCTATCTGCTCGACGCTGCTGTAGCTGACGAGGCTACCACTCTCGCCGAGAAGTATCGCGTTCTGTCTGCCCTGAGCGTTGACAAGCGTATTGCCAACCTGTATGAGATGCCCGTTGAGGACTACGACAAGGCTATCACCAAGCTTGCTGCCGACATTGACGATCCTTCTTTCAAGGAGATTGAGGACAAGGGTAGTCTCTTCGAGACATCTTCAGCGCTCTACGATGCTATGGATAAGAATGGCCGTATCAACTACTTCTGGCAGATTGCCTCTGCAGCCCTTGTTGAGCAGCTCTACGTTGTCAGCCAGAACCAGGACAAGTTCCTGAGCACTTTCACTGACGAGACAGCTGCTAACGTTACTTTCCGTATCATCCTCATCCTCGACGCTACCAACCGTCTGGCTCAGTACGACCCGGAGATTGCTCCTATCGCTTCTGCCATGACTCCTCTGGAGCACCTCAACGCCACCACTGTCAACGAGTTGAAGGTTCAGATGAACGAGATGAAGGCTGAGATTGAGGCTGCCCGCAAGGCCCTCGTTAAGTAAATGAAATATTAAATATTAAAAATTAAAAGATGATATTTGACATTCAAGAACAGCCGCAAGGCATGTACGCCACTGTCAGTGGACGTTTAGACACCCCCGCAGCCGTCAAGGCCCAGCAGGAGATTATTCCCCTGTTAGAGAATGCCGACAAGGCTATCACCCTCGACTGCAAGGATTTGGAATACATCAGTTCATCAGGTCTGCGTCTCTTCCTCACCATCCGTAAGGAAGTGGCTGCTAAAGGTGGAAACATCACCATTGAGAACATCAATGAAGATATCAAGAAGGTGTTCATGATGACAGGTTTCTTCAACCTCTTCACCATCAAGTAAAGACAGCGGCGATTGATTCGCCCGCAAACATGATGTAAAGAATCAATGGAGGCCACCCAAACGGATGGCCTCCATTATTTTTTTTGTCTATTATGATTGCTCAGCTCTTCACCAGATTGACATCCACATAGCCATGAGTGACCGCATAGATGGTAAGAGCTGAGACGCTTTTCAGTCCTAGTTTCTCCATGATATTCTTTCGGTGCGTGATAACGGTCGACAGACCAATATTGAGTTTGTCGGCCACCTCTTTATTGATGAACCCCTGCACGATGAGCGCCATCACCTCTATCTCACGACGTGTCAGTACCGGACGCTGTTCACTGTCATCCCTGACCGTCGGTGGCAGGTTACGTCCACCGCTATGGGCATGCTGTTCCAATTGGAGCAGGGCGCGCAACAACTGTTGTTCGGGCTGGTTGATATAGAGACAATGGAAGTCACTGAGCTGTGCGGTCTCTGTCTGTGCCGTCGTCAGCACAATGGTCTTACGCCGGCGCTCCAGGAAGAACGCACGTTCGCTGAGCATGATTTCTATCGAGACAAAATAGTGGAAATACTGGTCGGGATTGTTGGCTGTCAGTTCTGCAAACGAACCCAGCGTGTCGACCTCAATCATCGGCATCACACTCTGCAGCAGATGTCTGAGACCTATCAGTGCCAGTGTATTGTTGCCGACTACTGCAACTCTGGGTTTTCCATTCATCATACCTATTACTATATATATTGCGGTGCAAAAGTAATCATTTTCGGGGAAACGTGCAAGAAACACCAAGGATTTTCATCATTTTTGAGTATTGTCAGAAATGTTAAGAGTTGTTACCTTTGCAGTCAGAAATTGACAACAAAGGTAAAAAGACATGAAAAGATTAGGATTAGCACTGATTAGTGCGTGTTGCGTACTGACTGCCAGCGCACAGAGCCGTCTGAGTGTGGGCGGCTACGGCGAGGCGGCCTTCTCACGTAATTTCTACAGCGACCACGTCAGTCGCTACAGTCAACCGGAAGAGCATAAGGACGACCCTTCACACGGACGTTTCGACATACCGCATGCCGTCATCTGGCTGGGCTACGACTTCGGCAAGGGTTGGTCGCTGGGTACGGAGATAGAGTTCGAGCACGGTGGCACGGGCATTGCCTACGAGAAGGAGGACGAGGAAGGCGGTGAATGGGAACAGGAAACCGAGAAAGGCGGCGAGGTAGAGCTGGAGCAGTTCTGGATACAGAAGTCGTTTGCCCGTTGGGCCAACATCCGCGCCGGTCATATCGTGGTCCCGGTAGGTCTGAACAATGCCCACCACGAGCCGCTGAACTTCTTCACCGTCTATCGTCCGGAAGGCGAGAACACCATCATGCCCTCCACATGGCACCAGACGGGTGTCTCTTTCTGGGGTCGCTACAAGGACTTTCGCTACGAGGCGCTGCTGGTGGCCGGTCTGAACAGCGACAACTTTACGAATACCGGATGGATTCATAAGGGTCACAAGTCGCCCATGGAGTTCGATGTTGCCAACAAGTACGGTGTAGCCCTGCGCGTGGACAACTACAGCATCCCTGGCCTACGCATCGGTCTTAGCGGCTACTACGGACATGCTATTGGCAACACCTACCCTGCCGAGAAGGACGGCATCAGCACGAAGTACAAGGGTCGCGTAGCCATCGGCAGCATCGACCTGACCTATAATGCCCACAACTGGATAGTACGCGGACAGGCCGACTATGGCTATCTGGGCTCTGCCGACCAGCTGAAATACATGTACAACCGCAAGAACTCAAAGTCGCCCTTCAAACACTCAGCCTTTGTCAGCGGCAACGCCTACGCCATCGGCATCGAGGCTGGCTATGACATCTTCTCGCAGATAGCTGCCCTGCGCGAAAGCAAGGACAAGCTCTACATCTTCGGACGCTACGAAACCTACAATCCCTACGCTTCAGACACGAAGAACACCAGCTACGGCTATACCAAGGTGCAGCGCATTGCTGCCGGCATCAACTACATGCCCATAAAGGAGATTGTCGTCAAGGCTGAGTACAGCCACCGCTTCCTGGACAGCCAGTACAACAATGAACCGAGCATCAATATCGGCATTGCGTATGCGGGGTTGTTTAAGTAGTTAAAGGAGTTAAGGGAGTTAAAGGAGTTAAAGAAATTTTTAACCACATAAAAAAAGTAATATAACAACAATGAAAAAGTTTTTTAACCTGTCAGTAGCCGTCCTGCTGGGCGCGCTGACGTTAACAGCATGTAGTGAATCAAACGAAGACGATGGCAACAAGGGCGACATCTACAGCGATGTAACCTACGGAAATGCAGCAATGGATGCTTGCGACAATCTGGGCAAGCAGCTGGAGAAGGCCAACGGTGTCATTGCCTCTGCCAGTCTGACGGAGGTTCAGGAGACTTACCTCTACGAGGTGCTCAACAACCTCGTTGACAATGTGATCGTGCCTACCTACACCAGTCTGGCCGACAACACCGAAGACCTGGAGAAGACCCTCCACGGACTGACCGCTGCCTCCATCACACAGGCACAGATCGACAAGGCCTGCGCCGATTTCAAGGCTGCCCGTCTCTACTGGGAGCGCTCAGAAGCTTTCCTCGGAGGTGCTGCTGCCGACTTCGACATCGACCCCACCATCGACTCATGGCCACTGAACCGTTCCTTGCTGCTGACCTACCTGCAGTCCGGACGTACCGACTTCAGCGATGAGGAGATTGAGGATGCCACCATCCTGGGTTTCCACGCCCTGGAGTTCCTGCTGTTCCGCAATGGTCAGCCCCGTAAGGCTGCTGAGTTCCAGACGAACGACACCTACACAGGTTTCGAGCAGATCAGCGGTGCCTCAGAACTGGCCTATGCACAGCGCATCTGCACCCTGCTGAAGGAGCGCACCTTCCAGCTGCAGGTTGCCTGGGAGGGCGAGAAGAACGCTTCGCGCACAGCCGTTGTCAAGGCTGCAGGTCTGGAGTACCAGACCGAAAAGGGTCTCTCCTTCGGTGACAACTTGAAGCAGGCCGGCAAGAGCAGCAAGAGCACCTTTGCCTCGCTGGCCGATGCCATTGCTCAGGTTTTGAGCGACGACGAGGGTAGTTGCTTCGCTATCTGCAACGAGGTGGGCACTGCCAAGATTGCCAACCCCTTTGCCAATGGCGACATTGCCTACGTAGAGTCTCCCTACAGCTACAACTCTATCACCGATTTTGCCGACAACATCCGCTCTATCCGCAACATCTGGCTGGGTTCTACCAACGACAGTGCTGCCGACAAGAGCTTCCACAAGTTCTTTGCCAGCGTCAATCAGGTTGCTGTCAACACAGCTGTCGAGAATGCCTATTCTGCTGCTATCAGCAACATCTCTGGCATGCCCGCTCCCTTCGTGAAGTACTGCAGCGTGGTGTGGGGCAAGAGCTTCGATGCCCCCGATAACTGGGAATCAACTTCAGGCGAAGAATAGTTATAAAAGACAACAATGAGTTTTTATTAAAAGACAACTTGGACATTGCAACGCCACACTCTGCTTGCAGAGAACTTGGGACAACATTAATATTAGCCTACGACGCAACCGCGTCTACGGACCCCCTCATGGGCAGGAAAAAAAAGTTGTCTTTAAATCAAAAAGGGCGCACATAAAAAAGTTGTCTTAGTTGTCCAAGTTGTCTTTAATATAAAAAATCATTGTCTTTAATATAATAAATGTTGTATTTTAAAATACGGATTATGAAACGAATACTTTATCTTTTTGCCTTGCTACCGCTGTTGGCGGCGTGCTCTGACGACAGCTCAGAGGCACTCAGTGACCTGGGGCCGCTGACACCCGCCGACGAGGTCTTCGGCAAGGCTACCGGCAATTTCACTGCCGACGAGTGGTATCCGGGTGGAAAACTCGGTACCACCGACAAGGCCAGCTATTCGGCCTTGACACCCGCTGCCGAACAGGCAGGCATGGAGAACGACTTCAACGTGGGTGAGGACTTCTTCGAACACCTCTACACCTACGACCAGGAGCCACGCAAGGGTCTGGGCCCTGCATGGGTGCGCAACTCGTGCATCGCCTGTCACCCCAGCTACGGCCACGGCAAGCGCCAGACGGAGTATCGCGCCAACCAGATTGGCAACGGCTACCTGCTAGTCATCTATCACCCGGACAACAATGCCTACATCTCTGAGGTGACGGGTATGCCGCAGACACAGGCCATGGCACCCTTCAAGGCCCCCATCAACGAAGACCTGATCAGCATCGAGTGGAAAGAGGTGACAGCCATGGAGAGCGGTCTGCCCCTCCAGTTTGAGGACGGCGAGCGCTACAGCCTCATCTACCCTGAGGTACGCATTCCGCAGGAGGCCTTCAACACCAATCCCAAGCCCACCAACTACGACGTGCGCTTGGAGTCAACCATCGGTGTCTATGGCACAGGACTGCTCGACGCCATCAGTGCCGACGACATGAAGGCACAGTATCAGCAGGAGGCCTCGCACGGCGTACAGCTGAACCCCGCCATCTGGGATACCGCCAACAACGACTGGGCATCCACGGCCTGGTACACGCTGGCCGACGGTACGAAGCAGGTCAAGAAGTTCACCTACGCCATGACGCGTGCCTCGCTGCAGGACGGTGCCGGTGCCAATGCCATCTGGAACATCACCAACGTGTCGCGCTCCGACCGTCCGAAGCTCTACACCACAGCCGCCTGGGCACAGGCTATGTCGGAGGATGCCGACGTCATTGCCACCATCAAGGCTGACCCTGCCTCACCCTACTATGCTGACGGCACAAACACAGGCATCAGCGATGCCGTGCGCCACCTGCTGGACCCCTCGACCAACCAGTTCGACAACCAGTGGCACAACAGCCTGCCGGAGATGAGCGACAAGCAGTACTACCAGTTCATGGTCTGGCACCGCGGACTGGCCGTGCCCGCTGCCCGCAACCTGAACAGCAGCGACGTACAGCGTGGCAAGGAGCTGTTCACGGAGATTGGCTGTGCCCACTGCCACCGTCCGTCGTGGACCACTGGCGAGGACACTCCCTGGGTAGATGCCTCCATCAAGGCTTATGCCAGCACCCTTGGCAAGGACTACAGCAGCATGCTGCCCCGCTATCCGAACCAGGTCATCTGGCCCTATACCGACATGGTACAGCACCGTCTGTTCATGATGAACGACATCCGTACCGGCTGGTGCCGCACCACCCCACTCTGGGGTCGTGGACTCAGCCGTCGACTGACCGGTGCCGACGACCGTCTGCACGACTGCCGTGCACGTAACGTCATCGAGGCCATCATGTGGCATGGCTACTCCAAACAGTCGGATGCCTACAAGCCCACCGAGAAGTTCTTTCACCTCAGCAAGGCTGACCGCAATGCTGTGGTAATGTTCCTGGAATCAATCTGATGCGAAGAACACTCCTTATATTCTTATGGACTGCAATGGTCTCCGTGGCGTGGGCCGAGCCTATGCCGCAGGCCACTGCAGCCCATTTCTGTCAGTTGCTGGTCCAAACGCAGGAGGGACGTCTGCTATCGCTCCATGCCTTTCTGCGCCAGACTTCTGCCGCCACCGACAGCTTGACCGTTGAACAGCAGTTTGCCGACTACGTGTTCCACTATGGTGGCTGGCAGTCGCTACGCATCTTCCCCCACCAGCAGGCTGACGGCACTGTTGTCTGGCTTTCTCCCGACGACATCGACCGTCCTGCCACCCTCACCGACGAGCACCAAAAATACATCCACGACGTACTGCCCCGCATGGTGGCAGAGGTGGAGGCTGGCAACTGGGGCACCTTCGACGAATACACCGACCGCCTGCTGCAATACCAGCGCACCTTCTCGGCTACCACACCCATCCGTCAGGCTGGCGGTAGCACCACTCTCATACTTATCAGTGTTCTTTTCCTCCTTTTCCTTTCCTCCCCTTATCTTGTCAGCGAGAACTTCATGCTGAAGCCGAAGTCATGAGTGGTGGTGGGATAGCTGCTGCTGGAGAGGAGCGGCGTGTTGGTCTGGCGCTCGTAATAAGCAGACATGGTGAGCAGGCGCGACAGGGTGTAGTCAGCCATGAACGACATCTTGAAGGCTGCATTGCCACTGCTGGCCGAAGAGGTGCGGGTGGCGATGTCGCGCGTGATGGCGGCCTGGTCGCGCCAAGAGATGTCGAGACGCATGTTCAGGTCGTGGTTGACACCAGACTTACTATTTGACGATTTACTATTTGACGATTTATCATTGTTTTTCTTGCTGCCGCCTTGTGCCTTCTTGATTTTGCGGCTGGTGCCAGACCCAAAGAGGCGGAAGTCGCTAATCTTATAGCCAAGTCCGATAACGAGGTCGTTGGAGCGGCTCTCGTTGATCTGCACGCTGGTCATGGAGAGGTTGAGGACACGCGTGCGACGGTACTCAGCCTTGAGCGTCAGGTTGTTGAGGAAGGTGACATCGGCACCGATGAGTGGTGAGAACGACTCGTTGATACTGACGGTGGGCACATTCCAGCCGAGGACAGAGGCGGTCTCGCTGCTGCTGGTATAGCTGCCAAGTGCGAAGACGCTCTTGTAGGAGTGGTTGATGTTGACCGACTTGAAGTGTTCGTTGAACCACTTCAGCTTGGAGAGTCCTGAGTAGCGGATGGTCCAGTTGGGCAACAGCTTGGTGAGTGCCGGAATGAGGTCGAGGCTACCACCGCCACTCCACGTATAGCTGTCGAGGAAGGCTGGAATCATGACCGCTGCGCTGTACTGGTCGACAGGTGTGCCGTAGTGGGCCGACGCCCTCTCCTGGAAGCGAGGCAACGCATCGCAGAAGCGATCGAAGGCCGCCGAGGGATATCCGTTGTTGGCATCGCCCATGGACTCCAGCGATGAAGAGATGGAGATGGTGGTCATGTTGAACGTTCCCGACTGCGTAGTGGGACGGTTGGCATACATATACTGGATGCTGCGCGACTTGCTCTCCGTGCGCGAGGCGTTGAGGTCAATCTTCAGGTCGCGGACGGGTTCCAGGGTGGCACGCAGCTGCAGGTCGATGCTCTGATTGCTGGACGCCGGTGTGGCGATGCTGTCGGCCATGAGCAGCCACTTGTTGTCAAGGGCCTTATCGATGAACGAGTCGTCCGTCAGTCCGAAGGCAAAGCCCAGACCAGGAGCCATCACCCCACCCGTTCGCTGTCCGAAGGCATCGCCAATCTCTGGCATGAAGCCCGGTACCGACAAGGCGTACTGGTTGCGGTAGGAGATGCCAATGGAGCGCACCATCATGAGGAAGCGTGCGGCCGACTGAGCCGTCTTGTACCAGCGCTCATCGTCGAGTGGCGGCTTGGCGACGACAGAGAGCATGATAGTTGTTGAGTCGAGGCCCTTGATGCTAATCTTGTTCTGGTCCACCACCTTATATTTAATAGGATAAGAGCGGCCGTCCTTGGTTTTGGCAGACACCATGAGACGCTTCGACTTCTTGTTATGCGCCACGGTGACGGTGCTGTCGGGCAGGAGCTTCACTTCCTTCTGGAAGGCGTTCTTGTTCTTGGGGAGCTGGGCGGCCTCCTTTTTCCCGGCAGTAGAACTGCCGGGCACAGTTTTTCCGTCCTTACCATCCTTGCCGTCCTTGGCGGTCGTCTTGCTATTCTTGGCAGCGGCTTTCTTTTTCGGGTCGGGCTTAGCGATAGCCTTCTTAAAGCGCTCGTTGGTCTTCTTGAGGAAGGGGAAATGGTTGTAGAGCGTCTCCATGTTGAGCGTGCTGTTGATGGAGACCTGACGATTGTTCGAAATGGTGTTGCCCAACGATGTGCCATCCTCCTTCTCACGACCACGCACCCAGTTATAGGTTGCGGTGTAGCTGACGTCGGCATTGAGCCAGTCGAAGATAGGCAACTTGTTCAGTGGCACCTGATAAGAGGCCGTGAACGTCTGACGGTAGTCCAGCGGACGACCGAAATGCTTGATGCTGGTCCATACAGAGTCTTTCCATGCTTCGTAGCGGTCGGGATAGAGGTCTTTGTTGATGGGCTTGTCGCTGTAGGGCTCCTCAATCTCTGCCTGTGTGCCCGACTGGAAGTTCATGTGCAGGTTCTTGGTGAGGTCCCAGCGCATGGAGAAGTCGCGGTTCCACAGAATCTGCGAGCTGAAGGTGGCAGGCAGCGACGAACCACCGAGGTCGTCCATGTCGCGCTCCTGCAATTCATAATAGGTACGCGAGATATCCGTATTGAACGCGATGTTCTGTGGCAGCCAGTTCAGTCCGAAGGCCTTGGGCAGAGCCATCCACTTGGACTTGCTCTTCGACTTCTTGAAGGGTTCCCACGCCTTATAGACCGGCGTATAGCTATAGTTCAGCGAACCGCGCCACTGGTCGTCGTTCTCATAGACGGTGGTCTTGCCCGACGAATGGCGATGGGAGTGACTATAGCTGAACGAGAAGTTGGCGGGGTCGTAAGGCATGGGGTGACGCTTGGTCTTGATGCCCACACGCACGTTGGACAGCGAGAAGTTGGTGGAGGTGGTCTTCATGACGGCAATGCTCTCTATTGAGTCACGCTCCTGACGATTGGCAGCACCATCGAGGGCATCGTCGAGGTTCATATCCGTATCCAGCGGGTTATACTTGGGCTTGGTAATCTCCTTGGTCACCGAGTAGTAGAGCGGTGCCGACACCTTCGCCTTGTCGGGGAAGAACTTACCCAGCTCGATGGACGTCGTCAGCGAGTAAGTCTTGTAGTTGTCGGTGGTGCGTGCAGCCACGCCGTCTTCCAGACCACCGAAGCCCTCGGTGATAATTTTTCCGGTGAGGTTCAGCGTGCCGACATCCGACAGTTGCATGTTCAATGCACCCGAGGCAGCCCAACCACCCTGGTTGACGACATCCTGCAGGCGCAGCTCGTTGACCCACACCTCGCCCGACTTGACGCTACCCGACAGGTTGCGCACACCAATCATCATGGTCTTCACCTCGCCCAGCGTGGGGTTACCCATCACCGTGATGCGGTTGTTGGGCTGGTCGGGGTCGTAGTCGGAGAAGGGCGTCGTATAGCTGGCAGTACCCATGCCGCGTGCCTTGTTGCGGGCTTTCTTGAGCTGCGTGAAGACGCTGAGATCTACATCGAGCATGTTGGCTGCAGGCCATACGGCACGACAGTCGTCCAGATTATACTTGTTATAGTCGTTGCGGTCGGGTGTCAGCTTCAGGGGGATGACATACTCGTAGTAGTTGTTCTTGTAGTCGCTACCCATGCGGATGAAGAGTGCCAGCTGGTCGTCCTGCAGTGACGTGGCATCGTTGACGAGATGGTTGGCATGCACAAACATCTGCAGGTGCTTATACTGGCGCAGGTCGAGGACGGTGTTGCGATAGACGGCCTTCGACTCGCCCGACGACAGGTTCTTGACGACCATGCAGAGCGACTGCTCGTTGGCCTCTGTCAGCTGCGGCTGTGAGGGGTCGGTGACACGCGAGATGCCCGGTGGCAGCACGTAGTTGACGGGCTGTTTGTTGTTGTTCTCCTCGATGTTGACGGCGCTGACCTCCAAGGTTCCACTGCTGCTACCCGTAGAGAGCGGCTGATTGTAGATGCGCCACTCGCCACGCATGAGGTCGAGCGAACCGAAGCGCAGCACGATGGGCTGCTGGAAGTTGGTCAGGAACATACGCATGAAACGGATGCTGGTAAAGTCGGAGATGGAACCCTCCTTGCCAGAATACTGGTTCAGCGGGATGCGGAACTGGTACCACTTGACCGTTTCGCGGCTGCCATTGCGCAAGGACACGGAAGCCTCGCGGATGTCGGTGATAAAGTTCTGGCCGATGACCATGTCCTCCGGACGGATGCTCACCTTATACTGATAGTAGCGCTCATACTCGTTGAGCGTGTAGTCCTGATTGATATCCTCCACATCGGGATAGGTCTTGTAGCTGGTATCATAGCTCTCCGTCTGCTGGTCGTTGTCGGGGGAGTTGCCCTGTGGCATGTTGATGCGCTTGTAACGGTCCAGGATGCTGGTCTTCCGCTCGTCGAAGTCGGAACCACGGAAGTAGTGGTAGTCGTCGTTGGCAGGGTCGTTGGTCCATGCCTGGCGCACACTGTCGTTGACGTTGACCTGCTGCAGGAAGTCGGCATAGGCAGGGAAGAGGCGTTCCTCCTCGTCGTTCAAACCATTGAGTCCCACATCCTGCAAGGCGCGCGAGCCACTGGTGGTGGCAAAGGCGTAGGTCTGGGTGGGCTGCAGGGGAATCTTACCCCACTGTGTCTCAGTCACCGAGCCTGTACCGCCCACGGGCATTCCGCTCTCATAGAACTTCTTACCGTCGCGCAGGATGTCCTCGCTAATCTCGCCAAGGTTGAAGTAGAGGTCGCCACCCAAGCTGGCACTACCCTCCTCCTGTACCTTATTAGTATATATAAAGGGGTCCATCAGCCAGAACTCGATATACTCGATGTTGGCCTGTTCGAAGTCGTTGGTGTTGAGCTTGCACATCATACCGCCCCAATGGTCGGCAGGATTGTTGAGACGACCATCGTAGCTCACATTGGTGCTGAGATTATAAGGACCGCGCTCCTGAGGATAGAACGCCAGATTCATGACGGGCAACGTATTGGTGGCCCCACTATAGGTTGACTGGTCGCGGTTGGGATAGAGCTCGTTGACATAGACAGCACGGACATAGTGGTTGGAGAGCTGCTCGATATCGCTCTTGATATGGCTGGGCGTGAGACTGCTGGAGCGGTAGGTGAACAGCGGGTCAATGGTGTACCACGACATCAAGGCACGGTTGTAGCCGCTGGCGACGGTCTCTCTGTCCTTGCTCTCCGGGAACATGCTGGGGACACTGGAGATGACCCACTGGGAGGGCTCCAGGACGCTCAGACCACTCTTGGCATTCTCGAAGTCATCGATGTAGGAAGCATTGTCCTGCGTACCACTGGCCGTACCTGCTATCAGGTGGGCGAACTCACCGGTAAAGGTAATCTGCGACGGCTGTGTGCAGTGCAGCAGCGGCAGCTTATTGAGCATGTTCGTCAGCCACTGGCTCTCCGTCTTCCAGTTAATGTGCAGACCCCACAACGTGTTCTTCAAGGGTTCCGAACCCATAGTGACCTTTGACGTCAACGGCTGTTCGCTCAGGTGTTGCAAGGTACCGCCAATCTGGAAATCCTTGGAGAAGTCGTACTCCCAGTTGACGCCCAGCATACGCTTGCGCTGCATGCCGTAGTCGTTGTTGGACTCCAGCGAGACATTGACATTGGTACCTGCATCGATGATGCTCTGGTTGAGGATAGTCACCTCACCTGCAGAGTAGTCGACGGTATAGTCGCTGCCCTCCGTCAGCGTCACACCACCAGCCGTCACAACGACAGAGCCCTGTGGCACATAGGAAGCACCGAGCGAGATGACGTTGGCCGACGAGCCCTTGAACTGTCCCACCAACAGGAACTTGTTCTTGTCAGTCATCTGAAGGGCGGCCGTGCGCGTGGTATCGTAGAGTTCGTGGAAGACATACTTCGCTGCCGTCTCCTTGTCGACGCCACGACGCAGGAGGAAGCTCTCCAACGTGGCGCCAAAGGGTTCGACGGACGGGAAGAACACACGGCCATTGCTGACAGTATAGCCCTCGATGTAGTCGAAATAGCCATTGGGGTGTGCCTTCTGGTTGTTGTCCAGGCGGTCGCAACCCAAAGCACGCAACAGGATGACATCCTTGGTCTGCTGCTCAGGGATATAGGTAACATACACGCCCGTGGTATCGCTCTGGTACTTGATGTCAAGACGGAACTTCTGCTTCTCGACATTCGTTGCCAGGTAATAGACGTTCTTCATCATGAGCGCCCAGTTGGGCTGCTGTGGATTGTTCGACGTATTCTTCAGGGCCTTGACATAGAGGGCATCCTGGGCTGCGGTATGGTCGGCAGCAAACTCACCGACGCGGTAGGTCTTGCCGCCATAGGTGAACTCATAGGCCACGGCTAGCACCTGGTCGGTCTGCAGCGCGGTCTTCAGCGAGATGTATCCTAAGGCGGAGTTTAACGTATATTCCGAAGAGGTCAGCAGACGGGCTGCCGACAGTTTCTCAAACTCTGTGCCACCAGTCATCACGCCGGAAAGGACTGACATCGCCTGGTCAATGTCGCGAGCAGCATCGTAGGTAGTCGTCATGGCATCATACTCACTGTTAGCACTGTTGTCGGGTACTGCAGAAGGCGTGGCACCACTACCCCACTTCTTTGAGGAACTCTCGGCAAGGTCAGCAAAAGCGAGGATATTGCGGGAGTTACTGGTCGTACCCGACTTGTTGGTGACCCACACTTCGATGCGGGTAATGTTGATACCCGTTGTCAGCGTAGGAATCTGCTGCATGGCGGCATCGTAGCGCTCACGGAAGTATTGGGACAGGAAGAAGTGGCGGTTCTCCTCGTAGTTAGCGACATTGAGTTCGAACGGTGTCAGCTGGGTACCGCCCTTGGACGACACGCTCTTGCTGGTGGAGTTCTTCTGCGACAAGACGGTCTGCAGCTTCAGCTTGCCAAACTGCATATCGGTACGGATACCAAACAGGCTGCTGGCACCCTTGACGAGCGAGTTGTTGGAGGGGAATGTGACGTTACCGGCCTCAACGAGTTTGATAATCTCGTCCTCCTTACCCTCGTAGCGCAGCTTCAGGTTCTTGGCATCCCAGTCGACGGTGGCATCGGTGTTGTAGTTCAGCGACATGTTCACCTTGTCGCCCACCTTACCGGTCACATTGATGTTGATCTTTTCGTCGAAGTCGATGGCCTTGGTCTTGCGGTTGCGCTCGGGCAGTGAGGGGTTATCGACGTTCTTGAAATTAGCGCCCAGCTTCAGTTCAGCAGTTCCCTGCGTCTTGACGCGCACGCCACCAGGACCGAAAATCTTCTCAGCAGGACCGAGGTCAAAGTGCATATCGGCGAAGTCAAACTTCTCCTTGCCTTTGTTGGCTACGTTCTCGGCATCCTTCTGACGGAAGAAACGTTCGCGCTCGCGTTTAAGACTCCACTCACGGTACTCTTCGGGAGTCATTAAGATAGGGGTATTGATGTAGGAATCGCCAATCTTCGAGCCGATGACATACATATTGATGGAGTCGTTATACACCACCTCCTGCTTGATATTCTCAGGGAGTCGCAGGTCGAGAGCAGAAGAGTCCAGGTCGGCCACCTCCACAGGTGCCGTCTTCTGTACCTTCCAACGGGCCTGAGGAACTACGGTATCGGCAGCCTCGCGCACATCGGCGGGCGACATGCGGTTGCCTTGTGGTGCAAAGGCCATGGCCGTCACACTCAGCAAGACTGCTACTATGTATAGATACCGTTTCATCTACGTCACTACTTCTTCAGATTCTTCTTTATCAATAGCCAGTACTCCCTCAGATTCATCTGAGGGTTACTTTATCTGTTTCAACGCCAGCTTGACCACCTGTTCTACGGGCAGATCGGGCTGTTCGGTGAGGATGCTGACAACGACCTTCTGCGTAGGAGCGGGAGCAAAGCCCAGCATAGTGAGGGCTGCTACTGCCTCGTCGCGAACGGCATTGTTGACAGGTGCTGCCACCGTGCCACCGGCAGGAATCTCGTCGGCAATGCCCAGGGCGACAATCTTGTCACGCAGGTCGACGATAATTCTTTGTGCCGTCATCTTGCCAATGCCCTTGATGCCTTTGATGAGACGCTCATCGCCACGCGAGATGGCACTGCAGAGCTCGGCGACGCTCATTGATGACAGCATCATCCTTGCAGTGTTGGCACCCACGCCACTGACGGTGATGAGAAGTTCAAACATCTCGCGTTCCTTCTTCGACACAAAGCCAAAGAGCACATGGGCATCCTCACGAATAGCCTCATAGACGTACAGTTTCACGTCTTTTTTGCCTTGCAGGACACTGTAGGTCGTTAAAGAAATGTTGAGCGCGTAACCTACTCCTGCGGCCTCAACCGTAGCCATTGCGGGTGAAAGCTCGGTCAGCTCACCCTTGATATATTCAATCATAATCCAACAAATATGTATATATACAATTTCCTAAACGCACTTTCCTCCTATTTTATTGTATTGCCGTAAAAAAATCGCCTTTAATATGCGGTATTTCGATATTATTTTGTAACTTTGCAGCAGAACCGACAACAATGATGCTTATGAAAACAAAACTACTTACCACATTATGTCTCCTGTTTGTCACAACGGCTTTGTGGGCACAACCCAATGGGACTGGGACTTACTATCAGAAAGCCAACGGCAAGAAAGGCCGCGAACTAAAAACAGCAATGTTCAACATTATTAAGAACCCCAGTGTTGTTCACTACGATTCGCTGTGGTATGCTTATAACATTTCCGACAGAAGGGTGCTGGACAACGAGGAGTTCATCTGGGACATGTACTCGGCTATTTCACGCTATCCGCTATACACCTATCCGCACGGAACGGGTGCAGGCAATACGGAAGGGGTAAAGGGTATTCAGCGTGAGCACTCGCTGGTGAAGAAATGGTTTAACCCGACGGATGCTCCTGCCAGCGGTACTAAAACGTATGCTGACGTACGTCCTATGTACTCTGACTTGGTGCATGTCATTCCCACCGATGCGGTGTGCAACAACAACCGTAACGACCTGTGCTATGGAGAGATAGGAGACCCTAACAATGTTGACTGGCAGTCGGCAGAGGGGTTCAGCAAGAAGAGCAAGCAGGGCGGATGCAGTACCCCAGGATGGGCTGAACAGACTGAGAATGCTGCCAAGAAACGAGTCTACGAGCCCAACGACGAATACAAGGGGGACCTGGCGCGCATATACTTCTATATGGTGATGTGCTATGAGCCTGGCTACCTGACATGGACACCCGTTCGCGACGAGAGCTACAAGAAGACTGGCGAGGCGGTAACGCTCGACGGCAAGCACTGTGGCACGTGGACCTCGGACATGTTCAACGTGGAAGAGACGGAAGAGGGAAATGATGCCTACCAGCCCTTTGCTCCTTGGGCATTCGACATGCTCATAAGATGGGCGAAGGAAGACCCCGTCAGTCAGAAGGAGAAGGACAGAAACGAGATTATTTGGCAGCTGCAAGGCAACCGCAACCCCTTTGTAGATTATCCAGGACTGGAGGACTATATCTGGGGAGAAAAGAAAGATGTTGCTTTCGATTATGGTGGCGAACTTCCTGAGGAGCCAACTTCCGACAACTGTGAGGTAGCACTTAATAAAACGACATTAGGTGTTGACTGGAGCGCAACAGACAACTTACGAAGCTATTGGACACGTACTCCCATCATATTCGAGAAGAATGGCATTACCTTCACCTATAGCTATGGCATGGAAGGTTCAAAGCTGTATGCTGACGACAACGAACTGCGACTCTATAATTACAACACGCTGACACTGACAGCACATAACAACGAGATAACAGAAGTGGAATTTACCATTCCTGGCCGTAACCATGACAACAAAACACTCGTAGCATCTGTTGGCGAAGTTAACAACAACATCTGGACGGGTAACACGCAAGAAGTAACTTTTGCCTCCAACTATGTGAGCTCAACCAAAGCAGGAGGCGTATCATACTACTATTATCTGGGCATCTCCAACGTCAAGGTGACTGTTGCTAATCCCACTGGCATTGAACAGCTAAAGACCGAACGCCTCAATGATAACCGAATCTTCAATATAGTAGGTGTACAGATGGATGAAAATCAGCTAAATGCAGGCGTCTATATTAAGAACGGGCGTAAGGTCGTAATTAGGTAAAACACATTTTTTGCAAACAAAAACATAAAAAAAATAACATTTTGTAGCGTATTTCAAAGAAAAAGTGTACTTTTGCAGCGGAATTGCAAATTAACACAATTATTAAGCATAGGTATATGAAAAAGATTCGTGCAGCCGTAGTAGGTTACGGCAACATTGGCAAGTACACTATTCAGGCCCTGGAGGCCGCCCCCGACTTTGAAATCGCTGGTGTAGTGCGCAGAAACGGAGCAGCAGACAAACCCATCGAGCTGACTCCTTACGAGGTTGTAAAGGATATCAAGGAACTGAAGGATGTCGATGTAGCCATTCTGGCCACCCCCACCCGCTCCTGCGAGGATTATGCCAAGCAGATTGTTCCGCTGGGCATCAATACTGTTGACTCGTTCGATATCCACACACAGATTCGTGGCTACCGCGAGCGCCAGATGGAACTGAACAAGCAGACGGGTACCGTCAGCGTCATTGCTGCTGGCTGGGATCCAGGTTCTGACTCGATAGTACGTACACTGATGCAGGGTCTTGCTCCTAAAGGTCTGAGCTATACCAACTTCGGCCCGGGTATGTCAATGGGGCACAGCGTCTGTGCCCGCTCTAAGGCTGGTGTAAAGAACGCCCTGTCAATGACTATCCCCTTGGGTGAAGGCATTCACCGCCGCATGGTCTATGTAGAGCTGGAAGACGGCTACACATTGGAGCAGGTCGCCAAAGACATCAAGGCCGACCCCTACTTCGCCAGCGACGAGACACACGTATTCCAGGTTGAGAGCGTTGACGACGTTCGCGACATGGGCCACGGTGTACACATGGTACGCAAGGGTGTAAGCGGACAGACTCAGAACCAGCGTTTTGAGTTCAACATGCAGATTAACAACCCCGCACTGACCGCACAAGTACTGGTTAACGTTGCCCGTGCCTCAAAGCGCTTACAGCCAGGCTGTTACACAATGATTGAAATACCTGTCATCGACATGCTGCCAGGCGACCGTGCCGACTTGATTGAACACTTGGTATAAGGTTTTTGGCAAAAAATCCTAATTTCTTTGGTTTTTTGCTTGCTAATTCGTACCTTTGCAGTCTATATTCTATAGATTATGGGAAAGATTATCGCATTAGCAAACCAAAAAGGCGGTGTGGGTAAGACCACAACGACCATCAATCTAGCGGCATCGTTGGCTACCTTGGAGAAGAGTGTGCTCGTAGTCGATGCCGACCCTCAGGCCAACGCGTCAAGTGGTCTGGGTGTAAACATTCAGGAAGTAGACTGCTCTCTTTACGAGTGCATTATTGACAAAGCCGAGGTGCGCGACGCTATATACACCACCGACATCGATGGGCTGGACATTATTCCCAGCCACATCGATCTCGTGGGTGCAGAGATAGAAATGCTCAATCTGGAAAACCGTGAGCGTGTTATCAGTAAGTTGCTGGAACCCATCCGCAACGAATACGATTACATTTTGATAGACTGTTCACCGTCACTGGGTCTGATTACTGTCAACTCACTGACGGCAGCAGACTCTGTCATTATCCCCGTGCAGTGTGAGTACTTCGCCTTGGAGGGTATCTCGAAGTTGCTGAACACCATCAAGATCATTAAGACTAAGCTGAACCCGAAGCTGGAAATTGAGGGTTTCCTGCTGACGATGTACGACTCTCGCCTGCGTCTGGCCAACCAGATTTACGACGAGGTGAAGCGTCATTTCCAGGAGTTGGTCTTCAAGACCGTTATCCAGCGAAATGTCAAACTGTCAGAGAGCCCTTCTCATGGTCTGCCTGTAATACTCTACGACGCAGACTCCACAGGTTCGAAGAACCACTTGGCACTCGCAAAGGAAATTATTTATAAAAATGAGAACTGTTGAATGTGGAATGTAGAATGAGTCTCGCTTCGCTGCGATGTTTGAATGCAGAATTCTCAATTTCTCATTGACAATCGCCAAAGGCGACCATTCAACACTCAACATTCGAAATTCACAATTTGAATATGGCCGTAAAGAAGAAATTTGCAAGCAACGTACTGGGACGCGGACTGGACGATATCGGTACGGGTCGCGGACTGGACGCCCTGATAGATACTAGTGAGGTACATACTGAAGGCAGTTCGAACCTCAACGAGATAGAGATAGCACAGATAGAGCCCAACCCCAACCAGCCGCGCCGTGAGTTCGACCAGGAAGCCCTGCAGGAACTGGCTACCAGTATCCGCGAGTTGGGCATCATCCAGCCTATCACCGTACGCAAAGTAACAGGCGCAAAATACCAGATTATTGCCGGTGAGCGCCGTTGGCGTGCTTCTCAGTTAGCTGGACTCACGAAGATTCCCGCATACATCGTAACGGTAGAGGACCAGAACGCCATGGAGATGGCACTGGTGGAGAATATCCAGCGCGAAGACCTGAACGCTATCGAGATTGCATTGGCTTACCAGCATCTGGCCGACGAGACGGGTATGACACAGGCCAAGATTTCGGAGCGTGTGGGCAAGAGCCGTGCAGCAGTGACCAACTACATGCGCCTGCTGAAGCTGCCCGCCCAGGTGCAGATAGCCCTGAAGAACCACGAGATAGAGATGGGGC
Organism: uncultured Bacteroidales bacterium; assembly: GCA_902800925.1. Lineage (GTDB taxonomy): Bacteria > Bacteroidota > Bacteroidia > Bacteroidales > Bacteroidaceae > Prevotella. The sequence continues at coordinate 30,829 of CADCGD010000006.1, read as the reverse complement.
ACGCCCGTGCCCTGCTGGCTATTGACAGTCCGTCACAGCAAATCAAGGTCTTCAAAGAGGTGCAGGCCCACCAATATTCTGTCCGTCAGGTGGAAGAGATGGTACAGGCGCTGAAGAGTGGCGAGGACGTCAAGACTGCCAAGGGAAAGATACAGTCGCACACCAAGCTCCCCGAGGAGTTCAACATCCTGCGCGACCGTCTGTCACAGTTCTTCCAGTCGAAGGTGCAAATGTCCTGTTCACCCAAGGGAAAAGGAAAGATAACCATCCAGTTCGACAACGAAGAGCAGCTGGAACACATCATGAATGCACTAGACGGCGCCAATGGGTAGGCTGTTCGTCATCATAGCAACGCTGGCGATGGCACTGACATGCCACGCACAAGAAGAGGCAGAGCAAGTCACCGACACGCTTCGCACAGACGAGGTTGTTAACGATACGCTTCGCACTAATGAGGTATCCATCATGATTGACACCACCAAGCAGGTGAAGGTCCCTCGTGACTGGTCAACATGGAAGCCCAATCCGCAACGAGCACTCTGGCTGGCACTGGTAGTACCTGGTGCCGGACAGATATACAACCGCAAATTCTGGAAGCTGCCTATCTTCTACGGAGGATTCTTGGGCTGCATCTATGCACTGAGCTGGAACAACATGATGTACAAGGACTATTCGCAGGCTTATCTGGACATCATGGACAATGACCCTAACACAGCCAGCTACAACAAGTTCCTGCACTTAGGCGTACAGATTACAGATGCCAACAAATCCCGATACCAGGAGCTCTTCAGAAGCCGCAAAGACAAGTATCGCCGATGGCGCGACATGAGCATCTTCGTGATGATTGGTGTCTATGCGCTGTCTGTCATTGATGCCTATGTCGACGCGGAACTCTCGGAGTTTGACATCTCCAAAGACCTCAGTCTGGAGGTACGTCCTACTGTCATTCAAAACCGTGGAGGCGGCAATCCGCTACAGGCACAATCAGTGGGACTGAGCTGCTTCCTGAACTTTTAGCGAACCAACAAAAAGATAATAACCAAAACGAGATAAGAAGGTTTAATGAGCAAAAGAAACATACTGGCAATCTGCATGTTACTGATGACGTCCACTATATGGGCGCAGGTCTATAACAATGGCGATGACGAGACGTCTGAAGAAGACGAGATAACCGTTATCGACAACGAAGGTCGTGAGGAGGTTATCGAGTTTCCCGAGGCCATGACATACGACCTGGACAGTCTGCTGAACCTCTATATGGCCAAGACCTACCTCGACGAGCCTGACGACTGTAACATGAAGAATGTCAACCCTGTCTACACCAAGGAGGACTATGTAGACCGTCTGTACCGCATGCCTACCATTATGGAGATGAACTATAATGATGTGGTACAGAAGTTCATTGACCGCTATAGTGGACGTCTGCGCCACTCTATCAGTTACATGCTGGGCGCCTCCAATTTCTACATGCCGCTGTTCGAGGAAGCCTTAGAGGCCTACCAGTTGCCGTTGGAGCTGAAATACCTGCCCATCATTGAGTCTGCACTCAACCCCAAGGCCGTATCACGTGTGGGTGCTACGGGCTTGTGGCAGTTCATGCTGACCACCGGCAAACAGTATGGTCTGCAGGTCAACTCACTGGTTGACGAGCGCCGCGACCCTGTCAAGGCGTCGTATGCCGCTGCCCGTTATCTGAGTGACCTCTACAAAATCTTTGGCGACTGGAACCTTGTCATTGCAGCCTACAACTGTGGACCCGCCAACATTAACAAAGCCATTCACCGTGCCAACGGCGAGAAGGACTACTGGCAGATCTACCCCTACCTGCCCAAGGAGACACGCGGCTATGTGCCTGCTTTCATTGCGGCTAACTACATCATGACCTACTACTCGCAGCACAACATCTGTCCTATGACCACCCGTCTGCCGGCACAGACCGACACCATTATGGTCAACCGTAACATCCATCTGGAACAGGTTGCCGAGGTGATGGGCATGAATATTGACTTGCTGCGCTCGCTGAACCCCATGTACCGTCGCGACGTGGTACCCGGTGCCACCGAGCTGTCACCCATCCGTCTGCCACAGTCAGAAGTAGGGCGCTTCATTGACCTGCAAGACAGCATCTGCAACCACCGTGCCGGCGATTTTGCCAAGCGTGTAGAGGTAGAGGTAAAAGACGACGTACCGACCTACTATCATAAGAGTAAGCGTTACGCACGTGGGAAAAAGCGTGCCACTGTACGTAGGAAGGCTACTACTAAACGGCGCCGTGCAGCAACACGCAAACGCAGAAGAAGATAAATCGGTTAATGGTTATTGGTTAATATTTGGAGGAGACAACTATGGATGAAGAGCAGAAAATACGCGAAGATGCAGACGACAAACTCATAAACGACGCATTTCAACGACTGCTGGACAGCTACTGTTCATCGCGCCACCGTAAGAAAGTGGACATCATCACCAAGGCGTTCAACTTTGCACGCCAAGCACACAAGGGCGTGCGCCGTCTGAGTGGCGAGCCCTATATCATGCACCCCATCGCCGTCGCACAAATAGCCTGCGAAGAGGTGGGACTGGGTTCCACCAGCATCTGCGCTGCTCTGCTCCACGACGTTGTGGAGGATACTGACTACACCACAGAGGATATTGAGAACATTTTCGGTCCGAAAATTGCACAGATTGTCGACGGACTGACCAAGATCTCCGGTGGCATCTTCGGTGAACAGGCCTCTGCGCAGGCAGAGAATTTCAAGAAGCTGCTGCTCACCATGAGCGAGGACATCCGCGTTATCCTCATCAAGATTTGTGACCGTCTGCACAACATGCGTACTTTGGAGTCGCAACCTGCCAACAAGCAATACAAGATAGCCGGTGAGACGCTCTACATCTACGCACCACTAGCCAATCGACTAGGCCTCAACAAGATAAAATCAGAATTGGAAAACCTCTCCTTCCAATACGAACATCCTGAAGAGTATGCAGCCATCAAGTCGAAGTTGGCCATTACAGAAGCCTCACGCCACGAACTTTTCGACGAGTTTATCGTTCCCATCGAGGTAGAACTGCAGAAGATGGGACTCCACTACCAGATTAAGGAACGCATCAAGACCCCCTACTCCATCTGGAGCAAGATGCAGAACAAGCACGTCACTTTTGACGAGGTCTATGACATCCTGGCTGTACGCATTATCTTCACCCCCCGCAATCGAGAAGAGGAAATCAACGAGTGCTTCAATATCTATGTAGCTATCTCGAAGATATACAAGAGTCACCCCGACCGTCTGCGCGACTGGCTCAGCCACCCCAAAGCCAATGGCTATCAGGCACTGCACGTTACCCTGATGTCGAAGCAGGGACGATGGATAGAGGTACAGATACGTTCCGACCGCATGGACGAGGTTGCCGAACAGGGCTTTGCAGCTCACTGGAAATACAAAGACGGTATAGAGGAAGAGTACACGGAGGACGAGACCGAGCTCAACGAGTGGCTACGCACCATCAAGGAGATTCTCGACGACCCGCAGCCTGACGCCATGGACTTCCTCGACGCTATCAAGCTCAACCTCTTTGCGTCAGAAATCTTCGTCTTCACGCCCAAGGGTGAGATTAAGACCATGCCAACAGGCTGTACGGCTCTGGACTTTGCGTTCTCCATTCATACTTTCCTTGGTTCCCACTGTATCGGTGCCAAGGTGAACCACAAGCTGGTGCCACTAAGCCATAAGTTGCAGAGTGGAGACCAGGTGGAGATTCTCACGTCCAAAGCCCAGCACGTGCAACCCTCTTGGATTAACTTCGTGTCCACCGCTAAGGCTAAGGGAAAGATACTGGCCATCCTGCGCCGCGACAGCCGTGAGTTGCAGAAGAAAGGCGAAGACCTCTTCAGCGAATTCCTGAAGAAGAACAACATCAACGATATCCCCAATGCAGCCGATCAGTTGACAGAATTCCACGAAGTGCGCAACCGCGAGGAGTTCTTCCAGGCCGTTGGTGACAAGACCATCATGCTGGGCGACAAGGATGTCGATGAGCTGCTGGGCAAGAATGCTGCCGACAAGCGTGGTGGCTGGCGCAAATTCGTGCCGTTCCTCGACAGAGGCAAGCAGAAGAAAACCACGGAGGAACAGACAGAGCTGTTTGTGGTTCCTGAGAAGTTCAACCGCAAGAAGCCCATCTTCATCACCGACGACAATATCAGGCAATATAAGTTCAAGCACTGTTGCCACCCCATTCCTGGCGACGATGTGTTGGGCTTCATCGATGGCAAACACCAGATAGAAATTCACAAGCGCGCCTGTCCTGTAGCTGCGAAGCTCAAGGCCAGCTATGGCAACCGCATCCTCGATGCGAAGTGGGACATGCACAAGAAACTCTTCTTCGACGCCACCATCCGTCTGCAGGGTATTGATCGTGTGGGCATGCTACTTGACATCTCGCAGATCATCTCTTCGCAAATGAATGTCAACATCCATAAGCTGACTATCGCCAGCGAGGAGGGTGTCTTTGACGGCACCATCGAGTTGCGTGTCCATGACCGTGAAGATGTGGGTAATATCATTAGTCAGTTGAAAAAGATTCCAGATATTCAGGATGTAACACAGATTATGTAAACATAAAGAAATAAACAAACAAACTACTACAGAAATGAAAAAACTACTATTCTTAATTTGTACCATATGGGGCTGCACCGCCGCCTATGGCGCCAACCCTTACGACAATCCGGATACTATCGTGGTAGCTCGCGACGGCACTGGACAGTTCCGCAATCTGAGCGAGGCCATTGAAGTGTGCCGCGCCTTTATGGACTACCACAAGGTTATCTATATCAAGAAAGGCACCTACAAGGAGAAACTGATCATCCCACAGTCGTTGACCAACATAGAGCTGTGTGGTGAGAGCCGCGACGAGACTATTATCACGTGGGACGACCATGCAAACATTAACAAGATGGGAACCTTCCGAACCTATACCGTCAGGGTGGAAGGCAGTCAGATAACCTTCAAGAACCTGACCATCGAGAACAACTCAGCTCGTCTGGGACAGGCCGTAGCACTGCATACCGAGGGCGACATGCTGACGTTCATTGGCTGCCGTTTCCTGGGACATCAAGACACCATCTATACGGGCAATGCCCGCACGCGTCTCTTCTTTAAGGACTGTTACATAGAGGGCACTACCGACTTCATCTTCGGCCCGTCGACAGCATGGTTTGAGCACTGCGACATCTTCTGTAAGATCAACTCATACATCACTGCCGCCTCGACCCCCAAGGACGTACCCTACGGCTACATCTTCAACAACTGCACCATCCGTTGTGCGGAGGGTGTCAGCAAAGTCTATCTGGGACGTCCGTGGCGCGACTACGCCTATACTCTGTTCATGAATTGTGAACTTCCCCGTCAAATACGTCCTGAGGGTTGGCACCACTGGCAGAAAGAGCGTGAGCAGACAGCCCGCTATCTGGAGTATAACAACCGCGGTGAGGGTGCTGCCACCACACAGCGTGTCTCATGGAGTCGCCAACTGACAAAGAAAGAGGCCTCGAAGATTACCCCCGAGGCCGTATTCACTCTTCAGCATACTTGGAATCCCAAGCCCTGACTTCTTTAACTCCTTTAACTCCCTTAACTACTGAAGAAAGTCCATCTGACGCTTTAGCGCCTGCAGGTCGTCGCGCACGCCAATGAGTCGTGTCAGCACCTCTGCTTTGCGGTCAGCGCCGTCGCGGTTGCTATTGATAATCTTCTTAGCCGCCGCTAACTTGAAACCACGCACCTTCACCAGATTATGGATAAGGCGAATCTGTTCGATGTCCTTCTCCTGATACTGGCGGATCTTGGCAGGTCCGCTGGTCTTGGGTTTTAGATACGGGAACTCCTGTTCCCAGTAGCGCAGCGTACTCTCATTGACGCCGAACATCTCGGCAACCTCCTTGATGGAGTAGTACAGTTTCAAGTTCTTGTTCAGATTCAGAGCCATACTTTACTTACTTTCTGTGTGTGTCTTGATTGTGATTATTGACTGACGGTAGCCGTAACACGGGCATTGCCGGCAGGCGACTGCATGTCCTTACCGAAGTTCAGACCATACTTACCCTCTGGCATGTCACTCAGCACAAAGGCTGTACACTTACGGCCAGCTTCAATCTTGTCCGTGGCGGCAGTCTTGGCAGCAGTGGCGGCAACGTCGAGCAGAGCGCCCAGGAGTCCCTTGCTATTTGTATTGACACTGGTGTCTACCTTGACCTTACCCTCACGCTGGTAGAGCGTCTCACCGGTAACAGTCGAACGTAGGATATACTCCACCTCGACGGTCAGCGAACCACCGATATTACTACGGCTCCACGATTTGATGATGGTAAACATGGCGGCGTCGGCACCCAGCACATTACGGAACTGCGTCAGACTGCCTTCCAGGAAGTTCTCAGCGTCGTAGGCGCTCTCTGCCTGGAACATCTCCATGGTCAGCATGGGCGAGAAAACGTAGTAGCCCTTCTCACAGAGCGGGGTATACATCGTGGTATAGAAGAAGTCCTTGGCATCCACATGAGTGGTGCGGTTGATGGGAGGCATGACCACGATAGAAGTTGGTTTCTCCGTATACATCTTCGGATAACGGGCTTCACGGGTCAGAGACGACGAAGCACATGAGGCCATCGTCAGTGCCACCAGGGCTATTGCGATATAGTTCTTCATTTCTCCAGTTGTTTGATGATTCGTGAAATAAACTTCTCTGACTCAGGATAGAGGGCAACCTCTTGCTTCAGCAGTGTCAAGCCCTCCTCCTTCTGGCCGGCTTTGACCAACAGATAGCCATATTCGGCATTCACTCCCGGAGGCGCCACCTGGCGGGCTCCCTTCTGATTGTTAATCACCTTTTTGTACTGCTCCATGGCGGCAGCGAGCTTCTCGTCAGAGGCACGCTTCGTATACTGATACGTAGCATCCTCAGAGTCGTACCACGAGTACAGATCCGGCTGGACGGTACCGCACGACGCTAATGTCAGCACGGTAACAGCGGCTACAAATATTTTCTTCATGGCAAGTTAATGACTTTAGTTTCTTGTGTAGACAGGAATATCTGCTTCTCATAGACAGTCTCACCCTTGAAGGTCACCTTCAGATGACGGCTACCCAGACCTACGCCATACTGGTAGCCCTTACGGTTAGCCACCTTTGGCTTTACGACCTTGGCATCAAACTTGGTACCATCGATATCCACCTGTACGGGATAGGCGCCATTGCCATACTTATCCAGCGGACCAACGAACACGAGATAAGCCATGTCCTCTTGACCGCTCTGCATGGCGACAGGATAACTTGACTTGCAGCCTACCAGCACCAGTGCGGCAAGCGTGAGTGTGAGCAGTACGAGCTTCTTCATTTCTTAATCTCCTCTATAATATAAGTGTTCAACTTTGTGGCGTCAATGGCTGTAGAGCCGTTGTATTCCACGAATGAGTATTCTGTCTCTGGGGTGTCACCACCGGTAGCCGATACGGTGACAGTACCAATCTGCTTACCAGGCAGCTCAATCATCACACCCGACTGTGGATTCTTTACCTTCCTACCCTTGGTCTTCACGGCAAAGACGTCACCTTCCTTAATACCCTGACTGGCACCACCGGCTATCATCTGGGCATCATCATCGTACGTCAGGAAATAGGTACGCCAAGGCTTGTCGGTACACTTGTTGATGATGTTCTCCACCAACTGACCGATAGCCTCCGAGATGGCCTTGTCGCTCAGCGTAGCGTCGTAGTCGGCACGACCGCCCACACCCAGCGTGCTCCTCGTGGTAATCTGAGCCTGCCCCTTAGCCTCGTCAGAATAGACGATAAGTCCTGTCGACACGTCCACCAGACGGATGGCTACGGCAGCCTCCACCGTCTGCATTTTCGTAGAAGTGAAGACGCCTTCCTTACCGGTGTTCTTGCGACCAAACTCGGTGATACTACCGATAATCATATAGTCGGCACCGATGGTCTGCAGACCGCTCTCGCTCTTCTTGGCCTCTTCCAGCAGCTGAGCAAGGTCGCTACGCTCCAGCAGCAGGAACTTGCCCGATGCTGCCAGCTTAGCCGACAAGATGTCGAGGGCCTGCTTACCCATGGGATCGTTCTCCTTGTCATAGAAGATACCCTTTGCATATTGTGTCTCGTTAGAGAAACGGCCAATGGCAACCTTACGTTTGATGGTTTTACCATCTGTCTGCTGAGCAGACTTGACAGGCTCTACAATCTGTGTCTTACGCTGGGCCTGTGAACTTGTGGCCAAGGCTGTCAGCAGCACAGCCACACATAGTAATCTTTTCATAACTGATAATCTTTAGTTCGTTTTTAGCTGATATATCACGGCAAAGATACAAACAATTTTTATAATACACAAAAAAAAGCGACGAAATATTTCATTCGCCGCTCATTTCTTAATTCTTAACTCCCTTAACTCCTTTAACTTCCTTAACTTCCTTAACTCCTTTAACTTCCTTAACTCCTTTTATACTTCTCTGCCTGTGAGCGGATAAGCTCTGCATCGTCAAAGTAGTTTATCTGCATGGCCTTGCGCACTTCGTCCATGGTCTGGGCTGCGGTCTCGCGGGCCTTCTCAGTACCCTTCTTCAGAATGTTGTAGATTTCGGGGATGTCCTGTTCAAACTCATGACGGCGCTGGCGCATGGGCTCCAGGAACTCGTTGAGAATCTGGTTCAGGAACTTCTTGCACTTCATGTCGCCCAGACCGCCACGACGGTAGTGGTCCTTCAGCTCGTCCAGGTTCTGGTACTCAGGCCAATACTGAGCAAAGTGCTCAGGCTTTGAGAAAGCATCCAAGTAGGTAAATACGGCGTTGCCCTCCACATGTCCAGGGTCGTTCAGGTTGATATGCTCAGGGTCGGTGTACATAGAGCGCACCTTCTGCCATACCGTGTCCGCATCGTCCGACAGGTAGATGCAGTTACCCAGCGACTTCGACATCTTCTCCTTACCGTCAGTTCCTGGCAGGCGACGTGCCGTCAGGTTCTCAGGCAGCAGGATGTTAGGCTCCACCAGCACGGGGGCGTATATCTGGTTGAAGCGACGTGCCAGCTCGCGGGTCACCTCCAGCATGGGCTCCTGGTCTTCACCGGCAGGCACCGTGGTAGCTTTGAACAGTGTAATGTCGGCAGCCTGGCTTACAGGATAACAGAAGAATCCCAGAGGGATGCTCTCGCCCTCAAAGCCACGCATCTTCACCTCCGTCTTCACTGTCGGGTTGCGCTGTACGCGACTCACACTGACCAGATTCATCAGGTATGTCGTCAACTCTGCCAGCTCTGTTATCTGGCTCTGTATGAACAATGTACACTTCTCTGGATCAAGTCCTGCTGCAAGGTAGTCCAGTGCCACCTCAATGATGTTCTGGCGAATCTTTTCAGGGTTGTCAGCATTGTCTGTCAGCGCCTGTACATCGGCCATAAAAACAAACATCTTCTCATAGTCGCCAGCGTTCTGCAATTCTACGCGACGACGCAGCGAACCAATATAATGACCTAAGTGCAACTTACCCGTTGGACGGTCACCTGTCAGTATAATCTTTCCCATTATATATGTACCTTATTGATTAATTTGCCTGCAAAGTTACGAAAAAACGAGTAAAGAACAAAAAGAACTCGTTCTTTTTTTCTTTCGAGTGCCAGTAACTTCTTCACGCAGTGAAAAAGGTAACAAAATAATTGCAAACTACGGAATAATTCCTTTGCAAAAGTTCGCAAAATGTAGTTTGCACACTTTTGCAAACGTTTTTTCTTGGTAGTAACGCAAATAATTCCTATCTTTGCATCAACAAAAAACGAAACCATTAAGTATTGAAGACATGTTACTGACCAACCGAGAGCTGTTTCTGCTCATCATCTGCACCGTGTTCTACATCACCTTATTTATATTGGTGATCCAGAACAACCGACGCAAGTTGCAATTGCTGCAAAGCCGACTGGACAACATCCACGCCATGCAGAAAATGGCAGTGATGGAGCAACGGGGGCAGGACACAGGTAGCATCTTCGCCTCACCCATCTACCTGCGCCTAAAGCAGTATCTAAACGAAGGGCACAACATGACAGAGCAAGACTGGAGGGAGTTGACGGACACCGTAAATGCCACCTACACGGGTTTTACAGACAAGCTCTACAGTCTCTACCGCATGAGCGAACAAGACATGCACGTCAGTCTGCTGATCAAGGTGCGCATACAGCCCAAGGACATTGCCACACTAACGGCTCACTCGAAAGAGAGCGTCGCATCGACGCGCAGCCGACTGTATCAGAAGGTGTTCGGCAAAAAGGGTAGCACCAAGGATTGGGATGATTTTATCTTGTCAATATAATAACTAATAATGTATAGCGTATGATTGAGTATTTAGCAGAAAACATGTGGCAGGTATGGGCCATCATAGCCATCGTCTGCCTGATTCTGGAGCTTTCGTCAGGTGATTTTTTCATCATCTGCTTCTCCATCGGTGCCGTCTTTGCTGTTATTTCGGAAGTGTGCGGCCTGAGCATCTACTGGCAGATATTCATCTTTGCCATCTTCTCGCTGCTGAGCGTCTTGTTCGTCAGACCAGTAGCACTGCGTTACCTGCACAAGAACGACCCGAACAAACCAAGCAATGCCGACGCGCTGCTGGGACGTACGGGTAAGGTGACAGAGCCTATCAGTGCCGGCAGATCTGGCTACGTGCAGATAGACGGTGACATGTGGAAAGCCGTCAGCCAGCAGAATATCGCCGTAGGTGAGACCGTTCGCGTCATCGGCAGAGAGAGCACGATTATCACCGTGGAAATGCTCTAAGACTCGAAGCCTCGAAATATCGAAACATCGAAATACCGAAAATTGAAACATCGAAATAAACAATTAATAACAAAACATTATGGACATTATGACTTATGTATTGATTGCCATCGTAGTATTAGTGATTCTCTTCGCCAAGATGGCACTGGTGATTATCCCGCAGTCAGAAACCAAGATTATTGAGCGTCTGGGCCGCTACTACGCCACGCTGAACCCTGGTATCAACATCATCATCCCGTTCATTGACCGCGCCAAGGAGATTGTGGTGCTTACCCGTGGACGCTATGCCTACTCCAACAGCATCGACCTCCGTGAGCAGGTCTATGATTTCCCGTCGCAGAACGTGATTACCAAGGACAACATCCAGATGGAGATCAACGCCCTACTCTACTTCCAGATTGTTGACCCGTTCAAGGCTGTCTATGAAATTTCTAACCTGCCCAACGCCATCGAGAAACTGACGCAAACCACACTGCGTAACATCATCGGTGAACTGGAACTAGACGAGACGCTGACCTCGCGCGACACCATCAACACCAAGCTACGTGCTGTGCTGGACGATGCTACCGACAAATGGGGTGTCAAAGTGAACCGCGTAGAGCTTCAGGACATCATTCCGCCCGCAACGGTGCTGAACGCCATGGAGAAGCAGATGCAGGCAGAACGTAACAAGCGTGCACAGATTCTGACCTCAGAGGGTGAGAAAGCTGCAGAGATCCTGGCTTCTGAAGGTGAGAAAACGGCCATGGTGAACCGTGCTGAAGCTGCCAAACAGCAGGCTATTCTGCACGCTGAAGGTGAGGCACAAGCCCGTATCCGCAAGGCAGAGGCAGAGGCCAAGGCCATCGAACTGATTACTGAGGCTGTAGGTAAGAGCACTAATCCTGCCAACTACCTCTTGGCGCAGAAGTATATCCAGATGATGCAGGAGCTGGCACAGGGCGACAAGACGAAGACCGTCTATCTGCCTTACGAGGCTACCAACCTGTTAGGTTCAATAGGTGGCATCAAGGACCTGTTCAGGAGTGAGTAATCATCATGCATCGATATATCGAGATTTCGAAACATCGAAAGATCGAAGCATCGAAATATCGAAGCATCGAAACATCGAAACATCGAAACAAAAAAAAGAGGCTCAGGCCTCTTTTTTTTCAATATATACTTTTAATCCTTTTTCAATGGAATAGTAAAGCTGAAGGTAGAGCCTTCACCTTCGACAGACTCAACCATCGCATCGCCACCATTCTTGCGGGCAAAATCCTGACAGAGTTGCAAGCCCAGACCTGAGCCTTCCTCACCACCAGTACCGTAAGTCGTCTCACCTTTCTTAAAGATGCTGTCGACACGCCCAGAAGCAATACCCACGCCGTGGTCACGCACAGAGATACGTGCGAAGTCACCTTCATGTTTGTAGAACACCTCAACAGATTTGCCTTCTGGTGTGAATTTAATGGCATTTGACAAGAAGTTACGCAGAATGGTCTTAATCATGTCATTGTCACCATGTACCGTCAATTTCTCCTCAGCAGGAATATACTTCAGGTCTATCTTCTTCATCTCCGCAATCATTCTGAAGATGTCAACAGCTCCTGGTACGATATCGTCCAAATCAATATCCTGATAGACCACATTCAGTCGGCCCGTCTGACTCTTCGTCCACTTCAGCAGGTTGTCCAACAGGTCGTGGGTCTCTTCAGACTCACGATTAGCCTTGTCGAGCAGATTGAAGATCTCCTCACCCACTACATCAGCAGACACAACATTGACTGCCAAGTTCAGCACCATGCGGATACTGGCCATGGGTGAACGCAAGTCGTGGGCAATAACGGAATACATCTTGTCACGATTAGAGATGGTGCGCTTCAGTTCCTCATTCTGCTGCACGATGATGCGCTTGGCAGCAACGAGTTGTATCTGGTGCATCACACGGATAACAAGTTCTTCTTTATTGAAAGGCTTTGTCAAGAAGTCATTTGCTCCCACCTGGAAACCTTTCACCAGATCGCTGGGATTGTTAAGGGCCGTCAGGAAGATAATGGGAATATCCTGTGTTTCAGGGTCTTTCTTCAGAATAACTGCTGTATCAAAACCGCTGATGTCAGGCATCATAACGTCAAGTAGAATGAGATCGGGCTTCTCCTTCTTGCACTGCTCTATGCACATATTTCCATTGGATGCCGTGCATACCTGAAACTTCTCATTAGTCAAGAGAATTTTCAGTAACAGCACATTGCTGACCACATCGTCAACGATTAAGATTTTATAGTCGCTACGATTGATTTGAGACTCAAAGGTTTCATTCAGCTCCATTCGCCTATAGACGTTTATGATGTTTTAAGTTGTATTCAATATGCAAAAGTAGCAAATATTTAGCATTTCGCCAAATATTTGCCCACTTTTTTTATTCTACAGTCACCGACTTAGCCAAATTTCGGGGCTGATCGACGTTCTTACCCTTGCACACAGCCACGTGATAAGCCAACAATTGGAGCGGAATGGTGGCCACCAGCGGCTCCAGACATTCAAGCACGTCAGGCAACTCAATAACCTCGTCAGCAATCTTTGCGATAGTGTCGTCGCCCTTGGTGACAAGAGCTATTACCCTACCTTGACGAGCCTTGATTTCCTGAATGTTAGAGAGTACCTTCTCGTACATGGCATTATGTGTAGCAATCACTACTACAGGCATGTCGGAATCGATGAGGGCAATAGGTCCATGCTTCATTTCTGCTGCAGGATAACCCTCGGCATGAATATAAGAAATCTCTTTCAACTTCAAGGCACCCTCCAAAGCGACAGGATAGCTGAAACCACGACCCAGATACAGGAAATTATGGGCGTAGGTGAAGGTTCGAGCCAGATCGGCCACCTTGTCGTTGGTTTTGAGGACCTCACGAATCTTGTTGGGGATTTCACCTAACCCTTTAACTATCTTCAGATATTCATCACGATTGATAGTTCCTTTGGCCTCACCCATAGCCAAAGCTATCATGGTGAGCACGGTAACCTGACCGGTGAATGCTTTCGTTGAGGCAACACCAATCTCAGGACCTACGTGGATATACGTTCCTGTATCGGTGGCACGGGGAATACTGGAACCGATGGCGTTGCAGACACCATAGATAAAGGCGCCCTTTTCCTTAGCTAACTGAATGGCAGCCAGCGTATCTGCCGTCTCACCACTCTGTGAGATAGCAATTACTACATCGCCTTTGCCTACCACAGGATTGCGGTAACGGAACTCAGAGGCGTACTCTACCTCACACGGAATGCGACAATAGGTTTCTATCAGCTGCTTACCAATGAGTCCGGCATGCCACGAGGTACCGCATGCTACGATAACAACACGTTTAGCCTCAAGCATCTGGCGACGATAGTCGATAAGAGCCGACAGCGTGACATGATTGCCTTCTACATTGACACGTCCACGCATACAGTTGGTGAGACACTCCGGCTGTTCGAAGATTTCCTTCAACATGAAGTGGGGATAACCACCTTTCTCTATCTGACCAAGGTCGATATCGACGGTCTTAACCGCCAGTTCTTGCTCTTCGCCCAAGATGCTGATGACTTTCAATTCCTCACCCAAGCGGATAACAGCGATGTTGCCATCTTCCAGATAGACGACCTTGTCGGTATACTCAATGATAGGACTGGCATCAGAACCCAAAAAGAACTCACCGTCTCCAATACCAACCACCAGCGGACTCTGCTTGCGGGCAGCGATGATCTGGTTGGGGTCGCGCTTGTCGACAATAGCGATGGCATAGGCTCCGATAACCTGATAAAGAGCAACCTGAACAGCCTCCAACAGGGAAAGCTGCTTCTTTTCCATGATATACTCAACCAACTGTACCAGCACCTCGGTATCGGTATCGCTCTGGAAGGCCACGCCTTTCTCTATCAGCTTCTGCTTAATATCAGCATAGTTTTCGATAATACCATTATGGATAATAGCCAGATTGTGCGACTGCGAATAGTGAGGGTGTGCATTGCGCGACGAGGGTTCGCCATGGGTAGCCCAACGGGTATGGGCAATACCCACACTACCACTGACATTCTTGTCGCTGCAGTATTCTGTCAGGTTGTCAACCTTACCTTTTGTCTTATAAACATTGAGATTGCCGTCACTGTTAATCAGCGCTACACCGGCAGAGTCATAACCTCGGTATTCCAGTCTTCTGAGACCTTTAATCAGCACAGGATAAGCCTCCTTATGGCCGATATATCCAACTATTCCACACATATTAGTTTCTGTATTTGTATTCTTTTCGGGTGCAAAGGTAAAAAAAAATCGGCTATCCCAAGCAGGATAGCCGAACTTTTTTTATTAGTAGAACTTAAAATACCTACGAGCGTTGTTGTAGGAGATGTCCTCAACCATCTTTCCAAGTAGTTCGCGATCGTCAGGCAGCAGGCCTTTCTCTACGTCGTTACCCAGCATATTACAGAGGATACGACGGAAGTATTCATGACGTGGATAGCTCAGGAACGAACGGCTGTCGGTCAGCATACCGACGAAGCGAGACAGCAGTCCTAGCACACTGAGGGCATTCATCTGGCGCTCCATACCATCCTTCTGGTCGTTGAACCACCAGCCTGAACCAAACTGTATCTTGCCAGGCTCACCACCTTGGAAGTTGCCAAGCATGGTAGCGATAACCTCATTGGCACAGGGATTCAATGTATATAATATGGTACGCGTGAGCTTATCCTCCATATTCAGTTTGTTCAGGAACTTCGACATAGCTTTGGCAGTATTAAACTCACCAATAGAGTCGAAACCGGTGTCAGGACCCAGCTGATTGAACATCTTGGTATTGTTGTTACGGATGGCACCATAGTGGAACTGCTGAGTCCAGTCGGCATCGGCATCCATCTCAGCCATCACAGTCAGGAAGCAGTGCTTGTACTGACGGGTCTCCAGCACAGAGAGCTGCTGGCCACGCATAGCCTTTTCAAAGATGGTCTCAATCTGTGAGTCGGTATACTCCTCGTCATAAAACTCCTCAATACCATGGTCGCTCAACTTACAACCGTTGGCAGCAAAGAAGTCATGACGTTTCTTCAAGGCGTCAACCATATCGGCAAACTTGGTGATAGTAACACCGCTGACCTGCTCCAGCTGGCGAACATAGTCGGCAAACTCCGGAGCCTCAATATTCATAGCCTTGTCAGGACGCCAAGCAGGAATCATCATAGGATCGTCCTGGGCCTTATGCTTGGCATATTCAATGTGGTTGTGCAGGTCGTCAACGGGATCGTCAGTGGTGCAGACGCACTCTACATGGTAGTGCTTCATCAAACCACGGGCAGAGAACTCAGGCTGCTGCAACTTCTCGTTACACTCATCGAAAATCTCACGGGCGGTCTTGGGCGACAGCAGTTTCTCAATACCGAAAGCGGTCTTCAGCTCCAGGTGTGTCCAGTGGTACAATGGGTTGCGCAGGGTATAGGGAACGGTCTCGGCCCACTTCTCAAACTTCTCCCAGTCAGAGGTATCCTTACCGGTGCAATACTTCTCGTCAACACCGTTGGTACGCATGGCACGCCACTTGTAGTGGTCGCCACCCAGCCACAGCTCGGTGATGCTCTTGAAACGGTGGTCGTTGGCCACCATCTCTGGAATCAGGTGACAGTGATAGTCGATGATGGGCATCTTAGCCGCATGGTTGTGGAACAGGTCCTGTGCTACCTCGTTGTCGAGCACGAAGTTCTTGTCATTGAATTGCTTCATAGTCATTATGATTGTTTGTTGTTTTAGTGATACTCGTAATTGTCGTGCAAAATTAGCAAATATTTTTCACTTTAGAGACGACTTCAGACATTTTTTACAGAAAATCTACGTAAACGTTTCCTTATATCACTTTTTCTTCTTATCTTTGCCACATGCAAACACGCGTATTACTTATCTACACAGGTGGAACCATCGGTATGAACCGCAATCCACAGACGGGTGCACTGGAGCCGTTCGACTTCGAGCACCTGCTGCAAAATGTTCCTGAACTGAAACAGTTTGACACGGAGATAGCAACCTACCAATTCTCACCACCCATAGACTCGAGCGACATGTCACCAAGGATGTGGACAGACCTCAGTCACGTCATCGCCGACCACTACAACGACTACGACGGTTTCGTGGTACTGCATGGTACGGACACGATGGCTTATACAGCCTCTGCCCTCTCCTACATGTTGGAGAACCTGACAAAGCCCGTCATTTTTACGGGTTCACAGTTGCCCATCGGTCAGTTGCGCACGGACGGTAAGGAGAACCTCATCACCTCTATTGAGATTGCAGCAGCCAAGGATACCAACGGCCATGCGATGGTACCGGAGGTTGGCATCTATTTCAACGGTCACCTGCTGCGTGGCAACCGTACCACGAAGCAGTCGGCAGAGGAGTTCAACGCTTTCGAGTCGTTCAACTATCCGCACCTGGTGGATGCCGGCGTCAATATCGTCTATCATCGCAACCGCATGTTGCAGCCCGACTGGGAGAAACCCATGGTTCCCCACTTCCGGTTAGATAACAACGTCATCATCTTCTCGTTGTTTCCTGGCATCCGCGAAGACCTGATTCGTCACATTATCCATACGCCCAATCTCAAGGCAATCGTCATGCGCACCTTCGGCAGTGGCAATGCCCCACAAAGTCCGTGGTTGCTGAACGCACTGAAGGAAGGCACCCGCAACGGTAAAGTGATTGTCAACATCAGCCAGTGCCTGCAAGGCTGTGTAGAGATGAGCCGATACGATACTGGCTATCACCTGCAGGAGGCTGGTGTGGTCAGTGGCTACGACTCCACGGTGGAGAGTGCCGTCACCAAGCTGATGTTCCTCCAGTCACACTACGACGACCCAGAAAAAGTGCGGATGCTCATGAATCAGAGCATCCGCGGCGAAATATCACTATAGAGTAGTCAGCGGTTTACCCGCTGACACTTATTTCATATTCTCTTTCAAAAAGTTCACGCACTGTCGGAACAGGTGGTTACGGGTGTTGCCACCATAGATGCTGTGGTTACGGTCGGCATAGATCTGCTGGCGGAAGTCCTTGTCAGCCTGTATCAGTGCCTCGCAATACTCAGCGGTGTTACGGTAGTGCACATTGTCGTCAGCCAGACCATGGACAATCATCAATGCTCCCTGCAGGCTGTTCACACGGTTCAATGGATTGTCGTCATAGCCTGAAGGATTCTCCTGAGGAGTACGCATGTAGCGCTCAGTATAGATGGTGTCATAATAGCGCCAGGTGGTTGGTGGTGCAATGGCAATACCGGCACAGAAAACACCACGGCCCTCGGACATCGACATCAGTGTATTGAAACCGCCGAAACTCCAGCCCCAGATAGCAATGTGTTTTTTGTCAACATAAGACTGCTGTCCCAGCCACAGGGCAGCTTCTACCTGGTCAGCAGCCTCCAACTGACCCAACTTCAAATAGGTGCATTTCTCAAAGTCTGCACCACGGCCACCTGTGCCACGATTGTCGATGCACACGCAGATAAAACCCTGCTGACAGAGATATTGCTCCAAGGCTGCACCCTGACCAGCCATACCAACATTCCAAGTGTTCTTGACCGACTGACTGCCAGGGCCACCATATTGGTACATCACCACGGGATATTGTTTCTGGGGATTAAAGTCGGCAGGCTTCACCATCCAGCCATTCAGCGTCACACCTTCCGAGGTGGTCAGGGTAAACAGCTCACGCGTTCCCAACTGATAGTTCTTCAGTTGGTCTGACAGTGTCTTGTTGTCAACGAGGGTCTCCACTTTCTTACCTTTGTTGGTATGGATGGCGCAAACAGACGGGGTATTGATATCACTCCAAGTATTAATAAAATACTGGTAGTTCTTGCTGAACACGGCACTGTTCCAGCCGGCTGTCTTAGTCAGGCACTCGCGCTTGCCGTTCTCATAGGCCACCCATACGCGCTGGTCTGTTGCACCGTTCTCATGAGATGCATAATAGACTGCACCCGTCTTTTCATCATAGCCATAGACGTCACTGACCTCATAGTTTCCCTGCTCCACCTGACGAAGCAACTGACCATTGAAGTTATAGAGGTAGAGGTGCATATTGCCGTCACGGTCGCTGGGCAACAAGATGTGCCGAGTGCTAATGATTGCTTTGCCATAGGTCTCCTCACGGACATATTTGTTGACCTTGTCTTCTACAGCCAGCTTACTGACGGTAGTCAGCGGATTGGCCATATAGATACGCAAGCAGTCCTGATGGCGGTTCAGTGTGAAGACGGCCACCTTCGAAGAGTCGGCAGTAGCTACCAGACGAGAGACATAGCCATCCTTCTCGATAGGCACCTGCAACTGGCGGGTCTGACGACTGGGAACATCATAGCTCCAGACAGAAACGGTCGAGTTCTGTTCACCGGCAACAGGATATTTATAGCTATAGCCGCCTTTGGTCATAGGAATGAAACACTCGTTGACGGCACTCTCATCATAGCGCACCCAGACAATCTGACGACTGTCAGCACTGAATACCATGGCACGGTTCTGGGAGAACTCTTCCTCGTTGACCCAGTCAGGGATACCATTAATCACCTGGTTCTTCTTCCCATCCTTGGTAACCTGCATCTCGGCATTGTCGTACAACAGCTTGACAATGAAGATGTTGCCATCGCGCACAAAGGCTATCTGCACGCCATCAGGCGAGAACAGCGGGGTCTGCTGAGGGCCATTCTTTGATAACGGTACGATGCGGTTGTTACGAATGGTATAAATGTAGTATTGGGCCGTAAACGAATGACGATAGATGCGCTGTGTCTTGGTCTGAATCAAGATACGCTTACCGTCGGGACTCATGATGTAACCATCAATATTGTCGAGCTTGTCACCCTTGACAGTTGCCACATCAAACAGCGTAGCCACCTCCTTGCCAGTCTTGAACGAATACTGCACAATGCGACGACCGTCATTGCTGAGCTGGGCGTATGTCTCACCGTCGTTCAGCGGCTGTACGTCACTCACTGTTTCACCACGGAACATACCGCGGGTAATCTCTTTCAACTCCAGTTTCTTAGCGTCCACAGCCACTACCACCAGCAGTGTCAACGCCATGAATAATACTTTCTTCATACCTTATTATTATAATAATAGCGCAAAGTTACGAAGAATTGAGTGAATCACAAAAAGAATATACATTTTTTATACTTTAATGCAAAAATAGTGGGCGCCACCTCTCAGCAGCGCCCACACATAAATAACTAATATAGTATTGGGATTCCTAATTACTTTACCACGACCTTACGTCCGCTCTGTATCAAAATGCCCTTCTGTGGAGCACTGACACGCTGGCCCGTAAGATTATAGACAGGAGCCGAGCTATCGAACATGACTGATGGAACAGCACTGATGGTCTGGATACCTGTTTCGGTCGCTTTCCAACCGATACCATAGATGAGAGTCTGGCTCTTCTCAGACTGAGTCTCCTCAGGAGCCCTGTTGGCAGCAACTCTCTTCATATTCTTCAGACCAGCACCCTTCTTCAGCATCTTGGCAGTAGCATAGGCACGGGCATAGGCACGGGCAGTAGCGACATCATCTGCGAGTTCTTCCACGGAATAGATGTAGATGTGGGTTGCAACCTCAGTAGTGTACGGAACCTCTAACTCATCCTTGGCGACCCGCTTGAAGGCGCTGGCAGCCTGATTGCCCACCTTCACAGCCAGCAAGCGGTTACCGGTAGTCTTGAATGTAACGGTGACGATACCACTACCTGCAGGAACCTCAAAGAGGATACCATTGAAGTTGTTCATCACGGCGTCAGTAGAGGCCTGAGTAGACTCTACAAAATCAATCTTCGACTCATTGGCAACGGTAGAATTCAGCACAATGGCCTGTTCCTCGGCATCATAGACGTCATTGGTCTCAGCATCGTCGTTATTGGTGCTCAACGTGATAAAGAAATTGTCAACGACAGCTGCAGACAGGTCAGTTTCCTCAGTGAGTCCGGTAGAACCGGTAAAGCTGGTGGTAGTCTCCTCCTTCATGGGCTCGGCATCCTCAACAACGACGGGCTTCTCCTCGACAATGTTCTGGAAGCGGCCCCACTCGGCATCGGCCTGGTACTTCTCCTTCGTACCAGCGGGCACGTAGAGGGTGGCTTTCTTATAGGTCTCGTCAGACTCTTCCCAATAGTCATTCTGCTTCATGAAAGCATTCTGCTCGAGTACGCCGGCAGGTTCCTCGATGCTGGAGACTATCTTGCTGAACGTAGCTCCTCGATGCATGAAAGCATCAGCAAAGGCATAGCTCTCAATCTTTTTAATGCGTGCAGGCAGCGTCAACGTTTTCATGCAAGGATCGGAATAGCTGTTAGCTGCAATGACTTCCAAGGTGCTGGGCAACTTGGAGATGGCTTTGGCCATATACAGGGTATTGGTAGCCGTAAGGATAACTGCATTGCAGTCCTCACGCGAATCGTAGATGGGATTGCCCTCGGCAACACTGATGTGGCGCAATGAAGAAGAACCGTCGCCATCCATCTGTTGGTGAACGGTGGCCATAAAGCCTTCGCCTATTTCTACCAGCGTACTGGGAATAACCAACTCTTCTACAGGACAGCCCGTGAGCACCATTGGATCGAGTTTAACAAGGCCCTCGGGCAGGTTGACTTTCTTCAGCCACGGACAGCTCGAGATACCGGCATAGGCGATGGCACGCAGACCGGTGGGGAGCTCCAGCTCTTTCAATTCGAACATGAAGAATATCGACTGATCTGCAATGGAATCAAGACGTGAACCCTCGGCAAACGACAGTTTGGTGATATGTGTATTGCGGAAAATAGCCGACTCCAGCACCTTCACATTGGCTGGAACAACGAACTCATCCTCCAAACCCGACTCGGCAAAGCAGTTCTGTCCCAGATAGGCTACGCTGTTGGGCAGATCGAGGTGTTTCAGATTCCCACAGCTGCTGAAGGCTTGAACAGCAATGGTATCAATGGTCTCAGGGAGAATTACCTCTTCCAAATAGGGATCGCTCTCGAAAGCCCATGACTGAATACCGCCAACGACATAAGTTTCTCCACTGGGGTCTTTAACGGTTTCCGGAATAAGCAGTCGCTTCTCATAATAAGGATAATGTTACACAAATAATATTTTGGCAAAGTTAGTTACATTTTTAGTATTTGATAATGCAAAAATGCAAATTGTTGTCGCAAAATTGCAAAATATTACTCCACAAATTGCAATTATCTGGAAAACACTTGGTTATTAGAAGGCTATTACGTAACTTTGCAAGTAATATGATTTACGAAATATTCACTTCTCTGCCGCTGATGGTCTGTGTGGTGATGGTTATCCAGCTAACCCTCACCTACAGAAAACGTATGGATAAGGCTATACGCTGGTTGCTACGATGGGCTATAGCTACACTGCTATTATATAGCTGCCACTTCATTTTCTTCAACCATCATATCGACCTATTGCCATTCAGCGATACCATATATGTGACACTGAACCTGACGGTCTACCCCCTATTCCTATTATATATAAGTGAAATTACCGACCGCATACCACTGTCGCAACAGAAGAGTTTTCTCTGGTCTGTATTCACTCCACCGATAATGGCTGGTATTGTTGTAGGTTGCCTATATGGTGTCATGGACGCAGGAGAGACCAAGGCATTCATCACAAACTATCTCTACCACGGCCACGAAACGTCACTTAGCGGACTACCACTCGTTCAGGGTTGGGTACACATCATCTGTCACATCATCTTTGCCATACAAGTCATCATTGTTATTGTCAGGGGATTCCGTCGTATCCGCCGATTCAACAAGACTGTACAACAGTTATATGCCGATACAGAGAATAGGGAAATTCAGTCTATTCCCACTATTCTTATTTTGTTCATTGCTACTTCACTGGCCTCCACCATTGTTAACGTAATAGGACGACAGATGTTTGTCGACAACATCATCATAGCATTACCTTCAGTGGCCTTCTCAGCGCTTATTTTCGCCTTATCATGGGTAGGTATGCAGCAGAACTTCTCTATGCGAGATATCCCTGAAGAGCAAGAGAAAGAGACCGAAGATACAGAGCAAACAGATGCCCCCCCCAGTAGCACCAGCATTCTCATTTATGAGAGACTGGAGACCATGATGAATGAACAACAGGTTTTCCTCCAAAAGGACTTGCTACTCAATGATGTTGCTAAACAGTTAGGAACAAACCGCACCTATCTGCTGCAGGCACTTAGCAGTTGTGCACACATGACCTTCAAAGAATACATCAACCATAAACGTATCGCATATGCTGAACAGCTAATGGAAGAGAACCCGCTCACCCCAAAAGTAGAGATTGCAGCACGCTCTGGCTACAACAGCATGTCGTCCTTCTACCGTAATCTCGGTCTCTACCATTCCTGACACATCCTCTTATAAAAAGTTAAGCCCACTTTTTTAAAGTGAGCTCAACTATATTGTATTTAATTCTCCTATTTGGTCACTAAACGGCCATTGACGATATAGAGTCCCTTAGGAGCATTTTCGAATTGCTGAGGAGTCAACTGCATGCCACCAATGGTGTAGATGCTTTGCTTGGCGGGTGCTGATGCATTGCTCAGCGTCTGGATGCCTGCAGGCTCGGCAGGAATCTCCACGTTATAGCCGTAAAGTACGTCATAACGTCTGTTGTCACCCAATTCAATGAATTGCCCCTGAGTCTTATAGACAACGACAAACCAGTATGTACCATCAGATGCCAGTGGCATGTCACAGTAGACTACCGTAGACTGACCAGAGGCCAAAGTGACCGGTATGAGTTTTGCCAACTGAACATAGTAGTAACCACTACCGTCATCACTCTTCTTGAGGCTGTAGACCTTGATATCGTTGTCGTAAGTATTACCGCCCGTATTCTTCACGGTGAAACGTAGTGATGCCTGATTGTCATATATTTCCTTTCCACTGGCATTGGTCACCGCACCATTACTGAAGGCAAGTGTGTACGACTTGGCAGCAGCGATAGAAACAGTCTTCGAAGCTACCACATTGAATTTCTCTTCTCGCTTCTGGGTAGTTTCGTTATACGGATAGGTCATATACCCCAGTTCAATCTTCTTGGTGCCAGCCTCTGTGGGCGAGAAGCTGATGTCTACAATACCACTCTCCTGACTGTCAAGATCCAGATAGCGGCCACCGACATCCTCACCGTCAACTCTCAGATAGAACTGTTTGTTGAAGTATGTACCATCGTTGGTAATCTGCGTCGATGTCTGCACATTGCCGCCCACCTCCAGATTGCCGCTGACCGTCATAATGCCACTCATCGCCGTCGTGGGATTCTTCAGCGTCATGACGTTGCCCTTGATGGTAGCCTCCAAGTAATAGTAGTCGCTGTTCATATTCTTCAACCATTCGGTAGTACCGCTCTTACGACTAATCATCATAATCTTATAGGTGCCAGACCATGACGAAGGAAAATACAAAGTGATGTTGGCATCTCTGTATCCATAATTTGGATTATGGGTTCTCTCAGAGTAAATTGGTATGTCGCCACATGATGCCCCTCGCTCATCATAGACTCCCGCGCCCCAATCAAAAGTGTTGGTTTCGCCAGTGAAATTATAGCAAGAGACCTTGAAAGTGAACGTGAACCGGTTGTTGGCAGCAGGGATGGTAGTGGTCTCCGCATAGATGTTCTGAGTAGTCATAACCACTGTCTTCTGGGGTACTACACCCGTATTGCGCTGGGCACCTATGACAGCACCCTGATTCAGGCTATAACCGTCAGAAGTAGAACTGGCTCCAGTCCCAGAATTATTGCCCGGGTCGAGTATTGACAGCACAAAGTAGTCGTCGCTCGAACCGTTCCATCCCCAATTGACGTGGTAGAGACCATCGCCGTCATAGCCGTCAACGATGAAGGCATGGCCGCCACCTATCGACGAGCCAAAATAGTACACAGGGCGCTTCTGGGCCAGCTCCTCATAAACCATGTCTTCCCAGTCGGCGGCTCTGTAGTCGTCGCGATGGACTGCCTCTGTGGCAGCATCGTAGTCGAAATATGTCTGGAGCGCATCCGCCACATAGGAAGAATAGGTACCACTATTATAACTGGTATAGTCCATCTCCACACTGGCACCACATAGCCGCATCAGCAGGGCCACGGCCTCGCGCTGGGTGTCTGTCTCCACACCGGTATAGCTCTTCTGCATGTCATCCCAGGGAATCGTCGTCACACCTATCTCAGCAATATCCATTGATTTCGAGGTGGTCTTATAGGCAGGAATAGGCATCGTGGTCTGCGCGGGGTACTGATGGTAATACATCAGCTGCGCCATGGCTGTAGCCACACAGCCAGTCACGCTCCTTTCCTCACCGTCCTTCGGACAGAACAGGTTGTAAGGATCATTCTGTCCCCAATGGGTCTGAATCAGTGGCCTGATAACATTCTGTGAACGTCGCGAAGTTCTTGTGGCCACTGGCGTCTCAGGATGTGCGTTCAGCCATTCTATCTGGTCAGCATAGCTCTGCAGCCACGCCTTCATATTCTCAGGCATGTTGTCGAGATCAAACGAACCCGTTTCGCCATAGCCTAGGATAGGCACTGTACGGTCGTCGCCGCTCACCACCACAAAGCCCTTATCCTGTTCCACGTTAAACACGTAATAAGCTGTGGGGGCACCTGCTCTGCGCGATGTCGTCCTATGCTGAACCATGTTCAGTCGTGCTGCAGGCTGTGGCTTCACAGTCAGACGATGACTATTCAAAAACTGCTGGGCAACCTGCTCCGCTTGTTCCGGCGTTACGTTGCCAGCCATCAGCAGGCTACTCACGAAAACGCTAACAATTAGTAGTAAATATCTTTTCATACGTTATTGATTTAGACTCTGTTGCAAATTTACACATTTTTTTTTAATCCACCAAACAAATTTGGTCTTATCTGAGAAAAAAACTGTTTATTAAAAGAACAGCAAAACACTACTATAAAGAAAAATGCTTTCACTTTCACACTCAGTGCTGAAAGTCCCTGTAAATAGGGGTTCGCGGGCGTTCCTTGCATGCGCGAAGCGCTGCCAACGTTTCACATTGCTTTCACAGAACCTTCACCTACCCCCCACCCGCTCGATGTGAAAGCGGTGTGAAAGCGATGTGAAAGCAAATTCCAGTTGTGGATAGGCCGGAACGCCTTTGTACAGGGTGTTTGCGACCTATCGGTGAAAGGTGAAAGGTATTTTTTGAAAATCTCTCGCGCGCGGCGCGCTCATGCGCATGTACATTATATATGCGCCAAAGACAGACTGCTCCCTCCGCGTATTAGCTCGTCCCAGTCACAAGACAGCTGTAGCCAGAGACGAGTTAGCTGTATACGCACAAAATTCTCTAGAGAATTTTGTGCGTATTAGCTGTTCCCACCAAAAAGTGGTACGACTTTTCAGAAAGTGGTACCACTTTTTCCCATATCAGCTGTTCCCATCGCCGTATCAGTTGTTCCCATCGCCGTATCAGCTATTCCCGTCGCAAGGAACGCCCATCCCGCGCACGTCAATCAGAGTTTTTGATTGACTTGATGCGATGGACTTCATCACGTCGCCTACCTTCCAACGCTTCTCACCCAATAGTAGATGTACGTGCTTAGGCATTAGACAATAGGCATAGGCATAGAGGTGGCAGATTGTAGTTCTCGTCACAAGGTCGTCCTCCAATCTTTCCTGAACCGTGGACAATATCTTGATAAAAGTCCAATAGTCTTCTGCTTATTGTGCGAAATCTGATTTTTCAATCAAAACTGTCCCTTTGATTGTCATAAAAGCCAGGAGGGACACTTCGTCCCTCCTCCGTCCCTCGGCATAGTATCTGCCCCCCATAATTGGAGGAATATACGCTGATTATCAGCGACTTATATTTGCAGATTTTACATTCTGCGTCGGAAAGTAGATTCTGCGTGGGTAAATAGACTGTAATATATTGATTATTAGATAGTTATATTGTTTTGTTAGAGTATTTTAACAAATACAATAACTATCTAATTATCAGCTATTTGCAAAAATCTGCAAATATCCGATACTCATTTTGAGGGTAGTTGTCACCTGATATTTGCAGATTCTTGCAGTTGTTTAAATTTGGGTACTTTTACTACCCCTTTCCCGATTTTTTCCATGCACCGACGATTTCCGCGATATACACCGTGTGGATGCCTGCCTTGAAATTGGCGTACAGCTTCCGTGGCGTGTCATTGCGAAAGTCATCACTCGACTGGTGCAGTGCCGACATGATTTCGCACTCCATGACGGTCCTGGCCTCCTCGTAGTAGGGCGTGCCGCCCGACGTGTAAGCCAGGTGAAGCCCCAGGTCCGCAGCCTTTTTGTCAGGACAAGTGCTCCCCTCAGTCGCCGGTCGTCCGCTGTGTGAACCCATGTATCTGTTCACTTCCGGGTCGTCGAACTCCATAATCGTGAAGCGGTTGTGGCGTTCCATCAGTTCATGGGTGTAGCGGGCCGGTGCGACATAGACCGTCAGCGTCGGGTGCCGGTGCCCCAGGTAGTTGCCAAGGGCTCCCCAGCTGATGGTCATGGCGTTGCTCTCCGTCCTGTCCCCCGAACAAATCACCACCCCCTTGTGGAAGTAGCTGAATGCACTCTCATTGAATTCCTCCCATACGTCGAAGGGAACGAACTCTGTTTCTTGTACTTTTTCCATTGTGGTTATATATTATTTGAATATTATTTTCTACGGCCTCACCTTGACCTTGAAACAGACTACGGGGTCGGTGGCATTCGGCATCGTGGCTTCCATCCGGAGTCCATCGGCTTGTTTCTTGATTCTTACCTTCCTGCCGTCGGCCAGGCATGTAACGGCTTTCACCTTGCTGCTGTCCAAGCATTGGATAGTGAAGGGCTTGCCGTCCCAACGGAGAACGAAGGCGTAAATGAAGCCGTCCTTACAGGTGAGACGGATATTCCCTTCGATGGCAGTCTTATAGGGGCGTGTGCCATAGATGCCTTCCCCGTATTTCTGCAGCCATTCGCCGATCTTCAGCAATACCTGCTGCTGATCTTCGGGGATGGTGCCGTCGCTCTTGGGCGAAACATTCAGACAGAGGTTGCCACCGCAGGCTACGTTATCGACGAGATTGCGGATGATTCCATCGGCATTCTGCAGTTTCAGTCCTTCGATATAGCCGAACTTGTTACCAATGGGATCGTCCACCTGCCAGTAGCGGCCGTATGGCTTGCGCGGTGCACGGCTCTCACGCTCGAAGTCAATAATGCTTCCTGCCAAATAGGCCTGGCTCTTTGACTGGATGCTCACCTCCTTGTGCCATTGGTAGGCACTGTTGTAATAGTAACGCGCCAAGCGAAGCTTCCATGGGTCGAGTGAACGGTAGTTGATGCCGTTGTCGAAGTAAAGAAGGTCTGGCTGGTATTTGTCAATAATCTCCATAGTGCGCAGCTGCCACTCGTTCAAGAAGGCATCGCTCTGCGGATGACGTCCTTCCTCAGCGGCTTCGTTGATGATGGCTTCTGTAGCACCTCCACGTACTGCTGATGGCATAGCCTTCGGTCCCATGCCGCTTTGCTGGGTGGGATGCTGTGGAGGTCCGTAGAATTCTGCATACTCAGGCAGGAAAAGGTCGGTGGAGTCTTTGGGCAACTTGTCTGGATACATAAAGTCCCAGTTCTCGATGCGGTGGTTTGACACACCGAATTTCATTCCCTCGCCACGTACTGCCTCTGCCAGTTCGCCTATCACATCACGCTTCGGTCCCATCTGCTTGGCATTCCATCGAGTCAGACGGCTGTCGTACATTGCAAAGCCGTCGTGATGTTCGGCAGTAGGGATGACATAGCGGGCACCGGCTTTTCTGAACAGTTCGGCCCATGCCTTTGCGTCGAACTTCTCTGCCTTGAACAGAGGTATAAAATCCTTGTAACCGAACTGGTTCTGCTTGCCCCACCGCTCTTGGTGTTCGCGGCTCATGGCATTGTACATGTGCTTAGGATACCACTCACTACCTGCTGCTGGTACTGAGTAGAGCCCCCAATGGATAAAGATGCCGAACTTAGCATCCTTGAACCACTCCGGCGTGCGATAGTTCTGTTCCAAAGATTTCCATGTAGCCTCAAATGGTCCTTCGGGCGACTGCTCCAGCTGCTGGCGGCTTACGGGGATGGTCACGCGGTTATCGTGCCCTGAAAGTAATAAGCCTGCTTCAGTGGCCTTGCAGATCCACAAGTCAGCCATCTGCTGATGTCCGGCTGCCGTGGGATGGATACCATCCCATATCCAGTAACGATTGTTAGGCTGACATCGCTGCAATTGGTTAAACAGGCTGTCGAAGGGAACACAGACGGCCTGCTCGTCCTTGGCTATCTGTCGCACGATGGCCGAGAGCTTGTTTGTCATCTGCTGGCGTTCTGTCGATGTAGTACTCGAGACGAAAGGCGTACACAGTATCAGTTTTATGTCACCGTTTTGCGCCTTGCTGCTTTGCAACAGCACCCGATATCTGGTTTCCCAATCGTGATAGTCAAATCCCTTGTCTGACGAATGATCCTTCATCCACTCGCCTACATCGTTCGTTCCAATCAGCACTGAAAGAATATCGGGCTGTATTGCCAATACATCTTTCTCCCAACGTGCCTCTAAATCACCTAATGTGTTCCCTGATATACCACGATTTAGGAATTCCTGTCCTCCGTATGGCAACAGGCTCTGGTAGTGGGCCGCACACAGCATCATATAGCTATGCCCATACACATGGTTCAGGTCACTGTGGTTTCTCTTCTCCGAAGGCAACGCACTGCCTCCGCTGCGCCCCCATCCGCCGTCCGTCACTGAGTCGCCGATGTAAAGCATGCGCTGAGCGGAGAGCAAAAGACTACAGGTGCAAGCAGCGAATATACATAAAGTTCTTCTCATTGATTGATATGTTTTTCTCATCATTTATTAGTATTTCTGATTACTCGTACTCATCTTTAAATATCTCATAGTTTTATTGATAATTATTGGGGCGTAACCATTGCCAAGTATCCACCGATGGCATTGTTTTCATCTATGTATGATACGGCTAGTTCCGTCGGATAATTGTTCAATGAAAATGCCAGAATGGTTGGGATTGGCAAGAGGGCGACCCGTCAGGTCGTAATATCGTGGAGCAGACACGGTGTTGTTTACTTGACGGATGGCTGTCGCCTGCTCTTTCAACTGTTTGTAATAGGTGACGGGGCTATAACCGAGATGAGGCGGTTGGTTGTAACCGCAGTTCTGCCAGACAATGGCCATATCGTAGGTGTGATCATCTCGGAGCCAGGGTAGTTTATACTGGCTTTCGGTGGTTGTGGTGAAAATAGTCAGGTAATAGTTGCCGTTGTTCTGTGCCCAGTAAACAACCTCTTCGCGCCAGTCTCCGTAGAGGTCGCACTGAAGGTTGGGGTTGTTTTTTGTGCCGTTGACGCTGTTCGCTCCATAACCAAACTGATAGAGAGTGCATGTGCGGTCCCAGGCCTTGCTTGTGGCATTCCACTTATCTACATGACTGCGGTCATGGTACTCGCGTAGCAGGTCGCCATCCCAGTAGATGGCGTAGTTTATGGATGAACTACCGACAGAGCCCGCTTTCCACGGAGCAATGACCTCGCCTTTGCTGGTCATCAGGTTTGCATCACTCATTTCCATGAACTCCGCGCCGTCGTACTTGCTGTCACAATCGAGAGCCAGTCCGCGAGCCGTGTCGCCGCCCGTCTGGGGTTTGCCAACCAGAATGTTGCCCGTCTTGGCATCGATGAGGGCAGCATCATATTGAGCCTCGGTTTCCTCAGTGATGATAAAGACTTCCATGCCCTCGTTGTCGGGGTCAAAATCGCTTCAATCAGAGGGACAGGTTTTTGATTGAATTTTGAATCATTGTTCTTCATTGTTTTTCCAGATGACCGACACGCCCGTATTTCTTGTTATAGTAAAACACATAACTTGATGCGATGGACTTCATCACGTCGCCTACCTTCCAACGCTTCTCACCCAAT
>CADCGD010000005.1 GCA_902800925.1 uncultured Bacteroidales bacterium | reverse complement strand
GAAGGCTCCTTACAAGCAGATTCCTGAGAAGCTGGATATCGACGTTACCGATCTGCAGCTGGGTAAGGCCATCAAGGTTGGTTCACTGAGCTTCGAGGGTCTGGAGATTGCTACTCCTAAGGAGGTTATCGTATGCTCTGTCAAGGCTACTCGTGCTTCTCGTTCAGCTGCCGCTGCTGCTGACGCAGAGTAAGAGTTAAATGAAGAATGACGAATGAGGAATGAGGAATGGTCGGCTTTGCCGATTCTCAATGAAGAATGAATAATTGTAATTCTACATTCAATCATCGCAGCGAAGCGAGAATCATTCAACATTCAACAGTCAACATTCAACATACAGAATGGACAAGTACTTAATTGTTGGTTTGGGTAATCCTGGCGACGAGTACGCCGAGACCCGCCACAACACTGGATTTATGGTATTGGACGCTTTTGCTAAGGCGTCCAATATCGTTTTTGAGGATAAACGCTATGGGTTTGTCGCAGAGACCTCGCTGAAAGGCCGCAAGGTCTTTCTGCTGAAGCCCACTACGTTTATGAACCTCAGCGGTAATGCCGTGCGCTACTGGTTGAACAAGGAAAACATCGAACAGAGCCGTCTGCTGGTTATCAGCGACGACGTGGCTATCCCTGTTGGTCAGTTCCGTCTGAAGGCCAATGGCAGCAATGGTGGTCACAACGGTCTGGGTCATATCCAGCAGTTGATAGGTCAGCAGTATGCCCGTCTGCGTATGGGCATTGGTAACGACTATCCCATCGGTATGCAGATAGACCACGTGCTCGGTAAGTTCCCTGCCGAGGAACTGGAGAAATTGCAGCCTGCCATCAACCTTGGTGTTGATATCATCAAGAGCTTTGTCTTGGCCGGCATCGACATCACCATGAATCAGTATAATAAATTAGGGAAGGGAAAATGAACGAAGCACGCATCGATAAATGGCTTTGGGCAGCGCGCATCTTCAAGACACGTAGCATTGCTGCCGATGCTATCAAGAATGGTCGTGTGACCATCCAGGGCGTCAACGTCAAGCCGTCACGTATGGTGAAGGTGGGCGAGGTGGTCAGTGTGCGCAAGCCGCCCGTGACCTACTCGTTCAAGATACTGCAGACCATTGAACAACGTGTCGGTGCCAAACTCATCCCTGGCATCTACGAGAATGTGACTCCCCCCGACCAGTACGAACTGTTAGAGATGAACCGCATCAGTGGCTTCATTAACCGTCAGCGCGGTACGGGTCGTCCTACCAAGAAAGAACGCCGTGCATTGGACGAATTTGTAGGTCCTTCGCTAGAGGGCTATGGTGATTTCGACTTTGACTTTGACGACAGCGACGATGATATTTGATGTTCTTTTTATTATCTTGGGCGTGGCATTGGTACTGTTTGGTGCCGATAAGTTGACGGAAGGTGCTGCGGCATTGGCCAGAAGGATGAATGTCCCTGAGATTATCATTGGTCTGACCATTGTGGCAGCAGGTACTTCAGCTCCTGAGCTCTTTGTCAGTCTGGTGTCTGCCCTGAACGGAACACCTGATTTGGCTGTGGGCAATGTGGTAGGTTCAAACACGATGAACTGCATGCTCATTGTGGGGTGTGCAGCGATGGTTGCTCCTATGACCATCAGTCCATCGACAGTGAAGAAGGATATCCCTTTCTCTGTCGTTGCCTCTGCGCTGCTCATCTTACTGGCATTTAATAGTTTCCTCGGGCGTTTTGATGGTATCATCCTGTTGTTGGGCTTTGTGGCTTTCATGACTTATACGTTGATGCAGGCAAAGACGGGAAGTAGCGAAACCGTCAAGGAAACATCACCTATTTGGAAAAACATCCTTTTTATTGTCTTCGGACTTGCAGGTTTGGTCATCGGCAGTAATTTGTTTGTCGATTCAGCCTCCGACGTAGCTTTGTCGCTGGGTATCAGTGAGGGCGTGGTAGGCCTGACCATCGTTGCAGGTGGAACATCGTTGCCAGAGCTGGCAACGAGTGTGGTGGCAGCACGTAAAGGTCAGTCGGCCATTGCTATCGGTAATGTGATAGGCTCGAACGTCTTCAACATCCTGTTGATACTGGGTATTACGGCCACCATCAGTCCGATGGAAATAGAAGGCATCACCACCATTGATATGGCAGTGATGCTCTTATCGGTAGTCCTTGTATGGCTGTTCTCCCGTACCCGTTATACGGTGGAGCGTTGGGAGGGTGCTTTACTCGTAGGACTTTATTTGGTATATTTAGGGTGGTTGATTACTTCACTGTAACAACCACCTTTTTCAAATCCTTATTGGCACTCGACGAACCCACCATCAGCTCGTACTTTCCTGGTACGACCCGCATGGTGTTGGTATTCTCGTCCCATCCCTCAAAGCTGTTGCGGGGGAAGTCGATATCTACCACCTTGCTTTCGCCAGCTTCCACTTCTACTTGCTTGTAGGCTTTCAGTGTCTTCATCGGTCCCTGCTTGTCAGCCAAGTTCCTCACGTAGACCTGTACTGTCTCCGTACCTTTACGAGCACCCGTATTTTTAACGGTCACGCGTACCTTATTATTCTTATAGACAGGCTTTGAGATAGCGAAGTTGGTGTAGCTCAGTCCGTAGCCAAAGGGGAAGAGTGCCTCGCCCGTATAGTAGCGATAGGTACGGTTCTTCATGGTGTAATCCAAGAAGTCAGGCAATTCTTCTGTGCTCTTATAGAATGTAATGGGCAGTTTGCCGCTGGGATTATAGTCGCCAAACAGTACCTCGGCCAGTGCCGTGCCGCCTTGTTCACCGTCATACCACCACTGCACGATGGCATCACAGCTTTCGAGCTCTGGGGTAAGTGCTATGGCTGAACCAGAACAGTTGACAAAGATGACTTTCTTGCCTGCGTCGTGCAGCATTTTCAATACGTCGCGTTGGGCTTGTGGCAGTTCAATGCTGGTGCGGTCGCCACCCTTAAAGCCTGGCTCGCTGACCTTCATCTCCTCACCTTCTAGGGTTGGTGCAATACCACCTACGAAGATAACCGTCTCTGCCTTGCCAACGTTCGTCAGCAACTGTTGCATGGTGGGGGCAAACTTGTGCTGGATGTCAAAGTCCAGAGCGGCATAACCATCCTGCTGACCATAGTCTATCTGGATGTGATAGCTCTGTCCGGCTTTCACCGTCAGTTCTTTCTTGTCGCCCTGAATGCGATGGCGTACCTTCCAAATGTCTACAATGGTATCGCCGTTAACGATGAGGCGCAGCATATCGTCGGCATGAATGTCGAAGAGTAGTGTTTCATTGCGAGTGGGTTTGAAAGTACCGTCAATACGGGCAGAGAAGTGCTCCAGATTGACTCCTGGTGCAAACACCGTGTTGCCGCCATTGTTCAGATGGATGGGTTGGCGCAGGTTGACGGTTGTTATGGGCTGTCCTTTCATCTCCATATTATTCCAGAAGATAGCCTGCATGCCAGGATTACCCAAGGAGTCGGTAATTTCATTGAAGCGGCTCTCGAATGACTCGTTGCGGGTCAGTCCACAACCTTGTACGAAGCGTACATTGCCTGCTTTTTGGCGGATTCCGTCCAGTGCGGTTACCGTCTCTGTGGCCGAGCCTGCATAGTTACCCCATTGCATCACGCCGTCATTGGCATTCTGTCCCATTACGACGATGTTTGATGGCTGATGGCTGATGGGTGAAAGCGGCAGTACACCGTTATTCTTTAGCAACACAATGCTTTTGCGAGCCATATCGAGTGCCAGTTGTTTATGCTCCTTCGAGGCAACGACACGCTCGGGAATCTTCGTCCATGGGTTCAGCTCGTCAGCGTCGAAATCGCCTAGTTCGAAACGGGCCACCAATAGGCGCCTCAGACTCATGTCAAGGTCGGACTCCTTGATGTCGCCACGCTTGATGGCGGCAGGCAGGTTCTTGTAGATACTGCCACACTCTACGTCGGTGCCAGAGAGTACGGCTTTGGCAGAGGCCTGCTCGCCATCCTTTGCCACATTGTGCCATTTAGGCAGGAAGTCGCGTATGGCGCCGCAGTCACTACAAATAAGCCCCTTGAATCCCCATTCGTCGCGCAGTATCTGCTGTTCGTAGCGGCTTTGGGCACAGCAGGCCTGTCCGTCAATGCGCTGGTAGGCACACATCACCTCAGCAACGTCGCCCTCCTGTACCAGTGCCTTGAAGGCAGGCAGATAGGTTTCCCAAAGGTCGCGCTCTGGCAGATTCTCAATATTAAAGGTATGACGGTTCCACTCTGGTCCGCTGTGTACGGCAAAGTGCTTGGCGCACGCCAACAACTTACGATATTTGCTCACACCCAGGTCTTCGCCTTGATAGCCAACACCCTGCAGACCGCGTACCACAGCCAGTCCCATTTTCGTGGTCAGATAGGGGTCTTCACCATAGGTCTCTTGGCCTCGTCCCCAGCGTGGATCACGGAAGATGTTGATGTTGGGTGTCCAGAACGACAGACTCTGATAGCGCTGAATATTACCAGAACGTTTAGCCTGTTGAGCCTTGACACGAGCCTCGTCGCTGACAGCAGTAAATACTTTGTGCACCAAGGCGTCATCCCACGATGCTGCCATGGCCATGGTGATGGGAAACACCGTGGCAAAACCGTTACGGCCTACACCATGCAGTGCTTCGTTCCACCATTGAAACTGGGGAATGCCTAATCGTGGAATAGCTGGCGAAGTGTCCATCATCAACTTTACTTTCTCGTCAAGCGTCAGTCGTCCCAACAAGTCGTCAGCACGTTGTTCGGCTGTCAACTGTGGGTTCTGGTAGGGTAGTGTTTGTGCGCTGGCCGTCATAGTTATGATGGCATACAGCGCTAAGATTAGTTTTCTCATTGGTTCGTTTTGTTTTGCGTCTACAAAGATACGAACTATTTCTGTAATTTCCAAATATTGGGTAGAAAAAAGTCGTGGCGACTCCGCACTGCGGAATCGCCACGATAGGATAGGTGGGAGGTGGTGATTACTTCATCACAACCTTTTTGCCGTTCTTGATAACCAAGCCCTTATAGTTGTTGGCAACCTTCTGACCAGCGAGGTTGAAGATAACACCATCGTTTGCCTTCTCAGCAGTCTTAATAGTATCTATACCAGTTTCACTACTCTTGGTGAACACAATCTTGTAGTAGCGTAGGAATTGGGCTGTCTCAGTATCGGTTCCCATACGACCAGAAATAGTAACTTCGCCAGCAGCAACTGCAATGTCTGCTGTCGTAGTTTGTTCTGTATCCATTGTACCATCACCATAATTGGTTCCATTGACATTTAGATAGCGACGCTGTGCCTCATCGGTACGGGTACCTGTGTTAGAATAGGTAACAGACAATTTGCCAGCTAAAGTAGTATTGAATTTAATGGATGGACCTTGGCAATATTTACTTTCACGTACCGGATACTCCACGATGACCTTCAAAGCTTTGGCATTACCAAAGTCGCTGCTGATGGCATCACAGTAGCCATAGGTTACTACATTTGACAGCACAAACTCATCTGTCTTACTTGGATTAGTGGTTTCTGTCAACTGAATACTAGAAACGCCAAACTTTGACCAGTCCCATGTTGCATCGCCTGTAACATCTTCCTGTGTATCAAGAGTTGCTGCTGTTACTGTAATAGACAGACTTGCCGTACCTGCTTTGTACTTACCATCGACAGCATCTGTCGTAAAGGTGATAGCAGATGTTCCCGCTGCAATAGGAGTAATCTTACCATTTTCATCAATATTGATTACAGTATTGTCGTAAGTCAGTCCTTTCATGGTCAGTCCATCAAGACCTGTCTTGGAGTTTACAATAATCTGTGATGACTGAAGGGTGTTGATACTTGTCTTTGTCAATGAGAATGTGGCGTCTATTGCCTCCGTTGCAACTTCCTCAAAAGTGATTCCGTATATACCTACATTATTATCAGCCCATACATATACCATTGCTCCTGCCTCAACAGTTGCTTCTGCAATGCCAATAGCTTGATTTGTTGATTTAAAAGATCCAATAGCAGTTTCTGTATCTCTATCTGTTGATGTAATACTCTGTGATATGTACGTTGTACGTTCTCCATCACCGCCACCTACACAATAAACTTTCACTTTACCTGACTTTGTTGGTGTGAAAGTAAAAACACGAGCGAGCGTACTTCCTGATTTAAAAGTACTTTTACCTCCAAATTTTATTCTCGCTGTCCATTGAACTTCATCTGCAAACGTTTTGCTTCCAGAAGCAATAGAAGCATTTCCACCACCATACCACGTAACATCTCCTACCGTCGTTGTTCCTGAAGTCAAAGTAGCACTAGCCCAATCAGCTGCCGCAGCATTAAAGATGGTCGTTTGTGCACTAGCGTTAACGGCTATGAGAGCCATTGTAATAAGAGTAAAGATTTTCTTCATAAACGAAATGTTTTAGTTAATAAATATTGAGTTGTTTTGTTTTCACGTGCAAAGATACAGATAAACTGCGACAACGCCAAATTTTGAGTTTGTTTTTTATCAATTGTCAACGTAAAGGTTTGCGATCTTTTCGTTTCGCTTTGCGTGCTTTCTGTCGAGCCTTGAAGTCGTTGTAGATGTTCAAGGCGGCAGGATATCCTGCGCCTAAAGCCTTACGATAAGCCCAATCAGCATCTTTATAGTTGCCTAATTTCTCTAAAGATACCGCCATGAAGTAATAGAGGTCTGCAGTATGATAGCGCTTTTGCAAAGCACTGTCTGCATAGGTTATCGTCATAATTGAGTCACCTGCTTCGAAGGCATCGTAAGCCAATTGGCATAATCGTATAAACTCTTTACGACGTATGATGGAGTCTTCAGGCGTCTCGCGAGCTATAGCGACATCGTCCACATTGCGTACTCTTGACCAATAGTAGCCGCCACCGTTAAAATTCGGTTCTGCAGCAACGCCACCATATTTGTCGTTCTCAGACTGTGAACGTAGGCCTTTATGATAGTGTGACTCCTGAGCTATAGCTGCTATTGCAATGTATAGGAAGAGTGTGGATAAAATCAGTCTTTTCATCTTGTGTTGAGATAATCGAGGGCGGATAGCTGTATCCAGCGTCCGCCCTCGGATTATTTAATAGTGTGGTTGCTTTAATCAACGAATACCCTCACGCCACTTGCTAGCACCAATGCCTAACTTGTAAATCTGTGAGTTCCTTACTGCCTCGGTGTCATTGTAATAAAGTCCGTCGAGGTTGTCTGTGCGGAATGTCTCTGGTCCTGCACTGTTTATATTGGTGTATTTATGCGAAGGAATAGCATTCTTCATCAGTACCTGTGTGGTGATTCCTTCCTCATAGTGTACCTTCAGGTTGTCGGAAGTCTTGTCCTCACCGCCATTGAGGAGTGCGCCTTCACCAACCCAGTAAGCAATACCGTCTGTACTTGTCTTGCTGAATTGATAAATGGTAAAGACCTCCTTAGTTGAAGCGTCGATATGCTCTGACGTTGACCAGTTGTTGCTTATGTTAAACTCGAACTTGAGGTCGGTAACACCCTTCATCTCAGAAACTCTCCATCCGGCACAGACATGTTTAGCTACACGTCCTTCGTCACTTTCATCATAAGCATTGATAAAGAGATTGTTCTGTATGGTGAACTTAGAACCACGTGGTGCACCCTTACCACCCTTCGGGTTGAACAGACATCCGTTGTTGTTCAAAGAGTTGAAGTTGACGAATGTGTTATTCTTGATGGTGATATTGTATGCCTGGTCTGCAGTCCAAGAAGCGAGAGATTCGGAGTCATTACCAATGAGATACATACATGGTGAGTCATAGAAGGTGTTGTTGATAAGCTCGCAATTAACGTATGGGTTAGCACCTTTCTCGTTACCGCCCTTGAATGACATGTAGCCATAGCCACCGCCACTGTTGTCGTAGAATCCCATGTTATAGTACTCATTACCATAGATATAGAAGTGCTTGAAGATCTTGGAGTGAGTTGTCTTTGTACGCATCCATCCACGCTGGAAGCCCTGGAAGGAACATCCGCTGACTTCGAAATAATTCAGTATATAGCCCATGGCGTTAGAGTTGATATCATTGAACCAGTAGTTGGCTGTAACTTTTTTGTCAGCATCAAGGTTGTTGTCACCTTTATTGTATGCCAGAGGTACACTGAAGTCAATGTTCTGGAACTTGATGGTATCTATCTCAAGAGGTACTGAAGCACTCTCTCCTGCCTGTGCGGCACGTCCAAATGCGAAGTTGCATGAGAATACGTCGTAGTCGTTGTTGTATCGTCCCATTCCGCTCATGAAGATCTTTGCCTTGCCCTTTCCTGCAGTGAGGTCTTCAGGGTTGGTTGCGAGTGTGAAGCCCTTATAGAGCTCGATAGACGAATCAATGAAGTAGTTCTTGCCACCTTCGAGGTAGTAAACCTGATTCTCAGCAATAGTGTTGCTTGTCATGTGGTTAGTAAACCATGCGTTGAGCTTGCAAGCATCGTATGAAGAGATGTCTATGATGTAATCAACATTGCTGACACTCAAAGTGTCTGTAGCCTGTGGTACGTGTGGTATGAGAATTGGCGCACCGGGATCACCCTTGGTTCGTTTTACGATACCGTTGTAGCATGCATCTGCAGCATATGGTATATCCTCGTCATATACGTTGACGTTATATACGGAGTTCTCGTCAAGGCCATAGACATAGACGTAGCCACGATCCCAGTCTTCCTGTTTGAGTTCGTAGTGGCGGAACTCCTCTGGCACATTGGCGGTGGGAGACGATGGGTTGGCTTTAACTTCAAGGTAGTCGATCTTGAATACCTTCTCTCCATTGACCTCCTCAGTCTGGAAGAATTTCATAGACTGTCCGTTAGGTTTCTCGAGAGTGTACGAGGTGTATGTCTCCAACTCTTCTGCTGAGTAAGAGTCTGTAGAGCGGTCGAGGTACACCCTGAAGGATGTCTTGTAGTTGGGGTCTTCCTTGTCCTCAAGGAACTGTGCACCGATGATGGTCGGTGTAGCGTAACGGTCTTCTGTATCGAGGTTCATGTAGTCTGCCCACTGACGTCCGTCACCGTAGCCGTACCACTTAGAATTAAGCGGGTCGTTGTACTCGCCGTTCGCATCCTTTGAGAAAGAGTGCAGGGCACGTATGGCGAAACTGTAGGTAGAGCCATACTGCAGATGCTTAAGGGTGAGTGTATACTGCTGTGGATTGGTGATGATGGTGTCGCCAATCGTTCCAGCATCCTTAACGCGCTGCCATGCGACATCCCCCTGGCTACCTGCAAGAATGCCCCACTGTATCTCATATCCTACACAATTGTCAACGGTATACCAACAGAGGTATACGGAGTTAGGTGATATTGTATGGCAATTATAGGGATCTGTACTTCCCTTGCCGGTATTGTTATCGCAGCGGAACATAGGCATGAACTCACGGCTTATATCGGCGCTGAGATTTTCGTCTTTGTCGCTACAAGAGTAGTATGCTACGGATGTAAGCAACATCAGCGAATATATAATAATCTTTTTCATATATTTATTTGCTTTAATGGATTACGCAGAGTACTTAATTAATAACCATAGTTTTGTGTGTATCCACCGCGCTGGAGTGCCTCGTTAGGCAGTGGCAGAAGGTAGCGTACTGCGGGCAACTGCTTGACGTCCAGGCTGTAAGGTTCAATTGTTCTTACGTCGTTAGCACCGTACACGAGGTCTATCTCGCCGTCGCGGATGCCACCGCGTATGTATCCGTAGAAGGAATAGAGACACTGTGCTTTGATACCGCTGTCACTGCCCCATGAGGCAGAGAATACCTTCGCTGTTGTCCAACCAATCTTTGCCTGATCAGTGTCGCTGCCTGTGATATCCTTTGCAGTCAGAGCAGTGTATGGCAGTGCATTGTTGGTGATATACTTATCTACGGTGGTTGCTGTAGGATCATCAGCCTTTCCGTAAGGATCTACTATATAAAATACTGGGAGGGTATTATTGACAAAGAGTGAACCGTCACCAGGATTCTTAACGTAGAAAGCGTAGATGTTGCTTGGGAGAATAGTAGAATAGTCCTTGCCTGTAGCCTCGCTGATTTCCTCATAGTAGTCGCTCCATCCTGCACCTTCTGCACCTACTGAGTAGTACTTCAGGAATGTCCAGTAGATGGTCTCAGAATACTTGTTATTACGCACGAGGTCCTTCCAGCGCATGTTTTCGCCGGCGAACTCGAACTTACGCTCATCGAGGATTGCATTGAGGAGCTCTTCTTTATCAGTGACTGCATCATACTTGTTAATGGTAGCCGGGTTACTGTTTCTGAAGGCACGCTCACGCACGATACGAAGATCATTCTTGGCCTGATCAGGCTTGTCCAGTTCGTTGGCAGCCTCTGCATTCATCAGCAGTACGTCTGCATAGCGTATGTATGCGAAATTGATGCCTGTGGAACCAGTAGATTCCTTACCCTGTTGTGTAGAAGACCAGAGTTTGGACCACTTGTTGTTGTGCATAGCGTAGTCGTAGCGCAGTGTCGGCAGACCTGTTGCGGAGTAGTACCACAGTCCGCAGGTGTAGTCGCGTCGGGCATCACCATTCTCAAAATCGTACATATAGAATGCTGTGGTGCGTACGGAGCCGCTTGTCTCACCCCATGAGCTGTATGATGTCTGACCACCGCTGGAAGAACATGTCGGACCCTGATAGTAACCCCAGTTGCCAGTGTCATCCTTGCCGTAAGGGATTTCCCAGATGACATCATCGCCAGTGGATGTGTTGTAGGAGCACTCGTCAGTGAAGACAGAGGCGAAAGACTTTGTGAGACTGTGACCGCCATCATTAATGACTTTGTCGGTGTAGTCAAGTGCAATCTGATAGTAGTCCTTATAGTTCGCAGGACGCTTCATGTAATAGCCATTTGTGTCACCGGCATCGTGGTTAAGTGAGTAACCACCTGCCTGCAGTGCGAGACGTGCTATCATCGCATAAACAGCCTCTTTGGAGATGCGTTCCGGAGCGTCAGAGATGTTCTTGTCGGAGTACATGTACTCAGCAATTTCGCGAAGGTCAGCAATGAGCGCGTCGCTGATAACCTGACGGTCAATGATAGCAGGAGCAAATTCTCCTGTCACACTGGTAGGTTTGAAGGTGAATGGTACGTCACCCCAGTATGAGAGGAGCTCATGGTAGAACATGGCTCGTATCATCTTTGCCTCACCAATCATCTGTGTGTAATTGTTGACGACAGGAGTTGACACTTGCGTTTCGTTACCGAATTCGTCAACTACTGTTGAGGTGTTGGCCACCTTTGAATAGATTGGGCTATTCTCCAGATTATAGATAAACTCGTTGGCAGCTTCTACTCCGTCGTAGAGTGCCGTCCAAAGCTTATTTACTGCAGAGCCACTGGACGTGACATCAAAGCGGCGCGGCGTGTTGGACTGTGCGTTCTCGTTTGAGTTGGCAGTGAAGTCCACATCGCTGTTCAACATGACAGTGTTGTAGAGGCTATTGCCGAAGGCATCGTTTACCATAACCTTGGCATAGACACCGTTCAGAGCCGCATTGACTTCCTGCGAGGAACTGAAGACGGCATCGACGGTCTGCTTTGAAGGCGCATCTACTTCGAGGAAATCGTTGCAGGCGGTCAAAGCCATAACGCCAAGTCCACTGATTAATATATTTCTTATATTCATGATATATCTATTAATTATAAATAATGTGAATGTACATTGTATGTATTAGAAGTCTACATTGACACCGAAAGAGAAGGTGCGTGCACGTGGGTAGCGGTTGTAGTCCATAGAAGGAGTTAAACCTGACTGAACGTCAACCTCTGGGTCATAGCCGGAGTAACTGGTGATGGTGAAGAGGTTGCCGGCAGAAGCATAAACACGTAACTTGCTGAGGTAGAGCTTCTTGGCAATCTTCTGAGGCAGTGTGTAACCGATGGTAAGGTCGGTGCAACGTAAGAAGGAACCATTTTCAACGAAGTAGGATATAAGCTGATTGTTCGTTACGTCAGCAGGGTTCCAGTTAGATACGTTAGCATTAAGTTCCATATACTTTGCCAAAGCGTTATCAGTGTAAGTATTCTTGTACATACACTCACCTGTTGTTGGATCGGTGTAACGCCAACGGTCTGTGAACTTCGAGAGTACATTGTAGAAGTTGTACTGTGAGGTTGTTGAGCTGGACAGAGCGTATGCTGTAGCGTTGTACACGTCGAAGCCGATCATGTAGGTGAAGTTTGCTGTGAAGTCGAAGTTCTTCCACTGGC
This sequence comes from uncultured Bacteroidales bacterium, assembly GCA_902800925.1. Lineage (GTDB taxonomy): Bacteria > Bacteroidota > Bacteroidia > Bacteroidales > Bacteroidaceae > Prevotella. The sequence goes on along the minus strand of CADCGD010000005.1, from coordinate 62,087 downwards.
CGGAGAGACCGAAACCACCCTGCAGTGTCGGGTTAGTGTTACCAATGACAGTCTTATCATTCTCGTCGATGATGCCGTCACCGTTGAGGTCCTTCATCTTCATCTTACCAGGCAGTGTGGGTTCGCCGGAGTTTGAAGAGCCGAATACGTCGGTGCTCATAATAACAGTGCCTTCTTTTGGCTCTGCAGCGTTGGAAGAGTTGAAGGTGAACTCGTCAAGAGAGTAGAGACCATCATATACATAGCCGTAGAGCAGTCCGAGCTCGCCACCAACTTCAAGTTTGTAGTCATTGCCCTGTGCGGAAGACCAGCGTCCGCTATTCTCGTAGAGCTTGTCGTCAGTAGAATTGAGCTGCTTGATAGTCATCTTGTTGTGACCAAGTGTGAGGTTTGCAGAGAGTACGTAGTCTTTACCACGGATAATGTCACCGTTGATAGTGAGTTCTATACCCTTGTTCTCAACCTTACCGATGTTCTGCATCTGCTTAGTGTAGCCAGAGGTAGAGGAGATGATTGAGTTGTAGAGAAGGTCACGTGTTGTGTTCCAGTAGAACTCTGGAGTAATGCTCAGACGACCTCCGAACAGCGAGATATCTGCTGCTAAGTTTCGTGTAATGGTGGTCTCCCACTTAATACCTTCGTTAGGGAATGTGCTTGGAGTGGAATAGTAGTTCTGCTGGCTCTCGCCCCATGCTGGACCGCCGGTACGGTTGGTGACGTAGAGATAGCGCCACAGGTCATCGCTAATATTGTTGTTACCGGCAAGACCGAAGGCTGCACGAATCTTTAATTGGTCAATCCACTTGACGTCCTTCAGGAACTTTTCCTGAGAGATAACCCACGCACCAGAGATAGATGGGAACCAACCCCACTGATTGCCTGGAGCAAACTTTGTGGAACCGTCAGCACGCAATGTAGCAGACAATAGATACTTATGTTTGTAGTTATAGGATGCCTGTCCAAAGAAAGATGCGGTACGGTTTGAAGTGGAGAGTATAGAGGTGGACTCGTATGGAGTGCCGAGAGACATATTGTTAAATGCCTGATCAGCAGAAATTTCACGAGAGAAAAGATTGTTAGTCTGTGCAGACTCCTCGTACCAAGAGTTGTATATTTCTTGACCGAGGAGGAAAGAAAGGTTATGATCATCCTTGATGCTCATGTCGTATGAAGCGGTGTTCGTCCAGGTGTAAGACTGGGCAGTACGCTTTGTAATGGTAGCTACAGGCTGTCCCTTGTTGTAAGACTTTTGACCTACTGTTGTCAAATAGCCGTAGAAACGATTGTTGTCGCGGAAACTGATATTATAGTTTCCCTCAGTGCGGAGCACGAGTCCCTTGATAGGAGTCCACTTCAGCGAGAACTGGTTGCTGACGGTGTAAGAGTGTTTCAACTGAGTGTTTGTTGCGATATCGTTGACAGGGTTTGTCAGTGTGAAATTAGCTGCCTCATCGGCATCCTCTGCCTCATGGTAAGAACCCCATGAGCGGAGACCTGCTGTAGGACGGTAGCGCAGCACGTCGATAATACCGCCTGTACCTACGTTGTCACCACCGGCACCCTCGTCACGACGGTATGTCATCTTCGGGTTGTAGTTGAATTCGAGGTTCTTGTGTAGCTTCGTGTTCAACTTCAGGTTGAGTATGGTACGGCGTACACCTGAACCGAGGATTATACCCTTGTCCTCAGACTGGTTGATAGAGAGATTGAACTTCGTGGTCTCATTACCACCGCCGATGTTGACGTTAGCCTGATAAGAGAGTGGCGTATTACCCATGACCTCGTCCTGCCAGTTGTTGGTGGGCTGAGCGTAGTACTTGTCGTTGTCAAGAGGGTTACCGAAGTTACCACGGAAAGACTTAGCCCATGAAGAACGGGTACCATTGGCTGCTGCGCGATCGTATTGATAATTAACGAAATCACCGGTGTTCATCAGGTCGAGCTGCTTGGTGATGTGCGACCATGTCAAACGGCCATTGAAGCTCACCTTTACCTTACCTTCCTTGGCACTTTTAGTAGTTACGATAACAACGCCGTTACCACCCTTTGCACCGTAAATAGCGGTCAGGGAGGCGTCCTTCAATACATCGATAGATGCAATATCCGAGGGAGGAATATCGTTGATGTTCGCCTGCTGGAAGCCATCGACGATATAGAGCGGCTCATTGGACTGGGTCACTGACGTTGCACCACGTACGCGGATGTTGATGTCGGCACCTGGCTGACCGTCAACACTCGTTACTTGCACACCGGCAATTTTACCCGTAAGGGCTTCAGCAGCAGAAGCGACAGGTACTACGGCCAGCTTGGCGCCACTGATAGAACCTACTGAACCAGTCAGGTCCTTACGAGCTTTGCTGGTGTAACCTACAACGACGACTTCCTCGAGGGATGCATTGTCGTCCTGTAACTTGATTTGCAAGTTGGGTCCCGCCGTGACTTCCTGTGTTACCATACCAATGTATGATATCACAATCGTCTTGCCGTTTTGCAGCTTCAGTGTAAAGTTACCGTCAAAGTCGGTCACTGCTGCATTCTTGGGATTCCCCTTCTCTACTACGGTTGCGCCAATAACTGGTTCGCCAGTCTGGTCTGTAACCGTTCCCTTAGCTGTGGTCTGTGCGGACAGATTACCCACGACTAAGAGCAAGCACATAATTAGTGCTGTTCGAAAGATAGTCTTCATTTTAACAGACATAAAATTAGTAGTTTAAAATTTAAATAGTAAAAAAAATAATTATTTTCTGTGCAAATGTACTAATAATACTTAACATGGCAAAATAATAAGAGATGTTTTTTTTCGTAAACGTTTACGATTTTTGCGAAAAAAGAGGGCGGAAACTGTTCGTCTCCGCCCTCAATATTGATAAGGTGTAGTTAATTACTTAACCAATACTTTTTTACCATTGATGATATACAGACCCTTCGTAGCCTTGTTGACACGCTGGCCTGCGAGGTTGTAAACCTTGCCATCGGCAGTGGTCGAAGCAGGAGTAATCTCTTCGATGCCGGTGGTAGTGCCGTCGATAGAGAACGTTGGAGCCTCAGTAGCATTGTCGTTAACAATGTATGAGCTGAAAGCCAAGATGTTCTCATCGTTGCTAGCTAACTTCGTCAGTTTGTCGTTCTTGAGAACGTAGCAGCCTGCCTTGTCGCTCACCCATGAATACAGATTGTAGATAGTCCAGTTTTCTGCCTTGGCAAAATCTGTCGGGCTGCTGGCAATGATAACATTATCGACCTCGATAGTGGTGATGTCTTTAGCGGGATTGATAATGATTGCTGTACCGGCTGCAATCTCGCCTTCTTCAATTGTCGTGAAGTTCAGATTAGCATCGGTTGTACTGGTGGCACTAGGCGTGGCAGCCTTGGTTCCTTCACCAAAGATGGCTTTTGTCTGAGCAGGTGTCAGGTTGAAAGGTAGCACTATACTATTCCATTGACCAGCCTTTAGCGACTTCTGCAGCGTTACGTTACGATTCACGTTGTCGCTGGCAGCCAGACGACAAGTGTTGTAGTCGCTACTTTCGTCTAGTTCCAGACGGTCTTCATAGATGCGCTCTGGCGTGAAACCAAGGAACGTGACAACATCAGCATAGAGATTGAGAGCTTTTTCGTCAGAGAGTAAACCATTGATGTTGGCACCAGCAGAACCTGTCGTACTATAGTTGGCGTTCTTGACAGGTGAGAAGTCATAGATATGCAGGTCGGCAGTACCGTCAGAGATTCCTCCATCCTTGCTCATGCTAGTCCACTTGAACTGCATCTTGTTGCCAAGTTCATTCTTTAGATTGAGGTAGTATACCGTTGCATTCTTGCCACCCCAGTCACGGCCGAGGTTGGCTAGCGTGTACTGGCGTTCGCCTTTCTTGACTGTGCAGTCGCGGAAGATATAGGCATCGCCCGTAGCACCATTTTGTGCTGTGATGTATGCGCTGGTCTCTTTATCACTATAGCCACCGATGATGAGGTTACAGTTGTCGAAGACGACCTTGCCGCCACCGAAAATATAGTCGGTGTTGCCTACAATGTCACAGTTCTTATGGTAGATGGTACCGCTGGTGTAGTAGGTGTCCTGTGAACCTACCAGTTTACAGTTGTACAGCTGACAGCCCTTAGGATTGTTCTCGAAGGCGAGGGCAGCGGCACGTTCCGTTACGCCATCTTTTGCGTCAGCCTTTTTGTAGCCTGATGCGTCGTCAGCCTTCGTGCGGTCGTAGGTAATGCTTTGGCATCCATTAGGACGGACACCGTCGATGACCTCAGCGTCAGTATAGCGCTGGTTAAAGCTGTTTTCGAAGATGATGTTTTCTGCCTTGAAGTTATTGCCTTCCTTGGTTACCAGAACCGTGGCGCCCCAGCGATTTGGATCCCTCATCAGGATCGAGTTGCGCGTCATGGCGCGGTCCTTGTTGTACTGACCAGTCTCATCAAGACTATAATATGTGTAACCGATACCATAATAGAAGGTAATGGTCGCTTTCTCCTCGCCACTGGTCTTCAGCGTTACGTCAGGGATGTTTACAATAACCTGCTCTTGATAGGTCTGTCCGCTTGTCAGGGTGATGATGGGCTTGGCGATGTTACCGGCTTTAGCAGCGGCAATAGCATCGCCTACCTTGTTGTAAACATTGGCGGCAACGATTGCCGTGTTGTCGACCGTGATGTCCTGTTGTGTCGCAGCGGGGACGTTAGCCTCTGGATAGTAGATGTTGAAAGTTACAGCGTCCTTCAGTACCTTGAAGTTCTCCTTAGAGAGCGTAGACAGCGTACCTACGCTTGAACTGATGGTGTATGTGTCGGGCTCCAGCGTGGCCTCGTAAGATGTAGCGTTGGCTGCACACTCTACAATCTTCTTTTGAGTAGCACCAGTAAATGTAAGGATAAAGGCCTCTGCAGGGGCATTGGTTATCTGACCCTTCACCAGTTGAGGCTTAGCAGCCTCGATGGTAACCTCGCCAACGCTGCCGTCTGCACTTACCTTAATGGTTTCAGGACTCTTGACGATATATGCTACATCGTTGCTCAGACTTGGTGTATAGGTGTCTGCAGGAACCTTCATTGCGAATGCTCCTTCAGCGATGGTCGCACTGTAGGGCTGCGCGTTGCCAGCAGCAGTCAGAATGACGGATGAACCATTGATGGTGCCGCCTGTTACAGTACCGTTGATGTCGTATAGCTTGACGGGTTCAATCTTAATGTAGCTGAGGTAACTGATGCCCTGGGCTTTCAGCTCAGCAGTACCATCTTCTGTAGCGATGTAATATTCGTTAAACAGTACATCGTTGACGATAAAGCCTGCCTCAGCACCTTTCTGATATCTTCCCCACGACAGTTTTGCGCCAGCGTACACAGGAACCTTAATGATGGTTCCGTTGTTGCACTGACTCCATTCGTCGTTACGGCTGGCATTGTTCAGCTTGCCTGCATCAGTGTTTATTATGAGCTCGTGGTCGTTAACTTTGTAAGAATACTCTGGACTCTTCTGTAGTGCAAACTCAGGAGCACCATTGCTCTTACCAAACTGCCATGTATTGGTGTATCCGCTTTCGACGGGTTCTTCAGGATCTTCTTGCTGACTACTGCTGCGTGTAATTTTGAAATTGTTGAAATATTCAGTAGCACCTGCTGCGCGATAGACATAGAGGTTTTTTGCTCCCACATATTCGCTACCAGCAGTAACCGTGTAGTTCAATAGATTGGTGATGATTCCATCAGTAGCGCTAACACCCGCACAGTCAGGTGCTGCAGATGGACGAGCGCTATTTGTTGACACCCAAATACCCTTTGAAGCGCTGTCCTTGACACCGCCATTTGCATCTGCAGTAATCACGTCACCTACAGCAATGGCATTGTCGAACTCAATCTTAAAGTAGGTGTTGTTGTTGGTCATGCAAAAGTAGAATACACCGCCTTGTTTGTTAATCAATATCTTTTCTCCGCTTTGTTCATTTATAGCATAAACCTTGCCTCCTTCTATTGTGGCAATTTCGCTGGATATTTCGGTCGTACCAGGAGCAAGTGATTGCTCTGTAGTCGCAATCACGGTTGCTGAGAAATAGGTACCAGAGATTGGTTCTTCTTGTTTTTCAATCACCGGCAGTGTAATTACTAGCTTACTCCAATAGCCATTGGCCGTCTGGGTGATAACGAGTGTGGCATCGTCGGCAGTAGCTTCATAGGTGGCTTCTGCACCAGCTTCTGCAGCCGTCTCGCCAAACTTTAGGGCATTTGTATCTTGGTATGTCTTGACAGCAAATGTTGCACCCTTGCACGAAGGAACGGTTACAGTGCTTCCATTGTTTACCTGATGCCAGCCGCTGCCGTTATGGGCAAATTTGCCGTTGGTATCAATCTTCACGTCAATGGTCTTGCCGTTGACTGTAGCTTGAGTGACGATGATGCCAGCACCACTCTGGAAGTTGTACTTAGGATTATTGTTATAACCATCCAAAGCATATGTAATGGTTACAGCCTCGGTGCGGTCAGCTAGTGTAACCTCGTTGGCGGTGTATTGAGCAGTCAGTGTCATATCTGCCTCAGGAGTAATCTCCTCGCCCACAGCATATGTCTTAGTGCCGTCGCTCCAGCCAGTCAGCGTAGCGCCTTCCTTATAGAGAGTGTAGTTCTTTGGAGCATTGAACTTGTCTCCAGCATTAATTTCTAGGGCGGCGGGAGCATTGCCTTCTCCTTCACCAACAGCGAATGTAATAATGTAAGTGGTAACCTCTGCGGGCAGGTCTGCTGGGTCAATAGCCTCTACAGCGAAGTAGGGGTTATAGTTAGCATTGCTGAAATTTAGTGTGGTGGGCTCGTTGGTGCGATAGTAGGCAACTACGACGTTGTTGTGGTCGCTCATCCACTTTGCACCCATCGTGTTTAACTTAGCAACCTCGGAACCTTCGGCATTGGTAACCACGATGTCGTTGCCGTAGTCGTGAGTAGCATAGGTAATTTTAACGCAACCCTGAACAGGAATGCTGGCAGTAAAGTTTGATGAGCCGTATGAACCATGAACTTTTCCGTTGATGGTACCTGCAGCTTTGGCAGCATCGTCTGTCGTGCCGATAGTGCCGTCTTCAGCAACGGTGATAAGGACATTGCTTTCGGTCAATAGCTCCGAATGTGCAGTCAGATCAATCTTTATGTTACGGAAGTCTGTGGCGTGAGCCAATCCTCCACACAGCATGACAAGCACACTCAGAAGCGAAAAGCGTAAAAGTTTAAACTTCATAAATGTTTTGCTTTAAATGTTAGTAAATTATTGTTGTATTGATTTGTTCTTTATCTAAGCAATAGGGGCTATAACTCTGCAAAGGTACACATTAATTATAATAAGGTCCATCTCGTGCCTGCTTTTTTAAGTTAAAACCGACGTAAACGATTGCGAAAGTGTAACTGGTACACACTAAGCAAACTACTATATTGTATTTTTGTAGAAAATAAGGGTTCACGTTCACGTGTAACCCACTGTACACCACTGCGTTAAGTGTGAACCTTGTTTTTGGGCGACAAGTGTTTTGAGCGCTAACGACAACTGCTTTTTTTTTTATTAAAGACAACTAGGATTAATATTATATAAAAGACAACTTAGACAACTTAGGACAACATAATATTTAGCCTACGACGCAACTGCGTCTACGGACTCCCGGATATTACATAAAAATGTTCTCTGCAAGCAGAGTGTGGCGTTTCATTGTCCTAAGTTCTCTGCAAGCAGAGTGTGGCGTTGCAATGTCATAGTTGTCCTAGTTGTCTTTAAAAATAGTATTTGTCGTTTAGAATAGAACTTCTTGGTTGTTGTTTGGGGAAGCACAGTTGTTGTCAGGGGTGGCTTAGGGTGTCTGGCCATATGCGACATTCGTCGAAGATATCTGCGACGATTGTCGCATATATTTTCGACGGCCGTCGGACGAAATGAAAATACTTGACATGGAAGATGAGCTAGGCTGATACGGGTAAAAAGAATAGCTAATATGTAACCGGCTTAGCTGTAGCCAGTTACGGGATGGCTGTATACGAAGACGGCTTAGCAGTAGTTGTGTTGCGATGTAAAGAAAAGCTCAGAAAATAGGTTAAATTTAACATTTATTTTGATATGCTGTAAAGAAAAACGAAAACAGCTAGAATAACGACAACTTGGATTGTATTTAACGACAACTTGGATTAATATTATATAAAAGACAACTTAGACAACTTAGACAACTTAGGACAACTATGACATTGCAACGCCACACTCTGCTTGCAGAGAACTTTGGACATTGCAACGCCACACTCTGCTTGCGGAGAACATTTTTATGTAATATCCGGGAGTTCGTAGACGCGGTTGCGTCGTAGGCTAAATATTATGTTGTCCTAAGTTGTCTAAGTTGTCTTTAATAAAAAAAATAGCAGTTGTCGTTAGCGCTCAAAACACTTGTCGTCCAAAAACAAGGTTCACGCCTAACACTCTCACTTATAGAGTGTTAGACGTGAATGTGAACCTTTATTTTCAGTGAAATGCTTGCTAAAGTACTTACTTGATCACGACCTTTTTCCCGTTTTGGATATAGATTCCCTTGGTGGGATTATTTACACGGACACCTTGCAGGTTGTAGGTAATGCCATCAATAGGCATTTTTTTCTGGATAGCAGAGATACCAGTGCTTTCGTCACTATAGGTGACTTCCATTAAGAAACAAAACTGTTCACCTGAATTTTTGAAACTTACAACATTTGTTGGAGTGAAATTGAATGATGCCACGTCAGGATTCTGTGGGTCACGAGATTTCAAGATTTGTACATCATCGGAAGTCGCAGAATAAGTGAGGTTGGCAACTTTCTGCCAGAGACAGGTACGGAAACCATATTCTGGATATTTAGTGAAGTCGAGTTTTTCTTCTTTTATATTGATATAAGAATAGAAGGTAATACCACTTACTTTTTTGCCAGTAGGTGCTGTGAAGATGTTTTCTGCACCATTAGACAGTTTGATACTCGTAAAATTCTCGTCGCCAAGTTTAATAGTAGTACCATTAGACCATGCTTTCTCTTTATTGTTCAGCAACATTGTTGCACCGTCATTAAATGTCATAATGGAATAACCGTCGCTATTAGTTCCCACCAAGCCGTCAATAAAATAGTAGAGTGTAGATTCCCCTTCTTGTCGTTCTACTGTTGGAATTGTAGACAGAATGTATGTCGCATCGTTGCCCAAGGTGGCTCCGGCACCCTCAGTGCCTGTTAGGTTGTCAGGAACATCGGCTGCGGCTATCTTGGTATATTGGTAGGGCACGGTCACCTCGCTGCCTACTGATGTTGCAGAGAAGTTGTTGCCACTTGCTGTCACGTTGCGATTACTGCCACTGCCCGTCAGGGGGCTGTTAACGCCTGTGGCCGCATAGTTGTTTTCGACGAGTGCGCGAGTATAGCTGTTGATGGTCATGCCGGCACTGTTGCCTGGGCAGTTGTGGTAGTTGTTGACAAGGTGTATGTAACTGTCGTCACATTGTGGCAGACGACGCATGCAGCCCTCGCCCCAAAGGTTAGAAGCAAAAGTCAGGTGGAGTGTCATCTCGTGGTCGGTGACCCATCCGCATCCGCAGGTGTAAGCATGCGAATAGCTGCGCGAGGTGTAGTAGAAGTAGTTGTAGGTGTAGGTAGCCCAGTCGCAGCGTTTGCTGTCGAGGGCACCATCCTGAGAATCCTGAAATGTGCAGTGGTCTACCCATACGTGGGTACCCATATTGGTGATGAGGTCTACACCGTCGATGTCAACAGAGCCCGGGCCAATGAGCGAGAGGTTGCGGATGATGATGTTGTCGCATTCTTCACCGATGCTGAAGATGCCGGCTTTGTTGGGCAGAGAATAGACACCCGTCTTCTGGTACTGCAGCTCCATCATGGCCTTCTTGGTGAAGAAGGCACGCTTGTCGCAGGTGATCTCTGTTCCGTCGGGGAGCGTTCCGGTATATTGATCGGTGCTGCTCAGGCCGTCCAGATTCTGCTGCTTCAAGTATGTAATGTCGTCAGCGGTCAGAAAGAACTTGGTGCACAGGCGGGCATTGTTGATGCCAATGAGGGTCTTGTTCTTTGCTGAAACCTTGATGTATTCATTGAGGATGAAGTCGCCATTGGAACCGTCGAAGATGATGATGTCGTTCTGCGAGATGGCCAGCTTAATCTGGTTGTCATCGGTCTGTCCACCGCCTAAGGCAGTCAGGGTAGTGGTCTTGGCGTCCGTAAAGCATCCGCCGCTGAGGGTGAATGCTGTACCTGACTCGTCGGAGCAGGTTGCCCAGCCCCACGGTGCCACATTGTTGTTGGCCATAACCGGCATGAGGACTACGGCGCTCAGTAGTGTGAGAAACAGTTTTTTCATATTTTTCTATGTTTATTTGTGAATCGTGATATACTTTTTGCCGTTCTTGATGACGATGCCTTTGTAGCTGCTGCTGACACGCTGTCCGCGGAGGTTATAGACAGGATAGTCGGTTCCGTCGGCCTTGGTCTTGACGGCACAGATACCAGTGGTGCTGGTCTCACGCACCTCTACATAGAAGATACCGCTTTCACCGTTGCCGCGGGTAATGGAGTGTGTACCGGCTCCGACACCAGTGATGGTGTAGACGCGAACACCCTCGCTGCCGTCGGGAGTGGCTGCGGTGGTGACATCTAACTCAGTGCCGTCAAACTTGAGGGTGTTGGCGCTCCATGTGGATTGCACGATGATGACGGTGGAAGTACCGGTGGTCGTAAACTGGATGAGGGTAGAGCTTTCCATCTTCAGCCCCTGTGTGTACTCCATGCCGTCGTAAGTGCCCGTGAACTTGCCGTTGAAGCTGTGCTTGTTATTGCTGTCGCCAAAGGAGAAGAAACCATTCTGAGACTGGACGTCGTCACCGTTGAACTTGACAGTGTATGTTTTGGTCTCACCTGTGGGGTTATCGCTAGGATTCAGGTCCAGTCCGAGGGTGTTGATGGCCTCTACCTGGGTACCGTCCTCTTTCTTGTAGGCAGGATAGTACTCCTTGGCGGCATCGTCAGTATCGGCATTTCCTGCCACCATGATGTCCTGTACTAACGAGTTGGCATACACTTCGATGTTCATATAGTACTTGGCCGGGTCGAGGGTGTAGGTCACGGCATCGGTGGCGTCATTCGGATTTAGACCGTTGGCCGTCTCCCAGGCATCGGGAATGCCGTCCTTATCGGTGTCGAACGATGCGTCACGGCTGCCCGTGCCAAAGTTGGTCTCCGTATAGCCGTTAACATCAGACACTAAGTCGATGCGCCCTTTCTGCTGGGTGACGCTACCAGAATAGGTAGCCGTGCCGTTGCGGGCCTCGGTGAAGTAGCGGGCGTCTACATCGTCCTGAATAAGTGATGCACCAGCATAGGTGAGCACTTTCTCGTAAGCTTGTTCGGCAGTATGTGTTGTGATCTCGCCAGTGTATGTAGGCTCGTCGAGTTGCATGCAGATGCAGTCGGTGCCGGCACTGTTTTTCTCGTAAGTCTCGTTAGCACCGTTGTAGTGGTTGGGGTCCGGGCTGTAGCGTTTACCATTGATGAGGTAGGTGCCGTCGTCGTAACTCATATAGTTCCAACCAGCATTCTTGGTGCTGTTAATCTGGTTACCGCTGAGATAGTAGCGGCTAGTCATCGTCCAGTACTGGGGGGAGCCTTCTGAATTGCCTGAGGCGCCAACAGTGACGGTGGTCAGACGACTTGTTGTAGCAGTGGGACCTGTCTTAAAATAGTTGTTTACCATGTTGATCTTGCCACCACCAGGACCGCCGTAGCAGCCGTTGCCACAGTTGTAGACAACGCAGTTGCGGAAGTCAACGTTCTCAGCCTGTACGGCATTCTCCCACTTGTATTCATTGTACAGCTTGTTGCTGGTATAGCCAGTCCAGTCGTAGCGGGCACCGTTGAAACGAGGCGAACGGTTGTTGACATGGCAGATGAGGTTGTGATGGAACGAAGCCAGTTTGCCGCCCCAGATGCCACCATAGCCGTGGGCACCTTTGCCGTGTCCGGCATTGTTGAGGCTCTCTCCAATGGTACACCACTGCATGGTAAAGTTATTGTTGTCGTAGAAAGATGCCACTTCGTCAATACTCCAAGATAGTGAGCAGTGGTCAATTATGATGCCTGTGAAGTGACGGGCCGTAGAAGCATCGGCACCGTCGTTGACATCCTTCTCCTGACCTCGGCGGAAGCGCAGATAGCGGATGATGATGTTGTTGCCGTTAGGATTAACGGTATAATAGCGCAACGTGATGCCTGGGGCAGGAGCAGTCTGTCCGAGAATGGTGGTGTTAGCACCAATATTGAGATTGTTTTTGAGTGCGATGACGCCAGCCACGTCGAAGACGATAATCTTCTTCGATGAACCGCTGACAGCATTGCGAAGCGAGCCCGAGCCGCTGTCGTTGAGGTTGGTGACATGGATGACCTGACCGCCGCGACCACCTGTTACGTAGCGTCCGTGACCTTCGGCACCGGGGAAAGCGGGAACCTGTTCTTGAGCAATAGCCATGATAGCCATCATGGCAGCTATAAGTGTAAGTAGTTGTTTTTTCATATTTTCGTTGTTTCGTAGTTTCTGGGTACAAAATTACGAAAAGGTTTTCGATTATGTGCACATATTTTAATAATATCGTTACTTAAACGTTTACGCGATGATTTTTCTACATAAATCTTTTGTCTATTTGAAAATACTATGTATATTTGCCCCAATAAATCAAAACGAACTATGAGACTAATTGCTGTTTTCTTGCTTTCTACTCTGTCAATGGTCATGTCGGCTGCAGACTACGATATCAATCAACCCTTTGGCTTCTGTACCCGTGCTTCACGTACAGATGCAGCTTCTACCTATGATGTTACTGGTGGCGGCTGCTATACCTATCCTGTGCCCGACAGTTTTACGGGTAAGGCGATTGTCTTGAAATCGGACGGAGAGGATATGCGACAAACGATTGAGGATGCTGTCAGACAGAATGATGTCGTCATCCTTGACGGTTCTAATGGTGACTTCATCGTGTCGAGCAATGTTGGCGTATCCGCATCAGACAAAACGCTGTTAGGCATTAACAACGCCCGTATCCGTACCCAATGGTTTGTAACTGATGAAATCAGGGCTATGCTGGACGCTGCCGGTGTGCCCAACATGAGTACCAGTGGTGGCGGTGGCATTCTTCCTAATGGCCATAGGGTCAGGGAAGAAGCAGAATATAATACGCGCAAGATGATTATCGAGATGACGGGCGACCAGAACGAGACTTATCGCAATTCGGGCATTCTGAGTCTGAGAAATTGTCAAAACATCATCATCCGCAATATCACGTTTATAGGTCCTGGTTCCATTGATGTAGGCGGTAACGACCTCCTATCGTGCGTCAATAGAACCAGGAACTGCTGGATAGACCATTGTGCCTTTATGGATGGCATGGACGGTAATTTCGATATCACGGGCATGTCCGACTTCATTACCGTCAGCTGGTGTACGTTCAGCTATACAGAGCATTCATACATGCACCAGAATACCAATCTTGTAGGCTATAGCGACAGGGAGGTGACGGGCTATCTGAATACTACCTTTGCCTTCAACTGGTGGGGAACGGGTTGTAAGCAACGCATGCCTATGGCCCGTGTGGGCAAGATTCACATGCTGAACAACTACTTCACCAGTACCACGGCCAATAACTGTATCAACCCACGTGTTAACTCAGAGTTTCTGATAGAGGGTAACTACGTAGAAAGGGGGGTGAAGCATTATTATAGCCAAAGTGGTGCCGTAGCAGTAACTTGGACAGCAGATAATTATATTGCCGAGGCCGAAAACCTGCCCGCTTCCGAAGGAGCTACCGTTACCGTACCATACGACTATAGCGTTGTTCCGTACTGTGACGTACCCGAAATGGTGAAGAAAGGGGCAGGTGCCACGCTCTTCACGAAACACTGAGTATTATTGCATACGACGCAGTCCCTCCCAGCGGACATTCCATGTGCCGTCTTGTGGGAAACCGGGATTAAGCACCTGTGGACAACCGTCCCATCCGGCACACATCATGGCGACAGCAGTAAGAAGGGCACCATTGCCAGGCAAGTATAGGCGCAGGCGATCTGAGGTTTGGAAGTTATGTCCATTCTTCAGATAAGTATTCTTCTGTGTGTCGATGAGTAGGGCGTCAAGAGCCGTCTGTGGGTCACCGATACGGGCAGCAGCCATTGCCATCATGCCATAGTCCCAGCCCCAAGTAGTCTGGAAGTTCCAGTTTTTCATAACCCAGTCCATTGTCTTGTGTGCTGCGACACTGTCGCTGTTTACTGAACAAGAAGGCAGCAGACCGAAGGCACCCAGACAGGCCGGATGGTCGTTGCGGCATTTGTCAGTGAAGGTCTCAGTAGCCAGTACGGGCGCAGCACCTGCGGCAACGGCATCGAACGGGTCGAAACTCTTCAGCCCTGTCGTCTTTCCCTTGGGCATACCAGCGGTGATGACGCCGTCCTTCGTCAAAGGTAGGGGAGCCATGTTTTGTGCAATCTTGTCCCATTCTTCATGACGGGGCTTGCCCATACGTTCACGCCAGTTATTGGCAACGTTAAGCCCATAGCACCAGTATGCTAATTCGAAGGGATGGTTGTATGAGAAGTCCTTCGACATCGACTCTTGCATGGCGGTGGCACCTTGCAAGAAGTATTTGTCAGTCTTTTTATCGTAGCTGACGAAGTCGGCCATGAACTCGGCAGTTGCCTCCACATTGTCAGCGTACTTCTTCAAGGTCTCTGAGGTAGGCATCGCACGATACATCTCCTCAGCCAGATAGATATAGTGAGGCTGTTGCCAGATGAGGAACGACCCCGTATTGGACGGTGCTTCACCAGCCCATGGGTCGGTCATCTTCATCCAGCGCAGGCCCTTAAAACCTTGACGCTTGGCGATATTCTTGGCTACGGGAGCAGCCGTTTTGTTGTACCAAGTGAGCATCTGTTCCACAACTTTCGGCTGATTCCATAGGGCGAAGTCAACGGCGTGCCACCATGTCATCTCCAAATGGGGACGACCAAACCAGGAGTTGTATGTCAGACCAGTCTCCTGTGGTGGCATATTGTTGGCACAGTTAATACGGGTGAGGTATTGTGAAAGCACCACGCGGCGCTCCAGTTCCTTGGCCCGTGGGTCAGTACACTGACTAAAGTCAGCAAAGGCCGTTTCCGTCCAGAACTGATGCCAAAACTTCTGCGTGGCCTTCTGGGCATCTGAGAAGCGGAAGGGAGCGATGATGTGGCGTCCCTGGTGACCGCCAGTTGTGAGATACTCCACCTCGAAGGCTAAGTTGTCTTCGTTGGTTGTGAGTTGCCAAGTGTGTGTATCTGTTTCAGCGAGTTTGGCCTGTCCTTCCCACCTTATATAGATATAATAGGTGGTGCTGTCCATACGATGCTCGATTTCGGCGTAATTGTCAGCTTGTATGACGATACGGCTCTGGTGGCGGTCAGGTTTCGACCAGTCGGCAGCATCGTCGGCATGCTTGCCAGTAGGATAGGGCAGACGGATGGTGACACCAGCTTGACCTTTTTTTAGCAATGGGGTGGTAATGCGGTAGGAGACGGCGGCGAGGGAAGGGTGTCCAAGTGTTACGACATCGACAGGGGAACCGTCGGCAACAAAGTGCGATTCAATCTGGCCGTGCCAAAGTTGTAGCTGCTGATGGATGTCACTGAGACCTTTCAAGGGAATTGGTTGACCGGCGCCATCTTTCAGCGATATACCGACGGCACCGAGATTCACACGGTGGGGGTTGACGCGGAAATACTCAGTGGCTGCGATATTACGTTCATCAGCTCTGCCTTTCTTGTATTCTACAGCATATACCTCTGGATGACCATGTCCAAGGTCAAAACTTTTCTCGCTGTCGGCGGGCTTCAGTCCCTGGGTATTGGGAAACGAGTGCCAAATCAGGTCGCACATGGCTGTAAGAGGAATACCGTTCTTATAGTCATCGAGGTAGGTCTGCATGCCCGTGACATCAACGGTGGTGGCAAAACGTCCGTTGCCGACAGAAAGAGAGGCCAAGGGGTCGGCCTCAGTAATGATGGGGTTGTTGCGAAAAAGAACAGCCTCGCGATCAATCGAGGCTGTTATGTTTTCTGTGGTGTATCCGAGCATCTCCATCTCTAACGAAGCCCAGATAAACGGTCCGATGCCCTTGGCATCGTTGTCTCTGATTTCTTCGCTCAGATAGTAGTTGAAGCTACCATCACGTCGTTTGTTCTCCTTGACAGTACCCTTGGGGTTCACCATCTTCAGGGCTGCTTCCACCTCGGGTGTGGCTGCTGGACCAAGACCCGCCACACTGCAACAGTTGGTCAGCGAGATGGTCTTATCGGCATTCACCTTGATAAAGTTCTGAATCATTCCTTTATAGGCCTTGATGCCAGCATCACGATACTTGTCGCCTACGTAGCCCTTGCGATAGGCCTTCAGCAATACATAGGTAAACATAGCTGAGCATGTCGACTCCAGGTAGTTGCCTTCGCGTCCAGGAGAGTCCATTACTTGATACCATACACCGGTCTTCTTGTCTTGCCACTTGATAACGGCATCAAGGTCCTTCTTCAAGAGTTCTATGACCTCCTGTTTGCGGGCATAGTCATCGGGCAGGGCGTCAAGTACCTCAATGAGGGCCATCGAGTACCAACCTTGGGCACGTCCCCAGCAATGCTGTGACAAACCAGTCTCCTTGTCTGCCCAGAAAGTCTTGCGTGTCTCGTCGTAGGCATGGCGGTTCAGACCTGTCTTGGGGTCAAGAGTGCGTTCATAGGTAATCTTCAGTTGGTTGACAGCATCGTCGTATATTTTAGAGGTGAGGGGTAAGGGGTTAGAGGTGAGAGATTTCTTCTTCCCTTTGACCTTTGCATTGTCGGCAGCTTCCACAATCGGCGCAGTCAGGCAACGGAAAGGCAGCCCCATGAAGATGCCATCGAGCCATACCTGATAGGCGTAGATGGCCTTGTGCCAGAATACCTTGTCGGCAATGGTACGCGGCTGGTCTTTCAGCTGCTTCATCATCGTCTGCATGGCCAACAAGTTCTTGGCCTCTGGCCATTTCTGGTACATACGCGTCACAAAATGACCAGTACGGATGTTGTCGAGGTTATAGTCAAGAATGTCATAGCCGGTGATGTTTCCTTTCTCGTCAATCATCTTGTCGGTATACATCTGGCAATACTTGCGGATGTCCTCACCACCATAGCGCAGATAGGTGTCGAGCATACCTTCCAATTCAATACCCATCACATAGCTCCACTTGGGCTTCGTGGCAAAGTCGAGCATATAACTCTCTGGTACACGCTTCATTTCTGAATAGGTGAGCCACTCGGAGTAATGCTTGTAAGGGGGATTCTGCAGGACAAGTGAGCCATTGATAAACAGGTTATCGTAGGTGATGTCTTGAGCTAAACCAATCTGATGGATAGGCTTGTTATAGACACCATTAAAATGACAGTTCTTTACGGTGATATTGTTGATGGTGTAGGCCAGTGTTGGATCCTGATAGCCAACAATCATCACGCCGTATTTCGACTTCTGGCAGGTAACATTCTCCATGGTGACGTTGCGGATAGTGGGGTAGAATCCACGACAGCATACCTCACGGGGTTCATAGTCGGTGTTGAGTTTGAGGACGGCTTCACCACATTGGCCAACGGTGACGTTGCGCATGTTGATATTCTCAATGATGCCGCCACGACAAGAGTTGGTCTTGATGCGCAGCACACGGTCCAGGCTGGGAGAGTCCATCTCGCAGTTCTCGGCAAAGACATTCTGGCAACCACCGGAAATCTCAGATCCGATAACGACGCCACCATGGCCGTTGTTGAACTTACAGTCACGGATGATGATGTTCTTTGAAGGACGTCCGGCAAACTTGCCCTGACCGCCCTCACGACCGTCGTTGTTACGTCCGCTCTTGATAGCGATACAATCGTCGCCGGTATTGAAGTAACAATTCTCGATGAGCACACGGTCACACGCCTCTGGGTCGCAGCCGTCACCGTTAGGACCGTCATTATTGATGTGTACACCACGTACGGTGATATCTGTTGACAGCAAGGGATGAATCACCCAGAATGGTGAACGCAACAGGGTGATGTCTTCAATCAGAATGCCTTCGCATTGGTTGAAATTGATCATTTGTGGGCGCAGTCCGTCTGTAGGACCAAACTTACGCTCGTCCATGGGAACACCATCCTCGGCATATTTCAGCAGGCGGGCACGGGCACCCATGTTTTGGGCAATGCCACCTTCTTTCATGCCAAACTTCTTGCTGCCGCACCAAGGCCACCATGTTTCGTTGCTCCCGCCACCATCGATAGTGCCCTTGCCGGTAATAGCGATGTCCTTTGCCTGATAGGCATAGATCAGTGGTGAGAGGTTCCAGCAGTCCAGACCTTCCCAGCGTGTTGGGACGATAGGATAGAGTTCTGGTTCAAAAGCGAACTCCAGAACGGCACCTTCCTCTACCACTAGATTAACGCCTGATTTCAACTGAATGGCAGCTGTCAGGAACTTCTGTCCTGCAGGTACAATGACGCGACCGCCACCTTTCTTCGAACATTTGTCGATGGCTTTTTGAATGGCCTTCTGGTTCTTTGCGGCTGTATTTGTAGACTTAGCACCAAATTTTGTGATTACATAGTCTTTCGCTGCAAACTGTGGCATGCGGATACTCTGCTCAATCTCACGATACTGCTGCTCATTCCATCCCTGGGCAACAGCCAGAAGGGGGAAAAACAGACAGAGAAGTAGCGTCACGTTAAGTAGTTTTTTCATGTGTAAAAAAAAGAATTAGTCCGTAGTTTTGTGCAAAGATACGGAAAAAGCACGAAACCACGAACTAATTAAGTATTTTTATCACGTAATCGTTTTAGTGAGCCAGTGCCTCGAAGAGGGCATCGAGGGCTGCAGCGGCATTGCCGTGGGCCTGTAACAGTTGCACAAACTTCGAACCGATGATGGCACCTGCGGCATTCTGTTGGGCAGACTCCAACGTCTGCTTGTTGGAGATGCCAAAGCCAATCATGCGTGGATTGCGCAGGTTCATGGCATTGATGCGACGGAAGTACTGCTGCTTCTGTTCATCGAACGACTGCTGGGCACCTGTCGTAGCGGCACTGCTCACCATGTAGATGAAGCCGTCGGTGTGCTCGTCGATGAAGCGGATGCGCTCCTCGCTGGTCTCTGGTGTGATGAGCATGATGATGCGAATGTCATACTTGTCGGCTGCGGGCTTGACGCTCTCCAAGTAGTCGTCGAAGGGCAGGTCGGGAATGATGACGCCACTGACACCACTGTCTACACACGACTGGCAGAACTGCTCAATGCCGTACTGCATGATGGGATTGAGATAACCCATCAGCACCAAGGGAATGCTGACCTGCTCCTTGATAGCTTTCAGCTGTTCGAAGAGCAGTCGCAGACTCATGCCATTCTTCAGGGCTGTGGTGGCTGCTTCCTGAATGACGGGACCGTCGGCCATAGGGTCGCTGAAAGGTATACCGACTTCTATCATGCTGATGCCTTTAGCCTGCATGGTCAGGATGGTGTCGGCAGTACTGTCAAGGGTAGGGGCTCCTGCGCAGAAGTATAATGAAAGGAGCTTTTTGTCCTTACTGTTTGCGAAAAGGGAATTAATCTTGTTCATAATATTATTTACAATTTGACGATTTGCAATTTACCATTTGTTTAACTATTAAATTCCTTGAGGAATTTTTGAAGGACATCAACATCCTTCAGAGCTGGAGCAACCTCGAAACGGGAGTTGAGGTCGATGCCTGCGCATTTCTCCATGGGGAAACCGTCGAGCAAGCGCAAGGCATGGAGGCGTTCCGCGTCGTCGGGACCAATGCCACCGCTGAGCAGGAAGGGTGTGTTGCCATCGTAGGCGGAGAGGACGCTCCAGTCGAACTGCAGGCCGCTACCACCTACCGACGGGCACTTAGTATCGAAGAGGAAGTAATCCACAAGCCCCTCGTAGTCCTTGTATGTGGCGATGTCGTCGCGACCGCTCACGCTGATGGCCTTGATGAGGTGGACGTCGACGGGGAAACCGTCGACCACTCGCAGAGCGCGAATGTAGTCGGGGCTCTCGTGGCCGTGCAGCTGGACAAAGTCCAGACGGTATTCCTCTATCTTCTGTTTAATATCGTCAATAGTGGCATCGACAAACACTCCGACGCGCTTGCATTTCGTTGGCAGATAGCTGGGACGCTCGCTGACGTAGCGACTGGACTTTGGCCAGAAGATGAACCCCATCAGGTCGACGGGCAAACCGTCGACCGCACGGATGTTCTCCGTATCACGCATGCCACAAACCTTTATAATGGGTCTCATAGGGCTCATGGGACTAATGGGTTAACTGGGTGATGAAGTCGCGGAGGGCCAGACCAGGGTTGGCAGTCTTCATGAAGTTCTCGCCAATGAGGAAACCACGGAAGCCAGCCTGGCGCAGCGCACGGACGGTATCAGGATTGGAGATACCACTCTCGCTGACCTTCACGGCATCCTTGGGCAGGAGCTCAGCCAAGCGGAAGGAGTTGTCGACATCGGTGACGAACGAACCGAGGTTGCGGTTGTTGATGCCACACATGTCTGGCTCTAAGGCGGCATATTCCAGTTCTGGCTCTGAATGCATCTCCAGCAGTACCTCGAGGCCGAGTTCATGCGCTGTCTTCAGCAGTGCAGAACACTGCTGCACACTAAGGTCGGCAGCAATGAGCAACACGGCGGAGGCACCACACAGGCGGGCCTGGAACAGCTGGTACTCGTCGATGACGAAGTTCTTGTAGAGGATGGGGATGTTGACACCACTATGGCGGGCCATCTTGATAAACTCATCACTGCCACCGAAATATTTCTCGTCAGCCAAGATGCTCAAGGCTGAGGCTCCGTTCTGCTGATAGCTCAGCGGAATGATGTCGGCACGCCCGTCTTCCTTAATCCACCCTTTTGACGGTGACTTGCGCTTGAACTCAGCGATGATGCCTGAGTCGGAATTGGTTAGCGCCTGCGACATGGAGGCGACGCTGAAGTCGAACAGTGGTTCTACACGACGGTGTATCTCGCGTTCGCTGAGTTCCGCCTTGAAGCGCTCTACCTCTACGCGCTTGTGGGCTACTATTTCTTCGAGGATATCCATTGTTTCTTCGATATTTCGATGTTTCGATATTTCGATGCTTCGGTTAGCTGTTCAGCTCTACAAACTTCTTGAAGGTGCGCAGCGCACTACCGCTGTCGATAGACTCACGGGCAATGGCGATGCACTCTTCTATGCTCTTCTCACCCTTCTCCAATACCTGAATACCGAAGGCTGCGTTAGCCAGCACGATATTCTTCTGAGCAGGCAGTGCACGGTTCTCGAGTACAGAGTCGAAGATGGCTGCAGCCTCTTCCTCAGTAGCGCCACCCACAAGCTCTTCGGGTTTGGCAATCTCGAATCCCAGATCCTGTGGTTTGAAAATGCGCTCGTACTGCTTGGTAGTCACCTTGAAATCGCCAGTGAGTGAAATCTCGTCGTAGCCGTCGATAGAATTAACGATACCGTAATCGATACCAATCTTCTGATATACCTGATTGTAGAGGCGCATCTGGTCGAGGTTAGCTACGCCCAGCAGCTGACACTGGGGCTGAGAGGGATTCACCAGCGGTCCCAGCAGGTTGAAAATGGTGGGGAACTGCAATGCCTTACGGATAGGACCAACGAACTTCATGGCCTTGGCAAAGAGTTGGGCATGGAGATAGACGATGCCTGCCTCGTTGAGCGAACGGTTCAACTTGTCGATGTCATCGGTAAATTTGATGCCATGATGAGCAATGACGTTTGAAGCGCCAGAAACAGAGGTGGCTGCGTAGTTACCGTGCTTGGCGACCTTGTAGCCTGCACCGGCAATCACAAAACAGCTGGTGGTAGAGATGTTGAAGGTGTTCTTGCGGTCGCCACCAGTACCTACCACGTCAATGTAGCGGTCGGCATTGAGGATGGCGGGAACACCCGTCTCCAGAATGCCATCGCGGAAGCCCAGCAGTTCGTCAACTGTTACACCACGCATCTGTAGTGCCGTCAGCAAGGCGGTAATCTGCTCTGTAGGAAACTCACTCTGAGTGATACCAATCAGAATATTCTTCATTTCTTCACGAGACAGTTCCTCGTGGTTTAGCATCCTGTTCAGGATGTCTTTCATTGTTTGTGCCATGATTTATTGTTTTTTTTGATGTTTCGATATTTCGATGTTCCGATGTTTCGAGGGGTCATAAGAACATCCAGTTTTGCAGCATCTTCTTGCCGTCGGGGGTCAGCACGCTCTCTGGGTGGAACTGGATACCACGAATGTTGAGCGTCTTGTGCTTCAGTGCCATAATCTGACCTTCGTCACTCTCTGCGGTGATTTCAAGACAGTCGGGGAATCCGTCTTTAGATACTACCCACGAATGGTAACGACCGATGGTGAACTCTTTGGAGATGCCAGTGAAAAGCGCGTCGTCACTGGTAAGATGACAGGGCGTTGCCACACCGTGGAAAACATCACTCAGGTTTTCAAGCTTGCCACCAAAGGCCTCGCCGATGGCCTGATGACCCAGGCAGACACCCAGGATGGGCTTCTTGCCAGCGTAGGTCTTGATGACATCGAGCAACAGACCAGCCTCAGAGGGAATACCAGGACCTGGCGAGAGGATGATCTTGCTGAATTCCTCTAACTGCGGTAGTTCGAACTGGTCATTGCGCAGCACGGTGACTTCCGCACCTAGTTCCTTGACCAGATGACTCAGATTATAGGTGAACGAGTCGTAATTATCGATGATGACTATTTTCATAATGCTTCAGCTTTTTCGATGGCCTTACGTAAGGCACCCAGTTTGTTGTTTACTTCCTGTAACTCATACTCCACGTCGCTCTTGGCTACGATGCCACCGCCTGCCTGGAACCACAATTCGCCATTGCGAGAGACGAAGGTGCGGATGGTGATGGCTTGGTTCAGCGAACCGTCAAGACCGATGATACCGATACAACCACCATAGGCACCGCGGTTGTGTGGCTCGTACTCGCTGATGAGCTGCATGGCGCGAACCTTAGGTGCACCACTTAGTGTGCCAGCAGGGAACGTGTCGATAAAGGCCTTGATGGGGTCGGCACCGTTGTCAAGCTCGCCACTGACGCGAGAGACGAGGTGGATAACGTGACTGTAGTACTGCAGGTCTTTGTAAAAGTCTACCTTCACACCGTGACAGTTACGGCTCAGGTCATTACGAGCGAGGTCTACGAGCATTACGTGCTCTGCATTCTCCTTGGGGTCGTTGCGCAGATACTCGGCACCCCTACGGTCGGCTTCTGCGTCGCCAGTACGCTTGGTGGTTCCGGCAATGGGATCTATATAGGCCTTGCGACCTTCGATGCGACAGTGGGTCTCAGGACTTGAGCCGAAGATGCGGAAGCCGCCGAAGTCGAAGTAGAACAGGTAGGGTGAGGGGTTGATGCTACGCAGAGCACGGTAGAGCTTAAAGTCGTCACCCTCATATTGCTGGATGAAACGACGCGAGAGTACTATCTGGAACACGTCGCCACGCAGACAGTGGGCAATCCCTCGACGGATATTCTCTCTGTGCTCGTCGTCGGTCAGCGTAGAACGGACATCACCCACAGGGTGGAAGTCGTAAGCCTTCACGTTTGCCTTGTTCATGGCCTTGATGGCTGCCTCGATATTAGCCTCACCCTCTTGGGGGAGGTTGGAGGGGGCTAAGCTTACTATTTTCAACGTGTTGTTATGATGGTCAAAGACGATGACCACCTTATATAATATATAGAGCACGTCGGGGGCATCGTTCTTCTCCTGTGTCTCATCCTTGACATTGATATTCTCGAAATAGCGCACAGCATTGAACGAGGTATAGCCGAAGAGTCCGCAAACTGCAGCATCGTCGCCCGTGACCTCGATGCGGTCGATGAGGGCGTGGATAGCTTCAGCTGAACCGAAGTCCTTACTTAAGGGCTTACGCTCGGTGGTGCCATCGGGGAAACTGATGGTCACGATGCCATGTCCGATAGCCACGCTGGCGATGGGATTGATGCCAATGAACGAGTGCGAGTTGTTAGCATCATGGTAGTCAGAACTCTCCATCAGCGCACTCTGTGGATACAGGTCGCGCAATCTCATATACACGCCTACTGGGGTATACAGGTCGGCGAGAATGGTCTTGGAAGTTGTTTGAAATTTATAGGTAGTCATAATTCCCAATTCTCAATTTTCAATTCTCAATTCTCAATTAGAAGTCTCCGTATTCTCCTGCCATTTGTTTGTTGTTCAGATAGGTTTCTACGTCTTTATCGCCACGACCACTAACGGTCAGCACCACCACATCGTCCTTCCTGAACGACATCTTCTGCAGTGCTGCAATGGCGTGGGCACTCTCCAGAGCGGGGATGATGCCCTCCATGCGGGTCAGTTCGAAGGCAGCGCGGACAGCTTCATCGTCGTTGATGCTATAGACGGTGGCACGGTGCTGTGAGGCCAGATTAGCGTGCATAGGACCGATACCTGGGTAGTCGAGACCTGCCGAAATGCTCTCTGCCTCGATAATCTGTCCGTCGGGGGTCTGCATCACCAACGTCTTGGCACCGTGCAGGATACCCAGTCGTCCGGCATGAATGGTGGCAGCGGTGTGACCTGTGTCGGCCCCTTGTCCACCAGCCTCGGCCAAGACAATCTTCACACGCTCGTCGTCGATATAGTGGTAGATGGTACCGGCGGCATTTGAACCGCCACCGACGCAGGCCATGAGGTAGTCGGGATAGTCGCGCCCAATCTTCTCCTGCAGCTGTTCTTTGATTTCCTTAGAGATGATGCTCTGCAGACGGGCCACCATGTCGGGGTAGGGGTGTGGACCTACCGTGCTGCCAATAATATAGAAGGTGTCACTGGGATGACAGCACCAGTCGCGGATGGCCTCGTTGGTGGCGTCTTTCAGCGTCCAGTTGCCAGTCTTCACGGGACGAACCTCAGCACCTAACATCTTCATGCGCTCTACGTTGACATGCTGGCGCTCTACGTCCAGGGCTCCCTGATAGACCACACAGGGCATGTCCATCAGTGCGCAGACGGTAGCGGTAGCTACGCCGTGCTGGCCGGCACCGGTCTCAGCGATGATGCGCTTCTTGCCCATCTTCTTTGCCAACAGAATCTGACCGATGGTGTTGTTGATCTTGTGGGCACCGGTGTGGTTCAGGTCCTCGCGCTTCAGATACAGCTGACAACCATACTTCTCACTCATTCTGCGAGCAAAATACAGGGGTGATGGTCTGCCGACATAGTCACGCAGCAGTTGCATATACTCCTGCTGAAACTCCTCCGACTCGATGATGGGCAGGTATTCTTCCTGCAACTTACGTACGGTGGCGTAGAGAATCTCTGGGACGTATGCCCCACCAAACTCACCGTAAAATCCTTTGTCATCTACTAAGTAACTCATATATTTGTTGTCTTTTGTTGGTTTGCTATATTTTGTGTCTTTGTTGCCTTGCGAAACAGAAAAGAGGCCCGTCGCGTTAACGACGAGCCTCTTTGTATCTTCTACGAACTATACCATACGGCTACGTACCTCGCGACTAGTTGAATCTCGAGATGCGCCACCAATATGTATTGTTCATTGACTGTTTCATTGTCTTGTTGTTTCTAATTCGGTGGCAAAAGTACACACATTATTTGAAATATGCAAATATTTTAGTGGAAAAATTTAAGAAATGATAGAAAAAGTGTGATTTTGCTGTCAAATTGCTATAATCACGGCAGTATGACAACCTGTAGGGCATTTTTGATACCAGGCTGATACATGTATCCTTCTATAGGTTTTTGACCATAAACCTTCACGCGCTTACTAATAAGGTTGTCGCCATATTTTGCTAATGTCTCCCGTGACGGTTTGTCTATTCCAACTGGGAACAACAGCTTCTTGTCGGTAGTGCCAGGCTCGTCAGCAAGAACGATGGCTGTGAAGTTCTCCAAGATTCCATCAAACTTGGTATTCTTTAAATTTTTTGTTGTGGTACCTACAATGTATCCTCGTACCCAGATGTATTCTTCGGAATCAGCAGTAATAGCCTGTGCAACAGTTAGCACATCGTCATCTTCACCGCCAATGTTGGGATTATCAGGATTGTCTGGGTCCTCAGGATCATCAGGGTCGTCAGGGGCAACCGTGGGTTCTGAGGGCTCTGGTTTGTGGTCAGGGTCTATCCAGAACTGATCGACTTCTTTGATGCCAGGAGCGCTCAAGTATGACTTGCGAATGCCGTGGATGTATACAAAACTGTTCCAGTTGTCTGGGTTGTCTTGTAGGTTCAGACTGGTACTAATGCCTTTGGCGGCATCAGACAACGAGATGGGCATGAAGTCGTCAAGCTCATGTTCTTCCTCGACATATGGCTTGTCTGCCAGCAATATGGCCGTCTTACCTGCAAACGGACGGCGAAAATCGGCATTTTTGATGCTGCTTTCTGCTGCTGCCACGATGTATCCCTTTACCGTTATCCGGTAGCCGGGTTCAATCTTCATGGCCTGGGCAACCGTCAGTGCACCGTTCTTGATTTCGTCGGTAATCCCGTCAGAGAGATTGCCAGCATCTTGCTCATTTGCTACCTCTTTTTCGCAACTAAACAGGACGAAAAGCAGAAAAAACGAAAAAAATAGCCGAAAAATTTGCATTTTAGCTGATTATTACCTAAATTTGCCCCCGATAAGCCTTTCGTAGGCATTTGCCACGGCACTTATCACATATTTATAGTTTGAGGTTGGTAGCGTCCTGCACCAACCTCTTTTTCTATAAATACGTTAGCTTAAACCTCCCAGCCGATGGCCGAAGCACCCAGCACGGCAGCCGATGCACCATCAAGTCCGCTGACCAGGAACTGAGCCTTGCCCTTGTAGACACTCATCACGTGTTCGTCGTAAGCACGGCGGATGGGATCCATAATCAGGTCGCCAGCTTTGATCATACCACCAAAGAAGATGAAAGCCTCTGGTGAGCAGAAGGTGGCAAAGTCGGCACAGGCCTCACCCAGCATCTTGCCAGTAAACTCATAAATCTCTTTAGCCAGTTCGTCACCCTTAGAGGCAGCGATAGACACATCGAGAGAAGTGATGTCTTCTGGCTTGATGTCGCGTAACAACGACGGACGACTGGTCTTGTCGAGCAACTCACGGGCTGTACGGGCTACACCGGTTGCAGAGCAGTAGGTCTCCAGACAGCCCTTACGACCACAACCACACATGCGACCTTCCTCGCCACGTACCATCGTGACATGACCTAATTCACCGGCAAAACCGTCAGAACCATATACCAGCTGACCATTGACGACAATGCCTGAGCCAACACCTGTACCCAGCGTGAGAACGATGAAGTTCTTCATGCCACGTGCCACACCATAGACCATCTCACCGATAGCAGCAGCGTTAGCATCGTTGGTGACAGCCACAGGGATACCACCCAGTCTGTCACTGAACATCTTGCCAAGGGGTACCACACAGTCGTGGGCCCACTTGATGTTAGGAGCAATCTCAATGGTTCCTTTGTAGTAGTTGCCGTTAGGCGCACCTACACCCATTGACCTAATTTTCTCGATGCCACCCACCTGGTCGATGATAGGCTGCAGGGCATTGACAGAAGCTTCAATAAAGGCTTCGGCAGTATCATACTGCTGGGTCTTGATGGCTGTGGTGGCCTTGATTTCGCCACGCTGGTCAACAATGCCAAAGACGGCATTGGTACCTCCTAAGTCTAATCCGATGACGTAGGGTTTGATTCCTTGTTGCTCGTTCATAGTAATATTATTATTCCGTTTATTGCTTTTCTACGTTGCAAAGATAGTCATTTCTTCAGAAAACTCACGCTGTTTAACTCCCTTTAACGTAAAGCAATGATTTATGTCAATAATAAATTGTACCTTTGCACTCAGATATGCCATTTCCACTACATATTAACATCGTCGACCTGGTGTTTAAGGGCATGCTGATAGGCATGGTAGCCTCTGCACCAATGGGACCGGTAGGCATCCTTTGTGTACAGCGCACGCTGAACAAGGGACGCTGGTATGGTTTTGTCACTGGTATCGGTGCTGCTGTCAGTGATATCATCTATGCTGGTATCACGGGTTTCGGTATGGCCTTTGTCATGGACTTTATCAACAACGAACAGAATAAGTTCTATCTGCAGATTATTGGTTCGGCACTGCTACTGGGCTTTGGTATCTATACTTGGCGCAGTGACCCTACGAAGAACATGCGTCAGTCGGGTAAGCAGCAGGGAACATTCTGGTACAACACCTGGACAGCATTCCTTGTGACGTTCTCCAATCCGCTGATTATCTTCCTTTTCATGGCGCTGTTTGCCCAGTTCGCCTTTGTCATTCCTGACCATCCGTTCGAGATGTTTGTTGGTTTTGCCAGCATTGTGGGTGGTGCCCTGCTGTGGTGGTATGGTCTGTCGTGGTTGGTGGACAAGGTGCGCACCATCTTTGATGCACAGGGCATACGCATCATCAACCGTGTCATTGGTGCCGTGGTCATCATCTTCTCTGTGGTGTCCCTGTTTGGTACGGTCACGAATCTGTTCAGATTTTTTTGATGCAGTGATAGTAAATTGTCAAATAGTATAATTGTCAAATAGTAAAATAACACCGTGTTTGTAGCTAACGAATTACGCAAGACAAATATTGCCGAATACCTGCTGTATATGTGGCAGATGGAGGATACCATCCGGGCCTTCGAATGCTCTATCAGTCGCATCCGTCGAGAGTATATCGACCGCTTCGACTATACCGATGAGCAGAAAGAGGATGAGGCTGACTGGTTTGGCAACCTTATCCGCATGATGAACCAAGAGGGCTGTCGTGAACAAGGACACCTGCAGATTAATAAGGTGACCATGCAGACACTGTCAGAGTTGCATGCTCAGTTGCTAGCATCGCCCAAGTTCCCGTTTTATAATGCAGAGTACTACAAGGTGCTACCTTTTATCGTAGAGTTGCGCAACCATGGTGCCAACAAGGAAGAGAATGAGATAGAGACCTGTTTCAATGCACTCTATGGAACCATGCTACTCCGTCTGCAAAAGAAGGAGATTACTCCCAATACGCAAGCTGCTGTCAAGGAGATTACTACTTTCATCGGCATGCTCTCTGATTATTACAAGAAGGACAAGGAAGAAGGACTGAAATTTGAGTAAATGAATATTCTGATTACCGGCTGTAATGGCCAACTGGGAAACGAGATGCAGCTGTTGGAGCAGGAGAATTCACAGCACACCTATTTTAATACGGATGTCGCTGAACTGGATATCACCGACCAGACAGCTATCGAACAGTTTGTCAATGACAACCATATTGATGGTATCGTCAACTGTGCTGCCTATACTGCTGTCGACAAGGCTGAGGACAATGAGGAACTCTGTCAGAAACTGAATGCGGAGGCTCCTGCCTATCTGGCTCATGCCATCGGCAAACGTGGCGGTTGGATGATACAGATTAGTACCGACTACGTGTTTGACGGTACGAACCACACCCCCTATACGGAGGAGGAAGAGACCTGTCCTAACAGTGTCTACGGCAAGACGAAACTCGTTGGCGAACTGAATGTGCAGAAGCTGTGTGAACGTTCGATGATTATCCGTACGGCATGGCTCTACAGTACCTTTGGCAACAACTTCGTGAAGACGATGATACGCCTGGGCAAGGAAAAACCAGAACTGGGTGTAATCTTCGACCAGATAGGTACGCCGACCTATGCCCGCGACTTAGCCCGTGTCATCATGGTTGCTGTCAACAAAGGCATTGTCCCTGGCATCTACCATTTCTCTAACGAGGGTGTCATCTCATGGTACGACTTCACGAAGGCTATTCATCGTATCGCTGGCATCACCTCGTGTCATGTCCGTCCGTTACATACCTCAGAATATCCCACTCCTGCAGCCCGTCCGCATTATTCGGTCCTTGACAAGACCAAGATCAAGCAGACCTACGACATTGAGGTTCCCTATTGGGAAGAGTCGCTGCGCGAGTGTATCGCCAAGCTATGAAAACGGCAGTCGTTGGTGGCGGGGCAGCAGGATTCTTTCTTGCTGTGAATCTGAAAGAGATGATGCCCGACATGGAGGTTATCATCTTTGAGCGAAGCCACCATGTGCTGGCAAAGGTAGAGGTCAGTGGTGGCGGACGCTGCAACTGCACTAACTCTTTTGCCTCGGTTACTGACCTGTCACAGGTCTATCCCCGTGGCCATCGTCTGCTGAAGCGTCTATTCAACAACTTTAACTATCAGGATGCCTATCGTTGGTTCGAACAGCATGGTGTGCCCTTGGTGACGCAGGAAGACCAATGCGTCTTCCCACAGGCTCAGGACTCACATGCCATCATTGACTGTTTCCTGTCGCTGGTGCGTCGTTACCATATTGAGATTCGTAAGGGTGTTCTTGTGGATTCTCTCGACCAGTTAGGGGATTTTGATAACGTTGTTGTGACGACGGGTGGCTCTCCCAAAGGGGATGGCTTACGCTGGTTAGCCACCTTGGGTCATGAGATAGAGGCTCCTGTGCCCTCACTGTTTACCTTTTCTATTGCTGATGAACAGCTGCATGCCTTGCAGGGTACTGTCGTCAATGATGTTACGGCAATGCTTGCTGGTACGAAGTTTCGTGCTATGGGTCCCTTGCTCATCACTCATTGGGGCGTTAGTGGACCTGCCATCTTGAAACTGTCGAGTCATGCAGCCCGCTATCTGGCAGAGCATCAGTATCAGGCCTCGCTGAGTATCCGCTGGTTGGCTATGCAGGATGAGGAGGTAGCGGCGATTCTGTATGAACAAGGTACGAAGCAACCCAAGAAACTGTTGACGACCTACAGTCCCTTTGGCCTGCAACAGCGCCTATGGACCTATCTGGTGGAGAAGGCGCTGGGCTCGCGTGCTCAGATACGGTGGGCAGAATTGAACAAAAAGGACGTCAACCGTTTGGTCAACGTCCTCTTGAATGATACTTATCAGATTGCGGGTCGTGCCCCCTTCAAGGATGAGTTTGTTACCTGTGGTGGCGTGTCCTTGAAAGCCGTCAACCCTTCTACGTTAGAGAGCAAACATGTCCCTCATCTGTATTTCGCTGGCGAGGTGCTCGACATCGACGGCATTACGGGAGGTTTCAATTTCCAAGCGGCTTGGACTACCGCCTATACCGTGGCATTGTCAATAACCAATAACCGATAACCATTAACCGTTAACCTTCACTCACCGTCTTATTCTGCTTCAGGTCTTCCACGAACTGGCTGATCTTCTGCAACTCGCGTGGAATGCGGATGTTCTGCGGACAGTGGGGCTCACATTGGCCACAGCCGATGCAGTGGTCGGCCTGACGCATACGAGGTACGGCACGGTCTAATCCTATCAGGTAGTTACGGCGTAGCTTGTAGTACTCGTCATCCATCTTCAGACGTGGCAGGGTCCCATCGTTCTTACATTTATTATAATGTACGAAGATGGCAGGGATGTCAATGCCATAAGGACAGGGCATGCAGTATTTACAGTCGTTGCACGGGATGTTCTCCAGACCGACGATGCGTTCAGCGACATCCTTGTCCAGGAAACGCTGCTCCTCTTCTGTGAGGGGTTCCAGCGGACAGTAGCTGAGCAGGTTGTCCTTCAGGTGCTCCATATAGGTCATACCGCTGAGTACGGTGAGCACACCTTCTGGCGTACCGGCATAGCGGAATGCCCATGAGGCAACGCTACGCTCTGGCGCATGACTCTTCAGCTCCGTAGCGAGATATTGTGGCAGGTTGGCCAGACGACCACCCAACAGAGGCTCCATGATAACAGCTGGAATGTTCATCTTCTGCAGTTCTGCATACAGGTAGCTGGCATCAACATTGCTGCCATTGATCTCGTTGGCATAGTCCCAATCCAGATAGTTCAGCTCTATCTGCACAAAGTCCCAATGGTACTTGTCGTTCATGGCCAGTACCTCGTCGAACACTTCCTTCTTGCCGTGGAACGAGAAGCCCAGGTTGCGGATGCGGCCAGCCTCGCGCTCTGCCATCAGGAAGTCCATGATACCGTTGTCCACATAGCGGCGGTTAAACTCATCCATACCACCACCGATGGCATGCAACAGATAGTAGTCGAGATAATCAACCTGCAGTTCCTTCAGGGAGTTCTTATACATGCCGATGCTCGCCTCACGACTCTGTGTCGAAGGGTGGAAGTTCGACAGTTTCGTAGCCACGAAATACTCTGAGCGCTTGTGGCGACTCAGGGCGATACCTGTGCAGCGCTCCGATTTTCCCTGGCAGTAAACGGGTGATGTGTCGATATAGTTGAGACCATGCTCTAGGGCATAGTCTATCTGACGATTGATCATATCCTGGTCGTAGTCGTCCTTGTTTTCTGTCTTCGACGGCAGACGCATCATGCCATATCCCAGAATAGACACCTTGTCGCCCGTCTTGGGATTGGTACGATAGGTCATCTTACCTGTTGGTGGCTCCACCTGTTTCTTATATTCCTCAACGGCCTTTGAGTCACTCTTCGACTTGCAGCCCGTCATGACGGCAGCAGTGGTGATAGCACCACCACCCAGTATCTTGAGGAAATTTCTTCTTGATATATCTTTCTTCATTTTTGTCTTCGTTTTCGTTTAAACTTCTTTGTGTTGTTCGTGTCCTTCTACGTAGATGGCTGAGAAGGGACGTGCAGGACACAGGTACTCACAGGCACCACAGCCAATGCAACGGTTCTCGTTGACAGCAGGTACGTAGGGTGATTCCTCATCGTCTGGGTCAGAGGGTACCATCTCGATGGCACCAACAGGACAATGGCGGGCACAGTTGCCACACTCCACACCGTCGGTCAGTGGTATACAGTTCTTCTTGATCCATACGGCATGACCAATCTGGGTGGAGGCCTTCAAATCGTGGGCTAGTGGTTTGATGGCTCCTGCAGGGCATACCTCTGAACAGCGGTTACACTCCGGACGGCAGTAGCCACGCTCATACGACATCGTGGGTTGCATCAGGTGCCACAAGTCAGCACTGGGACGCAGCACCTCGTTGGGACACTCCGAGATACACAGCTGACAACCCGTACATTTCTTCTCGAAGTTGGCCTTGGATTGAGAACCCGGCGGCATGATGGGTGTTTGGCGCTCAGGGGCTACCTTGTCCTCTATCTCTGCCAGTCCACCATCCATGATCTTGTCCTTGTTCTGGGCCATAGCGGCAGTAGCCAACAAGGCAGAAGAAAGCAGGAAGGAGCGCTTGCTGGTGTCAATGGTCTCATTAGCCCCATTAGTCTCATTAGTCCCATTAGTCCTATTGGCCCCATGAGTATATTTCAGTGCCCCAAATTTACAACTCTTGATGCAGTCGCCACAGACCACACAGCGCAAGGGGTCCACGGTGTGCGTCTTATAGTCAATGCAGGCAGCCTTGCAGTTCTTCGTACACAGTGAGCAGTTCTTGCACTTGTCCACGTCGAAGTGTATCTTCAGCCATGAGAACTTGGCAAATACGCTCAGCAAAGTACCCACAGGACAGATGGTGTTGCAATACGTGCGACCGTTGCGCCAGGCGAGCACAGCCAGTATGATGAGTGTAATGGCTGCAATAATCAGCGAAGGCAGGGCACGCATCCAGATATTCGTGTGGTAGAACGCATAGCTGTCGTAGTGCTCGGCAATGGCTGCCAGCAAATTGTTGCCTGCCATCCATACGGGTTGCAGCAGGTTGGTGCAGATGCGTCCGAAGGCAGAGTAGGGGGCCAGCAGTTGTACAATGGTACCGCCGCCCAGCACGAGTGATATCAGCATCATTACAAAGAAAATGATGCGCAGGGCGTGCTTCTGTTTCGAATACGTGTAGCGGTTCTTCTTGGCTTTCTTGCCCAGCCATCCGAAAATGTCCTGCATGATGCCCATCGGACAGATGACTGAACAGTAGATGCGTCCGAAGACAAGCGTCAGCACGAGGAGTGCCACAATGACCACGACGTTCAGTGCCAATACAGCCTCCAGGAACTGTAGCTTGGGCATCCAGCTCACCCAGTGGTGCATGGTGCCGGTGAAGTCGAGGAACAACAGCGTGATGCCGATCAACATCAAGGTTGCCAGTGTAATTCTGATTTTTCTTAGCATAAAGTATTGCTTGTTTTCAGTTAGTTACTTTGACTATTTGTATGCTCAGCTCGTAGAGCAGATAGATGGGCAATGCCACCACGAAGAGGGTAAACACATCGGTCGTTGGCGTGATGATGGCTGCTACGATGAGGATGGCTACGACAGCATGACGGCGATAGGCAGACATCATGCGATGTGTAATCAGCCCTAAGCGCCCAAGGAGTCCGCAGACTACCGGCAATTCAAAGACCACGCCCATCACCAGACTCATTCCCAGCAACGTGTCGATATACGACTGCAGGGTCAGCATGTTGGCTACGTCGGGCGATACCTGATAGGTTCCCAGGAACCTGACTGTCAGCGGAAACACCACGAAGTAGTTGACCAGTGTGCCCATGAGGAACATCACGTAGGCCGCTCCCACTATCCAGAAGGCATAGCGTCGCTCGTTCTGGTAGAGAGCTGGTGACACGAAGCGGAACAACTCATAGAGTATATAAGGTGAAGCCAGCAATAGTCCCGCAAAGATCGCCGTCCGCATGTGTATCATGAACTGCTCCGTCAGTCCGGTGTTCATCAGGTTGA
Source organism: uncultured Bacteroidales bacterium (assembly GCA_902800925.1). Lineage (GTDB taxonomy): Bacteria > Bacteroidota > Bacteroidia > Bacteroidales > Bacteroidaceae > Prevotella. The sequence continues at coordinate 27,316 of CADCGD010000005.1, read as the reverse complement.
TGTGGAAGGCATCGACGCCCAGCAGCTGGTAGGTCACGAAGTCACTACTTCGTGGGGCCAGCACCACACTGAACAGCAAGTCCTTCATCACGAAGGCTGCCACAGCGAACACCACCACTGCCACGCCCATCCGTATCAACGACGAGCGCAACACATCCAGGTGATCCCAGAAGGTCAATGGTTCACTTTTCACTATTCACTCTTCACTTTTCACTAGACGACTTGTCGTCGCTCTTGTCGTCGTCAATATCTTTCATTCCGTCCTTGAAACTCTTGACACCCTTGCCGAGTCCTTTCATCAGTTCAGGAATCTTCTTGCCGCCGAACAACAAGAGTATGATGAGGGCTATGACGATGATTTCTTGCATTCCTAATCCAAACATGTTTCTACTGTTTTTGGTTATAACTTCTGCAAAGATAAGAAATTATTCGTAATTCGTAATTCGTAATTCGTAATTCTTTTGTATCTTTGCAGCGGAAATAACAACATTTAACTATGGAGTACGAATTTATTCTACGAATCTTTGTTGCTGCACTGCTTGGCAGTCTGATTGGTCTCGAACGTGAATACCGTGCCAAGGAAGCTGGTTTCCGCACCCATTTTCTCGTCGCATTGGGTTCGGCACTGTTTATGATTGTGTCGGCTTATGGCTTTGGTGACGTACAGATGGATGGCATGACGTCGCGTTGGGATGTCTCACGTATTGCCGCGCAGGTGGTCAGTGGTATTGGTTTCATCGGTGCCGGTACCATCATCTTCCGCAAGCAGGAGAACATGGTCAGTGGCTTGACCACGGCAGCAGGCTTGTGGGTAGCAGCTGCTATTGGCCTGGCCTGCGGTGGTGGCATGTATGTGTTGGCAACGGCTGCCACCTTCATGGTGCTGGTAGGACTCGAGGCTTTCAACTTCTTGTTACGCAAGATTGACAAGCACCGCAAGGAATAAATCAACGATACAAATAAAAAACATTACTTCTCCCGACGAAGGCTCGCATACTCCTTGCGGGCCTTTTCCAGTTGTTCCAGGAAGTCCTCATTCGAGAGCAGCTTGCTCATGACGGCGGTAGCTTCCACTAGCGAGGCATCAATGTCGCTCTTGTAGTGGCGTCCGCAGATGACGCGATGGATGGCATACTCCTGAGCACGGGCTATCAGCGCCTCGGTAGAGTCGGGGACCACCAGCGCCAGTGTGAGGGCATAGGTCCACCCTCGCACGCTATGGCCGGAGGGGTAGCTGAAGGATTCCTTCACTTCCTCGTCGTATTCAGGTAATAGCGAGGGCTCGTTGAAATAGACGAACGGACGCGTCCGGCGGTAGTGGTTCTTGGCCCTTCTGTTGGTGGCATTGGCATCCTTCTGTGCGCCCTCAGCCAGTTTAAAAATCTCTGGTGTCTCCTCAGGGCCTATCTGGATACCTGCAGCCTCACTGAACGCTTTCGAGGTCCATTGCACCTCGTCAATGGCCGCCTTTTCTCCACGGACTGTCTGGCGTTCCTTCTTTCCAAAGTGATAATAATAGGTGTCGTTGTCGAAGGGACCACTGCCTGGCTCTGGTGGTGCTGGAATGAAGAGCAAGGGGTTAGGCAACTCCTCTTCGGAGAGGAATGCGGGTGTTTCCAACTTCGTGTCCTTAGCATCGTTGCCGACGTTCTGCTGGGCAGAAAGCTGCAGCGACAGCAGGCATAGTAGGATAGGGAGGAGGCTTCTTCTTTTCATCGTAAAACAGTATTTCTTTTGCAAAAGTACAAAAAAAATCGTAATTCGTAATTCGTAATTCGTAATTATTTTCTACCTTTGCCATCAAATACTTTGAAAAAGAGCGAAAATGGACTACTTATCTATCATCAATAAATACTATCCTGACGACGATGACCTGCGTCGTCTGTTGCTGAAACACAGCCGTCAGGTGGCTGACCGCTGTCTGCAGATTGTCAAGAAACATGTGGAGCTGCCAGTCGACGTGCAGTTCCTCGAAGAGGCGGCCATGTTGCACGACATCGGCATCTATCAATGCGACGCCCCGTCCATTCTCTGTCATGGCACGGAGCCTTATATCCGTCATGGTCAGATAGGCGGCGACTTGTTGCGTCTGGAGGGCTTCCCCCGTCATGCTCGTGTTGCCGAGCGCCATACGGGTACTGGTCTGCCAGGCTTCGAACCTGAGACGCTGGAGGAGCAGATCATCTGCTATGCCGATAAGTTCTATTCCAAGTCCAATCCCGACCATGTTCGCACGGTACTGGAGACGGCCCAGTCCTTGGAGAAGTTCGGCCGTGCCGGTGTCGACAAATTCCTTGAATGGTCCAGAAAGTTTGAGTGACAGATATTAATAAATGAGGATGTGCCTATTTTGAAGTGAACCTCATTTGTTCTATGTGTTTATGGCTTGAAGGGTTAATTTCCCACAATTTCCCATAAATTCTGTCCTTATTTATTCTGTAACTGCTCAAAAAGTTGTACCTTTGCAGCCGTGAGAAGAAAAACGCTCATATTTCTGCTGCTTTTCGTCATCGTTTTTGTGGTGGCGGAAGTACCTCGGTTGCGCTTTACACAAAGTGCTGCTGGGGCAGATAGCGTTACAGTAGATAGCGTTGTGGTAGACAGCACTGTGGCGCCCAGAAGTGTGGCGGACAGCAGTGTGGTCGACAGTTTGGCTGTCGACAAAAGCATCCCCGACACCGCCTCGATGGACTCCCTGCAGCTCCTTATCTGGAAGCGAAACAAGGCCATTGATGACTCGCTGGCTGCCGACTCTGCCAATCGTCAGCGCAAGAATGGCATTGATGCCCCCGTTTCGTATACGGCGGAGGACTCGATGACCTATGAGGGCGCTACGGGGATTGCTCACCTCTATGGTAATTCGCACGTGAAATATCAGGACATGGACTTGGAGAGTGACCAGATATACATGTCGCTCGACTCCAGTCTGGTACATGCCACGGGTTCGGTGGACACGACGGGGCATAAGTTTGGTACGCCAGTGTTCAAGATGGGCTCTGACACCTATGAGACGGACACGATGGCCTTTAACTTCAAGACGAAGAAAGGACTTATCAGCAATGCCTATACCGAACAGGAGGATGGCTTCATGACCTCTGAGTTGTCGAAGCGCGACGGCAAGGGTGACATGTTCCTCTACCACGGACGCTATACCACCTGCGACCAGCCGCATCCTGACTTCTATTTCGCTATGTCGCGTGCCAAGGTGCGCCCAGGCAAGGACGTCGTGTTTGGTCCTACCTACTTGGTGGTTTGTGATGTTCCGTTGCCTTTCGCTGTCCCATACGGATTCTTCCCCTTTACGAAGAGCTATTCGTCGGGCTTCATCATGCCGACGTATGGCGACGAGACCTCTCGTGGCTTCTATCTGCGTGATGGTGGTTACTATTTTGCCATCAATGACAAGATGGACTTGAAGCTCATCGGTGAGATTTATACCAAAGGCTCGTGGGGCGTTACCGCTACGTCGAACTACAGAAGGCGTTATCGCTATAACGGTTCGATGCTGGTGAGCTACCAGAACACGGTGAGTGGTGACAAGAACATGCCCGACTATACCAAAAACACCAGTTTCAAGGTGTTGTGGCAGCATTCTCAGGATCAGAAGGCGAATCCTTACAGGTCGCTGCGTGCCAGCGTGAACTATGCCACGAGCAGCTATGAGCGCAACAACCTGACATCGATGTATAATCCACAGTCGCTGACGCAGTCGACGCGTACCAGCTCTGTGGCATTGAGCACAAAATTCTCTAGTCTGGGCATGAGTCTTACCAGTTCGTTCAACCTGAACCAGAACATGCGTGACTCTATCATCGACCTGACCATGCCCGACCTGAATATATCGGTGGCCAACTTTTATCCGTTCAAGCGTAAGAATGGTGTTGGTAAGGAGCGCTGGTATGAGAAGATATCGGTGCGATATACGGGACAGTTCAAAAATGAGATACATACCAAAGAAGACAAACTGATGCATTCCAGTTTCTCGAAGGACTGGCGCAATGGTATGCAGCACGTCATTCCTATCAGCGCGAGCTTTACGCTGTTTAACTTCCTCAACGTGAGTCCTACGTTCAACTTCACCGACCGTATGTATCTGCAGAAGTACAAGCGCTCATGGGATGAGAAGAACCAGAAGGAGGTTGTCGACACGATACAAGGTTTCCACAATATCTACAACTGGAACATGTCGCTGGGACTGTCTACCAAGGTGTATGGCTTCTTTATCCCGAATCGTAAACTGTTTGGTGACAAGATTGACCGTATTCGCCACGTCTTCACACCTAGTATCAGTTTCAACTACTCACCCGACTTCAGCGCCAAACGTTATGGTATCTGGGATACTTACCAGAAGACCGATGCCAACGGCAATGTGACGATGGTGGAGTATAGCCAGTATCAGGGAGCGGTCTATGGCGCTCCAGGCAAAGGCAAGACGGGTAGTATCTCGATGGATATTTCGAACAATATCGAGATGAAGATTAGGAGTGACGATGACTCGACAGGCTTTAAGAAGATTAGCCTTATTGATGAGTTGGGTGCGTCGATGTCATATAACTTCGCTGCAGAGACGCGTCCATGGAGTGACCTGAATACCCGTCTGCGTCTGAAACTGACGAAGAGCTATACATTTAACCTCAATGCCACCTTTGCCACTTATGCCTACGAGGCAGACTCTGTGGGTGCCCGTCCTTATATCGGTAACCGCACGGAGTATAGCTACGGTCGCTTTGGTCGTTTCCAGGGCATGTCGCAGAACCTGTCGTACACGCTGAGCAATGAGAAGGTGGCTAAGTTCTTCAAGTGGCTGCGTGGCGAGAAGGTGTCGGACAAAGACAAGAACAAGGGCAAAAACAATAAGGGCGACGACGATGACGAGTACGATACGGGTCTTGATAGCAACCTCGACAACACGCTGGAGGCTGGTAAGCATGGTGCCCGTAAGGAAAATGCCGGTATGGCCGAGACCGATGAGGATGGTTATATGAAGTTCTCGATGCCGTGGTCTATCAGTTTTGGCTATGGTATCACCATGCGTGAGAATACCGCTGGCAAGTTCAATTACAACCGCATGCGCTATCCGTATAAGTTCACGCAGAACCTGAACTTCAGTGGTAACATCCGTCTGTCGGATGGTTGGAATATCTCGTTCTCCAGTGGTTACGACTTCGACCAACAGAAACTCTCCATGACGACGGCATCACTGTCGCGCGACTTGCACTGTTTCAATATGTCGTGTCAGGTGGTGCTGACACCTTATACCAGCTATAACTTCTCGTTCCGTTGTAATGCCGCCACGCTGACTGACGCGCTGAAGTACGACAAGCGCTCCAGCTACTCTAATGCTGTGCAGTGGTATTAAGAGTTGAGAAGATCGTTGATGGATGCTTGTTCACCTACCACCCAGATGATGTCGCCTTCTGCGAAACGACGAGTAGGATGTACGGGCGTGAGATTCTCCTTACCTTCCTCAATACCCACCACCATGCAACCGTAGATGCTGCGGATGCCACTCTCTGCCATGGTCTTGCCCACAAACGGACTGTCGGCAGAGATGATGAGCTGATGTAGTTTCATCTCGCGGTTCTCCAAATTCAGGTCTTCCTGAATGACGTCTGTTTCCAGTGCCTGTGAGAACTTAGCCATCTGTTCGTCACTGCCAATGACCTGCAGACGGTCGCAAGGGAAGATGGTGTAGTCGCCATCGGGAATATTCATGCGTAAGCCACCGCGTAGGATGCTGCTGACGTGGACGCCATACTTCTTACCCAGGTTCAATTCCTTCAGGGTTCTGCCCATCCATAGCGAGTTGGTGGGCACGTCGAACTCAGCGATATGGATATCGCGGTCGAGCAGTTTTCCTTCATAGAGTGGGCGTTTCTTGCCATGTACCTGCGCCTCGATGTCGCGTGAACGCAGATTGTTCACGAACAGGCGCTCCAGCACGATGCTGCGACGCTTTACCCAACGCGAAAAGACGATGAGTGCTACGATGACGATGCCCAGCGTGATGACGATGGCATTGTTGAACTGACTGAGATAATGACAGATGTAGAAGATGAAACTGAGCGCTACCAGTACCCTCACCAGGATGGTGAAGAGTAGGGGCAGGTGGTTGCGGTTGCTCTCGGCCCACAGTTTCTTCCACTCTTCAGAGCGGTTCTTCTTCATCACCATGGCACGCAGGAAAGGGGCTATGAACAGCACCGTCAGTACACCCGTGATAGCGTTGGCATACCAGTGGAGTGTCCATCCTGGCAACAACTTTTGCATGAAGGGCAATACGAAGGTGAACATCACAGCAATGGAGGCAGACGACAGGATGCTGTATACCACGGTATTCACGGCCATCTGTTTCAACAGTCGCTTCCAGGCGCTTTGCTCCTGACTGTTGGGATGACTCATGGATAATTGGTTGAGTGTGGTAATCAGACGTGTCGGCAAGCGGTGCTCCAAGGCACTGTATGCAGGTGTTGCCAGTCGTATCATGTAAGGCGTGAGGAAGGTGGTGATGACAGATACGGCCACCACTACCGGATAGAGGAAGTCACTGATGACGCCCAGCGACAGACCCAGCGATGCAATGATAAACGAGAACTCACCAATCTGTGCCATGGAGAATCCACAGCGCATGGCCGACTTCAGACTCTCGCCGGCCAGCATAAAGGAGAACGAACCGAATACGGCCTGTCCGATGAGGATGGTCAGCACCAGTGTGATGATAGGCCATGCATAGCTGATGAGTATCTGCGGGTCTACCAGCATACCGACGGATACGAAGAAGATGGCACCAAATAGGTTTTTGACAGGTTCCACCAACTTCTCTATTTTCTCGGCCTCAATAGTCTCTGCCAGGATGCTACCCATGATGAAAGCACCGAAGGCTGACGAGAAACCGACCTTTGTAGAGAATACGGCCATGGCACAGCAGAGTCCTAACGACACGACGAGTAGTACTTCGTTGTTGATGAATTGACGCACCCGACGCAGGAACAGCGGGATGGCAAAGATGCCTACGATAAGCCACAATATCAGGAAGAAACCTATCTTCACAATGGACCCCAGCATCTGTCCACCATCAGGATTATTGCCGCTGGCAATGGCACTCAGCATCACCATCATGACGATGGCCAGGATGTCTTCCAATATCAGTACCGACATGACCAGTCCGGCAAACTGTTGCTGTCGCAGTCCCAGGTCGTCGAAGGCCTTATAAATAATAGTGGTGGAACTCATGGCCAGCATACCGCCCAGGAAGATGCAGTCCATCCTTGACCAACCGAAGGCGTGTCCTACACAGACACCCAGCATCGACATGGAGAAGATGATGACTAACGTCGAGATAAACGGCGAGGCACCCATCTTCAGAATCTTCTTGAACGAGAAGTCGAGACCCAGCGAGAACAGCAGGAACATGACACCGATGTCGGCCCATAGTTGGACGTTCTCCCTGTCGGCCACAGAAGCGGTATAGGGCATGTGGGGCGACACCAGGAAACCGGCGACGATATAACCCAAAACCAAGGGCTGTTTCAAGCGCTTGAAGATAAGGGTCACGATGCCTGCCACGATAAGCATCAGTGCCAGGTCTTGTATCATGGTGGGTAGTTCGGACATTACGCTACGCTAAATGATAAATGACAAATGATAAATGGCGAATGACGAATTAATCGTTAAAACTTGCTGTGAGTTCGCAGATTTTGACAATCAGCTGCATGGCTTTCTCCATGGACTGGATGGGCACGAACTCGTATGGACCGTGGAAGTTGATGCCACCGGCAAAGATGTTGGGGCAGGGGAGACCCTTGAACGACAGCTGCGCACCGTCGGTGCCGCCACGGATGGGCTTCACCTTGGGGGCGATGCCGCACTCCTGCATGGCTTTCAGCACGAGGTCGATGACATGCATCTGTGGGTCGATCTTCTCCTTCATGTTATAGTACTGGTCGCTGACCACACACTCTACTGTCCCTTCGCCATAGCGTTCGTTCAGCTGTTCGGCACAGCGCTGGATGAAGCGCTTGCGGTCTTCAAACCTGTCGCGGTCGTGGTCGCGGATGATATAGCTCAGACGGGCCTGTTCGACACCCGACGTGATGTTCAGCAGGTGGTAGAAGCCTTGGTAACCCTCGGTCTTCTCTGGTGTCTCGTCAGCAGGCAGCATATTGGCAAACTCCATCGCCACACGGTTGGCATTGATCATCTTGTCCTTAGCATAGCCGGGATGTACGCTGACGCCCTTGATGGTAATCTTCGCTGAGGCTGCGTTGAAGTTCTCGAATTCCAACTCACCAACATCACCGCCATCCATGGTGTAGGCCCACTGGCAACCGAATTTCTCTACATCGAAGTGGTGGGCACCCATGCCTATCTCCTCGTCGGGATTGAAGGCGATGCGTATCTTGCCGTGCTTGATCTCTTTGTGTTGCTGCAGATAGACCATAGCCTCTACGATCTCAGCAATGCCGGCCTTATCGTCGGCCCCCAACAGGGTAGTGCCATCGGTGACAATAAGGTCTTCACCCACGTGCTGCAACAGTTCGGGAAACTTCTTGGGTGACATCGTAATACCCTCGCTGAGGAGGATGTCGGCACCATTATAGTTCTTGACGATTTGTGGTTTGATGTCGGCTCCGGAACAGTCGGGACTGGTGTCATAGTGCGAGATGAAACCAATGGTGGGAATATCCCCCTTGGTATTGGCCTTAAGGGTGGCATAGAGGTAGCCTTTCTCGTCGAGTTCCACATCGTCGAGCCCCTCATGTTCCAGTTCTTTCTTCAGGTATTCTGCAAACAGCAGTTGTTTACTAGTGCTTGGTACCGTCTGGCCGTCCTCAGCCGACTGTGTATCAAACTTGGTATAGTTGAGGAATCTCTCAGTAATATCCATAAAAAATGCTTATCTTTCCATTCAGCATGCAAAGATAAGCATTTTCTGTCAAATAACGACGGTTGACTGTCGTTTTTTTTATTTGGCGCCGACTACAGCTTGTTTACCGTCTTTAGTGTAGTAGCCGCCATTTTCGAACGTCAGGTCGCTTGTCTGGTTACCACCTCCGCTGAAGATGATGTACTTAGGAGCGGTGGGATTAGTAGATACCCACTTGAAAACCTTGTTCCCATTGTCTGCCGTATCCAGCAGGGTAGCAGATACGCCAGGCCAGTTGGTTCCTAAATATGCCTCACCACCACCATCACTATTTATCCATGCCCAGGTGAAAATCTGGCTACCCCATGATGTCGGAGCCTCGAAGAAGGCGCAGATTTCACCGGCATTGACCGTGCAGAACGAAGGTACACCTGCGTAGGCACCATCCTGCGGCTGTTGGGTCTCCTCTATATCAGGAAGCGTGATGGCGCTAGGCTCGATGCCTTGTACGTAGTAGGCGTAGTGGTAGCCACTGATGACCTTCTTCCATGCAGCGTCGGGCGTATAGTCTGCAGCCTTGGTGCCTACGACACACAACAGCTTCTTCGAAGCGCTACCATCGACCTGTACGGCATAATAGCCCTGATTGGAGACCACCTCGGTGTATGTACTTATGTTGGTAATGCCTACAGCCTTGCGGACAGCTGCCATGTTGGCAATCTGCTTGGGGTAGGTCTGCCAGTGCTTCAGGAATACACATGGGGTGCCCGGCATGGCCAACAGGTAGGCATTGGCAGCCAGCGTATCCTTCTTCAGCGGGTCCTGCTGAGCTGTTGCCGAACGGTATTCGGTATCGTGGTTCTCTACGAAGGTCACAGCATACTGGCGATAGCTTCCGTTGCTGTATTTGGAACTTACCAGTGGCCAGTTTCCATCGTTCTGCTGCGCAAGACGGCGCCAGTCACCATTGTTGGCAGCGTTGCGTACTGTATAACGGAATTGGAAGTCGAAGGCGGCACTGGTCTTTTCGGTAGCTTCAATCCAGTTCTTAATGGTGTTGGTGCCGTCCCAGCACTCGCCGACAGAGAACTGTGGCTTGGCATCGTTGTTGTACATTTTGGTGTACTGACCGCTATATCCTTTTACCATGTCGTAGCGGAAACCTGCATAGCCAAAGTCCTTGAGTAACATCTTCAGGTAAGCCTTGACATTGTTCTGCACATTCTCGCTCTTATGGTCTAGGTCGCGCATTCCGTCCCATCCCTCGCCAGTATCATTGTTGGCCGAGAGTGAGTAGCCGTTCTGGGTTGCCCACTGCTTGGTAGCACCTTTGTCATCGTTGGCGCAGATGTCAGTAGACTTCAGCTCATAGGTTACACCATTGTAGGTCTCCTTGGGGAAGTCCACCCAGTTCGAGACATTCTTACGATGGTTGATAACGATGTCTGCAATCGTTCCGATACCTTTGGCCTTGAATGTTGCAATCATGGACTTCAGCTCATCGCCTGTTCCGAACGAGCTGTTGTAATTAGAGAACCAGTACAGGTCATCATAGCCCATCGACTGTCCACCGCAGTTGGCACTTTGGGGAATCCATACGAGGTCGAATGTAGTAGCGAGGTTGTCAACCTGTCCTTTCAGCGTGTTCCACTGAGCATCGGCAAAGCCGTCCCAATAGAAGGCTTGCAGCATGACACCACCATAGTTGGCGGGCCATCCTACAATGTTTGTAGTAGGCTCTGGATCTGGGTCCGGATCGGGATCAGGATCTTTTTGACCTGATGGATTCTTTGGAGGCGTTTCATCGTCGTCACCACACGCGGTGAATCCAAGAGCTAAGCTCATGGTCATTAGGAGCGTCAGGAGTTTGATGCTGATTTGTTTCATCTTTTTTGTTTTTAGGTTATCTGCTGCAAAGGTACAAAGAAAACCGCTACATTGTTTCCCAACGTAGTTGAATAGTTTTAAAACATCGATGCAATCGTTTGCATCGATGATGGTTTCCTTATATTTGACGGCTGGAACGAAAAATGCTAATCAAAAATATTGCTTTCACCTTTCACGCATTTCTGAAAGTGCTTGTATATAAGTGGTTTGCGTGTGCTTTGCGGGTGGAAGGGGGCTCCAGGCGTTTCACATTGCTTTCACAGACATTTCACACCGTATCTCGTTCACGAGACAGCTGTTGTTGAACATGGGACAGCTGTAGGTGCACAAAAACGGTGAGCGTTTGCTGAAAAGCGCTCACCGTTTGCGGAAAAGCGCTCACCGTTTTATCTTGAGACAGACTCTCCGACACACGAGACAGTCTATCCCATATGTGGGACAGCCATACTCGTACCGATATATAGGTGTGATGGCGTTGTGAAACCAATGTGAAACGTCAGATTGCCGCAATCCCTTTCTGCATAAGGGTTGTGGAAGGTGAAAGCATTTTTTTGAAAACTTCTTGCGCGCGGCGCAGGCGTGCGCGCATGCGCGCAGGTCAGCTCATCCCATCTCTGTATTAGCTTATCCCATCTCTGTATTAGCTCATCCCAGCGCTGGGACAGCTGTTCCCGTTGGCGGCTACAACTAATACACGAAAAAGTGGTACCACTTTTCGAAAAGCCGTACCACTTTCTGAAAAGCTGTACCACTTTTGGCAAAAACCGTACGACTTTTCCCCCGCTACAGCTGTCCCACTCATGGGAATAGCTGTCCCGCATGCGGGAACAGCTATCTCGTTGCCAGCTACAGCTGTCTCGTTGCCGACTTTGCCAGTGTCATCACTGATTTTTTCCATAATAAAGGCGGGCACCGCCTCGTGTTGGTGGTGCCCGCCTGAATGGTGTGTTATAGGGTTGGGAGTGATGTCTTGTTTTTCATCGCAATAACAAATCGGACGATGTGTAGTTCTTTATCATCATGCCAATAGTATAACGAACTCTTTGGGTGTGTTAAGATTGACCGATATGTTTTTCCCCCTTTTGTCTTATGCTCAATACCGATGGTTGGCATCTGTTGTATGCGTTTTATGGTTTCTGCAACATTAGAACGCATGGTTTCTGCAGCCTGAATGCCGACATTATCGCCTTCCCATCTCCACTGCCTGATGAAGATACGGAAAGCTCTTTTCCCCCACTTAACCTTTAACATTGATCTCTGGAAACATTTTTTCAACCCATTCGTCTGGGGCAACTTCGTCTGCTTCGTCTTCACGTATTGCTTGGTCGAAGTCAAAAGCCTCGTCATCATAGGGGTAGGGCTTACCGATCATATAACCTTCGCTTTCCAATTCCGCGGCAATCTCAGGAACACAATACTGTTCGGTCTGTTTTTGGGCTTGAGTAAATCTTTCTGCAAAAGATTCGCTATCCTTTGGGGTAATAACAGCATAAAGCTGTTGGAGTACGGCCACGTCTTGCTCGTTCTCCACCTTATCTACGATATAGTTGCGCAGGTGGGGAATAATGGAATTTGTATATGATTTAAGCAATGGTTCTTTGGCTTTCATGTGGATGCGTTCTTTATGACGTTGCAAAGTTAGGGATTATTATTGAAACTTCCAAATGTTTGGTGCAAAAAGAGAAGCGGGCACCGCCTCGTATTGGTGGTGCCCGCGTGATAGTTGGTTTTTTATAGTTAGTCAACAGACCAATAGCAATCAAAGAACTCTGATGGTTCTAATAACTGAATGGCATCTTGGGGGAAATGTTTCTTGTTCCTAGTTATAATCAATTCACATCCAGTTGCGTATGCTGATTCAAATTGTAGCATGTCTTCAAAATCAGGCATTTTTGAGAACAATGCATGATGACATTGCGCAGAATCCATTGTTGTTATCTCAATGTAATTACTGAGAATTTGCATTGCTTTAACTACACCATCATAACCAAGCATTTTCCTTGCAATGAAGATGCATGTTGCAAATGACATAGGAGTTGCATAAAGTTTAACCTCACCGCGGATGCCAAGATTGATAATGTTGGCTGCATATTCATAGAATCCATCACGTCTTGCAATGAAGTCGATAAGGATGTTGGTGTCTAAGAAGACTTTCATAACTCGTACTTCTCATTATAGTATTCCATCCTTGCCTTTTCACCATTAATGTCATCAGCGTCTATCTGACCATTAATTGGCATATTGAGGATTTCCTGCAGCTCTGGGGCTAGTTCTTCAATAGGCTGGAGAGAGAACTTCTTTTTCTTTGATTGCACATAATTGGTAATCAAAGAAACAACGAACTCATCAACACTAATGTTTTGAGTCTTTGCATACTTCATGGCATCATTGTATGCTGTTGCATTTAATGTTATTGTAGCCATTTCTTTTATTTTTTTATTGTTTTCTGCTGCAAAGATAAGGATTATAATCCAAACTTCCAAATGTTTGGTGCAAAAAGAGAAGCGGGCACCGCCTCGTGTCGATGGTGCCCGCCTGATTTTGTGTTTTTATAGTTAGACTTAGGTGTGTTTCGTTTCTATGGTAAGAAGTAGTTGAACTCCTTCATGGCTGGTAGTACTTGACCAGTCTGGTTGTCGAAGAGTCCACGATTGAGCCATCCTTTAACAACGCTGTTGCCATAGGCATTCTCTTCAGGAAACCACCAGAAGAGACCAGTGACGTTGTTATGCTTCTTGAGTTCGGCCACGAGTTCACGAGTGAATTGGGTCTGACCTTCTTTGCTAATAGGATAGAACTCTGCATATTGGTCTGGGGTGGCCCATGGGTCATTCTCGTGAGAATAGTAGGCAGCAGTCTCTACTATCATGACAGATTTTTTGGGGAAATACTCTGCTAGCAAGTTTAGGTTCTTTCCTAAATTGGGGATAGTGCCGTGCCACATGGGGTAATAGCTTAGTCCAATGATGTCGTAGTCCACTTGCTGTTGCTTTAAGTGCTGATAGTAGGATCTGGTAATGTCCCAGTCGCCAGCTTTCTCTGTGTGAATGATAATCTGTGCTTTAGGACAGATTTCGCGGCAGGCCTTGCATCCTGCTCGAAGAAAGGAACCGAGAATATCCCAGCCCTCATCTTTTGTCGGGTCAATATGTGCTGTGGGCCAAAGCATACCGTTGGTAATCTCGTTGCCAACCTGTATCATGTCGGGCTCTATACCTGCTTGTTTCATGGCCAGTAACGATGATCTTGTATAAGCATAGACACTATCTGCTAATTGCTGTGCATTAGCCTGTTCCCAACGCTTAGGTGTGAACTGTTTGGCGGGGTCTGCCCATGTGTCACTATAGTGGAAGTCTAACATGAGTTCCAGGCCTGCTTGCTTAATCTGCTTTGAAAATTCGATGACGTAATCAAGATCCTGACACACGCCTTCGCCTTTGTGACTTTCGGGAGCGTTTTGTGGGTCAACAAACAGTCGGACACGAATGGCATTCCAGCCTAACTGCTTGAGGTAAGGAAGCAGTTCGATAGTCTTCCCGTTGAAATCTTTATAAATAGTTCCTTGCTTTTCATAAGAGGGAAGTAGCGATATGTCACCACCCAGATATTTGTGTTGGGCCTGTGATGTGACTGCAACAAGTGCAGCTAAAACAATCAATAGTTTACGTTTCATATCTGCAAAGTTAGCTAATTAGATTTTGATTTCCAAGTTTTTCTATAGAAAAAAATAAGCGGGTATCATCTCTTTAGACAATACCCACTGTTAATCGCGTTTTGCTAGTTAGATAAAAGGTGTGTATGTCTTACTTCGCTGTAATGGTACAGTATGACTTGGTTTCACAGTTGGGGAAGAACTGGATGAAGTAAGTTCCAGCCTCGGTAATCTTAAGATTATCTCCACCCTGAGTGAGGTTGTCTTTTGAACCACCCCAGTTGATTGCCCAATCATCGTTAGCACGGAACTTAAACTCATCAGCAGCAAGTTCGAGTGTAGCCTCCCATGCACGGGTCTCTGGGTTGTAAGTCATATCGGTATCTGCGTTCCAGCCACCTGTCTGTGCAGGACCTACGATGCCAATCTGAACAGGAGTCAGCTTATAAGTCAATGCTGCAAGGTTGATTTCTGCACGATAGAATCCTGGAGTAACCATGATATTATCGGCACCTTCAGCCAGTGTACCTTCTGAGTCGTTACCGCTACCTATACCATAGTTTGTAGCATTCCAGTTATTGAATTCTGTCTGGAACTTGAAAGCACCCTTGCCACCAGACCAGTCTGCATCCTGAGCATAGAAGAAACCTACGTATGTTCCGTTACCATCGCCACAATACAATGGCTGAGCTTCAGAACCCCAGTTGTTGTTTACACCAGCTTCCCAGAGATACTCACCGAATGCCACCTCTTTATAACTCCATGTTTGGTCAAGCATCTGGAAAGTAAGATTGATAAATTTGGTGTTAGCTGCAATACCTTCAATCTTGAAGTTGCCACCACCATTGTTATATTCAAACTTTCCGTTCTCACCAGCTCCAAGACAGCCGCTCCAATCGCCACCCAGACCATCGACTGGTGTTGCCTTGAACTCGATAGATGTGGGATTGCCTAAAGCTTCCATGCTGAGCTTGCAGGTAAATGTCGGATTGGTATAGGGATCCTCACCACCATTGCCTAATTCAAAGTCAGTGTTCGTATTGTCCCAACCATTCATAGTACCTGTGAGGTAATAAGTGGCAGCAATCACTGGAGCCTTTGGAACTACAGAGAGATTAATGTCACCAACCTTTGCCTTTACGGCAGCGCCATTTTGGACAAAGTAGATGTAGACAGTACCTGATACTGAGCGTGCCTGTGGACGCAGTCCGTAAATTGACGCTACGTAAGCAGACAGTTCTTTACCAGATACCTTGCCATCGGGAGTGGTAAGAATAATGGTGCCATCAGTAAACTTGATTTCACCCTTTGAGATAGTTACACCGTCAGGCAATGCCGTCTCAGAAAGTGTGAAAACCGACACGTCCTGCTCTTCGCTAATCTCCATACCATTCAGGTCGATGGTGCTTGGCGCCGACACAGTGAATCCTGGTATGGTCACAGATTCGTCTGCCTCAACTGTCTTCAGACCTGCGAATTCGTTATCTTCAGGACCGCAAGCAGTCATGAATACCCCCGCCAATGCGAGTGTCAGATATAATGATAACTTTTTCATTGTTCTGTTCTTTTTTGGTTAATGATGTTAATCTTATTCTACGGGCACCACGCACATCTTGCTGGTGATGTCGTTGATGTAGAAACGATAGGTTCCCTTGGCACACTTGATGTTGTCACCACCACCTACGCCTACTGCTGCGAAGTTATCACTGGCGACTGTCCAAGTAGCACCCCAGTTGGTACCCCAGTCGTGGTTGGCACGGAACTTGAATTCAACATCGTCGATAGTGAAGGTGTGCTCAACATACCAGTTGTGAGGAGCAACCTGAGTCATATCAACGTCTCCTGCCCAATCGTTGAAGTTACCAATCAGAGAGATTGACGTGTATTCAGTCGGATTCTGATTCTCTTCCTTGACCCACTTGTAACTCATGTGGTGCTTGTCGAAGGTAAAGGTATAAATCTCTGCTGAAGGTGCTGAGATAGCCTGTGCATTTGCGTTAATGATAGTACCTGCAGGAGAGGCGTCACCATCGGTTACACAACCGTAGGCATTGTCCCATACTTCACCCTTGGCATCTTCTTCAGCCCATATCTTCAGATCCCATGCACCAGTGTACTTGGTGGTGTAGGTATAGACATCTCCACCTTCAGGATAGAGCAGAGCTGTTAATGCTTGGGCACCACTCCAACCAGGCTGTGCACCGACAACATAGAACTTCAGTGATGGAACTGGAGGCAATACGTATGAGGTGGTAGCGGTAAATGTCAGTTCTTGGGAATAGATAGAAGAAGTCTCTTCCAGTCCTGCGAGGAAGGCACGGACGCGAGCTTTCACCTTAGCTTCGAGTGGGAATTCCGCCTCATCACGTCCCAGTTCTACCAAACCAGAAGTAACGGCGCCTGCAATTTCACTGCGTGGAATAGTAATGGCAAGCGGATTCTCATTGCTGGTTTCCGTCGTTTGCCATGAAGACCATGTGCTACCATCTTGAGAGGCTGCAAACTCCATCATATAGCGAATGCTGGCAGTATATCCATAGTTGGGCTGGTCAGCCTTGAAGACGATGTCCGTAGAGTTGTCTAAGTTGATGACATTGCTCGTAATGCCAGGTGCATAAAGAGTGAAGCTGGCATCAGTGGGTATCGATAGCGTAGGATTGTCATCGCGGTCGGTAGAGCAGGCAGTGAAGGCTACTAATGCCGTAACCACGGATGCTAATATACTTAACTTTTTCATTTTCGATTGTGTTTAAATTAATAACCTTGGTTCTGCTTCAGATTCTCATTGGCTACCAAATCACTTGAAGGCAGCGGGAAGAGATTGCGGTATGCAGGCATTGTACCTCCAGCAGCACTACCACCAATCCAGCAACGACGGACACCCGTGTAGTTGCCGAAACGAATCATATCCATGCGACGGCGTCCCTCAAAACCAAATTCCTTGCTCCACTCATCCTCTATGTCGGCCAGAGAGAATACGCTGAGGTTACTATTGGCATTGGCACGGTTGCGCAGATCCTTGATATAGTTCAAGCCGGTAGTGCCTACGTTTCCGTTGTTCAGACGAGCCTCAGCCTCTGCATAGGTCAGATAAGCCTCAGCCAGACGGAAGAGTGGGAAGTCGTAGTCGGTATGCTCGGCATTGTGTGTCTCGCTGCCGTCAGCATGGGTGTTCAAGAACTTGATATATCCAAATCCATTCTCAAACTTGTCCTCAGCGGTGTTCTCCAATTCGTGGCCTTGCGTCATGAACAGACAACGGTCATCGCCTGCAGCAGCAATCAGGTCTGCAGGAGTTCCAGTAGGTGCATCGTCGTTCGGGAACCACTTCTGTACGAAGTATGGCTTGGCGCGTATACCACCCCAGGCACTGGTCATGCCAGTGGAATAGGCTGCTACGTCTGCAGCGTTTACTGTACCAGCGCAGAGGAATACTCCACCCCAGCTCTGGGTCAGTTCACCGTCAAACAGGATGGGGAATACTATCTCGTTCTGCGCACCGTTGCTGTCGTTGTCGCCCATGAACAGCAGTTGGTAAGCCGAATAGCCGTTTTTGGGTGTCGTGCTCAGTGTGTAACCAGAGCTAATAGCTTTCTGTGCATAATTCATGGCATCCTGCCAGCGAGCCGTACCTGTATAGACCTCTGCATTGAGGTACATACGCATCAGAAGCATGTATCCTGCTGCCATATCGGCACGGCCATACTTAATGCTCTTGGGTGCTGCCAGTACATCAGAACCAGCTCCTTCACCTATAATATCCTTCAGCTCACTTTCGATGAAGTTGAAGATTTCCTGACGAGAAGCCTGTACAGGTGC
Organism: uncultured Bacteroidales bacterium; assembly: GCA_902800925.1. Taxonomy (GTDB): domain Bacteria; phylum Bacteroidota; class Bacteroidia; order Bacteroidales; family Bacteroidaceae; genus Prevotella. Next base: position 9,092 of record CADCGD010000005.1, on the reverse strand, counting down.
TTCAGAAGTCACTGTGGTAATGAATGGAGGATTGCCAAACATATCCATCAGATAGTAGTAGTAGAGTGCACGCATGAAACGAACCTCAGCCGCTTTGTGGCTATATTCGTCGAGAGACGAAGGAGCGTTTTCCAAGAAGAAGTTGCTCATGGTGATACCGAACATGCAGCGGTAATACAAACCACGAAGCAGAGCATGGTTGTCACCCCACGTGCCACGATTGAACTCAGGGATACCGGCATCGGTCAGCCAGGCACAGAGAGCCTCGTCTGAAGGCAGCTCATTGGCATACCATACCACACGCATAAATACCGACATACCTTCATCGATATCACTGGGGAGGTCGCTATTTCCGTGAGGACCTGTAAGACCTGTCAAGGCCAGGTTTCCATAAATTTTGTTCAGGATTCCGTCATAGTCGGCCTGAGTGGTTTGCTGTGGATTTGGGTTGTCTGGGTGCAACGAACCTCCAAATATTGGAGCATCTTCAGAGCAAGCAGTGAAGCAAAGTGCAGAAAAACCCATTACGGCCACAGCCAATATGTTTTTTATACCTTTGATATTCATAATGATAATCCTTTATAGTTTTAATAAAGTAGGAATAGATTAGAAGTTCAGACTTACACCCAGAATAGATGTGAACGGACGAGGGTAAATGCTGCTTTCGATACCGCCCTGAATCTCAGGATCAAGACCATCGTAGTTGGTGATGGTGAAGATATTCTGTGCGGTAGCATAGACGCGACCGCTGATGTTGTAGCCGAAGAGCTTCTGGAACGAGTAGCCGACAGTAATGTTGTCAAGTTTGAAGAATGATGCGTTCTGAACCCAGCAGTCAGATGCTGGCTGGGCTTCCGATGCATCGGTCAGTCCATACTTGAGTGCCTGTGTTGGAATGTTGTGCATGAAGTTTAGCGTTGAGCCAAGTCCTTGACCGCTAATGTATGTGCCATTGATGTTTCCATTGAACACATGATTGCCGAAACTGGCACGGCTGTTGAAGCTGAAGTCCCAGTTCTTGTATGTTACCTTTGATCCCAGACCCATTGTTACGTCGGGGTCAGCATGATAGTAGAAGTAACGGTCGTTGCTGTCGAGCGTGCCATTACCGTTACGATCAACAAAGGTGTGAGGTACAATGTTACCATTCTCGTCGTAAACCTGCCTATAGACATAGAATGAACTAGAAGGATAACCAGTCTGGTAGGCTTGTCCGTTCTTAGACAGACCGATACCGCCATATTCGATGAGGTCGGATGCCAGATCGTCAATCTTATTCTTATTATAGGTGAAGTTGTAGGTAATCTGCCAGTTCAGGTCCTTTGAAACAATAGGACGAACGGTTGCCATAAACTCAACACCAGTGTTGTGTAGTTCACCAATGTTGCCCACCGTCTGTGCACCAAAGTTGGCACCTGCAGGGACGTAGATGTTGTTAATCAGGTCGGTAGTCTTACGATAGTACCAGTCTGCTGTAAGACTGAACCGGTCGTTCCAAAGTGAAATGTCGAATCCTGCGTCGTAGGTGGTTGTCTTCTCCCAGGTCAAATCTTTGTTATAGACACCGGGACGTACTGTCTGACCATCACCGAAGAGGGGATAATAGGCGTGATTGTAGTTAGCCGTGAATGTGGGAATATAGTAGAAATCGTAGCCGATATTCTGCTGTCCGGTCTTACCATAGGTCAGGCGTATCTTCAAATCGCTGACAACATTGTTGTCGCGAAGGAACGGCTCTTCTTTTACGCGCCATGCCAATGCGGCTGCGGGGAAATAGCCCCACTCATTTCCCTCAGAGAAACGTGACGAACCATCTGCACGCATAGTGAAGGTAAGGAGGTAGCGGTTCAGGAAAGTATAGTTCACGCGACCAATCCATGAGCGTAGGCGGTTTTCTGTTTTCCATTCGGTGATGCCAGTTGGCTCGTTGTAGTACTTGCCTGCATCAACAGATGCTGTTTCTGGAATGATGCCATGTCCATCGTTATCACTCCATGCATGATAGCGCTGCCACTCATAACCCACCTGTACGTCTAGATTGTGCACATCCTTTTGCAGTTCTTTTGTGTACTGCAGGAATATGTTGAAGAGGGTATTGTAATTTTTTTTCTTGTTCCATCCATCCCAACCATAGTAGTAGCTGGAAGTGGTATAAGGACTGTTACTGGTCTCCTCTTTGGTACGTGTCAGATTGCCCGCCAGATTGGCCAAAATGTGGAGATCCTCCAAACCATGGATAGAGTAATCCACGCCGATGTTTCCTTGATAAGTCCAGGCATTGCTCTCGGTTCCGTTATTTTCTACCAATGCTACAGGGTTAGCTGTTGCATTGCCGTCCCATGCATATTCCCAAGCTGTATCGTTAGGGAATCCAGCTGCCTTAGCCCACTGGAAATATCCATTGAAGTATTTGTTGTAGATGTCTTGGTTCAGACGAATCGGTTTGGTGGGATCCATATAAGCGGCTGCACCTACTGCGCCATTGTCCCAGCGACGCTGCGCTGACATAATCTTACCAGAAATGTTTAGACGCAGGTGGTCGTTTAACAATGATGGCGAGATATTGAAGCTACCTGTGTAACGGCGGAAGTAGGTTGACTTGACGATACCGTTTTGGTCTGTGTAGCCCAATGATACGCGGTAAGGCATGTCCTTCAGGCCACCAGTAACTGTAATGTTGTGGTCTGTGGATATCGCTGTGCGATAGATCTCGTCCTGCCAGTCGGTGTTGGCAAACTGTTGTACACCATTTTCATCGCGATAGCCTAATAGAGCGTATTCATCGCTATCCTCACCGAACCTCTCTGCCACAAACTGTTGGAAGCCGGGGCCGTCGAATACGTCAAGCGTTTTTTTCTTTACAGATAAAGATACATTACCATTGTAGGCAACCTTTGCCTTTTGGCCAGACTTTCCTTTCTTGGTGGTAATAATGATAACACCATTTGATGCACGGCTACCATAAATAGCGGTGGCAGAAGCATCCTTCAATACGGTGAATGACTCAATATCGTTCGGGTTAATGGAAGCCAATGGGTTCATACCGGAAATACCAGCAGGGTCGAGTTGCAGTCCGTCTACGACATACAGTGGGTCGTTAGATGCAGAAAGCGATGAACCACCACGGATTCGAATCTTTGAACCTGCACCGGGGGCACCACCTTCGTTGATAATGTTCAGACCTGCGACCTTACCTGACAGCATGTCATCTGCGCTGGTCTGAAGACCATGGCTTAATTCATCAGGTTTGATAGCTGTCACAGCACCAGTGAGGTCTGTTTTCTTTGCGCGACCATAACCGATAACAACGACGTTTTCCAAAACGGTCTCGTCGTCTTTCAGCGTAATCTCCAGGTTAGCAGCAGCCTTCACTGTGGCCATCTGATAGCCTACAAACGATACGGTGATGTCTGCACCCTGATTGGCTTTCAGTGCGAAGTTACCGTCGAAGTCGGTAACGGTAGCCGTCCGTCAATCTGCGCAAAGGCACCTACCGAAAGGAAGAGTCCTAACATGAGGACCAACATCCTAAACGGATTTCGAATGTTTACTTGCTTCATCTTTTGTTATTTAGTTAGTATATTAATAAAATGTGTAAGTCGTCATTCGGCAGTAGCGTTGACCTAAATCAAGTGCAAAGTTAAGATTTGTTTCAATTCGTTGATACTATTTGGGAGTTAAATTCGTTATTATGAATGTGCAAACGTTTGCGCTACTAATAGGACATAAAAGAGATAAAACGAAACACATGGTATTTAACTTTTCAATAACTTTGCAAAGGGAATGGTTAACGACAACCTAGACAACAAAAACAACATCATTACTCCTAATCAGAATGATATGAAAGATAATGCACCATTGACGATGAAGGACATAGCCCGCGAGCTAGGAGTCTCGGTGGCTACGGTGTCGCGTGCCTTGAAGGATTCGCCACGCATATCGCCTGAGCGTCGTGCGCTGATTCAGGAGTATGCCCGTGAACATAACTTCACACCCAATCCCATTGCAGAATATCTAAGGTACTCGCGCGTACAACCTATTAAGATTATCGGTGTTATCATTCCAGAGCTTGCACATTACTACTTCTCGACAGTACTGGCAGGTATTGAGGAAGAAGCATACAGTCGTGGCTACGGTATTATGGTGGCACAGAGCGAGGAACGTTATGACAAAGAGGTCAAGATCTGTCAGTCTTTCTACGAGGGCAAGGTGTGTGGCATCATCATCTCGCAGGCGAAGGATACATTACAGTACGACCACTTCCGCAAGTTGCAGGATGCTGGTCTGCCGATGGTCTTCTATGACAGGATATGTACGGGTATCAATGCCAGTCGTGTGGTTGTTGACGACTATATGGGAGCCTTCAATGCTGTGAGCTACCTGATAGAAAGGGGTTGCACGCGCATTGCTTTCTATAGTGCCGCCATGACAATGGAGATTACGAAGAATCGCTTCAATGGCTACAAGGATGCCATTCTGAAGCATGGCCTGCAGTATGATCCGTCGCTGACGTATATCTGTGACAATCGTGCCGATGCCGAGGTCATCACCCCTGGGGTACTGGAACGGGAGGACCGTCCCGATGGCTTCTTCGCAGTTAACGACGATACTGCCATCGGTATTCTCTATACCGCCAAGCACATGGGCTTCCGGGTGCCTGACGACATCAGCATCTGCGGATTTACTAATGGCCAGCGTGCTGTGGCCTGTGACCCCATGCTCACAACCGTTGAGCAGCGTGGCAAGCGGGTAGGCGAGGAGGCTGCCTCCATCCTCATCGACAAGGTAGAGGGGCACATCCCTTCCGACCAAGTCGTCAAGCGCGTTGTCCGCACCAAGTTGATAGTAAGAGGTACAACGAAGTAAAAGACAACGGGAGTATTTATTAAAGACAAGAGATATTTTTAAAGACAACTTGGACAACTAAGACAACTTTCAAAATAGAATGCAAACGGAATTTGACATAAATAAATATAAAGCTCATATCTATGATGTGGTAGGTGCTATTCATGAAGTCCATAAGGAATTAGGACCAGGTCTGAATGAGTATTGCTATCAGGAAGGTTTGCAAATCCAATTGACTGAGCAGAACATCCCCTTTCAGCGTGAGTTGTCATTCCACCCCTCCTATCATGGATGCCCTATGGAGGTGTTATACAGGATAGATTTTTTATGTAAAGATGATATTATCATAGAATGTAAATCGATATCTGATCTTACTAATAATCATAGGGCACAGTTATTTAATTATATGCGACTAACGAATAGTCCATGTGGAATACTAGTCAATTTTGCACCACAATTTGCAACAATAGAACGTTATTTCTATGATATAGAACGAAAGGCTATTTTAAGTGTTGATGGCAGGGTTATACAACTCTTGTGAAGCACTTTAATAAAAAAAAGTTGTTTAAGTTGTCCAAGTTGTCTTTAAAAATAAAATACATATTGTCGTTAAAAGAACAAACAAAGTTGTCTTAAAATAAAAAAAGAATAAAGTTGTAGTATATGAAACAAAAACCGAATTTACCGTTTTGGAGCCTGTGGAATCTGAGCTTTGGATTCTTTGGCGTGCAGATAGCCTATGCACTACAGTCGGCTAACATCTCGCGAAGCATAACCTGAGCTATTTCTGGATACTTCCCCCACTGATGGGTATCCTTGTGCAACCGATTGTCGGAACACTGAGTGACAAGACCTGGACACGCTGGGGACGTCGTATACCTTATTTATTTATAGGGGCTGCTGTAGCAGTGGCAGTGATGTGCCTGTTGCCTAATTCCGGTTCCTTCGGACTGGCAGTGGGTGCAGCTATGATCTTCGGACTCATTGCCCTGATGTTTCTCGACACCAGCATTAATATGGCTATGCAGCCCTTTAAGATGTTGGTGGGCGATATGGTGAACGAAGAGCAGAAGGCCAAGGCCTATAGCATTCAGTCGTTCCTGTGTAATGCCGGTAGTGTGGTGGGCTTTGTGTTCCCCTTCGTACTGACGTGGATAGGTATCAAGAACGTCGCTGAGAAGGGCGTTATCCCTGATAGCGTCATCTGGTCGTTCTACTTAGGTGCCGCCATTCTGATTCTCTGCGTTATCTATACCACGCTAAAGGTCAAGGAGTGGAATCCGCAGGAGTATGCTGAGTACAATGGCAGCCTCACCCCCGACCCCTCTCCAAAGGGCGAGGGGAGTGCAGAGCCCGAGGATAGTGGCAACTGGATTACGCTGCTGAAGAATGCCCCCTCCACGTTCTGGAAGGTCGGACTGGTACAGTTCTTCTGCTGGGCAGCATTCCTCTATATGTGGAACTATACTACGGGAGCCATTGCTGAGGTAGTGTGGAATACTACCGACCCTGTCAGTGAACCTTTCCAGGAAGCAGGCAACTGGGTAGGCATCCTATTTGCCGTTCAGGCTATGGGTTCTGTAGTATGGGCTACCATACTGCCACAGTTTAAGAATACCAAGTTGGCATACGCTATCAGTCTTGTCATTGGTGGAATTGGTTTTGCGATGGTACCTTTCCTGCACGACCAGTATCTGCAGTTTATCCCATTCCTGCTTATAGGCTGTGCGTGGGCTGCCATGCTGGCTATGCCGTTCACCTTTGTCACCAATGCTTTACAAGGCTATGGCCACATGGGTGCCTACCTTGGACTCTTCAACGGTACCATCTGCATTCCACAGATTGTCGCTGCCCTTTGTGGCGGCCTCGTCCTGTCGTTGGTAGGTCATCACCAGTCCACCATGATGATTGTCTCAGGCGTCCTGCTGGTGATAGGTGCTTTCTGCGTCACAGTTATCAAAGGCAATAAATAGAAGTTGTCCTTTGTTCTCTGCAAGCAGAGTGTGGCGTTGCAATGTCCAAGTTGTCTTAAAATTAATAAGTTGTCTTAAAAAAATATTACTATGAAAATACTATTTAATGTCGAATACCAGACCACTTTTGGTGAAAGTCTGGTGCTGAACATCCTTCCTGGTGAGGACGGTGGCAAGTTGTCACAGCATAAGATGACAACTCTTGATGGCTGTCACTGGTTTGTGGAGGTTACCAAAAATCCCAAGCCCAGTACGTTTATTGACTATTATTACAGTCTGATGCATGGTGACGAAGAGGCTCGCCACGAGTGGCTCGTCGAACCACATCGTCTGGAGTTTGCCGCGCAGAAGGCAGCTCGTTACACCATCTATGACCATTGGATTGACATCCCAGAGGATGCTTATATGTACAGTTCTGCATTGACCGATTGCATCATGGTCAACCAGCGTGAGATGAGTACGCCGACAGAGTATCAGCGTACGGTACGCCTGAAAGTGCGTGCCCCACAGATTCGTATTGGTGAGCAGCTGGCCATCGTGGGTGCAGGTGACGCTCTTGGTAACTGGGATGTCAACAAGGCCCTGCCGATGTTCGAACACGAGTACCATGAGTGGGTCATCAGTCTGGATGCTGATAAGTTGCCGCAGACCTTTGAGTTTAAGTTTGTCATGCTGGGCATCGACCAGCCTGTCTGGGAACAGGGTGGCAACCGTAGCATCGCATTGACCTCCATAGGAGCTAACGAGGTGGTGGTTTATGAACTGTCGCAGGTCTATCTGCCTGTCTACCCCTGGAAGGGTGCCGGTACGGTGATTCCCATCTTCTCCCTGCGTAGCGAGGGCTCGTTTGGCGTGGGTGACTTCGGTGACCTGAAGAAGATGATTGACTGGGTGGACAAGACCAACCAGCGCATCCTGCAGGTGTTGCCCATCAACGATACCAACATGACGGGCTCCTGGCAGGACAGCTATCCCTACAATGCTATCAGCATTTATGCCCTGCATCCACAATATACAGACTTCAGGCAGCTGCCAGAAATTAAAGATGAGGCTAAGCGTACAGCGTTCGAGACGTTGCGTCTCGAACTGAACGCCCTGCCACAGATTGACTATGAGCGTATGTTCAAGGCCAAGATGGACTACCTGAAGGTGCTGTTTGAACAGGAGTGGAAGCATGTGAAGGCTACCAAGGCCTACAAGCAGTTCTTTGAGGACAACAGGCAGTGGCTGGTTCCTTATGCAGAGTTCTGCGTCAATCGCGACAAGTATGGCACTGCCGACTTCAACCAGTGGCCCAAGGAAACCAAAAAGCAAAAGCTAAAGGCTGATAGCCAGCATGACTTCTGGTGCTATGTGCAGTTCAACCTCGACCAGCAAATGCATGCTGCCCATGAGTATGCCCGTCGCCATCGTGTCATCCTAAAGGGTGATATCCCCATTGGTATCAGCCGTGATGGTGTGGAGGCTTGGGTGGAACCGAAGTACTTCAACTTGAACGGTCAGGCTGGTGCGCCACCCGATCCGTTCTCTGCCGATGGTCAGAACTGGGGCTTCCCGACCTACAACTGGGACGAGATGCTGAAGGATGGCTGTCAGTGGTGGGTACGTCGCTTCCGTAAGATGGCACAGTTCTTCGATGCTTACCGCATCGATCACGTGCTGGGCTTCTTCCGCATCTGGGAGATTCCTATGCCTGCGAAGTCCGGTCTGGAAGGACAGTTTGCTCCTGCCTTGGGACTGAGTCGTGAGGAGATAGAGGGTTATGGCATCTATGGTCATGATGACCTCTTCCTTGTTGACCACAAGCGTAGCGACCGTTGGCATCCGCGTATTGCCGTGCAGTTCCAGGAACCTTATCAGAAGTTGAACGATGGCGAGAAGTATAAGCAACAACCAGTTCTGGTATCAGGAGGCCATGAAGAAGCTGCCTCGTCTGACACAGGCCACGCGTATGTTGTGCTGTGCGGAAGACCTGGGTATGGTACCCGACTGCGTACCCTGGGTGATGAACGAGTTGCGTATTCTCTCACTGGAAATCCAGTCAATGCCAAAGGACGACAAGGTTCGTTTTGGACATCTCTCGCGCAATCCTTATCGCTCTGTCTGCACCATCTCTACCCACGACATGCCGACGCTCCGCCAGTGGTGGGACGAGGACGAGGAACGTACGCAGGACTACTACAATACCATGCTCTATCGTGGCGGTGCTGCTCCTCATCCACTGCCAGGCTGGCTGGCCAGAGACATCGTCAGTCGTCATCTGACGTCACCGTC
>CADCGD010000004.1 GCA_902800925.1 uncultured Bacteroidales bacterium | reverse complement strand
CTACTACAATACCATGCTCTATCGTGGCGGTGCTGCTCCTCATCCACTGCCAGGCTGGCTGGCCAGAGACATCGTCAGTCGTCATCTGACGTCACCGTCTATGCTCTGTCTGCTGTCACTGCAAGACTGGCTGTCTATCGACGAGCGCCTGCGTCTGCCCGACCAGAACGCTGAACGTATCAATATCCCTGCTAATCCTCGCCACTATTGGCGCTATCGTATGCATATCACCCTCGAGCAACTGCTCAAGGAAGATGAGTTCAATAATGAGATCAAGACATTGATAACCCAAAGCGGCCGAAAGTAAGTGAATATGAGATATTGTTTTCTATTTATTGCAATGTTGTTGTCGTCCGTGACGTGGGCGACAGAAGTAAAGTCGCCCAATGGCAATATTGTACTGAATTTCACGGTAGAGAAGGGACGCCCCACCTATACTTTGTCGTATAAGGGTAGAGAGGTGGTGCGCCCCTCGCATCTCGGCTTGGAGTTGGCCAAGGACAAGCATGCCTCGATGGGCACGGACGAGCGCGACCTGATGACTGATTTTGCGTTGGACAAGGAAGAAACTTCGTCCTTTGATGAGACATGGCAGCCTGTATGGGGTGAGACCAAGGACATACGTAATCACTATAATGAGTATGTGGCTACCTTGTCACAGCGCTGGCTGTCGGCTCCACCTGCTGTTGCTAAGGGTGGCCCGCGTCTGCAGCCCCGCCAGCATCGCCGTACGATACTTATCCGTTTCCGCGTCTATGACGACGGTATCGGTTTCCGTTATGAGTTCCCTCAGCAGCCAGATCTGAACTACTTCCTCATCAAGGAAGAGCACAGCGAGTTCGCGATGGCGGGTGACCACAAGGCGTGGTGGTTGCCTGGCGACTATGACACACAGGAGCAGGAAACGCAGGAGTCTAAGCTCTCTGAGATACGTGGCCGTTTCCAGGAGGCTGTCAACTGGGGCAACTCGTCGGTTGCAGTATTTTCACCAACGGGTGTGCAGACCTCCCTGCAGATGAAGAGTGAAGACGGATTGTATATTAATATTCACGAAGCCGCCTGTCTGGACTATGCTACGATGCATCTGGAACTGGTAGATGCCGAGACCAAGGCACTCACCACCAAACTTGACGGCAATAGCAATGTGTATACTCCCAATCCGAAACGCTCACCCTATCCACTGCCACAACCTTTTACTTTTGTCAGTCATCTGACGCCTGATGCTACGGGCCTGAAGGGTTGCATGCAGACTCCCTGCAAGACTCCTTGGCGTACGGTGATGGTTAGCGACGATGCTCGCGATATGCTGTCAAGCAATCTCATTCTGAACCTCAACGAGCCTTGCGCTCTTGACGATACGTCGTGGATTCATCCCACCAAGTATTGCGGTGTCTGGTGGGAGATGATTGTGGGTCGTGGCAACTGGCACTATACCAACGACTTCCCCAGCATCCAGCTCGATAAAATTGACTGGACGAAGGTGAAACCTAACGGCACGCACAAGGCTAACAACGAGAATGTGAAGCGCTATATCGACTTCGCTGCTAAGAATGGTCTTGACCAGGTACTTGTAGAGGGATGGAATGTTGGTTGGGAAGATTGGGCAAACATGTGGAAACGCGACGTTTTTGACTTTGTGACGCCTTATCCCGACTTCGACATTAAGATGCTCAACGACTATGCGCACTCTAAAGGTGTGAAGCTGTTGATGCACCACGAGACATCCTCCAGCACGCAGAACTACGAGCGTCATATGGAGGAAGCCTTCAACCTGATGAACAAATACGGTTATGATGCCGTGAAGACGGGTTATGTAGGCGACATTATCCCACGTGGTGACCACCACTATTCGCAGTCTATGAACAACCACTACCTGCATGTCGTCAAGGAGGCTGCCAAGCATCATATCATGGTCAATGCCCACGAGGCTACCCGTCCGACGGGTATTTGCCGCACCTATCCGAATCTTGTTGGCAACGAGTCGGCACGTGGCACGGAGTACGAGGCCTTTGGCGGTTCACGTCCAGACCATACCTGTATTCTGCCGTTCACCCGTCTGCAGGGCGGTCCGATGGACTATACCCCAGGTATCTTTGTCACCAAGCTCTCTGAGTGGAGCAACAATCCCTCGTGGGCACGTATCACCATTGCAGGCTCGCTGGCTCTCTACCTGACGATGTACTCGCCACTGCAGATGGCAGCCGACTTGCCTGAGAACTATGAGAAGTTCGACGATGCCTTCCAGTTCATCCGCGATGTGGCATGCGATTGGGACGACAGCCGTTATCTCGAAGCAGAGCCTGCCGACTATATCACCGTGGCTCGTAAGGCCAAGGGTACCAATAACTGGTTCATTGGAGGCAAGTGTGACGAGAATGGTCATAAAACCAACATCAAGCTTGACTTCCTGGAGAAGGGCAAGAAGTACGACTGTACCATCTATGCCGATGCCAAGGATGCCCACTATGAGACGAATCCCCAAGCCTACACCATCACCAAGAAGGTGGTTAAGGCCGGTGATGTGCTGAAACTGACGGAAGCCCCAGGTGGCGGCTTCGCCGTATCACTAATTGCCAAGTAAACGACAACCGATATGTTATAAAAAAACAACGATGAGTTATAATTTAAGACAACTTGGACAACTTAGGACAACATTGGACAATGCAACGCCACACTCTGCTTGCAGAGAACATTGATATTAGCCTACAAAAGAGTTGTCCTAAGTTGTTTTAGTTGTCCAAGTTGTCTTAAAAAAAATAACCAAGTTGTCGTAAAAGAAGAACAAATATGAAGAAGTTGTATTTTATGTTGATGATGATGCCTGCTCTTGCCTCTGCCCAGGACTTTCAGTTCGACGAGATGACGTACTCGCCAGAGCAGACTGTTTTCAAACTCTTTGCTCCCAATAATGCCAAGTGTACTGTGAAGGTGGGTAAGAAGAAGGTGAAGATGAGGAAGACGGGAGACTGCCTGTGGACGGCTACTGTGAAGGGTGACCTGCAGGGACAGCCCTATGTGTTCAATACCGGTCACGGCGATACACCAGGTGTCTTTGCCAAGGCCGTGGGTACCAATGGTAAGGAGGCATATATCCTCGATCTCACGACCACCAATCCTGCAGGGTGGGAGAGGGATAAGCGTCCCGTCTGTAAATCACCTGTTGACCTTGTAGTCTATGAGATGCACCATCGCGACTTCTCCATTGCCCGCAAGGATGCTAAATATCCGGGTAAGTTTCTGGCGCTAACGGAACCGTGGGCCATCAAGCATCTGAAGGACCTGGGTATCAATGCGGTGCATATACTGCCCAGCTATGACTATGGTTCAGTTGACGAGACACGTCTCAATGAGCCTCAGTATAACTGGGGTTACGACCCTGTAAACTACAATGTTCCTGAGGGTTCGTATTCCACCAATCCCGCTGATCCTGCCGTGCGGATCCGTGAGTTCAAGCAGATGGTGCAGGCACTCCACAATGCTGGTATCCGCGTTATCCTCGACGTGGTCTATAACCACACGTACAACATCGACAACTCCAACTTCCAAAAGACCTACCCCGACTATTTCTACCGTAAGATAGCCACTACTCCCGACGGTTCTCCGTCGGGCTATAGCAATGGCAGTGGCTGTGGCAATGAGACGGCATCCGAAAAGCCTATGATGCGCCGTTTCATGATGGAGTCAGTGAAATACTGGATTAACGAATACCACATCGACGGTTTCCGCTTCGACCTGATGGGTTGTCACGACATCGAGACGATGAACCAAATACGGCAGATGGTCAACGAGATAGACCCCACCATATTTATATATGGCGAGGGCTGGAGTGCTGGCGCGTGTGCATTACCCAACGAGAAACTGGGCATGAAGGCCAATATTCCGCAGATGCCTGGCATTGCCGCTTTCTCTGATGAGATACGCGATGCTCTGCGTGGCCCGTTCTCTGACGATACCAAACCGGGTTGGCTGGGATTCTTTACGACAAAAGATTGTGATTTAACGACAACTGAGACAACAAAGACAACTATTGATATTAATGTGGAGAGCCTGAAGTTCGGCCTCGTAGGTTGCATCCAGCATCCGCAGGTAGATATGAAGAAGGTGAACTACTCCAAGGCACCGTGGGCTGTGGAACCCACCCAGATGATGTCCTATGTCTCTTGTCATGATGACATGTGTCTGGTGGATCGTTTGAAGGCAAGTATCCCTCGTGTTAAGGAAGACGAGTTGATTCGTCTCGACTTACTGGCTCAGACGGCCGTCTTTACCTCGCAGGGTGTGCCCTTCATGCTCAGTGGTGAGGAACTGCTGCGCAACAAAAAAGGAGTGCATAACAGCTTCGAGTCGCCCGACTCCATCAACCAGCTTGACTGGCAGAACAAGTTGCGCTATCCACAGGTCTTCGAATACTACAAGAACCTGATAGCGTTGCGCAAGCAATATCCGCACTTCCGTCTGGGCAGTGCTGACGAGGTACGCGACAAATTATGCTTCCTTGATGCTCCCCGTGGTGTGGTGGCCTATAACATTACAGGGGCTGTGGGCTGTGTTGTGAACAACGTCATCGTGGTGCTCAATCCTACCCGTCGCCAACAGACCGTTAGTGTCCCCGAAGGACATTACACGGTAATTTGCGCTTCTGGTGTCATCGACCTGAACGGTATCGACTCCTTTACAGACAATCAGGTTACCGTGGCTCCGCAGTCTGCCTTGATAATTACGGGTTCGTAGATTGATTTGGGCATTTCACCGAATATATTTGCACAGAATGGGTGTCATTTCTACCTTTGTAGCGAAAATAACCCTACTGACAACCATATGCTGGAATTATTGAGTGATTTTGCCCCCATCTCTTTGGAACAAATGAGCTGTGTAAAGTTGATGAACCGTACTGATACGAAGTTCGTCGCTAATATGGCGAAGCTATGTCAACTGTTAGAGATGGCTCAGAATGACTACTATGTGCAGGAAATTGACGGCAGTCGCAATCTGGAGTATGACACGACGTACTTCGATACGATGCAGTTCGACATGTACAATCAGCATCAGTGGAACCACACCAACCGACAGAAGATACGTTTCCGCACTTATTGTATCAGTGGTCTACAGTTCATGGAGGTAAAGACGAAGAACAACCACGGACGCACGAAGAAGAAACGTATCGAGGTGACGGACATGAACCTCTGCGAACAGGAAAAGTGTGACTTCTTAGGCAAGTACCTGCGCTATGGAGTAGAGACTCTGCAGCCAGCCCTCAACAACCATTTCTCACGCATTACGCTAGTCAACAAAGCCAAGACAGAACGGCTCACCATCGACTCTACACTGCGTTTCCACAACCTCGTAAGCGGAGTGGACAGGGATATGGGTGATTTGGTGATTATCGAACTGAAACGCGACGGACTGGTCTACTCGCCTGTGCTGGAGATGCTTCGCCAGTTGCGTATCCATCCACATGGATTCTCAAAATACTGCATGGGGTCGGCATTGACCAATTCCGAACTGCGCATTAATCGTTTCAAGCGCAAACTGATAGAGATTAATAAAATCGTAACCAAGCAATAAACTAAATGTATGAATGAGATTATTTCTGTCAGCTTTGCTGACACCTTAGTGAGATTTTTTATCTGTATGCTGGTGAACTGGATGATAGTCCATTTTCTCTATTTCAGGAAGAGCAAGCGTCGCGACTTCTACTTCACCTTTATGATTATATCTATGGCCATCTTCTTCCTGGTCTATCTGATGATGGGGCTGGATCGAGGAAAGGCAACAATGGGTGTCGGACTCGGACTCTTCGGCATCTTCAGCATCATGCGTTATCGTACGGACTCCATGCCAGTACGTGAGATGACTTATCTCTTCGTGGTAGTCTGCCTGTCGGTAGTCCATGCCATTGCTGAGCCGTTTGGAGTTGATAATGCGGGTAAAATGGTAGGTACTCCACTGGTTGAACTGCTGATTATCGACGTGATAACGATTGTTATCATCATGGTATTTGAGCGGTTCCTGAAAGTGGTAGCCTCAAAGTTGGTACAATATGACCGCATAGAGCTCATCAAACCTGAACGTCGCGAGGAACTCATTGCCGACCTGGAAGAACGCCTGGGACTGAAAGTCATTGCCGTCCGTGTGGGAGCCATCGACTTCCTGCGTGATATGGCTGTATTGCGTGTCTACTATGAAGGCAACGACAGTGGTGATGTGAAGAACATGTTAAAGATTAAAAATTCAGAATATGCGAGTGTATAATAAATTTGTCGCCGTACTCTTTCTCTTCCACTTGTCGCTTACAGCATCTGCACAGAGTGAAGGTGGTCTGCTGTTGGGAGCTGAAGCCAACAAGAAGCTGAGCAAGGAACTGAGCATCTCGCTGGAGGCAGAGTTGCGCACACGCAACAACTTCAAGACGATGGACCGTTGGGTCGTTGGACTGGGTGCACAGTATAAGCTGACCAACTGGTTGAAGGCTGACGCCGGCTACAAACTGTTGAACACCAACTTCCGTGAGGACATCGACCTGAAGAGTAGCGGAGCCTATAACCATTGGCGTCCCTCGTATTGGGGAGTGAAGCACCGTTTCTATGCCTCGTTGGCAGGTTCGTATAAGTTCTCGAACAACATTAAACTGGAACTGCGCGAACGCTGGCAGTATACCTACCGTCCAGAGAAAACCGTTGAGCGCTGGGACTTCGATGATGAGGCCTGGGAGGACAAGGTGCGCGCTGGCTCTGGCAAGAATCAGCTACGCTCGCGCTTCGAAATCTCCTACGACCGCAAGCGTGCCCTTTTGACGCCCTTTACGAGCATCGAGCTTTATAACTCGTGGGGCATTGAGAAGATACGCTATAACATCGGTACGGATCTGCGTCTGTCAAAGCAACACAATCTCAGCATCTATTACCGCTACCAGGACATGAGACAGGTAGATGACGAAGACTACGAGCCCGACATGCACTACCTTGGTGTCAGTTACAAATTTAAGTTCTAAAACAACGTATTTCACGGACTAAACAAATTGTTTTATGAAGAAAATAATATTATTCCTGATGGCTGCAGTCCTGACGATTGGCTGTCAGAACGATGACACCGACTTCAGCGAGTACATCAATGGAACGACCCCAACAACATCCAACCATATTGTTAATATAGTATACAACGGTACAAATGTTACGGTAACGGGCGATACCAAAGGCTATGTAACCACTAACGGAGCAGACGTAACAGTGAATACCGGCACCGACACCGATTCGCTGCTGCTCGTTCTTAGTGGTTCAACGACCAATGGTTCGTTGCTGGTGTATCGTGAGTCAAAATTCGGCATACAGCTGAATGGTGTCAACATCCATCATGCCAATGGTCCAGCCATTAACAACCAGTGCAGCAAGTCGCTCTATCTGCATGTTGCAGATGGTACCACGAATACACTAACCGACGGTACTGCTTATACAGAGCAGGAGTATGACCAGAAGGGTGCTTTGTTTAGCGAGGGTCAGATGATATTCCTAGGAACAGGCAGTCTGTCGGTTACGGGCAACTGCAAACACGCCATCGCCTGCGACGACTATATCATCATTGACGAAAACGTAAAGTTACAGGCTACATCCTCTACTGGTAACGGCATCAAGGTGAACGACGGACTATGGATTAATAATGGTACACTCGACATCAACGTCACAGCTGATGGGGCCCGTGGCATCCGGTGCGACAATGTAGTAGAAATTACCGGCGGAACTACCACCATCACCACCAGTGGCGACTGCGTTTACGACGATGATGCGGACGAATACAGCAGCGCAGCCTGCATCAAGTGTGACCTTGACTTCACCATGAGCGGCGGCACGCTGACCATGACCAGTAGCGGCGATGGCGGCAAGGGCATCAACAGCTCAGCCAAGGTTCTCTTCAGCGGTGGTACCTTGAGTGCCATTACCACTGGCGACAACGAAGACGGTAAGCCCAAGGCTATCAAGGCTACAACGGGTATTGTTGTGAGTGGCGGTTCGTTTACGGCAAAGGTAGATAAGAGTTGGGCCTGCGACAGTGGCTATGGCGATGATACAACTACCGACGCTGAAAAACTGGCCAACTGCGTAACGGTTGTTGGTACCCCCAAGACATCAAATATCAACAAGAAGTCGGTAGTGATAACCTACTGAACATTGTCTATTCATTGAACAAATAGGCCGGTTTGCTGAATATTATTGGCAGACCGGTTTTTTATGTCTACCTTTGCGCTAAATCTAACAAACAAAACAAGCAATCAAACGAAGTATCGGCAGCGGCTACCAAAGGCATCAACTGCGAGAGCCACATTGTCGTGAACGGTGGACGCACGACAGTGCTGACAACAGGCAGCGGTATGTACGACACAGAGGATAAGGAGGCAAAAGGTGCTGCAGGCATCAAGGCCGACTCGACCTTCACTATCAATGGCGGTGAACTGCGACTGAAGAGTACAGGTACTGGTGGCAAGGGTATTAACGTGGATATGGAAGCCAACTTCAATGGAGGCAGCGTGTATGTCGTCACCACGGGTGGACAATACAAGAGCAATAATGACACCTCGTCGCCTAAGGGTATCAAGGTTGACGGTGATCTCACCATCTCTGGCGGCAAGATTTGGGTACGCACCAGCGGCAACAACGGTGAGGGCATCGAGACCAAGAGCAAGCTGACTATCACGGGTGGCGAAGTGGCCAGCTATGCCTACGACGACGCCATCAACTCGAAAGGTGACATGACCATCAATGGTGGTTACGTCTATGCCCAGGGCCAGCATAACGATGGTCTGGATGCCAATGGTAACTGCTATATCAAGGGTGGAACGGTCTATGCCATCTGTTCAGGAACGCCTGAAGTAGCCATCGATGCCAATACAGAAGGCGGCAAGAAACTCTATGTCAGTGGCGGTACCATCATCGCCATCGGCGGACTGGAGAATGGTGCCAGCCTTACGCAGTCGTGCTATCAAGCCTCCTCATGGAGTGCTAACACCTGGTATACTCTGACTGTTGGCAACGACACCTTCTCCTTCAAGACACCATCGAGCGGTGGTTCGGGTCTTGTCGTCAGCGGAGCCTCTCAGCCCACACTTAAGTCGGGGGTAACCGTTGCGGATGGCACCTCTTATTTCAGTGGTCTCAGCATTGCAGGTGGTACCATCAGCGGTGGCTCCAGCGTCAGTCTCTCGTCCTATTCTAGTGGCAACAGCATGGGCGGAGGTCCTGGTGGCTGGCATTGATGACAATGATTGTTAAATCCCAAGGCAGAATCACCCTGTTTTGGGATTTAATTTGTATATTTGCGGCAAGAATTTATGAACGAAAACGAATACAATCATGTTAGGCAACAATCCGCAAGAACAAAGAAATGAGCGTCTTGCTCAGACGATAATCAAGAATCTGAAGCGTCGCCACATAGAGGGCTTCTATTGTGCGACGGCAGAAGAGGCTGTGAAGAAAGTATCCGAACTCATTGACGACGGAAAAAGTGTGACATGGGGCGGAACAATGACTGTCCGCGATCTGGGTATTCCACAATATTTGAAAGATCGTGGTACGTTGCAGGTGCTTGACCGTGACCTCGTTGAAACGCCAGAGGAAAAGCAGGCGATGTATCTCAGGGCCTTTTCGGCAGATGTTTATCTATCCAGTGCCAATGCCATCTCTGAGGACGGCGTCATCGTAAACATCGATGGCAACGGAAACCGTGTGGCTGCTATTACCTGGGGACCGAAGAAGGTGATTTTCGTCATCGGCCTGAATAAAGTTGCTCAGAATGTAGAGGCTGCTCTTGCAAGGGCACGTAGCACGGCATCGCCCATCAACGCAGCCCGCTTCGCCATCAAGACTCCTTGCCAGACGGACGGCGTGTGCCATAACTGCAACTCGCCGGAATCCATCTGCAACTACGTTCATTTTCTCAGGAACTCACCCCGAGGTCGGCATGTCGTTGTGCTGGTAGGGGAGAGTCTTGGTTATTAGGGCTTGCTTGCTTTGACCTCCAAGTCAAAGAACCCTTGGGCGAGAACCCCTAGAACGAAAAAAGGGACTTGATGTAAGTCCCTTCTTCGTGATCCGCTTGGGGCTCGAACCCAAGACCCCAACATTAAAAGTGTTGTGCTCTACCAACTGAGCTAGCGGATCAACCTTGGTGCTTTTTATTGAAAAGCGGGTGCAAAGGTACTGCTTTTAATTGAGAATTGAGAATTGAGAATTGAGAATTAATGAGTAATTAACGTAAATTAACGATTTTCACTCTCAATTGCTTTCTGATAACACTCACGACAGAGGGGTTCGTACTCTTGTGTCTCGCCTAAAAGAACGCGCTTATCGTTCTGGACGGTACGGTGACTGACATAGGCCAAGGAACCGCACTTGACGCAGATGGCGTGTACCTTGGTGACATCGTCGGCAATGGCACAGAGGGCAGGCATCGGCCCGAAGGGTATGCCCTTGTAGTCCATGTCCAGACCGGCAATGATGACACGTACCCCACGATTGGCCAGCTCGTTGCAGACACTGACTAGTCCCTCGTCAAAGAACTGTGCCTCGTCGATACCTACCACATCGATGTCGCTGGACAACAACAGAATGCTGGCCGATGAGTCGAGTGGGGTAGAGGGAATCGCATTATGGTCGTGGCTAACCACCTCCTCGTCACTATAACGGGTGTCGATGGCAGGCTTGAAAATCTCTACTTTCTGCTTGGCAAACTGGGCGCGACGCAGACGACGGATTAGTTCTTCGGTCTTTCCGGAGAACATAGAGCCGCAAACGACTTCTATACGGCCAGGGCGGCGGCTTTCACCTGATGTTGGATATGTAATCATGCTGCAAAGATACGTTTTTTTAGGGAGTTAAAGAAGTTAAAGGAGTTAAAGGGAGTTAAAGGACGATAGTTTTGTGCGAAAATTGCTAACTTTGCAGCAGATATGGGAATATTATATATTGTACCCACGCCTGTGGGGAACATGGAGGATATGACGCTGAGGGCCATCCGCATCTTGAAAGAGGCGGACGTAGTGTTGGCAGAGGATACCCGTACGTCGGGCATCCTGCTAAAGCATTTCGACATCAAGCAGCACTTGCTGTCACACCATAAGTTCAATGAACATGGCACTTCTGCTTCGGTCATTGAGCGCCTGCAGGCTGGTCAGACGGTAGCGTTGATAAGCGATGCCGGTACGCCAGGCATTTCTGATCCGGGATTCTTCTTGGTGCGCGAGGCCGTCAAGGCAGGCATTGAGGTGCAGACCCTACCGGGTGCTACGGCCTTTGTTCCTGCACTGGTATCAAGTGGACTGCCTTGTGACCGATTCTGCTTTGAGGGTTTCCTGCCCCAGAAAAAGGGACGTCAGACCAAGTTGCTGTCGTTGCAGGACGAGGAGCGTACGATGGTGTTCTACGAGTCGCCCTATCGTGTGCTGAAGACCCTGCAGCAGTTCAGTGAGGTATTTGGTCCTGACCGTCAGGTAAGCTGTTGCCGCGAGATTTCCAAGGTTCACGAGGAGAGCGTACGTGGTACCTTGGCAGAGGTGATGGCTCATTTTCAGGAGCACGAGCCCAGGGGTGAGTTCGTGATAGTGTTAGCAGGGAAATCGTAATAACGTCATAACGTAATAACGAAAAAAAGATAATGATATGAAAAAGTTGATGATAGCAGTCTTGTGTCTGTTGACACTGGTAGCATGTAAACAGAATAGTAACAATGCGGCAGAGTTGGCGTTGCAACAGCAACGAGACTCCCTGACACGTATTATTGAGCAGAAAGATAATGAGATTGACGATATGATGGCCACGATGAATGATATCCAGGAGGGATTCCGTGCCATCAACGAGGCTGAACAGCGTGTCACCATTGCCTCTAATGGCGAAGGCGTCTCTGAGGCTGAGAGCATTCGTGAGAACATGCAGTTTATCCAGAACCAGATGCAGCAGAACCGTGAGCTCATCAGTAAGTTGAGGAACCAGTTGCGTCAGAGTTCTGTCAGGGCAGATCAGCTGCGTCGTACCTTGGAAAACCTCACCCAACAGCTGGAGGAGAAGGACAACCAGTTGCGCCAGTTACAGGCAGAGCTGGAAGCCAAGGACGTACAGATAGGCGAGTTGAACCAGCAGGTAAACACGCTGTCTAGTAATGTCAGCGACTTGAAGGAAGAGTCTACCCAGAAGTCGCAGACCATTACTTCTCAGGATAAGCAGCTGAATACCGCATGGTTTGTGTATGGCACGAAGAAGGAACTGAAAGAGCAGCGTATTATCGAAGATGGCAAGGTGCTGCGTTCTAACTTCAATCGTGACTATTTTACGAAGATAGACATCCGTATTGACAAGGAAATACGTCTCTATAGTCGTTCTGCCAAGATTCTGACGGCTCACCCCCAGTCCAGCTACACCTTGCTGCAGGATGCCAACAAGCAATATATCCTGCGCATTACCAATCCCCAGCTGTTTTGGTCAACCAGTAAGTATCTAGTGGTGTTGGTGAAATAACAGAATAAGTCACGCGTACCTTTATAATAAATAGAACAAGATGTCATATACTTTTATGTGACATCTTTTTTTTCAGTGTGCAAACTTTTGCTTAAAAAATGCACCAGTTTGGCAGAAAATGATGCTTTTAAGTTAATTTTTTGCCTTAAAATGTATTTTTTTTTAAATTTTATTTGTTTTTTAGCTTTGAATACATTACCTTTGCACGGTCGTATTCGTAATTGGATGCGCTATGCCTCTTGCGCAGAGGTATGACATGTAGAGACCATATATAATTAATTAACGTATTAATAATAACAAGAGAGTGTTTATGAAAAAAAGACTAACTATGTTTTTGGCCGCGCTCTTCCTCATGGTAGGAACGGCTCTGGCTCAGACTAAAGTTAATGGTACCGTGACATCTCAAGATGATGGACAGCCCGTCATTGGCGCTAGCGTCTTAGTCGTTGGCACACAGACCGGTACTGTAACGGATGCCAATGGTAAGTTCTCGCTGACTGTACCTGAAGGTAAGAAAATGTTGCGTATCACTTACGTGGGTATGGAGCCTATTGAGGTTAGCGCACGTCCAAACATGAAGATTATGCTGACCAGTGACCAGAAGGCTTTGGACGAGGTGATCGTTGTGGCTTACGGTACGCAGAAGAAATCTTCATTCACGGGTTCTGCTTCTGTTGTAAACGCTGATGAAATTGGCAAAGTACAGGTTACCAACGCAGTTGATGCCTTGAAGGGTAAGGCTGCTGGTGTGCAGATTTATAGTGCTTCAGGTCAGCCTGGTACTACACCTACTATCCGTATCCGTGGTGTGAACTCTATCAATGCAGAAAGTGATCCTCTGCTGGTTGTTGATGGTGCTCCTTATGATGGTTCTTTGAACGATATCAACCCAAGTGACGTTGAGTCGATGACCGTGCTGAAGGATGCTGCTTCTACATCATTGTATGGTGCTCGTGGTGGTAATGGTGTTATTCTTATTACTACCAAGACTGGTAAGCGTGGTAAGGATGCTACTATTACATTTGATGCCAAGTGGGGTTCTAACCAGAAGGCTACTCCTAACTACGAGGTTATCGGTGACCCTGCCAAATATTATGAGATGTATTATGGTGGTCTGAACCTTTATGCTCAGGATAAGCTGGGTATGAATGCTAATGATGCATGGATGTGGGCTAACCAGAACATGTTGGCTAATTCAGGTGACTTTACATTGGGTTACAATGTGTTCAACGTTCCCACTGGTCAGATGATGATTGGTCAGAACGGTAAGATGAATCCCAATGCGACCTTGGGCCGTGTGGTTAGCTATAATGGTAGTGACTACCTGTTGACTCCTGACAACTGGGAGGACGAGGTTTATCACAATGGTCTCCGTCAGGAATATACTATCAGTGCAAATGGTGCAACTGATCGTAGCACGTTCTACCTGTCTGGTAACTACCTGGACAACGAAGGTATCACAACCGGTTCAGACTATAAGCGTTTCACTGCTCGTCTGAAGGCTGATTACCAGCTGAAGGAGTGGTTGAAGGTTGGCGCTAATGTCAGCTATTCTCACTTCAAGCAGAACTATCTGGGCGATGATGGAACAAGCGGCAGCTCTGGTAATGCTTTCTCACTGATTAACATTGCTCCTATCTATCCTGTTTATATCCGTGACGCTAACGGAAATTTCATTTACGATGAGAAGTCTCGTATGAATTTCTACGACTATGGTGATCGTGCTATCAACGGTCAGTATCGTCCATACCTGAGTCAGTCGAACCCCATCTCTGCTAACACATTGGATACACGTGAGCGTGAGGGTAACACCGTAAATGCATCTGGTACTATCGAAGTTCGTTTGCCTTATGGCTTTACCTTTACTTCTATCAACAGTGTTTACATGCGCGAATATCGCTATACCAATACTACCAACCCATTCTTTGGTCAGTATGCCAGCTCAAATGGTATTGTACAAAAGGAGCATCTGCGTTGGTGGAACTACAACTTCCAGCAGCGTTTGAACTGGCGTGGTTCTTTTGGCAAGCATGATATTGAGGCAATGGTAGCTCACGAGTACACTCGTGACCGTGACTATGACCTGTGGGCTTCAAAGCAGAACATGTTCTCTGTTTTCAATAAGGAACTGGCAGGTGCCGTTATCTTGGGTAGTGCTTCTTCTACTCAGGGCGACTATAACGATGAGCGTTGGGTAGGTCGTGCACAGTACAGCTTCGACGAGCGCTACTTCGTACATAGCTCAGTTACTTACGAGGCATCTTCACACTTCGCTCCAGATAACCGTTGGGGTACTTTCTGGTCACTGGGTGCAGCCTGGATGCTGAGCAAGGAGAAGTTCTTCAATGTAAAATGGGTTAACGAACTGAAACTGAAGGCTTCTTATGGTGAGAATGGTAATGACCAGATTGGTTCTTATCGTTATATTAACTATTTCAACATTAACAATGCTAACAACCAGGTATCTTTGGTTCCTTCTTCACTGGGTAACGTGGATATCTCTTGGGAGAAGGCTGCTAAATTCAATGTTGGTGTTGATTTCTCTTTGTTCCGCAACCGTATTTGGGGTAGCATTGAGTATTATCGCAATAAGACCAATGACATGTTGTCATGGTATCCATTGCCCGCCTCATTCGGTTATACCGGTTACTATGCTAACGTAGGTAACATGGTTAACAAGGGTGTTGAAATTGACCTGCACGCAGAGCCTCTGCGCCTGAAGGACTTTAGCTGGACTGTTTATGCCAACCTGACTTCTAACCACAATGAGGTTACCGAGTTGGCTGAGGCCCGTAAGACTTGGCAGGATAACCTGCAGGGCAAGGGTTATTCATCTGGCAGCTACTTCTACATGGAAGGTGAGTCACGTTATAGCTATATGACACGTCGCTATGCAGGTGTTGATCCTGAGACTGGTGTGTCAATGTGGTGGAAGAACGTCTATGAGAAGGATGCCAACGGTAAGGAAATCTACTACGATTCTAACTGGAACAAGATTGACAATCCTGACAGCTACGTCGGTGAGAAGCGTCGTAAGAAGGTCGGTGAGGAGACTACTACCAACTATACTGAGTCTGATGACTATATCATTGGCGACATGATGCCTGATGTATATGGTGGTTTCGGTACCAGCGTTGCTTGGAAGGGCTTTGACTTCTCTATTGACTTCCAGTATCAGTTGGGCGGTAAGGTATACGACAGTGAGTATGCAAGCTTGATGGGTAACACCCGTGGTTTCGGTATGCATGTTGATATGCTGAACTCTTGGACTCCAACTAACAAGGTTACTGACGTTCCTCGTTATCAGTCTCAGGATACCTATAGCAATGGTGCATCAGACCGTTTCATCATAGGTGCTTCTTACCTCTCACTGCAGAATATTACAATTGGTTACACACTGCCGAAGTCGCTCACCAAGAAGTTCATGGTTGAGAAAATCCGCATCTACGGCGTAGCTGACAATGTATGGCTTTGGTCAAAGCGTCAGGGTCTTGACCCACGTCGCAGCATCACTGGTGGTTCAGGTGCTCAGTATTACAGCGCTATCCGTACTATTTCTGGTGGTATCTCAGTGACGTTCTAATGGATAAATAAGTAAAAAGGTATAAAAGAAAACGAATATGAAAAGATATTTCAAATCAATATTAAGCGCAGGCCTTTTCTCTTTGGCTTTGGTGAATACCAGCTGTATTGAAGAGACCGAGCCTACATCGGTAGCTACAACCAAACAGATTGCCGAGTCTGCATCTGCAACAGAAGCTCTGTTGATGGCTCAGCCTGCTTACTTCAACCACTTGTGGGATGAAGACCGTCACTACTCGTTTGGTTATGGTGCTATGATGCATGTCCGCGACCTCTTTGCCAGCGATATTACAAAGAGTTCTACCAGTTACAACCAGTGGCGTTACTGGCTCTGCAACCAGTATCAGGGTGATGCCTATATCTTCGGTCAGTTCATCTGGAACTACTACTATGGTTTCGTATTGGCTTCTAACAACATTATTGGCAACGTTGTCGAAGGCTCTGCTACTGAAGAGCAGAAGGGCTATCTGGGTACAGGCTATGCTTTCCGTGCCATGCTTTATCTGGATATGGCTCGTATGTATGAGTTCCTGCCTAACGATGGTACCTCTAACATCAATGCTAATGGTAACGACGTTACTAATCTCACCGTTCCCATCGTAAAGGCTGAGATGACTCAGGATGAAGCCCGCAACAATCCTCGTGCTTCTCGCACTGATATGGCTAAATTCATCGAAAGCGATTTGAACAAGGCAGAGGAGTTAATTCCCAATTTGACTAACACTCAGGGCAAGACTCTTCCTGACCTCGCTTGTGTATACGGTTTGAAAGCCCGTCTTTATATGTGGCTTGAGGACTATGCCAAGGCTAAAGAGTATGCTCGTAAGGCTATCGATGCAGCAAATGTTGGTCCTATGACTCAGCAGGAATGTCTGAACACAACCACAGGCTTCAATGTTACAGATCCTTGGATGTGGGGTGCAAAGCAGACTACAGAGGATGATGTTGTACAGACTGGTATCATCAACTGGACATCTCATGTCAGCGATGAGTCAACATTTGGTTACTGTGGCCCTGCAACAGGTTTGTACAACGTAGCAAGCAAGAGCTTCTATAATAGAATTAAGGACACTGACTTCCGTAAGCTGTGGTTCAAGGCTCCTGATGATTCTCCATTGGCCAGCAAGGTTTCATATGTTAATAAGGCTTACGCTGCCGATATGGATGATTACACTATGGTAAAGTTCCGTCCAGGCAATGGTAATGCTGATGACTATATGGAAGGTTCTGCTACTGCATATCCTATTATGCGCGTTGAGGAGATGTACTTCATCGAGGCCGAGGCTGCCGCTCATCAGAGTGACAGTGAGGGTCAGCAGCTGATCAACAGTTTCATGAAGCAGTATCGTGATCCTAACTACAACACCACACTCACCGGTGCTAATCTGATTGAGGAAATTGTCTTCCAGAAGCGTGTAGAACTGGTAGGTGAGGGACAGTCGTTCTTCGATATCAAACGACTGAACTATCCTGTTGTTCGTGGCTATGAAGGAACTAACTTTATTGCTACCGCCCGTTTCAACACCACCACTCGTCCTGCATGGATGAACCTCGTGATGGTACGTACAGAGAAGAACAACAATCCTGCTGTAGATGGTTGGAACAATCCTGACCCATCAGATGTATATCCTGTATGGAGTAAATAATTTGAATCATCATTAAAGAAAGACGATTATGAAAAAGATAATGAAATATGCATATGTTGTACTTGCTGGAGTGATGGCTATGGCTGTTACCTCATGTAAAGATACTTACGACTATGACGGACCTGGTGCGCAGGATCCAGGTGCATTCCTCAGCGTTGACGCTACAACGTTAAAGTATGCTGCAGAGGATGCTCAGATTTTGAAACTCACTTTGATGCGTACTAATGTCGGTGCCGCAGAGGATGTTAAGCTGACCTGTGACAACGCTCATTTCAATGTTCCTTCATCTGTAAGTTTCTCTGCAGACGAGGCTAAGAAGACGATAGATATTCCTTTCGCCATCTTAGGTGGTACAACCGAACAGGTTACGATTTCTGTAGCTGAAGAGAATGCTACTGTTTACGGTGTAAAGTCTGCAACATTCACCATTACCCGTGACTTCGTATGGGAGTATCTCGGTGTTGGTGTATATCAGTGCTGGCTTTTTGGACAGTCATGGGAGCAAGATGTATACCGTGGAGAAGGCACTCAGATGTATAAACTGACTGATTGCATTGCTAAAGGTTACGATATCATCTTTGAGTTAACTGAGGACGGACAGCATCTGCTCAAGCCGATTGCCAAGCAGGAAACAGGATATGTTCATCCCAGCTATGGTATGATATCTGTTGCAGGTAGAACAACCGATGATGGTAAGCCTGTCGATATTATTCGTGATGGTAGTGTGATTTATCTCCCGACGACTTATACTGTATCTGCAGGTTCATTCGGTGCAGGTACTGAATATGATGCATTAGCACTTCCCGAATAAGAACTATTTAAATAAACAAAAGGCCGTGCCGTCGAATTTACTGCGGTGCGGCCTTTTTTCTAAACGAACTTTTTGCTATGAAACTGAGGAACACAACACTGTTATTACTCATATGGATAGTAGGAACGGCAATGGCTTCTAACCGTTCGGAAACTGAAATGTTCAGCGTGGCGCAGAATATCCTGTATGGATTTCATACGCATCGTGCCGGCAATACGAATTCCCTGAAGACTTTGCAGCAAGGTGATATGCTGACGGTTATTGGCCATGAGCAAGAAGGATTTGTCATCATTGCTAATGATGATAACGTTCCTGCTGTAGTGGGCTATTCGCAGACACCCTTTACGACTTTTCCGCCGGCATTGTCGTGGTATCTGGATGCAGCTGACAAAGCGCTGAAGCATATTGTTGCTACTGGTCAGCGCAGAACAACTATTCCGCCATCTTCAGAATTTCCTTCCAAGCTGGATCCTTTGGTGAAGACTCATTGGGATCAGGGGAAACCTTATAATAATCTGTGTCCCGGCGGTAATGGCTCTTCCTCAAGGCTTTATCCTACAGGATGCGTTGCAACGGCTTTGTCGCAGGTCATGAAGTATTATAATTATCCTATGCAAGGACAAGGCGAGCACCAGTATTCCTTCCAGCCGTCTTTGGGTGATGGCCGTATCATCTATGCTAATTTCGGAGAGACTCACTATGACTGGAATAACATGCTTGACGACTATAGCTCAACGACCTATACTGATGAACAGGCAAATGCTGTGGCTACGCTGATGCTCCATTGTGGTGTGGCTGTAGATATGAGCTATACGGCAAGCGGAAGTGGTGCCTTTGGCCAAGAGGCATGTAGGGCTTTGAAAACCTATTTCAGATATAATAAGAATGCACGTCTCTATACCCGTGATTATTACTCCGCAGAGTCTTGGATGAAGCTGATTTATCATGAACTGAATCAGTATGGGCCTATCTACTATGATGGTGTCAGCGATGGTGGTGGCGGTCATGCTTTCGTCTTGGACGGCTACGACGAATCAGGTCTGGTACACATCAATTGGGGATGGGGCGGTAAGTCGGATGGCTTTTTTGACATTGCTTTGTTAAATCCGCCTTCCTATCAGTTTTCGATAGCCCAGAATATGATATTGAATGTGAGTCCGGATGCCAATATTCCTTACGAGTCTCAGATTGTGGCGAAAGAGTTATCGTTCATCAAGATTAAAACGAGTGTTACCATTACCGGCAAAATTTACAATGCAGGAGCAGAAGGTTTCACAGGTGTTATAGCTTGCGTTTTGCAGAATATGGAAACGGGAGATATAACGGTACTGAAGAAAACAGATGAGATGACCATTAAACCCATCGTCAATGGTACCTACTGGCTACAGTCTATTAGTCTGTTGGCAAATAGTGTGTCATCAGTATCTGACGGAACCTATCGTCTCTACGTCGCCTCCCGCACAGCAGAGGATACCCAGTGGCAATTGGTACGTCCCTTGGAGGGACAGGTCAACAATTTCATTGTTACTAAGTCTCCTGATGGTGTTACGTGGCAGGAGAGTACGGATGACCTGTGGTCTCTCAATGTGGCTACTGCTATTCAGTCACCTGTTGCCACACAGTCTGATGCCTCAGCACGCTACTTCGACCTGCAAGGTCGTGAGGTGAAGACTCCTACCCGTGGTCTGTATATCCGGAATGGAAAAAAGGTCGTGGTGAAGTAATCACAAGGAATCACGGAATTACGGATTCTTACACTTTAATATATATGCGGAGCCACTACACAATGGTGGTTCCGCTATATTTTGTCTTGAAGGTATGTCATTCATGACTCTTTCCAACGTCATCTTCGGGTGCTTCCGACGTCATCTACGACCCGTTCCGATGATACTTTAGAGGGGTAAAGTATCATCGGAACGACCGCAAAACGCCATCGGAACGGGTGAAAGGAACGTCAGGAACGACCCTAAAGTGACGTGCCTACGAAAAAGCATAGTTTTGATGACGATTACACGGTCACCTTTACCGTTTACTCTTGAAAAAGTCCTGCATCAGTTGTCGGCATTCCTCTTCGAGCACACCACCAGTAACCTGACATTTGGGGTGCAGGGCGTGGGGCGCATAGTCGGTGTAGCCACGCTTCTCGTCGCGACAGCCATAAACGATGCGGGGTATCTGACTCCAGCCTAAGGCTCCGGCACACATGGTGCAGGGCTCTACTGTGACGTAGAGTGTGCAGTCGGTGAGGTACTTGCCGCCCAGTTCGTTGGCTGCAGCAGTGATAGCCTGCATCTCGGCATGGGCTGTTACGTCGTGCAATGTCTCTGTCAGGTTGTGAGCACGTGCAATGATGCGGTCCTGGCAGACCACAACCGCTCCAATGGGTATCTCGCCCTCGTCAAAGGCCTGCTTGGCTTCGTCCAGGGCCTTGCGCATATACCGCTCGTCTTTATTTTTCTGGTCCATGAGATTTCGATATTTCGATATTTCGATGTTTCGATATTTCGATGTTTCGATGTTTCGAGGCTTCGATGTTTCGATATTTCGATATTTCGATGTTTCGATATTTCGATGTTTCGATGTTTCGAGGCTTCGATGTTTCGATATTTCGATGTTTCGATGTTTCGAGGTTTCGATGCGTCGAAGATTTCTGTTAGATGTTTAATGTTCCGTTGCAGGTGGGGTAGTTGCTACAGCTCCAGAATTCTTTACCGGAGTTGATGCCTTTCTTGGCGACACGCTTAATCATGGGCTTACCGCATAGAGGACAATTGGGAGCACCGCTTTGTGTACTTTGCTGGGAACGATAGGCCAGACGTTCGGCAGTGAGTCCCTCGGTAAAGCCGCCTTCCACTTTGAACGTATCCAACAGATGTTCTATTTGGCGTCTAAGCATCATAATAAGACGGTTGCAGAGAATGATAAGACAGTTGGCTGCTATCAGTGAATCGCCCCTGGTTAGCCAATTGTCAAACTTGTGCTTTTGGGTCAGAATATGTTTGCTGCTTTGGTAAAGGACATCATCTTTATACATTGGACGGTCCAGTTGGATGTTGTTGACGGCAAGATATTCTTGTGATGTTGATGACCAGGGAGTATTTTCACAGCGCAGAAGCCAGTTAAGGTAGTCGTTAGACAGTTCAGAGAGACTGGCACGAGCCACGTCAATAAGTTTCATTTCTGTCTCTCGTGAGGTGGAATGCCTGGAACTGCCTTCAGCAATATTGGCAGGAACCGAGCGTGCCGCCATGGTCATTTGGTCGAAGAGCCGTCCGCAAGGGTCGTTGGTCTGGTTAAGGTATCGGATGCAGAAGTCCTGCGTAGCTAATTGTATTACGTTGGCGAGCACCCATGTGTCTAACCAGTAGTATTTGAAGATTGCGATTTCCATTGTTTTTTTATTTTATGATGTTTCGATGTTTCGATATTTCGATGCTTCGATATTTCGAGTCTTTTCGAGGCTTCGATGTTTCGATATTTCGAGGCTTCGATGTCTTGCTAAATGATGAACTGCACTTCCTTGAAGGCATAGCAGCGCTCCTTTCCGTTGTCATCGCGCAGCAGCAGGTGGCCGTCGTCCGCTACGTCCACAATTTCAGCCATGAAGGCACCGTTTTTGTCGGTGTAGGGATGGAATCCCTGCCGCCTGTAGAGCATGGCGCAGTACTGCTGCTTGATGTCGTGATACAGATAGTGGTCTAAGCAATTCAGTATGTCGTGCAGGAGTTTTTTACGGTCTGTCTCTCGTTCGCAAATCTGCCATATTGACACGGGGTTAGGGGCGTCGCTGCTAAAATGTTGCTGGTTGACGTTTATTCCCACACCAATGATGCTGTCCTTGATCATCGTGCCCTTCAGGGTGTTCTCTATCAGGATGCCCGCCAGTTTACCGTTCTTCCAATATATGTCGTTGGGCCACTTGATGCTGAGGTTACCGATATATTGTCCTAATGCCTCCGTAATGGCTAGTGAGACTGCCATCGAGATATGAAACTGTTTGGAAGCGTGTATTTGTTTTGGGTGCAGCAATAGCGAGAACAGAAGATTCTTGTGACGCTCAGACTCCCAGCGGTTGGTGCCACAGCCACGTCCTGCCGTCTGGTAGTCAGCGTAGACGGCTATGGCCTTCTGACTATTAGCTGTTAGCTGTCGGTTTTCGCGTAGCCAGTGATTCGTTGAGTCAGTCTCTGCAATATGTATTATGTCCCATTCCATATTGCAAAGTTATGAATAAGCGTGCACAATACAAAATAAAAAATGTATTTTCTTTGTTCTTCACTTGTTTTTTCGTAACTTTGCGGTCGAAACCTCGAAACATCGAAATGTCGAAACGTCGAAACATCGAAGCATCGAACTATCGAAACATCGAAAAGATATAATATTATGGCAAGATTTAAAAGGATTCTATTGAAGCTGTCGGGTGAGAGCCTGATGGGTAAGCAGGGTTACGGTATCGACCCTGAGCGCTTGAGCGACTATGCCAAGCAGATTAAGGAAGTGAGTGAGATGGGGGTGCAGATTGGCATCGTCATCGGTGGTGGTAATATCTTCCGTGGACTCTCTGGCTCACAGAAGGGTTTCGACCGTGTGAAGGGCGACCAGATGGGTATGTGCGCCACCGTCATCAACTCGCTGGCGCTGAGCTCGGCACTGGGTGCTATTGGTGTGAAGAACAAGGTGCTGACGGCTATCCGCATGGAGCCTATCGGTGAGTTCTACACCAAGTGGAAGGCTATCGAGGCCATGGAGGCTGGCTATGTCTGCATCTTCTCAGCAGGTACGGGCTCTCCTTACTTTACGACCGATACAGGCTCTAGTCTGCGTGGCATCGAGATTGAGGCTGACGTCATGCTGAAGGGCACTCGTGTGGATGGCATCTATACCGCTGACCCCGAGAAGGATCCCACTGCTACCAAGTTCGACGCTATTACTTATAAAGAGGTACTCGCGCGAGGCCTGAAGGTGATGGACCTCACGGCTATCTGCATGTGTCAGGACAACAACCTGCCCATCTATGTGTTCAACATGGATATTGTCGGCAACCTGAAGAAGGTGATGGACGGCGAGGAGATTGGCACGTTAGTCCACAACTAATAACGAATACATAACAAATTAAGAGGCGACGTCGAAATGATGTCGCCTCTTAATTTGCTGTTTGTTCACAACGATTATGTTTCCGTCGTTATCGTAGTGGTGTTCGAACTCATATACTTCCTTTCCAGTTCCTCACGGGTATATTTGTAAATCTTCTCAATATGGCCGCAGCCGGCACATTCGTAGATCTCGTTGTAGGGATGGTATAGGAACAGCACATTGTAGTTGTGGACGGCATAGGTGGAATCGGTGACATGATGAGTTTTCTCGTTACTCTTTGTGGTATGGCCATCATTATAGGTGGTCTCTGTCCATGTCTTATACGAACTGTGTTCCTGATGGAGCAGGTTACCCTTTTCCGAAACCATTTCCCATCGGGTGAAGTCCTCCAGTATTTCGTTTTCCTTAAAACGGTTGCACCACATGCGGCGACAATTCTCGCAGCGATTGTGTGGAAAGGTGGAGAGAGGCTTGGTAGCGATTCCTGGAGCCCATAGAACAATGCACATCATTGGTAGGGCTATCCACCACAATGTTCCCCATGTTATAAGCAGAACGAACCACAGGTAGATGGCTATATAAGTGATACCACGGATGCACCATTCCAGAATATTATCGTTCAGGTGATAGAAGGTATAGCGGCACTGCATGGCTGCGCCCATTACCACTGCAGGAATCATGGGTGTACAGATGAGCCAGAAGAAGGCGAAAAGGAGGTAGAGTCCGGCAAGTCCCCACATCCACCAAGGTTTGTTGCCACCAGCAAGACTGAAGTCGGCACCGTAGATATAGTTTTCGTAGAATTCTCCTTGGATGAGGGTCGCCAGCGGATCGAAGTCGATGATGGGTTCGATAAATGGTACCCAGCGCATGGCAAAACCGTTATTGCCGTGGAAGACGGTCATCTCATGCGACTGATAGTTGAGGTCGTTGTCGTAGGTGATGACCGGATTAGCAAACCGACCTTCCTCTTTGAAGAAAACCTCGACAGTGTTGAACTTCACCACCAAGCCGTCTTTCGTGCGCACAGCTGTAGTGTAGGGGCGATAGAGACTAGCGGCCTCCTGTAGTGACTTGCCGACATAGAGACGTTTGAATTTCTTTTCCGACATGTAGTAGTTGCCCTTGCCGTTGTATTCCCAGTTCCTGATGTCGTCGGGAAGTACAGCATGCAGACTGCCGTAGCCTACTTCCTTCGTGTCGCCATTAGCAAGGCGGATATTTACCTTCGGAGACTCTTTCTTATCCTTGCTGGCAGGCTTGATAGAGATGATGCTTATCGTGTCGACAAGGTCATTGCTTCTATACAGTTGCGGATATCCTAACTCGATGGTGCTAATGAAACCACGTTGCCCGTCAGCAGTCTCGACAAGCAGTTGGGCAGGGTGGTATGTGTCGGAATCACGGAATCCGAGAATAAGCAAACTGTCGCCCTTATGTACTGGTATCTTTATTTCGTCATTTGTTACTCCGTATGCCATCAGGTCCGTATTTTTCTCCAAATGGACATAGCCTAACTGGGTGGGTAGCGTGTTCCGTAATACAACTTGGTTATAGACGTGGATGCCAATGAAAAGGATGCTGAGCACAAGGCACAACAATGTTGAACGTTTGAAATTAATATTGTCCATATTCGTATTTAGGTTTTATGATGGTTATTCTTCAACGAAATCTACATATTCGCCATCGGAGTCGTCGAAAATCTTCTTGTTCTCGCGCTCTTGATGGCGATTGTCTATGATAGTCTCGCCAGTAGCTGTCTGCGTGGTGCGAGGCTGGTCGCCTCCCTCAGCGTTCTGGAAACCCTGAGCACTCTGATTCTGAGTGCTCCACGTCTGCTGACGCTGGCTGTACTGTTGGCGCTGTCTTCCTGTCTCCTCACGGTGTTGCTGGGCCTGACGTTCTGCTGCGCGTTGAGTGGCAATACGTATCTTTCGGTAAGTGCGGTAGAGATAGCTTCCCACCAACAACAGGATGAGAACAATCAGGAAGAATATAAAGGCAAAGAAGCCTAATAGGCCTTTTAACATAATAACGGATGGTTAGTTTAACATATAGGTATTTACTGCTGACAGGATGACATA
The DNA here is from genome assembly GCA_902800925.1 of uncultured Bacteroidales bacterium. Taxonomy (GTDB): domain Bacteria; phylum Bacteroidota; class Bacteroidia; order Bacteroidales; family Bacteroidaceae; genus Prevotella. The sequence continues at coordinate 86,780 of CADCGD010000004.1, read as the reverse complement.
CCATGCAATGATGGCGGCCAGTCCGAAGATGCCCAGAAAGAGCATCGGTATGCAGGTCAGCAGGAAGATGTATTTGATCTCGTTGCCCTTCCAGCCCCATGTCTTGAACTTTAGGGCAAACATTGGTATTTCGCTAATCAGCAGGTAGCTGCTGATGAAGATGCCTGCAATGATACACCACTCGATACCCTCGAAATGGATGTCGTAGCCCTGCAAACCACCAATCAGCGCTCCCCAGAAGAGGGCGTTGGCAGGAGTGGGCAGTCCGATGAATCCCAAAGCCTGACGCTCATCGAGGTTGAACTTTGCCAAGCGTAATGCTGAGAAGGCTGCGAGGATAAATGCCACGAACGGAAGTATAGAGTGTAGAGTGCAGAGTGTAGAGTTTGCTGCCGCACAGGACTCGTTCAGGTAGCTGAAGATGATGGCAGAGGGGGCAAAACCGAAGGTGATGTCGTCTGCCAATGAGTCGAGCTCCTTGCCAATAGGGGAGGAAACGTGCAACAGGCGCGCTACCATACCATCGAAGAAATCGAAAACGGCACCGATAATGATGAATAGCAATGCCATGCGGTAGTCGCCTTGGAATGCCCAAAAGGTGGCTATGCAACCCGAAATCAGATTCAGGCAAGTGATGATATTTGGAATATTGAGTAGCTTCATGTTTCTTTGCAACGACTACAGGACTAAAGGACTTTTTAGGCAAGTTTGGCGATGACGGTCTGGTCGCCTGTGGTGGGCTGGTTCATCGTCACGCAAGCACGAGCGGTCAGTGGCAGATAGACATCGACGCGCGAACCCAGTTTGATGAAGCCCAGGTGTTCGTCAATGTAGCACTCCTCTCCTTCCTTGGCGTAGGTAACGATGCGGCGAGCCAAAGCACCGGCAATCTGGCGACACAGGATGTCTTGTCCGTCAGGTGTTGTAATCATGATATCCGCATGTTCATTCTCCTCACTGGCTTTGGGGAGCCAGGCCTTGTGGTAGTTGCCGTCAAAGTGCTTGACAAACTTCACCTTGCCGTCAACAGGGAACCAGTTGGCGTGAACGTTCAGTGGACTCATGAAAATACTAATCATGAGACGCTTGTCGTGAAAGTAGGTGTTTTCCTCTGCTTCCTCTACGACAACAATCTTTCCGTCGGCAGGAGCCACCACCAATTTGTCGGTGTCGCCATTATAATAGCGGATAGGACAACGGTAGAAATTGAGGGCTATCAGCCATGCGGCACCAAAGACGATGACGAATATCCAGAAAGGAATAGTAGAGTCGAGGGCGTACCATAAGACGGTGCCAATAAGTGCTATTGTCAGCATGCTGAGCGTGAGCTCGTTGGTGCCTTCACGATGTATGCGGATATTCTTGAGTTTCTTAATTCTTTCTCCCATGAGGTAGTTAATAGCTTTTTTCAATATGCAAAGGTAATAAAAAAAGCGAAAAGAGAAAAGTGAATAGTGAAGAATTTTTGATTTACGCTTAATAATTATGAATTTTTTTGGTATTCTCGCCTTTTCGACGTATCTTTGCGCATAAATTCTTCAACCTAAAGGTCGAAGTGTGGCACGCAATATGGAAGATTTCATTCACTTACATGTACATACTTATTACTCTATACTCGATGGACAGTCGAGTATCAAACGCTTGGTAGATAAGGCTGTTGCCAACGGAATGCGAGGCATGGCCATTACCGACCACGGCGATATGTTTGGCATCAAGGAGTTTCACGACTATGTGGGCGGCATCAACAAAGGACGTAAGAAGGAAGGATTGGATCCCTTCATTCCTATCTTTGGTTGTGAGATGTATGTGTCGCGCCATGGCTCTAAGTCGCTGCGTCGTGGTAAGGAAGATCAGGGTGGTTACCACCTTATTGTATTGGCCAAGAACTATAAAGGTTACAAGAATCTTATCAAGTTGGTCAGCAATTCATGGGTGGACGGCTACTATATGCGCCCACGTACTGACCGTGAGGATTTGGAAAAATACCACGAAGGACTCATCGTCTGTTCAGCTTGTATTGCCGGTGAGGTGCCTGCCAAGATTTTGAAAGGCGACATTGCAGGAGCCCGCGAGGCCATAGAGTGGTATCATAACCTGTTTGGCGACGACTATTATCTGGAGTTGCAACGCCACGAGGTGAAAGATCCCACCATCCGTGCCAATCGTGAGACATTTCCCTTGCAGCAGAAGGCCAACAAGGTGCTCATTGAACTGGCGCGGGAGTATGGCATCAAACTCGTCTGTACCAACGATGCCCACTTTGTAGACCAGGAGAATGCCGAGGCCCACGACCATCTGTTGTGTTTGTCGACGGGTAAGGAACTCGATGATCCCACGCGTATGCTCTACTCCAAGCAGGAGTGGTTTAAGACCCGTGAGGAGATGAACGACATCTTCCAGGATGTCCCTGAGGCGCTGTTGAATACTCTTGAGATATTAGATAAGGTAGAGATATACAGCATCGACCACGACCCCATCATGCCGTTCTTCCCCATTCCTGAGGAGTTCGGTACGGAGGAGCAGTGGCGCCAGAAGTTTACGGAGGACGACCTGTTCCGTGAGTTTACCTCTGATGAGAATGGGGAAAATCCATTATCACAGGAGGACGGCGAGAAGAAAATCAAAAAGTTGGGTGGTTACGACAAGTTGTACCGCATCAAGTTCGAGGCCGACTACTTGGCCAAACTGGCGTATGAGGGTGCTGCCCGTCGCTACGGCACGCCATTGCCCAAGGAGGTCGACGATCGTGTGCGTTTCGAACTGCACATCATGAAGACGATGGGTTTCCCAGGCTACTTCCTCATTGTGCAGGACTTCATCAACTCTGCACGCGATGAGTTGGGCGTGATGGTTGGTCCAGGACGTGGATCTGCTGCAGGCTCCGTAGTCGCTTACTGTCTGGGTATCACGAAGATAGACCCGTTGAAGTACGATCTGCTATTCGAGCGTTTCCTGAATCCTGATCGTATCTCACTGCCTGATATCGATACCGACTTCGATGATGACGGACGTGGTAAGGTGCTGAAGTGGGTAGAGGATAAGTATGGGCACGAGAACTGTGCACATATCATCACCTATGCCACGATGGCCACGAAGAACTCTATCAAAGATGTGGCCCGTGTGGAGAAGGTGCCATTGGGTGTGGTCAACGCTCTGTGTAAGGCTATTCCCGACCGCCTTCCCGATGTGGATGGTAAGACACCGAAGATGAATTTGCCCAATGCCATTAAGGCGGTGCGTGAGTTGCAGGATGCTGAGGCTAGTCCTGACAGAGCTCTGGCTAATACCATCAAATATGCGAAGATGCTGGAAGGTACCGTGCGTGGCACGGGTATCCATGCCTGTGGATTCATCATCTGTCGCGACCCGATTTCTGACTGGGTACCTGTGTCTACTGCCGACGACCCTGACTTCAAGGATGTGAAGACCAATTGTACGCAGTATGATGGTCACGTCATTGAGTCGACGGGCTTGATTAAGATGGACTTCCTTGGATTGAAGACGCTGTCGGAGATGAAGGAGGCCTGTGCAGTTATCAAACAGACACGCGGCATTGATGTCGATCTGGATACCATTCCTATCGACGACCCCAAGACCTTCGAGCTCTATCAGCAGGGACGTACCATCGGCACGTTCCAGTTTGAGTCAGCAGGTATGCAGAAGTATCTGCGTGAGTTGAAGCCCACCGTCTTTGAGGATCTTATCGCTATGAACGCCCTCTACCGACCAGGACCTATGGGTTACATCCCACAGTTTATTCGTCGTAAGCATGGTGAGGAGCCTATCACCTACGATATCCCCGTTATGGAGAAATACCTGAAGGATACCTACGGTATCACCGTCTATCAGGAGCAGGTGATGTTGCTCTCGCGTCTGCTGGCCGACTTCACCCGTGGCGAGAGCGATGCCCTGCGTAAGGCCATGGGTAAGAAAAAGAAGGATATCGTTGACGCCATGAAACCGAAGTTCATCGAGGGTGGTAAGAAGAACGGTCACGATCCGAAGGTGCTCGACAAGATATGGAGCGACTGGGAAGCTTTCGCCTCCTATGCTTTCAACAAGTCGCATGCTGCCTGCTACTCGTGGGTGGCCTACCAGACGGCATACCTCAAAGCCAACTATCCTGCTGAATTCATGGCGGCTATCATGAGTCGTCGTCGCGACCAAATAACGGAAATCACGAAGTTGATGGATGAGTGCAAGGCGATGGGTATTGCTACGCTGGGTCCGGATGTCAACGAGTCGTACCAGAAGTTCGGTGTGAACAAAAAGGGTGAGATACGTTTCGGACTGGCTGCCATCAAGGGTATGGGCGACAATGTGGCTCAGGCTATCATTGACGAACGTGAGAAGAATGGACCTTACAAAGATATCTTCGACTTCGTGCAGCGTGTTAATTTCGGTCAGGTCAACCGCAAGGCTTTTGAAGCATTGGCATTGAGTGGTGGCTTCGACAGTTTCGGTTATCGTCGTGAGGATTTCTTTGCAACGAATAACAAGGGTGAGGGCTTCATAGAAATCGTGATGCGTTACGGTCAACTCTATCAGACGGAGAAGCAGCAGGCACAGAATTCGCTGTTTGGTGCCTTCGATGAGTTGGAGATACAGACGCCCACGTTGCCGAAGAGTGAGGAGCGTTGGAGTGACATCGAACGTCTGAACAAGGAGCGTGAACTGGTAGGTATCTACCTGTCAGCACATCCGTTGGACGAGTATAAGATTGTGCTCGACAACTTGTGTAATACGCGTTGTGACGAATTGGCAGATGTTGGTAATCTGGCAGGTCGTGAGGATGTTACCATCGGTGGTATCGTTACAGCAGTGCGTACTGGTTTTACGAAGACGGGTAAACCTTTCGGCATCGTGACCCTCGAAGACTTTGTGGGCTCTGGCGAGTTGGCCTTGTTTGGTGAGACGTGGGGTGACAAATCGGGATTCTTCAGCGTGGGTGCCTCGGTCTATGTCACGGGCAAAGTGAAGCCTCGTTTCTCGTATAACCCTGACGGGCCGAAAGACCTTGGCATTACAGGTGTTGAGTTCCTGCAGACCATTAAGGAACGTGCCATTGACCGTATCACCATCTCGTTGACTTCCGACCTCTTGGACGACCAGGTGGTGACGGAATTGGGAGAGCTGATTGCTGCCCATCCTGGTAAGACGAAGCTCTTCTTCCAGTTGCACGACCTGACGGGTAAGAACCACGTGTTGCTGAAGAGTACCACCAAGATGATCGATGTGAAGAGTGAACTGATACAATATATTGAACAATCGCCAGCATTGGATTACAAAATAAATTAAAAATTAGAGAGCCTGAAGAATGGCGCACAGCCATTAGTAGTGGATTTCTGGGCAACATGGTGCGGCCCCTGCCGTATGATTGCTCCCGTTATTGCTGAACTGGCTGAGGCCTACGATGGCAAGGTAACAGTAGCTAAGTGCGACGTGGAGGAGTGCGAGGAACTGGCTGCAGAGTTTGGCATCCGTAACATTCCTACTATCCTCTTCTTCAAGGGTGGTCAGGTTGTCGACAAGCTGATTGGCGCACAGCCCAAGGCCAAGATTGAGGAGAAGATCCAAGCATTGCTGTAAACAGCTGCATGAGATATAAGGATCTTTTTGTCGACTTCGACGATACACTGTATGATACTCATGGCAATGCTGTCATTGCGCTGAAGGAGACCTTTGAGGCGTTCCATCTGGAAAGTTACTTCAGTGACCCGCAAGTGTTCTATGATGCCTATTGGCTTGCAAATATTGACTTGTGGAGTCACTATTCGAAGGGTGACATCACGCGCGACTATCTTATCGTGGAACGATTCCGTCGTCCACTTAGTGTGGGCGACGGTATATCTGTCACCGAAGCATTCTGTTTGGAGATGAGCGACGTCTTCCTTGACTTCTGCTCCAGCAAGCCTGGGGTGGTGGAGGGTGCCCACGAGTTGATGGACTACCTGAAAGGGAAAGGCTATCGCATGCACATGACGAGTAATGGTTTCCATGAGGTGCAGTACAAGAAGTTGGCGGCTTGTGGACTAACGGACTATTTTGATACCATTATCCTTAGTGAGGATGCTGGCGTTAATAAACCCTCACCCTTGTATTTCGACTATGCCTTGAAGATGTCGGGTGCTGAACGGGAGACCACGCTGATGATTGGCGACAACCTACAGACGGATATCCAGGGGGCACTCAATGCAGGTATCGATGCACTGCTCTTCAATCGTTGGAATGTTAATCCAGAAGAAGCAAACAAGCAACCCACATTTGTCGTAGATCGCTTGCTTGATATTAAGAACCTGTTGTAACTTAGTGCCTTTGGGCAAACGTCTTGTACTCGTCGCAAAGTGACACGTAGTCGCTGACGTTATTGTTGGCACGTTCGAAGCGCAGCAGATTGTTCAAGGCAGCGTACTGTGGTGAGTCTTGATGTACTAGCTTCTCGTAGTCACACTTGCTGTCGTTCCACTCCATCGTGTACCACGTCTTTGGGTAGAAAATGCTGTAGGTCATCGCAAACAACGCCTTCTCCTTCAGACGGGGATTCTTGCTCATTGCTGCCTTTTCCAACATAAATAGCGCTTTGGCAGCAAAGTCTTTCTCGTTAGGTCTCTGTACATCATTGACACTCTTACCATCGTGCGTCAGGAACCAGCAGTCGCCCGTGAAGTGTGCCTGGGCATAGCGTATAGCTAAGTCATAACAGAGCTGATATAAGGGCTCTCCACTGGCATCGTACATTTCTCCCTCCATGCGACGCACCTCCATGGCAAAGTCCAGCTTGGGATTACTCTTCAGGTGTATCTCGTCATGATTCCATTCCAAGTCAGATTTCAGCCACTGACGCTTGATCCAAGGTTCCACGGTATAACGGCGATTGGCAGCATAGACAGCGTAGCCTTTCTGGTTATAGTATGACAACGGCACTTTGTTGAGCCAAAAGATGGCATCCTCCCACCAGCATGCACGCAGATACTTGGTGCCTATGAGGTCGTTCAGACGGTCTTCGTCTATCTTCAGACGTTCTTTCACTATTTTCTCCAGTGGCGTTTGGGCAGGCCTATTGACATACTCCAAATACTGTGACAGGTCTTCCACCTTCATGGTATCGACCAATGTAAATGCGCATTCTGAATTGTTCATAGCGTAGAGTGCTGCCGACATAAAGGGTTGGTTGGCCTTGGCATATTTCTCGCCCACCACGCAGTTGAGGAGGCGTGCGCGGGTTCTGTTATAATAGTAGCCAGCTAGGTGCTCATTCAGCCAACTGAGCTCGCCAGCCAGCCAGTTGTCGAAGTTGCTGTTGATGGGTTCCACGTCAGCCTTGACATACATATAGATGATGCGTGCTACGTCCTTCATGCGTTCCGTACCTTCCAACGTAGCGCCAACCTTTGCATCAGCCAGTGCTTGTTTGCGGTCGCCAAAGAAATACTCCAGCCAAGCCTGAGCCGACTTCCATAGGGCAGGAACCTCTGTCTTGCCTTCTTTCACGACATTGCCGGCAAAGCGTATCATCTCCTGTGCCTCACTACGCTGGATGTCACGAACGAACAACTTGCCGGGTACGCCATCATGATGCTCTGCATCGTAAGCCTCCTGACTATTGTTGACGAAATCCTCCAACAAGAAAGGTAAAACAGGTGAGTTGGCATCGCGCAGGTATTCCTGACGGATGGCGGCAAAGGAACGCTGCTTGTAGTATTGTGTCATCAGGCTGTTCCAGTCACCTTGTTCGGCAAAGATTCGTGCAGCCTCGGTGGGGCGTCCTGTCTTCAGCAGGGCACCAGCATAGATGTTCTGCATCATCTCCTTATATACCGTCTCGATGTACTGGCTGGCAGTCTGCTCCCAGAAGGTGACGTTGGTGCTATGGTTCCCCAACAGCATGTTACAACGCATGTAGAGTAGGGCATGCTGACTGCGCAGTCGGGTCTTCAGTTTGCTGGAGGCATAGGTGCGCACGCTCTGCAATGCCTGGCGACGCTGTTGCAGCTGTGCCTTGGTGGGGTAGTCCCATTGTTCGTTCCTTACCTCATCGGAACACTGCAGGTATTTCTGCAGGTTCTTGACATAGCTGACCATCAGCGCATCGCCCTTGCCTTGTGCAAAGTTGATGACCTCGTCGGCATCAAACCAGTAATACTCCTTGTCCGAACCCAAGTAGGCTTTCCAGTTGTCCTGGGTGATGCTATTGACGCGGTCACTGAACTCCTGTTTGTCACAGACGCAGAACAGATAGTAGTTGTCTGTGCCAGGATATGCACAGGGGAAAGCACGGCCAACCAGTGCAGTAAGCAGGCTAATGATGATAAATCGTTTCATATGTTTCTGGTGTATATCGTTTTATATTTTCTTTGTCTAAATGATAGGTCAGGATGGTGCGACGCAGTTCAGGACGCTTCTCTTCGACAGCGTCCTTCACCTTCAGTATCTCGTCGGCCTCTACCCAGTGGTCCACGTGAACGCCATAGATGGTGCGCTGCCAGAGGAAGACGGGATAGGCAGTAGCCAGGGGTAATGCATAGTCATCCAACTTGCTGATATAGGGCATCACGTCACGGATGTCGAGGATGGGGTTGCGCTCAGCATATTTCTGAGGATTGCCAGTATTGTAAAGCATCAGCACACCATAGTCAGCAGGCGGTACCTCCATCGACAATTGATGCAGACGGATGGTGGTAGACAGCCGCATGTCGTGTTGGTCGGCTATTTTGCGCACATCCTCCAAGAACTGATAGTAGGTTTTCATGCTCCGACCCGTATAGTCACAGTCTATCTGTATCTCTTTGACCTGTTTCACGTCGTTGGTCTCGTTCATCTGAATGATACGCTCCACAATCTTCTTTGCCAACCCTTTATGTTCGCTGTGCATGCAGTCCTCGGTGATATATACGGTGGGCACAATACTAAGCGAAGGGTCAACAGGCTCTGCAAAACTGATGGTGGCATTGGGCATGGGTTCGTCATTACGCATGACCACATCGAAGTAGCGACAGTAGACTTTCTGAATATCATATTGTTTTAGGAAATTGCGCTCCACACTATCCAGGTGCCACTCAGTTCGCCAATAATAGACGCTATTCTGCTGTGGCATTGGCGACTGTTGTTGACAACCGGTCAGCATCAGTACTGCTATCAGAAGAGAAAACAGAAAGCGTGTCATCTTTAAGTAATATATGATAGTACAATGATAGTATTTGTAAATTTCTATTGATTTTTAAATGCTTTCAGTATGCAAAAGTACAAAAATATTTGTAACTTTGCAAAATAAATGAGAAATATATGCAGACAAGTATAGACCAGACACATTGGTACGACCGTATATGGGCGGCATTGATATTTTTTACGCGACTGCCTTTCTGGCGACTGCACCAGCCTCCACAGGAGTGTTATAAGACGGTAGTGGAGCATTGGCCACTTGCTGGTTGGCTGACGGGAGGACTGATGGCAGCCACGCTCTATGTGGGTAGCATGTATCTGCCGTATATCATAGCGGTATTGTTGGCTATCGTTGTCAGACTGTTAGTGACAGGAGCTTTACATGAAGACGGACTGGCTGACTTCCTCGATGGCTTTGGTGGTGGCGGACACGATCGCGAGCGTATTCTTGCCATCATGAAGGACTCGCACATTGGTACCTATGGTGTTCTGGGGCTTATCCTCTATGAACTGCTGTTGGCAGCCTGTCTCCTTTCTCTGCCACCTACGTTGGCAGCCTTGACCATCCTTGCTGCCGATCCGTATGCGAAGATGGTGACTGCCCAACTCATCATGATGATGCCTTATGCTCGTAGGGAAGAGGAGGCGAAGAACAAAACCATCTATCGCAAGATGCAGTGGCCTGCCAGCATCAGTCTGGCTGTTCAGGGTTTGTTGCCGATGGGCTTGTATCTGTGGTATACGGGTCTGGCATGGGAATTGGTCATCTTCCTGCCCTGTCTGGCGATGTATTTCCTCTATTTGCTGATATGGAATCGTCTGCGTGGCTATACGGGCGACTGCTGTGGTGCCGTCTGTCTGCTCGTTGAACTCGCTGTTTATTTAGTCGTTTGTGCACTATGAAGAAGATAATCCTTATTACTGGTGGTCAGCGCTCTGGCAAGAGCGAGAAAGCTGAGGCCTTGGCGCTGAGTCTGAGCACGAATCCTGTCTATCTGGCTACTGCCCATGTATGGGACGATGAGTTTCGTGAACGGGTTCGTCGCCATCAGGAGCGTCGTGGACCTGAGTGGACGAACATCGAGGAAGAGCTATACCTTAGCCGTCACGACCTGACGGGTAGGGTAGTGGTCATCGACTGCGTGACGCTGTGGCTGACGAATCTTCTTTATAATGCAGAGTGTAGAACGGAGAATGGAGAGTTTGCTACCGCATCCGAAGGTAGCGCAGACTTTGCAGCGGTAGCAAACTCTCCACTCTCCACTCTCCACTCTATTCTTGAATTGGCCAAGCGTGAGTTCGATGCCTTTACCCAGCATGATGCTACTTATATCTTTGTGACCAACGAGATAGGCTTAGGTGGAGTCAGCGACAATGCTCTCCAGCGCAAGTTCACGGACCTGCAAGGTTGGATGAACCAGTATATTGCACAGAAAGCAGACGAAGTGATACTGATGGTAAGTGGAATAGAAATGAAAATCAAATGAAAGCATTCGATATACAACCTGTTAATACATCTCTGAAAACAGCCATTCAGGAAAAAATAGATAACCTGAACAAGCCCAAGGGGTCGTTGGGCCGTTTGGAAGAGTTAGCCATGCAGGTATGCCTGATTCAGCAGACGCTGGAACCATCGCTGGCGCATCCCTGCCACCTGCTTTTAGGTGGCGATCATGGTATTGAGCGTGAGGGCGTCAGCGTTTCACCTCGTGAGGTCACTTGGCAACAGATGATAAACTTCACACGTGGTGGTGGAGGGGTTAATATGTTCTGCCGACAGCATGGTTTCAAACTTCGTGTGGTGGATGTTGGCGTGGATTACGATTTCTATAGTTTAGAGTGTAGAACGGAGAATGTAGAGTTTGCTACCGCCACCGAAGGAAGCGCAGACACTAAGGCGGTAGCAAACTCTACACTCTACACTCAACACTCTACATTATTCCTTGACCGCAAGATAGCCTATGGCACCAAGAATTTCCTCTATGAGCCAGCGATGAGCGAAGAAGAATTTGATAAAGCCATCCAGGTTGGCGTTGATTTAGTCGATGACTGTGTTGCTGAGGGCTGTCGTGTACTCAGCATTGGCGAGATGGGCATTGCTAACACATCGCCCAGCAGCATCTGGATGCACCTCTTTGGCAACATCCCTTTGGATGAGTGTATTGGTGCAGGCGCTGGCCTCAACAACGATGGCATTCGTCATAAATACGAGATTTTGTCTCAGGCAGTTGCCCGCTATCAGTCTATCCTCTCACCTCTCACCTCTCACCTCTCACCCCTGAGAATCTTCGGTGGCTTCGAGATGGTAGCTGCCATTGGTGCTATGCTTCGTGCTGCCGAGCAACATCTGATCATATTAGTCGATGGCTTCATCATGACGGCCTGTGCCATTGCTGCCATTCGCCTCTATCCTGCCGTCCAGGACTACATGATCTTCACCCATTGTGGTGACGAGAGTGGTCACAAGCGCATGCTCGACATTGTGAACGCCAAGCCCCTGTTGCATCTTGGCCTGCGCCTTGGCGAGGGTACTGGTGCCCTCTGTGCTTTTCCCATCGTCGACTCTGCTGTCCGCATGATGAACGAAATGAACAACTTCGACAATGCGAAGATTACGAAATACTTCTAAAAATCGAGCTGAATTAGCATTTGAACCGTTGCCAAACATTTATGATAGATGGCGATACAGGTAACATATAGACGGACAAGTCGGTTGTCAATGCGCATCGTAAAGAACGGCGATGTACATGTGTCGGCACCCATCGGAATGCCACGTGAGAAGGTGGTGGCATTCATTGATGAACACAAAGACTGGATTAACGAAGCGAGAAAGAAGACGTATGAGCGTCACAAACAGCGGGCTGCGTTTTTTAATAAACTGCCATTAGCCACTCGCGCCCAAGCCGACGAAGCATTGAAACGATTGAAGACACTGGTGGAGCCGATGATGGAACGGCACGCTAAGGAAATGGGAGTTAAACCAAGCATCGTCTATTACAAACCCACCATCTCGCGCTGGGGACAATGTAACTTCCGTGACCGCAGCATCTGCATCTCTGCTTACGTCCTGCTGTTGCCGGAATGGTGTGTCGAGCACGTCGTGGTTCACGAGCTATGCCATCTTTTGGAGCCAAGCCACAACGCCCGCTTCCATGCCCTCATGGACAAGTATTTTCCCCGCTGGCGTGAGGCTCGCAAGGAAACACGCAGAATTTGCAGGCAGGAAGAGGATGAAGACAACGACCAATACTGAGCTGCTATTCGAAATAGGATACTCTAAAAAAATGCTACACAATTATTTGGTTTGTTCTGAAAAAAACGTTATCTTTGCGATGTACACAAGAACAAATGATGAAGACTCAAGGGGAGGACGCTGCGATGAGGAGGTTATTTGTCATAGGATTATTGGCGGTGCTGGCCCTGATAGGGGTCAGCGCACAGACGATTACGCAGGTGAGTGGTACGGTGCTTGACCGTACTACAGGAAAGGTTCTGGTGGGGGCCAGCGTGACGGGTGGGGGACATACCGTGGTGACGAATGGTGATGGCTACTTCGTGTTGAAAGCGGAATCGGAACTGAAGACGATTACGGTGTCGAATGTGGGATTTCGTGCCCTGCGTGTGCGACTGGATCAGTTGCAGAGTGGGGACTTGCACATCAGTCTGAGTCCGGCAACCATCCAATTGCAAGAGGTGCTGGTCATGAACGCTAATGCCCGCGAACTGGTAATGGCAGCCATCAGCAAGATTCCTAAGAACTATAGCCAGCATCCTGAACTGTTCCATTGCTTCTATCGGGAAACAGCTCAGAAGCGCCAGAACTATATCATGATAGCTGAGGGAGTGGTGGACATGTATAAGTCGTCCTACGCCTATTGGGATAATGGCGACGACCGTGTGGCTATCCGTAAGGGACGTCGCTTGCTGAGTCCTCGCAAGGGCGATACGCTGAGTGTCAAGGTGACGGGCGGTCCTGTGTTGCCCATTCAGTTGGATATTGTCAAACAGCGTGATTTCTTGTTGAATGAAGAGGAGCTGGACTGTTATCAGATGCAGATGGAGGTGCCGACAACCATTGGAGACCGTCACCAATATGTTGTGAGTATCCGTCCGCGTCGCACCATGCCTTACGCACTCTATTATGGAAAGCTGTATATCGATCAGGAAACGCTGGCCTTTACTCGTGCAGAGCTGGATCTGGACATGAAAGACCGTAACAAGGCTACGCAGATGATGCTGGTCAAGAAACCTCTGGGTGTGCGTTTCCGTCCTAAGGAGTTGTCGCTGTTGGTGGATTTTCGTCAGGACAATGATGTCACGCGCATCAGTTATATTCGCACCCTGTTCCGCTTTAATTGTGACTGGCGTCGCCGACTCTTTGCTACGTCATTTACGGCTTGTTGCGAAATGGTTGTTACTGGTCAGGATATCGCTTCAGCGCATCCCATCCGTGGTCGAGAGTCGTTTGATCAGCGCGATGCTTTCTTTGATAAGGTAGATTACTTCCTTGACCCTGTATTCTGGCAAGATTATAACATCATTGAACCCACCGAGTCGCTCAATCGTGCTATTGCACGTATCATGAAACGCCTGTGATGGCTAATAGCCAACAGCTAACGATTACTACCATCAATACTTCTGCCGTTCTGTTTATCTGGACGGCTTTTTTCATGTCGTCAGTGTTTAGTGGGCGTTCGTTGGTGCCGATGAAGGGTTTATCGAAGAGTTGACCGAAGTAATAATGGGGACCGCCAAATCGACAGTTGAGGATGCCTGCCAATGCTGCCTCTGGATAACCGCTGTTGGGCGAGGCATGATTTCGTCCGTTCTGACGGACGAAATGAAGGTGTTGGGTGATGGTTGATAGGTGATGGCTAACACCTGATACCCAACACCAATCACCTAAAACCATTAGCAGGGCGGTGAGGCGGGCAGGGATGTAGTTGGCGATGTCGTCGATATGGGCTGCCCAACAGCCGAAATCACGATAGCGGTCAGTCTTGTAGCCAATCATGGAGTCGAGGGTGTTCACCATCTTATAGGCCAACATACCTGGAACACCAAGGATGGCAAACCAGAAGAGTGGGGCAATGACGCCATCGGAGAGATTCTCAGCTAACGTCTCTAAAGCTGCTGTGCGCACCTCTTGGGCAGAGAGTTCGGAGGTGTCGCGCCCTACGATGCGGGCCACCTGCTTGCGGCCTTCGTCAAGTGAGCGGTCAAGGGCAAGGAATACCTGTCGTACCTCACGGATAAGCGTTGTGCCAGCGAGGCAGAAGAAGATGACGACTGTGTCGAAGAGGTGAGTGGCGAGAGGTGAGAGGTGAGAGGATAGTATAGTGCGCAGGAACCACACGGCAACAAATATACCTATTATATAGATGATAGCCATGAGGGCACCCTTCACTTTGCGATAGCGGCCATTGTTGAGGTGGTGCTCGCCAAAGGCTATCATCTTGCCAAAACCTACAACGGGATGGGGCAGCCATGCAGGGTCGCCAATGAGCAGGTCGAGGAACCAGCCTATTAGAAGTGAACAGTGAATAGTGAAAAGTGAAAAGTCTGCTTCCGCCATACCTCTATTTTTTGTTGCTGTTTACGAATTCTTGAATGGCTGCTACGAGGGCATCGTTCTCTGCTGGTGTCTGGGCTGCGATGCGGAAGTGGCGTGGGGTGAGTCCTTTGAAGTTGGAGGCATCGCGAATGAGGAGGTGGTGCTGGCGCGCCAAGTAGTCCTTCAGTTCTGCGGCACTACCATTTTCACGCTGACAGAGGATGAAGTTAGTCTGTGTCTCCTGCGTGAGGATGCCGTCAATCTGTTGCAGCTGGTCACGAAGCCGTTGAGCCTCGTCCAGGTCGGGCGTACAACGTAGCTCGTCATTGCGCAGGAGGAACTTGCCAGCCTCTACAGCTAGTGCCGACACACTCCATGGACGCAGGAACTGGCGCAGGTGTGCTGTCAGCGAGGCATGTGCCGTGATGTAGCCCAGTCGCAAGCCTGGTATTCCGTAGGTCTTGGTGAACGAATGAATCTGGATGAGGTTCGGCAGGCGTGCTGCCCAACGTGGATTCATGACGAAATGGTTGGTATAGTTCTCGTATGACTGGTCGACCACCACGAGGTCGTACTTCGTCACCATACGGTCTATCACCGACTGGTCGTAGACGTCGCCAGTGGGGTTGTTAGGGTTGCACAGCCACAGCATACGGTGGGCTGTGTCTGTGCGAGGAAAAAGCTGACAGGCATCTTCATACTCGCTGAACGTGGGACGAGGAATGTCGGCATGCAATGGGAAAGCCTGGGCGATGAGGTAGATGGCCTCTGTAGCTCCGTTGGTGACGATGACCTGTTCAGGATCCAAATCGTGCTGTTCGGCAATCATCTGCTCCAACGACCATGCCTCAGGTTCCGGGTAGTGGCTGGCGAACTCAGGGTGAGCAGCCAGATAGCCCATCAGTGCCTGATGACTCTTCTGTGCACAGATGTTCGACGAGAAGTCTGAGACGATGTGCGGATATTGGTAGGCGTCGTCGCCGTGTCCTTTAATCATCGTTAGTCAATATTTGATAGATGCGTTCCATATCGACATGCTGGCGGACATGAGCAGCCAGCTTGTCGTATTGCTCATTCTTGAAATTCTCTGGGGGACAGGCCCCATGTAATCCGCTACGCTTCTCACACAGGGGACAGTCCCCGTGATTCACATGCTTGCTGAGCAGGTGTTCAATGACGGGAGCATTGTCGAGGAAGCCGTGGATGTAGGTGCCAATGCAGTGGTCGGTCTGCAGGATGGCTTGGTCGGTATCGCTGACCCCTTGGTGAATCTCGTAGCCTTGGCACTCCTGACCATTGAATTGGAATGTCACCTGCTGGGTGGTCTTCTCCTGCGTCATCGTGGTGTTGATAGGCAACAGACCCAAGCCAGGCAGACTGGTGATGGTGCCCTCGATGCCTTCGGGGTCGTTGACCGTCTGTCCCAGCATCTGATAGCCACCACAGATTCCGATGACCTGCTTGCCATTGCGGTGAGCACGCAGAATGGCCTGTGCACAACCGTTGCGGCGCAGTTCCAACAAGTCGTCGAGTGTCGACTTGGTGCCAGGCAGAATGATGATGTCGGCCTCTTGCAAGTCGCTGGTGTTGTTGGTATAGAAGAGGTTGACGCGTGGGTCACGCTCCAGCGTGTCGAAGTCGGTGAAATTGCTGATATGCCGCAGCAGGACAACGGCAATGTTCACCTTGCCCTCAGCCAGTTGGCGCTGCTTCTTTTCAAGACTCACCGAGTCCTCTTCGTCGATATAGATATCTTTATAATAAGGTATAACGCCAAGGACAGGAATGCCGCAGAGGTCTTCCAGCATGCGGCGTCCTTCGTCGAACAGCCGCATGTCGCCACGAAACTTGTTGATGATGATGCCCTTGATGAGCGCCCTGTCCTCTGGCGTCTGTAACATGATGCTGCCATAGACACTGGCAAAGACACCACCGCGGTCGATATCACCCACTAGGATGACATCCGCCTTGGCATGCTGCGCCATCGACATGTTGACCAAGTCGCGGTCCTTCAGGTTAATCTCCGCAATGCTGCCAGCGCCTTCCATGACAATGGGGTTGTAGCGTGAGGCCAGGCGGTCGAAGGCGGCATGGACCTCATGGCGGAAGTCGGGACCGGTCAGCGAGGGGAAACCTCGCTGTACATGGGAGGCTTTCCAGTAGTCGTAGGCATCCTTGTTGCCGATGGGCTTGCCGTGTAGCACCACCTGCGAGGTATGGTCGGAGTTGGGCTTCAGCAGTAGCGGGTTCATGTCCGTATGACAGGGGATGCCCGCCGCTTCAGCCTGTACCGCCTGTGCTCGTCCTATCTCCAGTCCGTCAGGTGTTACATAGCTGTTCAGGGCCATATTCTGTGCCTTGAAGGGGGCAGGGGTATAGCCGTCCTGCTTGAAGATACGGCAGAAGGCGGCAGCAACGATGCTCTTACCGACATCGCTGCCCGTTCCGGCAAACATGATAGGATGTAGACGACGTTTCATATCTGATAGAGATGGGTATAGCTTGCTAATATATTTTTATATCTGAATACGGGTGTTTCGACGGGTTCTCCTTTGGCATTGTAGACTTGTGTGACTGATTCAGGTTTCTCGCCAAGAAATTGCGTATAGTGAAACTCATGGCCACGATACTCTCTGCCCTCCAGTTCGAATCGCCTGTAGCCGAGAGATAGCTTACGGTCTGCCTTGCAAGCGGTGATAGAGTAGGGCAGCACGCCACACATGGGATAGGCGCCCTCATCTGTTACGATCTGTTGGCAGAGATACATCATCCCACCACACTCAGCGACAATCTTCCCACCCTGCTCGGCAAAGTCCTTGATAGATTCCCTGCAGGCTTTGTTGGCCACCAATGCGTCAAGGTGCTTTTCTGGATAGCCACCAGGCAGATATAGCATGTCGATGTCCTCAAAGGATGGTACGTCACATTCTGGATCAAAATACACGACCTTGCCTAATCGGTCAATGTTTTCCTGATACAGAAACGAGAATGACTCTTTGTTGCGTGCTATTAAAGTTGTAGTAGTTCCTGCCATCTGACGTGTTCCTCTAATAATTTAACCAGTTGAGACTGTTCGGCTTGTTCAGAAAAGTCCAGTCCTAAATAGCGTGAAGCTTGTTCGAGCGACGTGTTCTTGGGCAAGTAGCCAAAACAGGTAATATGCAAGTCGTTGCAGACCTCTCTCAACAGCTGATAGTGGCGTTGTGAGCCCACCTTGTTAAAAATGACTCCCACGATGCGAACATCTTTACGGAAATGGATGAACCCCTGTAATAATGGGGCTATAGAATAGGCTGCAGACTTGGCGTCAACCACCAATACCACAGGAATTTTAAGTGTTGCTGCAATCTCAGCTGAGGAACCTTGATCACGATCATAGCCGTCATAGAGCCCCATCATACCCTCGATGATACAGATGTCAGCATGCTCTCCATATTGGGCAAATAGTTCTTTGACATGCGCTGGCGTAGCCATGAAGGTGTCGAGGTTAATGCTGGGACGTCCGCATACTGCCTCATGAAACTTCGTATCGATGTAGTCTGGTCCGCACTTGAAGGGCTGTACCCGATAACCCTTGGCCGTCAATAACGCCATCAACCCTCTGGCAATGGTTGTCTTGCCAGAGCCACTGGTTGGCGCAGCTATGAGAAAACTCGGCTTCATGGGTACAAAGATACAGACTTTTTATTTTTTTTAGTGTGTCAGTAGCAATTTTTTTACTTTTTGCTCTTCACTTTTCACTTTATTTTGTACCTTTGCCCACGAAATAAGGTAATCTGGTGGCTGATGCCGCCTGATGTAAGGGAATCCGGTGGAAGTCCGGAACTGTTCCTGCAGCTGTAATCCTCGTTAAAGAGGTCTGTATGTATAACGCCACTGACCATGAGTCGGGAAGGTAGTACAGACTGGGGAAAGTCAGAAGACCTGCCAAAATTATGATGTACGTGCGCACAGGTATATGCGTGACGGAAATAGACGAAAAATGAAGAGACTATTAACAGTATTATTGCTGTTTTTAAATGTGTTATCTGTAGTAGCACAAAATGATGTCTGGCGCTCCGATAGTGTGCAGGAGGTGGTGGTGACAGGTACTGGTACCCGGCACCTGCTGAAAGATGCGCCCGTGCAGACTGAGGTCATTTCGCGCAAGATGCTCGACAGCTATGGCGGCAAGAGTCTGGAGGATATCCTGTCAGGACTGACGGCATCGTTTGCCTTCAGCGAGGGCGACATGGGCAGTCAGATGCAGTTGGGCGGTTTGGGTAACTCGTACATCCTTATATTAATAGACGGCAAGCGCATTCACGGCGATGTGGGTGGTGAGAACGACCTGGGACTCATTGATCCGCAGAACATCGAAAAGATAGAAATCGTGAAGGGTGCGCAGAGTGCGCTGTACGGCTCGGACGCGATGGCTGGTGTTATCAACATTATTACCAAGAAGCACAGACAGAAGGGACTCTATGTGGATAACAGCACGCAGTATGGCACCCATAACGACCTGCGACAGCACAATACGTTGGCGTTGAACTATGGTAAGTGGAGCAGTCAGACAAATTTCCAACTGCAGCGTAACGACGGTTGGCAGAATACGGCCGAGGAATATGCAGAAGCCATGGTGCTAACAGATAGCAAGAACATGACGGTCAATAAGTTCCGCAATTGGCAGATTGCCGAGCACCTGACATTCCAGCCAACGAAGAAGATAGAGCTGTATGCCGACGGCACCTACTATAAAAAGGATATTATGCGACCACGCGATGGCAAGCATGCCAGTTGCGATGTCTATACCTACGACCTGCACTATAACAATGCCTCGGCGTCCGTGGGCGGAAAATGGAAGTTGGGAGGTAAAGGCTCGCTGCAAGACTACGTCACACTCGACGTAGACTGGAACATGCACGCCTACTATTACAAATACACCGCCAGACACTACGACTACGTGTTGCTGGAGGGCGAGGAGTATGGCGACCAGAATGGTGAATGGTTTTCAGTAGCTATGTATCCTGGTCAGCGGAAATTGCAGAGCAACCAGCAGCGTGTGATGGGACAGTTGAAGGGAATCTTCCATCTGCCCTACAACAACACCATCAATGCTGGAGCAGAATACCGCTACGACCACCTGAAGGCGCCAGAGCGCACAGCGACGGGTACGGCCAGCGACTGGACGTCAGCCGTATATGTGCAGGATGAGTTTAACAAACTTTCGTGGCTGAACATCACAGCAGGCTTGCGACTGGTCGACAACCAGAACTTTGGCTTTAGGCTGACGCCCAAAATCAGCGCGATGGCCTCGTGGGGCGACTGGCGCTTTAGACTGGGCTGGAGCCAGGGTTTCAAGACTCCTACTGTCAAGGAACTCTACTATCGCTATCTGCACGTCATGGGCAGCAGCACGTTCTTCAATATGGGAAACACTAAGTTAGACCCACAGACCAGCAACTATTGGTCGGCCAACGTGGAGTATCGAGGCGACAGGCTGACAGCATCGGTAACAGGCTACATCAACAAGCTCGACAACATGATTGCATTGGTGAATGTGCCTGTGGGTGAGATTCCTGCAGGAGTGACCACAGCCTATATGGGCGACGGAAGTGATAATGTACAGGCACGTATGTATAAAAACATGGACGATGCACGCACCTGTGGTGTGGACGTGACGCTGGGATATAAATTCACCAAGGAACTGTCGATGACAGCAGCATACAGCTATCTCGACACGGAAGCGAACCTTTATGATGCTGGTACAGACCAAATGAAGACGGTAGTGATTGACGGAATGGCGCACCACAAATGGAACGCCTCCGTGATGTACAACCATGCGTTCAGCAACATCTATAAGTTGGGCGTAAACCTGTCGACACGAGGCAGCAGTAAACGCTACTATGAGAACAACGGTGACGGACGAGCCTATCAGCTATGGCGCATCAACACTACGCACGACTTTCAGGTTTCAAGTTTCAAGATTGCCAGTTTCAGGCTGGAGGCGGGCATTGACAACATATTCAACTACGTGGATCGCACCATGCGTCCCTACCATTTAGGCAACAACACCTCAGGCACTACGGTCTATGGCAAGGTCGTTGTCCGGCTGAATTACGGAAAGAGTGTTAAACAACATAATTTATCAACAAAACAAAAAAATTACTATGAAGAAGATTAAAACATTCATGTTGGCTTTCGTGGCAATGGCTATGGTAGCCCCAGTACTAACCGCTTGTGGCGATGACGACTCAGAGAGCACCGTTACAAACCTGATTTCAGAGTATGACATCAACGACAAGGCCGTTGCTGCGCAGAAGGCTGCCTCGAAGAAGGACGTTGCCGTACTGCTCGTAGCCTTTGGTTCTACGTGGGACAACGCCTTCAAGGCTTTCGACAAGACGATAGCCGCCTACGAGAAGGCTTTCCCAGAGGCTGATGTCTACATGAGTTTTTCCAGCGATATCTGTATCAACCGCGCCAGCGTAGGTGAGAATGTCGATGACAATGGTAACATCGTGAAGCGCGACTACTACGAGCCTCGCTACCTGCTGCACGCCATTGGTGCTGCCCAGTACAGCAAGATCTACGTGCAGTCTCTGCAGGTCATTCCTGGTGAGGAGTTTGCTGCCGTTGTGGCTTCTGTCAAGAAGTTCATGAACAACGGCTATATCGGCAAGGCTCACCTCGACGACAAATATCTGGCTAAGCTGGCTGACAACGAAGCCATCTTCTTTGGCATGCCTCTGCTGAACACCCCAGATGAGGACGTTCCTGAGGTTGCCAAGCAGCTGAATGCCCTGTATGCTTCTGAGGCCAGTGATGGTGTTGTTGCCTTCATGGGTCACGGCAACCCCGACAAGTACGACACCTTCAAAGCTAATGTTCGTTATGAACAACTCGAAGATGAACTTCAGAAGCTGAATCCTAAATACTTCGTTGGTACCGTTGATATGGACGGCAACTTCAAGCAGGACGTGATGGCTCGTATGCAGGAGAAGGGTTTCAACACGGGTAAGGTTTATCTGCACGCCTTGATGTCTATCGCTGGTGACCACGCTCACAACGATATGGCTGGTGAAGGTGATGAGTACTGGAGCCACCCCAACAACCCAGAGCACGAGGAGAACAGCTGGTATGAGTTCTTCAACCATGCTAACTACACATCGGTTGTTCCTGTTACCAACAAGCACCCATTGGGTCTGCTGGAACTGGAGGGTGTCCGCAATGTGTGGATTAACCACACGAAGAATGCTGAGTTCTTCGAGGATGCTTACCACTCAATGTATCCTGAGGAATAAACTCTCTCTCGATGAATAAAAAGCTAATTGTATTGGCTGCGGCACTCCTTGTGTGGAGTGCCGCTTTCTCCCAAATCCATAAAATGGAACGTAGCGACTCGTCGATGACCAGTCGCACTTATAATCTGAACCCGGTGGTAGTGACTGGTTCCGGTCACCACCAGCGACTGAAAAGCACGGCAACGCCAGTTCATGTATTGGGTAGTCAGGAGATTCGCGAACAGGGCATCACCACCTTTGACGGTGCTCTTCAACGCATGATGCCGCAGGTGTCGATGGCCCCCAACAGTATGGGTTCGCAATTGCGGCTCAACGGACTTGGCAACAAGTATATTTTGATTCTGATTAACGGGCAGAAACTGTCGGGCGACATCTCGAACAATGTTGACCTGAACCGTATCAATATGAGCCGTGTAAAGCGTATCGAGGTACTCGACGGAGCGGCTTCGTCTCTCTATGGCTCAGATGCCATTGCTGGTGTCATCAATATTATTACCGACCAGCCTACGCAAGACTTCATCAACGTGACCAGCGATACCCGTGTCTCAGGCCATGGCATACTGACTGAGTCTGTCAGTCTGGACATCTATAAGAACGGTTTTGGTTCTTACACCTCTTTTTCTCATGATCGTGCCGATAGCTATCGCAACAATGACTTGGAATACCAGAAAAACTCTGATACGGAGACGCAATCATCGATTGCTCCCCTGTTTACAGGCTATCGCTCGACCATCATCGGACAGAAATTTACCTATGCCCCCAATCAGCATCTGGCGCTGAATGCGGGCTTAGACTATTCATATAAGATCACCGACCGCCCTGAAACACGTACTGACATCGCGGGTGGTACCGACTACGAGATGCGCTACAAAGGTTTTCGCTGGAATGTGGGTGGCATCTATAAGTTTACTGCTAAGAATTCGCTACAGGCAGATTTCGTCGTAGACCGTTTCCGCTATGGTAAGGAGTATGATGTAGAGACGAAGACAAATGCCGTGGGCGACTATGTGCAGTCGAAGAAGCAGCGCATGATGGAGGGACAGTTGAAGGCAATCCTTGGACTTACCAAGAATTCCACCACCATCATTGGCGCCAATTGGCGTCAAGAGAATCTTACGGCTTCCAGTGGCAATATTGACCAGCATGTTTACTCGTTGGCAGCCTATGCCCAGCATGAGATGAGGTTTTTGAAGGACTTTACGGCGACACTGGGGGTGCGACTGACTCATCATGAGACCTTCAATCAACACCTGACGCCTAAAGCGACGCTGATGTATGCGCCAGGCAACTTCCGATTCCGTGCTACCTATTCTGCAGGTTTCCGCGCTCCAGGTCTTGACGAGCTCTACTATCACTATTTTTCCGTGAATCGTGGTAAGGCACAGATCAGTTTTGGTAATAAGGACCTGAAGCCTGAAAAGAGCAACTACTTCTCGCTGAATGCCGAATATCGCACACAGCAAGTTGCTGTCAGTATTACGGGTTATCTGAATCGTATCAATGATATGGTGGTCAAGCAGAATGTTGACGTTGACGATGCTGCAAGAAAGATGTTGCTGGCAGAGTTTCCTGAGATGACACAGGACCAAGCAGACAAGATGGTGAGCTATGCTCTCTATCAGAACAGCGACAAAGGAGATGTTAAAGGTCTGCAGGTGAATGTCTCTGCCAATATCTTCGAGGGTTTCAACCTCTCTGCCAACTACGTCTATACCTACGCCCGTACAAAGAGCGATGACGAATGGACTGTGTTAGAGCGGAGCATCCGCCATGCTGCCACCATCACTGCCAACTACCATCACACATGGGGCAGATATGGGTTGAATGTGAACCTGAACGGACGTTTGCAGTCCAAGACCTACTATACGGGAAACTATGAGGATGCACCTGGCTTTGGCGTGTGGAATCTTCATACCACCCACTCCTTAGACGTTTTGAGGTGGGCATATATAGAACCTAGTATTGGCATTGATAATATCTTCAATAAGGTCGATCGACGAATCGATTCTTCTACTCGCAAATATGCACTCTACTCGCCAGGTCGCATGCTGGTAGTAGGTTTGAAGCTGACGTTTAAGCAATAATATTTGGCGTTTTGCCAGAATCTTCCTATCTTTGTGGGCAATATGGGAAAAATCATCGTCGCAGGCATTGGACCTGGCAGTAAAGAAGACATCACCCCCGCTGTACTCGAAGCAGTACGTGAGGCAGATGTTATTGTGGGATATAAGTATTATTTCCAGTTCATAGAATCGTATGTCAAGCCTGGTTGCGAGTGTGTCGACACGGGCATGAAGAAGGAGCGTGAACGTGCCGAGCAGGCATTTATGCTTGCTGGGCAAAACAAGACTGTTGTCGTGATTTCCTCTGGCGATGCAGGTATCTATGGCATGGCTCCGTTGATATATGAGATGAAGCGTGACCGACAGTCGGACATTGAAGTGGAAACACTTCCAGGTATCTCTGCATTTCAGAAGGCTGCTTCGTTGTTGGGCGCTCCTATCGGTCACGACTTCTGTATCATCTCGCTTTCTGACTTGATGACTCCATGGGAAGTCATCGAACGACGCATCAAGTCTGCTGCTACGGGTGATTTCGTTACTGCCATCTATAACCCAAAGTCTCACGGACGTTATTGGCAACTGTATCGTCTTGTAGAACTCTTCCTACAGGAACGCTCTGCTGAGACCCCTGTGGGATACGTTCGTCAGGCGGGACGTGAGGAACAGGAGACAAAGGTTACCACTCTTGCCTCTTTCGATCCAGAGGATGTTGACATGTTTACGGTCATTCTCATTGGTAACTCACAGTCGTATGTTGCTGACGGCAAGTTTATCACTCCTCGTGGCTACTATCGTGAGCAGACGAACGAGGGCGAAAAGATAGGCCAAAACATCATGATAGAGTCATTTCGCACCATTGCCAGTGAACTGAAGAGAGACTATTCTTTAGATCACAAATGGGCGCTGTTGCATGCTATCCATACTACGGCAGATTTCGAAATGGAAGACATCCTCTATACTGATGACAAGGCTGTGGAGACACTGTATAATAAGGTAAAGAACGGAGAACTGAAACTCATCATCACCGATGTCACCATGGTTACTAGCGGTATCCGCAAGGGAGCCTTGCAACGCTTAGGTGTCGAGGCGAAATGCTATTTGGGCGATGCTCGTGTGGCAGAATTTGCCGCTATCAATAACATCACCCGTACTCAGGCGGGCATTCGTTTAGCCGTCGAAGAACACCCTGATGCACTCTTCGCCTTTGGCAATGCTCCAACGGCATTGATGGAACTCTGCGACTTGATTCGCAAAGGAAAGGCCAAGCCGGCTGGCATCATTGCTGCTCCCGTAGGCTTTGTGCATGTCCGCGAGTCGAAGCACATGGTGAAGCCTTTTAAAGATATCCCCAAGGTTATTGTCGAGGGACGTAAGGGGGGCAGTAATCTGGCGGCAACCCTCTGTAATGCCATTCTGACCTTCGATGATGCTGAACAACTCAAACCAGGACGTGATTTATGAAGTTTATCGTTATTGGTATCACAGACAATCCTGACCCTTGGCTCCCTCCTGAAGTGATGGCGATTATCAGGCAGGGTAGGGTGTTCTCTGGCGGCAAGCGACATCATGAGATAGTCGCGCCACTACTGCCTGTTGATGCTCAGTGGATTGATATTACAGTCCCCCTTGATGCTGTTTTTGAACAGTATCATGACGAGGTGGTGGTTTTTGCTTCTGGTGATCCGCTGTTCTTTGGTTTTGCCAATACCATACGACGTAAGATGCCTGAGGCAGACATTGTGCTCTATCCGTCGTTTAACTCTTTGCAACTGTTAGCCCATCGGTTGGTAATGCCTTACCATGATATGCGAATCGTATCACTTACTGGTCGCCCTTGGCCTAAATTTGACAGAGCACTGATTGAACGGGTAGAGAAGATAGGTGTGTTGACGGATAAGGAACATAACCCTGCTGCCATTGCCCAACGAATGTTGGAATATGGCTACACCAACTATGTGATGTATGTTGGTGAACATCTCGGTAACCCATTGTTGGAAAAGGTAATGACGCTATCCCTCGAAGAGGTAACAAAGACGGATTTCTCCATGCCCAACTGCGTAATACTCAATTTATGTGGTTCGTCTCATTCATGGTTTGGTATCCCTGATTCCGAGTTCACACTCTTAGACGGTCGAGAGAAGATGATAACCAAGATGCCTATTCGCTTGTTGACATTACAGGTACTCGATCTACCTATAAAGAAGGTGTTCTGGGACATCGGTTTCTGTACGGGGAGCATTTCTATTGAGGCTCGCCTGCAGTTCCCTCATCTACAAATCGAGGCCTTCGAAGTTCGTCCTGAGTGTGAGTCCATTATCCAAGAGAATACCCGCCGTTTCGGAGCGCCAGGCATTAATATCCACATAGGTGATTTTCTTGAAAAGGACATCTCTACACTTCCTCGCCCTGATGCTGTATTTATCGGTGGGCATGGGGGAAAACTGAAAGAAATATTCCAAAAGGTACTGACAGTACTGGCGGATGACGGCTGTATCGTGATGAACAGCGTGAAAGCGCCAAAGGTCACTACTGACAGTCATCAGCTATGGGACGAAGCCTGTGCAGAACTTGGGTTGAAACAAGAGCCGCCCACCAGGATTCTCCTCAATGAAAACCATCCTATCGAAATATTGAAATGTCACAGATAGCAGTCATACAAATCAGTGAAGCAGGCAAGAATATTGCCAATACGCTCCAACGTGAACTTGGAGCAACGATGCTTAGTCGTACTGACGTTGGTAAACAATGGAACAGATATGATGCCTTCATTTTCATTGGCGCAATGGGCATCTGTGTGCGCACGATTGCCCCATATGTCAAGGATAAACACGAAGATCCTGCTGTGGTGTGTGTCGATAGCATGGGGATGAATGCCATTTCTGTACTCTCAGGACATATCGGTGGTGCTAACCAACTGGCTCGTGAGGTGGCTGCCGTGATAGGTGCTCGTGAGGTGGTCACTACCCAAAGTGATGCTGCAGGCCTTTGGGCGCTCGACACGTTTGCAGAACGGTTCAATTGGTCTATTGCCAGCGATGACGATATGAACAAGTGTATCTCTGCTTTTGTCAATCGTAAGCCTACGGCACTACTGATGGACGTTTGTGATGAAGGTACTGACTATCTGGAAAAGACCTTGCCTTCGCATGTGACCATTGTCAAGAGTCTTGAAGAGGTCAATCCTAAGAAGTTCAGCCTTGTCATCTTGGTGACACCCTACAATCTTTGTGTACCCTATGGCGTGCTCGAACTGCATTTTGTCCCAATGATTGGTTCTTTAGGCTTTGGACTAGCCAGTCATCCTGACGACTATGAGGAGATATATGACCAGATAGACGAGGCAATGAGTCAGATTGGTGTGTTGCCTTGCTACAAGAATTATTGTACTATTGATGTCAAGAAAGACGAAGAGTTCTGTGCTATGCTCGTAGATGATTTAGGAGAAGAACTCGTATTCTATACGGCTGAACAATTATCCCAAGTTGAGGTGCCCAATCCTAGCAAGACTGTTCAAAAACACGTTGGTACACCAAGTGTATGTGAAGCTGCTGCCATTCTCGGTTCCAATCATGGAAAGCTCATTGTCCCTAAAATAAAAGGTAAAAACTGGACAGCAGCCCTCGCCATCGACTACAAATATTTGCGTGAAAGACAAGGTCATATCGAGATTGTCGGTGCTGGTCCTGGCGATCCTGACTTGGTAAGCGTTCGAGGTCGTAAAATGTTGGAACAGGCTGACCTGATTCTCTATGCTGGCTCTCTGGTACCTAAAGCATTGACGGAATGTCATAAACCTAGCGCTGTAGTGCGCTCTTCTGCTGATATGGCTCTTGAAGAACAATGTGCACTTATGAAGGAGCACTATGACAAAGGGCATTTCATCGTTCGCCTACATACTGGTGACCCCTGTATCTTTGGTGCCATTCAGGAGCAGATGGCGTTCTTCGACCAACAAGGTATGCATTATCATATTACCCCCGGTATTTCATCGTTCCTCGCTGCAGCTGCTGAGTTGCAGAGTCAGTTCACCATTCCTGAGCGCTGTCAAACTATTATCTTGACACGTGGTGAGGGACGTACCCCTATGCCAGAGAAAGAACAGCTCCACTTGTTGGCCAAGAGCCAAAGCACGATGTGTATCTTCCTATCGGCATCGATTGTTGATGATGTGCAAAAGGAACTGTTGATGGAATATCCAGAGGATACTCCTGTTGCAGCTTGCTATCATCTTACATGGCCTGACCAGAAAATCTATCGTGGTCAATTGAAGGATCTTGCAAAGATTGTCCATGACAATCATCTTACTCTTACAACGATGCTTGTCGTTGGTGAGGCTATCGATAACCGCTGTGGACTCTCTGAATTATATTCAAAACATTTCACTCACCTGTTCCGTCAGGGCGACGATACAGCATCATGATACTAGTATTCGGAGGGACGACGGAAGGCCGTAAGGCTGTAGAGGTGTTGGAGGAGGGTGGCTCGCTTTACTATTATTCTACCCGCAGTGACGGGCAGAAGATAGAATTGGTGCATGGCATTCATCTGACGGGCGGTATGGAAGTACCTGAAATGATTACTTGTTGTCGTAAGCACGATATCCGTCTCATCGTGGATGCGGCTCATCCCTTTGCAGAAGACCTGCATCGTAATCTGTTGTTTCTTGCCAAGCGCATTCAAGCTCCTATTATTCGGTATGATCGCATATATCCACAACATGACAAAGAACTTATCTGGTGTAAGGACTATCAGGATGCGATGGACAAACTTGAGCATGAGAGTATAGACCGTCTATTAGCCTTGACTGGAGTGAATAACATTGGTACTTTACGTCCTTATTGGCAAAAGCATGAGTGCTGGTTTCGAATCCTAAACCGCCAGTTTTCACAGATGTTAGCACATAAGTCGCACTTCCCTGAAGACCATTTGGTATATTATGAGGAGGACGAAACTCAAAACTTGATAAAAAAGCTGAAACCACAAGCTATTCTTACAAAGGAGAGTGGAATCAGTGGCGGTTTTACTGAAAAGGTTGAAATAGCGAAACATGCAGGCATCAAAGTTTTCGTGATAGAGCGTCCGAAATATCCACCCGTTACACCTAATCCACAGCATGTTCATATAGAACATGTCAATGGACCTTATGGATTACGACGGGCGGTGGAGAAACTGCTGCCAGAGTTCTATCCCTTACATAGTGGACTGACGACGGGTACTTGTGCTACGGCTGCTGCCACAGCCGCTACAATACGACTATTGAAAAACGAGATGCCCAAGGAGGTGCCCGTATTATTGCCTGATGGAGAGACGATACAAGTTTCTGTTGGATATGGCGAGGATTATGCCTATTGCATCAAGGATGCAGGTGACGACCCTGACGTGACTAATGGAATTGAAGTGAGAGCGAGTGTGAAACCTGCTAACACGTTTGAGATTATAGGGGGTGAAGGAGTAGGGCGCTTCACACTTCCTGGCTTCGACTTTCCCCCTGGCGATGCTGCTATCAACAAGGCACCACGCGAGATGATTCGCAAGAATATCAAGGAAGATATGCGTATAATCATCTCTGTTCCTAATGGTGCAGAGGTTGCCCGACGTACTTTCAATCCCCGTTTGGGAATTGAAGGTGGTATCTCGATTATTGGTGTCTCTGGCATCGTTAAGCCATTCTCTGAGGAAGCCTTTATCGACAGCATCCGCAAGTGTATGAATGTAGCCCAAGCCAGCGGCACCAGTCGTGTCGTCATCAACAGCGGTGGCAAGAGTGAACGTTATGTAAAGGCACTTTATCCCAACCTGCCCCCACAGGCATTTGTGGAATATGGAAACTATATCGGAGAGACGCTGAAGATAGCTCACGAACTCGACATCAAGAACGTCACCCTTGGCGTGATGCTTGGTAAAGCTGTAAAGTTGGCTGCCGGTCATCTTGATACTCATAGTCGTAAGGCTACGATGGATAAAGAGTTTATTGGGCAGATGCTTAACGAAGCAGAGTGTATGGCAGATTTAGAAGAGATAACGCTCGCTCGTGAATTATGGCAGGTAATTCCACAGGATAAGATTGAGGACTTCTGTCACGTAGTGTTGAAGCATTGTCTGAAGTATTGCTGTCCGCTGGTGCCTAACAGCCACCTTACTCTTCTATTGATTGACGACGGCGGAACAATACACTCGCTATAACGGGGGCACCAACAAGAGCTGTTACACTATTGACTGGTAGGGCACCTTCGAAACCTGGCATACGGGCAATGAGGTTACAAATCAGTGCCAAGACGGCACCGCAAAGGGCGGTGGCTGGCATCAACAGACGGTGGTCGCTGGTGCGGAAGATGGCACGCGCCAGATGCGGTACTGCCAAACCGATGAACATGATAGGTCCGCAATAGGCAGTGACGATAGCTACCAGTACGCCAGACGAGATAATTACCAGCATACGAGCCCGTTTTACGTTGAGTCCCAGATTGGCTGCATAGCGGTCACCTAATAGCAGAATATTCATAGGTTTTACTAACAGACAGGTCAAAGGTAGCAGGATACACATCAGTACCACGAAGAGTATCATCTCGTCACCCGACACCCTTGAGAACGAACCAAGTCCCCATACCACAAAGGCTTTTACGTCCTCTTCTGGACTGAGGAATTTCAGTACACCGATGATGGCATTGGCCAGATAGCCAATCATCACACCTATTATTAATAAGGTGACATTACCTTTTACCTTCTGTGCAATCCATAATATTAACAGCATAACAGCCAATGCACCAATGATGGCGGCAATACTCATAGCTGCATTCCCTAGATAACCAAGACGGCTCAGCGCTACACCGCCGATTTTGCCCGACAGTAGTACCACGAAAGCTACACCCATTGCTGAACCGTTCGAGATACCCAGCACGGAAGGACCCGCCAGCGGATTGCGGAAAACCGTCTGCATCTGTAGGCCACTGACCGCCAAACCAGCACCCGCAACAATTGCCGTCAGTGCCTGTGGCAGTCGTGACTTCCAGATGATGTTTGTCCATATCTCATGACTATCATCACCCAGTAGGATACGACAGATGTCCGCCATGGGTATCTTGACCGAGCCTATGAGCAGATTGACAATGGCCATGACGACGATTGCCAACACCAATAGAAAAATCAGTGAAATCCGTGTAATCTGTGGCCGAAAGGTCATTTCAGTAGATAATAGAAAGTGGGTTTGTAATCAGCCTCCACCAACTCCGGGTGGAAGATTGCTACGAAGTCCTTTAATAGCACGTCAGGTTGTACAGGCGATATCTCGTAGTACGGCGTCTGCTTCATGTTACAGTAGATGACCTTTTTCTCTTTGTATGCCTTGAATAACTCGTTGCGAGGTTCCGAGGCTTTCAGTGCTTCATACGAGAAATCACCAGGATAACTGTTCAGAATACGCCAGTAGGTAGCATTGGCAGCCAGTGAATACATCTTTTCAAATTCCAAATCCTCACCGCCAGTCTCCTCGTCATTGATGACATAGCGTGCCCCAGCATCACGGAAAATCTGTGCCAGATAATTCTTTCCGCCCACAGCGTGCCAGTTTCCATAATGCATCTCACCACTGAAGACACTCGGTGCTGCCATCTTTGAACTTTGAACTTTGGACTTTAGGTCGTTGTAGCGATTCTCGATACCCGCGAAGACCTCATTGGCTTCTTTTTCTTTACCGATGAACATGCTCACGAACTTAATCCATTCGGCCTGCCCTAATGGGTTGAGCTCCTGATATCCTAAGTGGGGTACTAGTGTGATACCAGTTTCTTTGATAGCATCATATCCGCCACGCTTCGAGGGCGATATGAAAATGATATCAGGATTGGCAGCCAACACCATTTCCGTATCAAAGTTCCCCTCCATGCCAATCTTTACGATGCGCCCATCATTGACTCTGTCAAGGATATCCTGGTTAAACAAATTCTTTGTGCCCGTCAAGCCCTTCACCACATCATGGGCATCCAAGATGGTAAAGTTCGACAGCTGCAGAGCAGTCATGCAGATGGTACTCTTAACGGGTACATGTACCTTAGTATAGCCATCGGGTACTTCAGCATCGACTGATGAAACTAAGGCAAAGTGATACTTTTCGCCAACATCAACAAGGCGAATGCCGGCTGTGTCTCGCACACAAAATCCTGTGGCATACTTTACTGTAATATTTGTTGAGGAACCATAACCGGTATCCTTATTATTGTCGGTTGATGACTGGTTGCTTTTGAGAGAACAGGCACTTATTATTGTCGACAATACGATAGTAATGACAAGACTTCGGCCAAATTTTATCTTCATAGGTTTCATTTCTTTATTTTCTTCAGTGTGCAAAGATACAAAATTTTTCCTCTCAAAGTATGGCATTTACCTTTTTTTTTGTAATTTTGCACCCGCAATAGGTTAGGGAATGGGGTGAGAAGCCCCGACTGTCCCGCAGCTGTAAGCAGCCATTCGCGGTGTGAACACGATGTCACTGATATTATTGGGAAGACGTTCGCCACCCGGTTGCAAGTCAGAATACCTGCCTGTTGTGCCATTCGTCTTCTGTACCTCTGGGGTTAGGTCCGTAAGGCGAGATACGTGTATTATTATATAAGTCTCGGAGAGGCTTATGTCGTGAGACAGGGAGTCTCTCCACTTTTTGGAAAAAACATTTGAATGAAAAAGATATTATGGTCTTTTGTCATCTTGTTCAGCATACCGTTGTGTAGTGTCGCTCAGACAGACACTATTGCTGGCAAGACGCATCAGTTGCGCGAGGTCACCATCAGCAAGGACCGCCATCAACGTGCGATGCAGAGTTCGGCACCGATGCACGTACTGGACCGTCGTGACATGCTGACGATGGGTGTGACCGATATGGCCGATGCCTTGCACCGTCTGCCAGGCATCACGCTGCGCGACTATGGTGGCGCGGGTGGTATGAAGACAGTATCTGTGCGTGGTTTCGGAGCCAAGCATACGGGTGTCAGCTACGATGGTGTCATGCTCTCAGAGTGTCAGAGTGGTGAGATAGACCTGTCGCGCTACTCACTGGATAATGTCGACCATCTGTCACTCGTTGTGGGCGATAATGATGACATTTTTATTCCTGCTCGTCAGTCTTCCACGCCTGCAGTGCTCCATATTGAGACGTTGCGCGTACCTTCTGAAGACCTGCAGCCTCATTTGACGACACAGCTGAAAGTAGGCTCCTTTGGCTATGTGAATCCATTTATGCGTTATGAGCAGAATGTGAGTAGTCGGTTGGCGCTGTCTGTGGTAGGAGAATACACCTATGCTGACAATGAATATCCGTATACGTTACGCAATGTGACTATTGTCACTGAGGATACGCGTAAAAACAGCCGTATGAATAGTGGACACGGTGAGGTCAACTTCTTATGGAACATCAACGACAAGAATCGCTTGAGTGGTAAGTTGTACTATTATGACAACGATCGTCAGTTGCCAGGACAGGTACGCTATTATACCAATGAAAGTAATGAGACATTGCGTGACCGTAATGCTTTCGGACAGTTGCAGTACCAGACACGAAATGCCAGTGGGTGGGCATTGAAGATAGCAGCCAAATACAATTGGTCGGCATCCATTTATAAAGATGGTGCCTACTTTGGCAGTACTAGTGAGTCGGACTACTGGCAACGTGAGGCTGTGGGAACCGTTGCCGTGTTGTATGGCCCAAATAACCATTGGGCATTTAACTATGCAGCAGATTATGCCTATAACTCACTCAATAGCAATACGGGACAGATAGTTCATCCGTGGCGATATTCGCTACTCCAAAGTGCTACTGCTAAATATCACAATGGACGACTGACCTTGTTGGGAAGATTGCTGCACTCTCTTTATCTCAATCATGCCGAAAAGGGTGAGAGTGCCCGCGACATGCGACAATTGTCACCATCACTGTCATTGTCCTATCGAGTTTTCCCAGAGCAAGACTTATATGTGCGAGCCTCGTACAAGAACATTTTCCGTTCTCCAACGTTCAATGAAAGCTATTATTTCCACTATGGCAGTGCTGACCTGCTGCCAGAGAAAACAGACCAGTTGAATGTAGGTATGACTTGGCATGATGACCTTTGGCAATGTCTGTCTTTCCAGATGACGGCTGACGGATATTACAATCGTGTACACGACATGATAGTCTCTGTGCCGCATAATATGTTTGTATGGACGTGTATCAATGTAGGTAAGGTTGAGGTGTTTGGACTGGATGTCACAGGTTCTGCCTCTTTGACGTTAGCTCCTAAGCATGAGTTGAAAGCTTCGGGCAATTATACTTACCAACAAGTAGAGAACCGTACCAATCCGGAGTCGCCTAACTACCGAAAGCAGATTGCTTATTATCCGGAACATACGGGTAGCATGTCTGTCAGTTATGAGAATCCTTGGCTAAACATGAGCTTCCACGGTACCTTTGTCAGCAATCGGTGGGCAACCAATGACCATTTGGAGGGTACGCTGGTAAAAGGTTATCAAGACTATGGACTGACTGTATGGCACCATTTGCATTGGAATCGTCACTCGTTGGAGGTTCGTGCCGATATTAAAAACTTGTTCGACCAACAGTATGAGATAGTGAGTCACTATCCTATGCCTCGCAGAAGTTATCAGTTTTCTATTAAATACCAATTTTAACAAACAACAAACATGAAAAAGAATTTATTAAGTTTAGCTATGTTGCTCGTTGGAGCATGGGCTTTGGTTGCATGTAGCAGCGACGATGAGACTCCCTATGAGCCTAAACCCGTTGATGTCACTAACGGTGTTTTCGTTGTATGTTCTGGAAACATGTCTACTCCTGTCAATGGAGGTCTGACCTATTATGACTACGAAACTAAAACGGTTACTGCTCAAGCCTTCAAATCTGTCAATGGTCGTGAGTTGGGTCTAACTGCCAACGATGCTTTGGTGTATGAAGACAAGATGTATATCGTTGTTGACAACGAGAACACCATTGAGGTCGTAGACAAGAATAACCTGAAGTCTATCAAGCAGATTAAACTTAAAGAACTGATGGCCGATGGACAGGGTGCTCACCCACGTCACATCATTGCACAAGACGGTAAATTGTATGTATCTAACTATGGTACATCCAGTGCTGACTGGTCAACATACTCTGTCAACGGTAACGGTTCTGTAGCAGTTATCGACGCAAACACCTATCAGCTGAAGGCTACCTATGCCGTAGGTGGCTATCCTGAGGGCCTGGCTATTGTTGGTAACAACCTCTATGTGGTTAACTCAAACTACGGTATGGGCAATGGCACTATCTCTAAGATTAACCTCTCAACAGGTGCTGAGACCAAGATTTCTAACGAAGATATCATCAATCCTGTAGCTGCTGTCGCTATCAATGGTAGTCTGTACTATCTGGATTCTGGTTCATACGATTACAATCCTCCTTATGCCCAGATTAATGCAGGTGTTCGTAAAGTTACAGAAAACGGAGAGGTTACCAAGGTTCTTGATGCTACGGCTATGTGCTCTGACGGCAAGAAAATCTATGTGATCAATTCACCCTATGGACTCAACAGTACGTCTTATTCCGTTTATGATGTAGCAACCAGCAGTACGTCTGCCTTTACCCCCAGTGAGGAAGTTGAATATCCTAACACCATCGGTGTTGATCCTATTACCAACAATGTCTTTATTGCTTCTAATTCCAAGGATCCCGACACTGGTAAGGCTAGCTATAAGACTCCTGGCTATGTCAAGCAATATAAGGCTGACGGTTCCTTCGTCACTAAATTCGACTGTTGGGTAGGCCCGTGCGCTATTATTGCCAAAACGAGCGTAAAGTATGAGTAAGCAACTAACCTTACTATCTATACTATTTTCCGTTGTTGTCGCCTTGGCCTCGTGCCGAGGTGGCAACAACACTTCTTTGTCTGTAGAGGGAGGCGACACCGTTGCACTGAAGTATTCGTCACTGCTCACCATCGTTGAGCACGACGGCTATGTCGTTGCCGACATCAAGAATCCCTGGAAGCCCGGCAAGATGCTTCACCGCTACTATCTTGTGCCCCGTACATCAGATAACAAGCCTCAGACATCAGACATCCCCGACGGTACCGTCATCGAGATTCCTGTCCAGCGCGCTGCTGTCTTTACTACCGTTCACTGTGCCTTGCTCACGGAACTGGGCGTAGGCAGTCATATCGTGGGTGTGGCAGACTCCAAGTATATCAAGGTGCCTTATATCCAGCAGCAGATCAAGGCTGGTCACATTGTAGACTGTGGCAATGGCTTGAACCCCATCGTCGAGAAGATTATGGACGTGAAGCCCGATGTCATCATGCTGTCACCCTTTGAAAACAGTGGCGGCTATGGTAAGACGGAGGAGATAGGAATCCCATTGATAGAGTGTGCCGAGTATATGGAGACGTCGCCTCTGGCACGTGCCGAATGGATGCGCTTCTATGGCTTGCTGTTTGGTGCCGGCGACAAGGCCGATGCCTTGTTCCACAACGTAGACAGCAGTTATGTTGCCTTGAAACAACAGGCTGCACAGGCAGGCAAGGGACGCTCTATCATTGTTGACAAGGTGGTAGGCTCTGTATGGTATATGCCTGGCGGCCGTAGCACGATAGGTCAGATGCTGCAGGATGCTGGTGGACAGTATCCGTGGGCAACAGACAATCAGAGCGGTTCGCTGTCACTGCCTTTCGAGACGGTACTCGAAAGAGGAGGGGAGTCTGATGTGTGGATGTTACGCTACTCCAGCGACCACGATTGGGATTACAAGGAGTTGCTGTCAGGTCATCGTGGCTATAGTCAGTTGAAGGCATTCCGCCAGCATGAGGTCTATGGATGTAATGTGGAACAGTCGCATTTCTATGAAGATACACCGTTCCATCCCGACCGTCTGCTCTGCGACTTCCTGCAAATTTTGCATCCCGATATAATAGGATTGCCTCCGCTGCGTTATTATAAGAAACTGAAAGAGTAACGGTTATTGTGAAGCGAGGTGTTGTTCTCTGTTGCCTGTTGGCGCTGTTGATGGTTGCGTTGTTGGCTGTCAACTTAGCTGTAGGATCGGTATCCATACCGCTCCGAGATGTCGTCAGCATCGTGATGGGACATGAGGCTGCACGCCCTTCTTGGCAGTATATCATTATGGAGAGCCGACTGCCACAGGCTATCACCGCCATGCTCTGCGGTGGCTCGCTGGCTGTCAGCGGTCTGATGTTGCAGACGGCTTTTAAGAATCCGTTGGCAGGCCCCAGCATCTTTGGTATCAACAGTGGTGCTGGTGTGGGTGTGGCATTGGTGATGCTCGGCCTAGGAGGTTCGCTCTCTGTGGGCTCTGTCAGCATTACAGGCTTTATGGCTGTCCTTGCTGCCGCCTTTGTCGGTGCTATGGCTGTGATGGGACTGATCTTCCTGTTCAGCACCATGGTACACAATAATGTCATGCTGCTCATTGTGGGCATCATGATTGGGTATATCGCCAATAGTGTGGTGGCGTTGCTCAACTTCTTTGCCACCGATGAAGGCGTCAAGTCGTATATGGTATGGGGTATGGGCTCCTTCGGCGGTGTGCCCATGAGCCAGATACCACTGTTCGCCTCTTTGTGCGTATTAGGACTTGTGGGTGCTCTGCTGTTAGTAAAGCCCCTCAACGCCCTGCTCCTGGGCGAACGCTATGCCGAGAATCTGGGTGTCAACACCCATAGAGTACGCAACTGGCTGATTATCGTTACTGGTCTGCTGACCGCCATCACTACGGCCTATTGCGGTCCTATCATGTTCATAGGTTTGGCAGTGCCCCATATTGCTCACCTCTTATTCCGTCAGGCTGACCATCGCATCCTGATGCCAGGCACCATCCTTTGCGGTGCCGTCATTGCCCTTGTCTGCAATGCCATCTGTTTCCTTCCTGGTGAGTCGGGTGTCATTCCTTTGAATGCTGTTACGCCTGTTATGGGCGCACCTGTTATCATTTATATCATTGCACGTCGCAACTAAACAAAATCACACACTCCTATTCAAAAATCTTGAAAGCGTACCCCTCGGCCAAGAGCCACTCAATGGCGGCAGGTAGGGCGATGCGTAACTTTTCGATGCTCTTCAATGAGTCGTGGAAGGTGATAATACTGCCGTTGCGGGCATAGCGCTTTACGTTGTTCAGCACGTCAGCAGCAGTCATCCATTTGGAGTAGTCGCGCGTCACCAGATCCCACATGACAATCTTGAATTTGCGGCTGAGCCACGCATACTGGTCATGGCGCATCCAGCCATGGGGCGGACGCACCAGATTGGTATGCAGATAGGCGTTGGCCTTCTCTACATTATAGCTGTATTCGTGGACGGTGTGGCGCAAGCCACCCATGTGGTTGTGCGTATGATTACCGATGCGGTGCCCCTCGTCGACGACACGCTGGTGCAGTTCAGGGTATTTGCGAGCGTTGTCGCCCACCATAAAGAAGGTGGCCTTGACGCCATACTTCGCCAGCGTGTCGAGGATGAAGGGTGTAGCCTCAGGGATGGGCCCGTCGTCGAAGGTCAGATAGACGGCCTTCTCGTTGGGGTCCATACGCCAGAGTGCCTTTGGGTACATCCAGCGCAGCCATTTGGATGGTTGCTCAATAAACATTAATCTTCGTAAAGTTTGCCACCACGTTGCTCGAAGATGTTGCCGAGGAGGGTGAGTTCCTTCATCTGCTTGTCGTAGGAATCCTTGTCAACAATCTCCGTGAGCGATGCCAGTTGTTCGAGGATGTAGAAGTTGACGAGGCAGTCGTGCTTGGCAGCCTCGAAGCGGGATTGCTCCAGCGAGCAGAACCACTTCATGTACTGCACGGAGTTCTTCCACATCTTGTTGATGATGTTCATTGCTTCCTTCTTGTTACCCAGCGAAGCCCATGTGCGAGCCATGTCGAGTGAGCCGGAGCTATAGTTGTGGGCAACGTTGAACGATGGAATCATCTTCTCCGTATAGCGCAGCACCTCTTCAGCCTTCTTGTCTTGACCTTCGTACATCAGTTCCAGTGCCAGCTTCGACATCGTGCGACGATGGGTGTAGCACATGCGCATGACCGTCTCGTCGAGATAGATGCCAGGCTTGTCGATGCCACCAAACTTGAAGCGGTGCATCACGTTGTCGTAGGTTTTCTCCGTATCGAAGTTCTTAACACCAGGGATGGGTCTTCCCTCGTGAGTCGTCGTGAACGGAGTGATACGGTAGGCCAGACCCTCGGTAATCACGTTGTCACCCAGATTGATGTAGTTGTCGTCGCCCACAGAGACGGCCACATAGATAGGACGCTCCCAGTTGCACTGGGCCAGCATCTCCAGAATCATGAGGTCGCCCTTGTACAGCGCACGCTTGCCTTTCAGTGAGATAACCATCTTGTCGGGAATAGAGTCGGTAGCCATCAGCATACCACTACGGCGTACGGCCTCCTTGTCAATGGTCATATAGAGCGTGTCGGTAGGTATCAGGTGCAGGTCGCTGTTCTTGGAACGCACCCAGTACTTCAAGACGTTCTTCAGTTCGAAGGGCTCGTCGCCAAACTGCTGACGGGCCTCGTCAGGGTGCTGACGGTAGTGGTCGAGCACGACTTCCTTCATCTCCGGTTCAATAGAGACATACTCGTTGGTTCCTGAGCAGTACTCGATGCGCTCCCACGAGATGGGCACGCTGGGCGAGTCGTAGGCCGGACGGCGCATCTGGTCGATGTACCAGTCGGTCTGCAGATAGCTCAGGTTGCAGACGCGAGCGTCGGTGCGTACACCTTCTACATCCTGATTGTACCACAATGGGAAGGTATCGTTGTCACCGTTGGTGAAGATGATGGGGTTATTCTTGTCCTGCAGCGTCATCAGGTAGTTCTGTCCGAAGTCGCGGCAAGTGTAACGGCCAGAGCGGTCGTGGTCGTCCCAGGTCTGTGAAGCCATCTGGATGGGGACAAAGAGACAGGCAATGCTGACAATAGCAGCCATAGCAGTAGCTAACCTTTCGCCTCTCACCTCTAACCACTTACTTCTGATTAGTTCTATGATTCCAGCCACACCGATACCACACCAGATTGCATAGGCATAGAACGAGCCGGCGTAGGCGTAGTCACGCTCACGGGGCTGTGAAGGTGTCTGGTTCAGGTAGATGACGATGGCCAGACCTGTCATGAAGAACAGGAAGAAGACCACCCAGAACTGGCGGATACCCGTTTGGTCCTTGATATTGTTATGGTGTTTGCCCAGTGACTG
The DNA here is from genome assembly GCA_902800925.1 of uncultured Bacteroidales bacterium. Lineage (GTDB taxonomy): Bacteria > Bacteroidota > Bacteroidia > Bacteroidales > Bacteroidaceae > Prevotella. Next base: position 46,491 of record CADCGD010000004.1, on the reverse strand, counting down.
CCAGAAGAGTCCGATAAGACCCAGGATGAGTGGCAGACAGTAGAAGACGTTATGTCCCTTATTCTCTTTCAGTTCGTCGGGCAGTTTGCTCTGGTCGCCTAAGCGCCAGTTGTCGAACCAATCGAAGCCAGACAGCCAGTTACCGTGCTCCAGCTCGCCGTTACCCTGCAGGTCGTTCTGTCGGCCGGCAAAGTTCCACATGAAGTAGCGCCAGTACATCCAGTTGCACTGGTAGCTGATGAAGAAGCGCAGGTTCTCAAACTGTGAGGGCATCTTGACGCTAATCATCTCGCCACAACGGTCGTACATCTCCTCGTGACCGCTGATCTCGCCCATCCAACTCTCGTAGTTGCCACGATGAGCTGAGCTGTACATGCGGGGGAAGAACATGTTCTGTGCATATTGGTACTCGTCCTTGGTGCGTACTACGAAGTACTCATCCTTCTCGTCGGGAGAGGCCTTCTCCTTACGCTGCCAGACGGGCTCGCCTTTCTTCATGACAGGCTTGCAGTATTCACCGTCTTTCTCCAAGGCCACCTGTGAGGTGTAGGCAGGACCATAGAACAGTGGGCGCTGACCATATTGCTCACGACCCAGGTATTCGCCCAAGGTGAAGATATCCTCTGGTGAGTTCTGATCCATTGGCGGGTTGGCCGACGAACGAATCACGATGAGTGCGTATGATGAGTAGCCAATCATCAGCATCAGCATGCAGAGCAGCGACGTGTTCTTAATGCGGGCGCTGACAAGAGCTTTGGGCTTCTGACCATTGGCCTTGACCTGATAGCCAAGGATGAACCACATAATGACGAGTACCACGATACCGATGATGGCAGCTGAGTAGCCGTGTCCGTAGAACGGGATACCCAACATGGCGACAGCCAGCAGGAAGGCAGCGTTCTGGCGCTTGGGAGCCTTGTCGTTATAAGTCTCGTAGATAGCCCAAATAATAGCAGCTACAAGCAGGAAGATATAGATAATCTCACCCGTATTGAACGGACAACCCAGCACGTTGACGAAGAACAGTTCAAACCATCCGCCTACCTGTACGATACCTGGTACGACACCATAGAGCACGGCAGCCAGTATGACTACCGAGATGAACAGGGCAATGAGTGAACCCTTCAGGTCGCGCTTGGGGTCGTCGATGGGGAACTTACGATAGTAGTACACCAGCACAATGGCAGGCAGGCACAGCAGGTTCAGCAGGTGAACACCGATAGAGAGGCCCGTCATATACATGATGAGTACCAACCAACGGTCTGCATGAGGCTGGTCAGCCTGGTCTTCCCATTTCAGAATCAGCCAGAAGACAACAGCAGTGAAAGCCGACGAGTAGGCGTATACCTCACCCTCTACAGCCGAGAACCAGAAGGTGTCGCTGAAGGTGTAGATGAGTGCACCCACCATGGCAGAGGCCTCAATGGCTATCCACTTGTACATGGGGATATCCTTCAGTGTTACGGCATTGCGGAAGTCCTCCTGCTTGATGAGCAGACGGCGCACCAAGTGACTGATGGTCCAGAAAAGGAACAGGATGGTTGCTGCTGACAACAATGCACTCATCATGTTCACCATGAGCGCTACCTGTGACGGGTCGCTGGCAAACTGAGAGAATAGATTGGCAGTAAGCATGAAGAACGGTGCCCCGGGGGGGTGACCAATTTCCAGTTTATAACCTGTAGAAATGAATTCCGGACAGTCCCAGAATGATGCTGTTGGTTCAACGGTGGAACAGTACACAATGGCGGCAATGGCAAAGGCCAGCCAGCCCATGATGTTGTCCACGATTCTGAATTGTTTCATTTATTTGATGGTCTGTTGATTTTCTATTCCAATCTGCAAAGGTAATATATATAATTGAGAAAGGAGAATTTTAGGAAAGAAATTATGGGAAATTAAGGGAAATTATTAGATGAGGAGCTGTGCACCGTATATCAAGACAACGTAGCGCAGGAATTTTCCCAATGCGATGCTGGTCAGCGAAATGGGAATATTGGCACGCATCAGTCCGAGAACGATGGTGATGGCTGAACCTAACAGGGGCACGAAGGCAAAGAAGCCCATCCATGCTCCGTGACCGCCCATGAAACGGGTGGCTTTGTCAAGGTCCTGCTGTTTGACGTGCAGGTATTTCTCTATCCACTCCAGCTTACCCATGCGTCCCACGAAGTAGTTGAACATACCGCCTGCCACGTTGCCGATGGTGCCATAAATAATAAGTCCCCATGGGTCCAGACCGGCAGCCAGCAGTCCCGTCATTACCGCTTCGCTGGAGAATGGAAAGAAGGAACCGGCAATGAAGGCTGTGATGAGCATGCCCCAATAGCCGTAGCTTATGAGAAGAAAGATGATGAAATCCATATATTATAGACTGTCAGCAGGAATGTGACGGTGGTAAGCACCAGAAAGGCAATGTTGGTAAATTTGGTAGAGGTTAGTGCCACGAAATGGGCTATTAGCGGTGAGGTGTTCAATATCATGATGAGCAGCATGGCATTGAAATGCTGTGGCTGTAGGAACAGAAGCGCCAATGCCGCTAAGTCTATCCAGATAAAGAATCCGTAGAACATGCGGACGCGTATCTTGTCGAGGTAGTTCTTGTGGATGAAGTGGATTCCCCCGATAATAGCTAACAGGATGATCAGTGCCAGTGTTACTTTCTGGTAGCCGGTGATGCCATAGAGGTTGAAGGGTTCCTCAAAGACGCTTAGTGCCGAGAAGTGTTCTATGGCTGGTGTGTAGTCACGCTGGTAGAGCAACCATATGCAGCCAAACCAGTAGGGGGTCAGAAGTCCCAAGAGCGATGCTGTCCATGTGCGCCACGACATCGACATGGTGTTGGTAATCATCATCAGCCAGATAAGGGGCAGGAAGAAGAGTACGTGGACATACGCTATTGATGCCACACCAAAGAAGAGGAAGGCATAGTAGGTGAGCCCTGCCGCCTTCTTGTCCTGATAGGTGTGGAACAACAGTAGAGTAAAGGCCGCCAGACAGGTAATCATGACAGCTTCACGCAAGACAGGGAAAAGGAAGCAGGCGGCACATGACAAGGCTAGAAACGAACTGCTCACCATGCGTGAGAAGATGCGTATCAAGACATTGGTGTTGTTCAGTAGCACCATTAGATAGGTGGTGACGGCAAAGCATCCTATCTGCCACCACCAATGGTTGGTCAGCACGCCACATAATAACCACACCACCAGTGCATAGACAATGGTGGCGGGCATGGTTAACTTGCTTTCCGCAATCCTATTTTGCAGTAGCTTCCTCACTATTCGTTATTCACTATTCGTTAACGAAGCGCCTTCTACAGGTCTGCTCCGATATCACGACGGAAATACTTGTCGGTGAACTGTATCTTCTGAGCCTCGGTGAAAGATTTCTTGAGTGCTTCTTCCTTGTTGGTGCCGTAGGAAGAAACGGCAATGACACGACCACCGTTGGTGACTACCTGTCCATCTTTCAATGCCGTTCCTGCGTGGAAGACGATACTGCCTTCTACATTCTCGATACCTGTAATGGGATACCCTTTCTTATATTCTTGGGGATAACCACCGCTAACTAGCATGACGCAGACGGCTGCACGCTCGTCGAACGTAACGGGTTTTTGGTCGAGGTTACCTGCTGCCACTCCCTCGAAGAGGTCAACGATATCGCTCTTCAAGCGCAGCATGACACTCTCGGTCTCTGGATCACCCATACGACAGTTGTATTCGATGACGTAGGGCTCTGGCTCGCCAGTGGGCGTGTTTGTTCTATTGATAAGACCAAAGAAGATAAATCCTTTATAGTCGATACCATCAGCTTTCAGTCCTTCTACGGTAGGACGGATAATGCGGTCTTCCACCTTCTTCATCCACTGCTTAGTAGCAAAAGGTACGGGACTGACGGAGCCCATACCACCCGTGTTTAGACCAGTGTCGTGCTCACCGATACGCTTGTAGTCCTTGGCCTCCGGGAGTATCTGATAGTGGTCACCATCGGTCAGCACAAAGACAGAACACTCGATACCGCTCATGAATTCCTCGATGACCACACGGCTGCTGGCATTGCCGAACATACCGCCCAGCATCTCCTGCAGTTCCTTCTTGGCTTCATCGAGGGTAGGGAGAATGAGAACACCCTTACCGGCACAGAGGCCGTCGGCTTTCAGCACGTAGGGAGCTTGGAGGGTTTCCAAGAAGGCTAACCCTTCTTGCACGTGTTCGCCGTCGAACGTCTCGTAGCGGGCTGTGGGGATATTGTGGCGTACCATGAATGCTTTGGCGAAATCCTTGGAACCTTCGAGCACGGCACCGGCCTTTGATGGCCCAATAACGGGAATGTTCTTCGTGCGCTCGTCGGCTTTCAGATCGTCGTAGATGCCTTTGACCAGTGGGTCTTCTGGACCAACAACCACCATGTCGATGGCTTTGTCGACGCAGAACTGCTTGATGGCTTCGAAGTCGTCAGCCTTCATACTGACATTTTCTCCGCTATCTCCAGTACCACCATTCCCTGGTGCGATATACAGTTTCTCACATTTCTCGCTCTGTGCAATCTTCCATGCCAGGGCGTGCTCACGGCCGCCACTGCCTAAAAGTAGTATCCTCATTGTTTTTTTATTGTTTTTGTCGTTATTTTGATGTTTCGAGATTTCGATGTTTCGATAATTCGTTATAGCTTGCCTTGCTCGCCAAGGTAGCTGTCTTTAAATCCCAGGAAGTAGAGCACGCCATCCAGTCCGATGGTATTGATGCTCTGTTTGGCATTAGCCACCACACGGGGCTTGGCGTGGAAGGCGATGCCCAGACCGGCCTCGCTGATCATGGGTAGGTCGTTGGCACCATCACCTACGGCGATGGTCTGTGCCAGATTAACCTTCTCAACCTGTGCGATGAGTTTCAGCAACTCTGCCTTGCGGTGTCCGTCGACAATCTCACCGACATAACGGCCAGTCAACTTACCATCTTCACCCACCTCCAGTTCATTGGCATATACGTAGTCGATGCCGTAACGGCGCTGCAGGTATTCGCCAAAGAAGGTGAATCCACCGGAAAGGATAGCAATCTTGTAGCCGCAGGTTTTCAGTACCGACATCAGGCGGTCAGCACCTTCCGTGATGGGCAGGTGCTCGGCAATATCCTGCATGACGCTGACATCCAAGCCTTTCAGTAGGGCCACACGACGCGTGAAGCTCTCCTTGAAGTCTATCTCACCACGCATGGCACTCTCCGTAATGGCACGCACCTCAGCACCCACGCCATTGCGCTCAGCCAGTTCGTCGATACACTCTGTCTGGATAAGCGTAGAGTCCATATCGAAGCAGATGAGACGACGCATACGGCGGAACATGTCATCTCTCTGGAATGAGAAGTCTATCTCCATCTGTTGTGACAACTTCATCAGTTTCGACTGCATCTCCTGACGGTTGATTGGTTCACCACGTAGCGAGAACTGGATGCAGGCACGGGTGTGCTTGTCGAGTTGTTTGATGCTCTTACGTCCTGTCAGGCGCAGGATGGAGTCGATGTTCAGTCCCTGATCGGCCAGGATCTGCGTAGCAGCCTGTATCTGGCGGGCCTCCAACTGTCGGCCCAGCACCATGAGGATATAGCGGTTCTTGCCCTGATGACCCACCCAGTCTTCGTACTCATCATCGCTGATGGGTGCAAAACCGATGTTCACACCCAGTTCGGTGGCCTTGAACAACAGTTCCTTCATGGCCAGTCCTGATTTCATTTCGTCCATGCGAATCAGGATACCGAGTGATAAGGTGCTGTGGATGTCGGCCTGGCCGATGTCAAGCACCTGAGCATCGTACTTCGCCAGAATGCCCATCACTGCGGCGGTCAGTCCCGGACGGTCTTGTCCTGTGATGCGGACTAATATCTGCTCCTCTTTCATAACTCTTATCTCTTAATTCTTAACTCTTAACTACTTTAAGTAGTCTTCGAAATATTGTGTGATACGTTCGTGCAGATGGACGCTGGCATGACCTCGCATGTTATGCTCCTCGCCAGGATAGGCGAAGAAGTCAGGCTGGGTGCCAGCCTTGATGCAGGCGTCGAGGAACGACAGACAGTGCTGCGGTACGACGGTGTTGTCGTTATAGCCAGTGATAATCTGGAGTTTTCCCTTCAGGTTGCCAGCCTTGTTGATGAGGCTTGTCTTCTCATAGCCCTCAGGATTTTGCTGCGGGGTGTCCATATAGCGTTCGCCATACATCACCTCATACCATTTCCAGTCGATGACGGGACCACCAGCGACGCCAACCTTAAAGACGTCGGGGTAGTTGAGCATCAATGAGATGGTCATAAAACCACCAAACGACCACCCGTGAACGCCGAGTTTGTCAGCATTGACATAGGGCAAGCTCTTCAGGAACTCTACGCCCTTCATCTGGTCTTGCATTTCTATCTGTCCCAACTGGCGGAAAGTGGCCTGTTCGAAGTCGCGACCACGATGTTCGCTGCCGCGATTGTCAAGGATGAAGACAATATAGCCTTTCTGTGCCATGTAGGTCTCCCACGAACGACTGGCCCAGTGCCAACCGGCTTCTACGTTATGGGCGTGAGGACCACCATAGACATAGACCACGGTGGGGTATTTCTTTGCAGGGTCGAAATTGTAAGGCTTTACCATGCGATAATAAAGGTCGGTCACACCATCTGCTGCCTTGATGCTGCCACTCTCGAAGATGGGCTGCTGGTAGCCCTCCCATGGATCGGAAGCCGTGAATAAGCGGGTGGCTTTGGCGGTTTTTCCGCTAGAGATATCAATCACGTTGATATTACGGGGCTGGGTAGGTGACGAATGACGGTCGATTAGGAAAGCTCCTGATGCAGATAACTCACCATGATGTATGCCGTCTTCGGTCGTCAACTGTATCATCTTGCCATTATTGACATTGACGCTGTATATCTGGCGGTGTAATGGGTGGTATTTGTTACCTTCAATGGTGATGCTCTTCTGTTTGGCGTTAAAGCCAAGCATATTTTGAACAACCCATGGACCACTAGTCAGTTGTTTTAATAGTTTCCCCTCCTTATTATATAAATATAGGTGGTTGTATCCGTCGCGCTGACTCTGCATGATGAACTTGTCACTGTCCCAAGGCAGGAACTGGATGGGATGCATGGGCTCTACATACTTGTTGCTGGTCTCGCGATAGAGTTCGGCGATACGCTCGCCAGTCGTGGCATCGTAGCTCACAAGGCGGCAGTCGTTCTGGTCACGGTTGAGTTCAAATATGTAGATGATCTTGCCATCAGGGCTCCAGGCGATGTTGGTGAAGTAGATGGGGGTAGAGGTGGCGACAGAGTCACCACATACGGAACCAACAGGTGTCTTGAGATAGATGGTCTTGGCGGTGTTGATGTCATAGACGCCGACTGTCACCACGTGGGCATTCATGCCCGCCATGGGGTATTTGTCGGGCTCGTAGGTAGCTGCACGTGGGAAGATGTTGACCTGCGGATAGTCGGTCACCATGCTCTGGTCCATGCGGTAGAACGCCAGGCGCTGTCCGTCCGGACTCCAGAAAGTGCCTTTATCGATGCCGAACTCATTGCGGTGTACGGATTGCCCGTACACAATCTCGCGACTACCATCGGTGGTTAACTGGTGTTCCTTACCCTGTGCGTCAACGACATATAACTGATGGTCCTTAGTAATTGTTGTGGCTTTCGCACCATCCTTCCGTTTGTTGTTCTCGTCGTCGGTAAGGGGCCGGATGTCTTTGCCTGTTTTCTTGTCAACGAGGAAACACTGCTCCTTGTCGATACATACCAGTTCATCGCCCCACCAGGCATACCATTTGTTTTCTGGCTGCAGGTTACGGTAGTTGCGGCCACCGAAGTTCAAGTCTTCAAGAGAGAAAAGCTTTTGCATTTTATCAAAGAGCATGTCAATGATTTCCTCAGCCTTTTTGTCTTCCTGTTTGTTCTCTTGAGCGTTTGTTGCGAGAGGCAATACGAGAAAGGCTAAGATGAACAGGAACTTAATCTTCGTCATTGTCGAAACGTCGGTTGTTTTTCTTAAATGTCTTTTTGAAGTCGCGGGAGTTCCTAGAGTCTCTAGAATTCCTGAAGTCTTTGGAATTTCTGTTGTCTCTAGAATATCTAGAACCTCGAGTATCTCTAGAACCTCTATCTTCTCTGGGCTCTCTACGCTCCTTGTTCTCTTTACGCTCCAGCGAACGGAACTTAAATGAGCGGATGTCGGCCTCGGCATTTTCTTGCTCCTCATCCAGACGCTTCTTGAACTCACGGTTCTGCTTGAAGCGGCGTTTCTCTGCCATCTGACGCTTCTCTTCGTCTGTCTTGACGACACCACCTTCTTCACGGAAGACACTCATCTTACCATCGAACATCTGGTACTTACGGAACTCACACTCCAAGGAACCATTGAATACGGGAATCTTGATGCTGGGTTTCAGGCCAATCTGGGCAAAGCACTCTTCGCGATAGGAGAGGATCCATGCCTCATTGCCTGTGAACTGATGCTTCAGGCGCTCACCAATCATCTTGTAGGTACCGAGTAGGTCAGGCGTTGAGATACGCTCGCCATAGGGTGGGTTTGTTACCATGATGCTCTTGTCCTTGGGCTGGGTGAAGTCCTTGAAGTCACGCTCCTCAACGGTGATGTCACTGGTCAATCCTGCTGCCTTGGCATTCAGACGCGCTGTATTGACAGCCTTGATGTCAACATCGTAACCATAGATATGGTGATTGAACTCACGCTCTTGAGAGTCGTCATTGTAAATCTTGTCGAAGAGGTCGGCATCGAAGTCGGGCCATTTCTCAAAGGCAAACTCCTTGCGGAAGAGACCGGGAGCCATGTTGTGGGCAATAAGCGCAGCTTCGATGAGCAGTGTGCCAGAGCCACACATGGGGTCGATGAAGTCGCACTCACCATGCCAGCCCGTCATCAGAATCATACCTGCGGCCAATACCTCGTTGAGGGGTGCCTCAACAGACTCCTGACGATAGCCTCGACGGTGCAGCGACTCACCGCTGGAGTCAAGACACAGTGTACACTGGTCTTCTGCAATATGGATGTGCAGGCGGATGTCGGGGTTGGAGATGCTGATATTGGGACGTTGGCCCGTGCGCTCGCGGAACTGGTCGACGATGGCATCCTTGACCTTGTATGCTACGAACTTCGAGTGGCGGAACTCTTCTGAGAATACCACGGAGTCGACGGCAAAGGTTTTGTCGAGTGCAATGTATTCGCTCCAGTCGATATCTTTCACGCCTTCATAGACGTCGTCAGCAGAGAGCGCATGGAAGTGCTTGATAGGTTTTAATATACGTATTGCAGTGTGTAGTTGGAAATTAGCGCGATACAAAAGTTCTTTGTTGCCCTTGAAGGACACCATTCGGCGTCCTGTCTGTATATCGCTTGCGCCCAGTTGCGCTAACTCCTTCGCTAAGACGGGTTCTAAGCCCATAAAGGTCTTGGCGATGATTTCAAATTCTTCTCCCACAGGTTGCACTGTGGTGTTGCTTTCTTGTACCATTATGTAAGTATGTGAAAATATGGTGCAAAGGTACGAATTAGTGAGCAAAAAAACAAATAAACGCTTCATTATTTTGGTTTTTCCAAAAAGATTTCGTAACTTTGCGCAATCATAAGTACTTAGCCGGATGAACGCAATAGGAATTCTTCCTTTGATGGCCGTTGCCGACTGGATGCAGTTAGACATTCTGTTTTGGCTGATAGCGCTTCCTTTGGTGGTGCTCTTGCTCGTCGTTCTGATTTGGCAGCAGCGTCAATACAGAACGCTTCAAGCTGATCGGAAAATCTTAGATACTGTTAAGCATCGTACGATAGAATACGATCTGGTGTTGAAGGCCATGAAGTTGGCTGTATGGCATATTGACGTTCAGGAACGTACTATTACCTATGATAGTGACTATCGTGATGCATTAGATAGTCCTACTGTCCCGCCAGGCTCTGATGTGGAACTCTTTTGTAATAACCTGTTGCTAGAGGATAAGAAGCGTATAGCGTCACGCATGTTGGATCTGGTGGAAGGTCGTACGGATCATGTTCATGAACAGTATCAGGCCTATTCGCCTTCGGATGGTACTACTAAATGGGGTGAGACCTACGCTGTCGTTGATAAACGTGATGTCAACGGTCGTCCGTTGACGGTTGTCGGTACGTCTATGCGTATTGATAAACAGAAGGAAATAGAGATGGCGCTCATCAAGGCTCGTAATCAGGCAGAGGAGAGTGACCGTCTGAAGACGGCTTTCCTGGCGAATATCAGTCATGAGGTGCGTACGCCGCTGAATGCTATTGTTGGTTTCAGTGAGGTCTTGGCCGGTGATCCGTCTGATGGTGAACGTGAACAGCTGTTCGCACTGATACGCCAGAATAATGATCGGCTGCTGCGTCTCTTTGATGACATGGTCAAGATGTCTAGGTTGGAGGCTGGTGGTGAATCTGTTCAGAAGACGACCTTCCTCATTGAAGACTTGTTGCAGGAGTTGGTGGAAAAGTATGCTCCACAGGCTGCTGAGAAGCATTTGACACTGACTATCGATAGCCGTTCAGAAGCTCTGCAGCCCTTTACTGATCGCGACCGTTTGATGCAGATACTCAGTCATTATGTGGATAATGCATTGAAATTCACCACACAAGGCGGGGTTATGATAGGCTGTAATCTAGAGGTGGGCAATATGCGGGTATGGGTGCGTGACACCGGTAAGGGCATTGAGCCGCAGTTCTGTGGCGATAAGCTCTTTGAGCGTTTTGTAAAGATTGATGAGTTTGAACAAGGTACCGGTCTTGGACTGAGTATCTGCCGTAGTCTGGCTCTCACGTTGGGCGGAAAAGTCGGAATGGAGTCGGCAGTTGGCCAAGGTTCACTGTTTTGGGTTGATGTACCCTATAAATGAAAATGATAAGAACGATAGGACTATTGTTGCTGCTGATGTTCCTGCAGCCTTTGCATGCTCAGGATATTATCAAAGGACATGTTGTCGATGAGGCAACGGGTGAAGGTATTGGTTTTGCCAGTGTGCAGTATAAGGGTCTTAACTTGGTAGCCATCACAGACCCGCAAGGTTACTTCACTATCCGTTTGTTGAAAGGCAAGCGGTTGACCATCAGTGTATTGGGTTATAAAACTCGTATCGTTGATGTGTCTGCTGACAGTGAGAAACTGTTTGTTTCTTTGCGACAGGATGCCAAAGCACTGAATGAGGTGACTGTCAAGAAAAAGCGTACGCGCTACAGCAGAAAGAATAATCCTGCCGTAGAGCTGATGAAGCGTGTCATTGCGAATAAGAAACGCACTAACTTGGACTTATGTGACTACTATCAGTATAATAAGTACCAAAAACTTACACTGGCATTCAACGATGTCAATCCGGAGATGCTTACTGATCCTAAGTACAAAAAGTTTCCGTGGCTTATTGATCAGGTGGAGGTCAACAAGCTGACCAATAAACTGATATTGCCAGTCAGCGTCGATGAGACGGTCATACAAAAGGTGTACCGGCGTAGTCCTCATGATGAGAAGAATATTGTCAAAGGCCAGCGTTCGGCGGGTATCAACGACTTTTTCCAGACCGGCGAGATCTTGAATACCGTTACCAAGGACATCTTCACTGACATCAATATCTATGATGACCAGGTACGTATCCTTCAGCATCCTTTTATGTCACCTATCAGTGATGGAGCCATCTCGTTCTATCGTTTCTATATTGAGGATACGCTCACTGTCGACCGTGACAGCTGCATTCACCTACACTTCCTCCCCAATAACCAGCAGGACTTCGGATTCCGTGGTGACCTGTATGTGCTGAAAGACTCGTCATGTCAAGTAAAGCGCTGTGAACTCATTCTTCCCAACCAGACTGATGTGAACTTTGTGGAGAACATGAAACTGGTGCAGGAATTTACCCAACTGCCTACTGGCGAATGGGTGCTCTCCGTCGATGACATGATTGTGGAGATGGTGCTCTTTGACTTCCTACAGAAAGGTGTGGCTATCAAGACCACCCGACTATCTGACTATGCATTTGATGAGATCCCCAAGCAGTTGTTCCGAGGCAAGGCTAAGACGATGATTGATCCCGATGCCGAGATGCAGGATGACACCTTCTGGCAGCAACATAGGAAGGTGGATTTGACGGAGAGCGAGGAGTCGATGAGCTCTTTCCTCGATGGCATGCAAACTGTGGGAGGTTTCAAATATATCCTGGCGGGCTTGAAGATTCTTATGGAGAACTACATAGAAACGGGCAAGAATAGTAAGGTGGATATCGGTCCGATACTCTCTATGGTGAGCAACAACTTCATTGATGGCCTGCGTACCCGTATTGGTGCTCAGACCACCGCTAACCTTAATCCTCACCTCTTCTGGAAAGGCTTTATAGCACGTGGCTGGAAGAGCAAGAATACCTATTATAACGGGGAGATGACGTGGTCGCTCAACAAGAAGAAATACACTCCTGAAGAATTCCCGAAACGGAATATCTCGTTCCAAAGCACCTATGATGTCATGTCGCCTTCCGATAAGTTCCTCAGTACGGACAAGGATAACTTCTTTAGTGGCTTTCGATGGACTAAGGTGGACAAGATGATGTTCTATAATCGACAGAAGCTGACTCTCGAGCGTGAGGAACAGTGGGGCCTGCGCACTCTGTTCAGTGCCAAGACGGAGGAAAACGAGGCTGCTGGCAATATGCCCTATTTCAAGTTCCGTACCACTGAACTGCGTGGCGAGATAGAGTATAGTCCTGGTGCTTTGTATGTCAACTCTAAGATGAAACGCCATAAGGTGAACCGCGAAGCCCCCATCTTTACGGTCAGTCATAGTGTTGGTGTCAAGGGTTTGTTGGGTGGCGACTACACCTACAACTATTCGGAGGCAAGCATCTTTAAGCGTTTCTGGTTTGGCTCGTGGGGACGCATCGACCTCTTTACCCGTGCTGGTGTCCAGTGGAACCAGGTGCCTTTCCCGCTATTATGCATGCCAGCGGCAAACCTGTCGTATCTCAGTCATAAGCACATGTTCAACCTGATCAACAACATGGAGTTTTTGAACGACCGCTTTGTCAGTGTCGACTTCAACTGGGACATGCAAGGAAAGATCTTCAACCGCATACCATTGATTCGTCGTCTTCACTGGCGTGAGTATGTGGGGGCTAAGATGTTATGGGGCGCATTGTCAAACAAGAATAATCCCTATCTGGAGGAAAATACCGGCAGTAAAATACTGATACCATTCCCGGACCAGACACATATTATGGATCCCGACATTCCCTATTGGGAAATCTCGCTAGGTATTCGCAGTATCTTCCGTTTCTTCCAGGTGGAATATGTGCGTCGCATGAACTATAACGATAGCCGTTTCGGCCCTAAGAACAGTGTACGTCTGGGCTTCACGCTGATGTTCTGAGAATGTAGTTGCTGAGGGGTGGAAATGAAAAAGGCTAAAAATATCTCACGACATCCTTAGCCTTAGCTTCTAACTAACTTATTATCAACTATTCATTACTCATTCTGTTTTCTGGTGCAAAGTTACGAAGAATATATATACAATGTAGCAGAAAAATAGAAAAAATACACGTAAACGTTTGCGATTTTGCATATTTTTTGCTACCTTTGCAGAGGCTAACTATTTCGACTAACCATGGATGTAAAAAAACAGCATCGCATATCGCTCAAAGATCTGGCTAAGGAACTGGGTGTCAGTATCGCAACCGTCAGTCGTGCCCTGCGTAACTCTCCGGAGATTGGCGCAGAGATGCAGCAGCGTGTCAAAGACCTTGCCAAGAAATTAAACTACAGGCCGAACCCCTTCGCACAGAGCCTTCGTAAGGAGGCTCCCAAAGTGATTGGCGTGGTAGTACCCAATCTGGTGACTCACTACTATGCCGCCGTACTTGATGGCATTGAGGATGAAGCGCGCCGTGCCGGGTACAGCGTCATCAGTGCCAATAGTCATGAGAGCTATGAGGATGAGGCCCATGCTATAGACAACTTTATCGGCTTGCACGTAGAAGGCATCATTGCCTGTCTGGCACAGAGTACTACCGACTATCACCATTTTGAGGAGATTGCTGATATGGGAATTCCTTTGGTGTTCTTCGGACGTACCTGTCTGACCGATAAGTTTTCCTCGGTATGTGCAAATGGTGATGAGGCTGCCCAGATGGCTACCCAGCACTTGATAGATACCGGTAGCCGGCGTATTGCCTTCTTGGGTGGTCCTAATCATCTGGATATGGTTCGCCGTCGTAAGCACGGTTACCTAGAGGCTTTGCGTGAGAATCATCTGCCGATTGATCGTGAGATGGTGGTATGCGACAAGATTGACTATGAAGTGGCGTTGAACAATGCTGAGACCCTTTTGCGCCGTAGTGACCGCCCTGACGCAATTATCGCCTTCAACGACATCATCACTTTTGCTGCTTTCACGGCTATCAAGAATTGTGGCCTGCGCATTCCCGATGATGTGGCGCTGATTGGCTTTACAGATGATGTCCATGCAGCTTATGTCACCCCGCAAATGTCTGCTATTGTTGACCAGTCGCACCAGATGGGTGTCACTGCTTGCCAGTTGCTGCTGAAGAATATCCAGGGTGATTCGAAAGTGTATAAGAAGATAGTCCCGCAGCAGTTGGTTATCCGTGATACTTCTGCCAAAGTACAAAAATAATATCTGTGCTGTCATGAGGAAAGCACTCCATCTTTTGTTGTTGTTAGTCTTGCTGCCTATGGGCGTGCAAGCAGCTATCCCTGACATGAAGTTTTGCAGGTTAGATACACGTAACGGACTATCAAACTCGCAGGTGAACTGTGTGTTCCGTGATTCTAAGGGTTTCGTCTGGATAGGAACGATGTACGGACTGAATCGCTATGATGGTTATCGGTTCAAGACGTTCTATGCCAATGCGCGCGATACCACGACGATGCGTGACAACAATACGTCGGAAATTATGGAGAGCTATGATGGTAAGCTTTGGCTTCATCAGGGTATGAACTATTGCTTGTATGATCCTGTGACGGAGACCTTCGAGCGTAACATCTCCAATGAACTGGAAAAATATTTCGGTTTCAACAAAGGCGTTGAGCAGATGTACATTGACGCGAAGAAGAATTTCTGGGTGAAGTACTACGACGAGGGACTTTACTACCACAACCCCAATACCAAGAAGACTACCTATTTTAAGCTTGGGTATGGCGATAACGAACTGAATCCCACTTATAACTTTATGGCTTATGCAGACTGTGACGATGGTGTAATGATGGTCACGTCGAATGGTGAACTGGTTTGCTTTGACGGCGAGAAAGGTAGAAAGGTGTATGACGACAAGTGGATGCGTGAGCATGGCTCGCCGGAAAACAAGGAATATCACCTTTGTGTGGACAACGATCGTAACATTTGGGTGTCGGCAGAAAACTACAGCTACGTGCGAATAGACAAGGACAGCAAGTGGCGTATCGGTTATGCCAACCTGTTCCGCGAATACCAGATAGAGAATGTTCCTGAGGACTTGCAGGTATGGGACCTGAAGGTGGACGGCAAGGGACGTATCTGGTTGGCCACTGACCATGAGGGACTTTTGGTGGTTGACCTGAAAAATCATGAGATGCGACAGTTCCTGAACAATAAGTTCGACGAATCGTCCATCAGCGAGAATACCCTCCGTAACATTTATATGGACAGTCACGGACTGGCATGGATAGGTTCCTTCAAGAACGGCGTGAACATGTATAGGGAGGCTTCGGCCAGCATGATAAATCTAGAGTTAGGAGATATTAATGCCGTCAGTGAGGATCGTTTTGGCAACTACTGGTTGGGTACGAACGATCGTGGCATCCTTGTCTATAATCCCAAGCGCCAAGAGATCGTTGCACACTATACAAAGGAGAACAGCCCCATGTGGGGCAATATCATGGTGGGAACCTGTAGAGCCAGTGATGGCAGCATCTGGTTTGGCGGCTATAACAGTGGCTTAACGCGTTGTATTCCCAAGAATGACAATGGTGAGGCGACTATCATCAACTATCACTATACTGGCGAATCTGGCGGTATTGCCACAGATAATGTGTGGAGCGTCACTGAAGACAAGTGGCACCGCATCTGGCTAGGTACGTTGGGCTCTGGTATTCAGATGCTTGACCTGAAGACGGGTAAGTTCCGTACGTGGGATACTAGTAACACTAAGATTAATGCCAACTACGTTACTTCTGCTTCGTGGATTAAGAAGGGTTGGTTGATGATGGGTACCAGCTGGTACTGGTGTTTTGTGAATCCCGTAACGGGTAAGTTGTGTCCTCGCGAATTGCCTGGCTATGAGCTTTTTCCTGTGCAGTCGGGTAATACTGTCTCAGTGATGGAAGACTCGCGTGGCATTATCTGGCAGGGGTCGTTCTGTGGTGTCATTGCTTTTGACCAACAACGAAAGACTACTCGTCTGCTCGACATGCAGGATGGATTGTTAGGTTCCAGCGTCTGTTCGATTATAGAGGACCAGCAGCACCATATCTGGATTGTCACCGATCACGGCGTGTCGAAGGTCGTACCCCACCAGCAAGAGGATGGCTCGTGGCAGTTTAACATCAGCAGCTATAACGACCGCGATGGACTGCAGAAGGCAGTCTATAACCAGCGATCGACCTGTCTGACGCACGATGGTAAGATACTGATTGGTGGTCAGGGTGGGTTGGACATCATTAATACCAAGTTGATGACCGATGTGAAGAGCAAAGAGCGTCCTATCTTCAGTGGACTGCAACTGTTTGATGCCGACGTACCTGTGGGTCGTGAGATTGACGGACGTATTATTCTAGATGAGGCGCTGGAGAAGTGTCGCGAGATAACCCTGAACTTCAATGACCAGTTTACCATCCTATTGGCGAGCGATGCCGGTATTGTCAATAATGGTAAGCGCTTTGTCTATAAGCTGGAAGGTTTTAACGACAACTGGGTAAAAACCTCTGAGAATAATCCCACTATCACGTATAACTCACTGCGTGACGGTGACTATACGCTATGTGTCCGTATGCTCAACGACGATGGTTCTATAGGAGAAGAAGAGGCACAGTTGGAAATCACTATCTTGCCTGCTTTCTGGCGTAGACGCTGGGCATTTCTGCTCTACGTGATTGCTGTTGCTGGTATTGCACTCCTTTGGCGTCGCTGGTATATGAAGCGTCAGGATCGTCGTATGGAGACAGAGACCATTCGTCGTGAACTGGAAAAGAAGCAGTGGATGAACGAACAACGTCTGCAATTGAAGAAGGAATTTGCTGAGAAGAGCAGCGCTGCCAGCCATTCCGATGAGGTGTCTGCTGACAATAGTGTAGTTGCTCGCCGTCACTTAGGCGATATCGTCAGTTTCCTGCGACAGTTCTGTGAGGACTATGTGCCACAGGATAAGAGCAAGCGAGTCAAGGTTAATTTCTTCTCTCCCATGCCGGAGTTGGAGACAGAGTATGACGCCAATCTCTTGGCAGAGGCTTTACAGATTCTCTTCAATAACTCCGTGCTTTTTGCCCATGACGACTGTATTATCAGTGTCGGAGTGACGTGCCAGCAGGATGGTCAAGTCCAGATGCAGGTGGCCGATAATGGTATTGGTATCAAGGACGAATACAAGGCGCATGCTTTCGACTCCATGACCAACGATGAAGGTATCGGACTGGACCGTGTCAAGGCTGTCATTGACGCCCATGAAGGTACTATCCGTATCCAGGATAATCCTGGTGGCGGTACCATCTTTGTTATCACGCTGCCAAAGGCGGAGGAGATAGAAGAGGCTGTCGTGTTAGATGATTAACAATTAACAAACGATACTTAAAAACGAATGAAACTTTTGAGAACAATAGCTGCTGGTATGCTGTCGATAGTGGCAACAACTGTGCTAATTGCTGCCGACTACACAGTCGCAGGACAGTTTATCACAATCCCAGTACAACAACCACAGAGCGATGGTGCTAAGATAGTTCGTCTGCAAGTTGTTACAGACAATATTATCCGTGTGCAGGCTACGTCAGAGAGCCAGTTGCCTGAGAAGCAGAGTCTGATTATCGTCAAACAGACTGCTAAGCCCAAGTTCGAAGTCACTGACGGTCAACTGGTACGTGTCAAGGCTGCCAATATCGAGGCGCGTGTCGACAAGCAGACTGGACAGGTGTTGTTCTACGATGCTGCGGGTAAGTTGATTATCCGTGAGGCAGAGAAGGGCAAGACCTTCAAGCCCTTCCGTGTGCCTGATCGTGAGATAGGCGTGGATATCGCCAAGGTTCCTGAGGAACTGCGCAACGGACTGTCGTGGCATCTCTTGTTCAATGGTAATCCTGGCAATCTCTATGGTTTGGGCCAGCACCAGTCGGAGGAGTTGAACATGTATGGCAAGAACGAAGACCTCTTCCAGTATAATACGAAGGTCAGCGTACCGTTCGTCATGTCTAGTAGGAACTATGGCGTGCTGTGGGACGCTTATTCCTATGGTCGTTTTGGTAATCCTGACGACTACCAGCAGCTGAACCGCATCTTTAAGCTATATGATAAGAAAGGTGTAGCAGGTCACCTGACGGGTACCTATACCGATGCGAATGGCAAGAAGCTGGTACGCCAGGAGGATTCACTCTATTATGAGTTCGATACCCCAGAGAAATCAGAGTTGGCACAGCAGACGGAGGCTGGCGGCATTAAAAACCTTCCTAAGGGCTTCAACCTCAATGGGGCTACTGTGGTCTATGAGGGCTTCATTGAACCTTCCACTACCTCTGCCTTTAACTTCATCCTCTACTATGCCGGATATATTAAGGTATATATCGGTGGTGAAGAGGTGATACCCGAGCGCTGGCGTACGGCATGGAACCCCAACACCTATAAGTTTCAGAAGCAGCTGATGAAGGGTCGTCGCTACCAGTTGCGTGTGGAGTGGAAGCCTGACGGAGGCGTCAGCTACTGTGGCTTGCGTGCCTCTGCTCAAACCCGTACCCAGAAACGTCTGAGCATCTGGACGGAAATGGCAAAAGATATGGACTACTACTTCATTGCTGGTCAGAATGCTGACGAGATCATTGCCGGCTATCGTACATTGACAGGCAAGGCTCCCGTCTATCCTAAGTGGGTGCTGGGCTTCTGGCAGAGCCGTGAGCGCTACAAGACCTCCGATGAAATCGTCGGCACACTCAGTGAGTTCCGCAAGCGCCAGATTCCTATTGACAACATCGTGCAGGACTGGAACTACTGGGTAGAGGATCAGTGGGGCTCGCACCAGTTTGAAGCGTCGCGCTTCCCCAATCCACAGGCTATGCTCGACAGCGTGCACCAGATGGGAGGCCGCTTTATGATTTCTGTCTGGCCCAAGTTCTATTGCAATACCGACAACTACAAGGAACTCGACAAGAACGGCTGGATGTACCACCAGGCTGTCAAGGACGACATCCATGACTGGGTGGGTCCAGGCTATGTGGGTTCGTTCTACGATGCCTATAGTGCTGGCGCCCGCAAGATGTTCTGGCGCCAGATGGACGAAAACCTTTATACCGGCCTAAGCAAGAAGTATTCTCTCACCTCTCACCACTCACCTCTCACCTCTATGATCGATGCATGGTGGATGGATGCCTCAGAACCTAACGTCCGAGACTGTACGCCGATGTGGTACCGCAAAGCACTCTGTGGCCCGACAGCATTAGGGACATCGACGGAGTATTTCAACGCCTATAGCATCGTGAATGCTGATGCTATCTACAACGGTCAGCGCTCTGTCAATCCCAACCAGCGCGTCTTCCTGTTGACACGTAGCGGTTTTGCTGGCGAGCAGCGTTATAGCACAGCCACATGGAGTGGTGACATCGGTACTCGCTGGGAGGATATGCGTGCTCAGATGACGGCAGGTCTCAACTACTCCATGTCTGGACTGCCCTTCTGGGGCATGGACCAAGGTGGCTTCTGCGTAGAGAACCGTTATGTGCAGGCCCAGCAGTTGTACGACCGTACCAAGGTAGAGAACGAGGACCTCAAGGAGTGGCGTGAGTTGCAGGCTCGCTGGAGCCAGTTCGGCACCTTCATCCCCTTGTTCCGCGTTCATGGTCAGTGGCCGCTGCGTGAAATCTGGAACATTGCCCCTGACGACCATCCCGCCTATAAGTCGTTTGTCTACTACGACAAGCTGCGCTACCGTCTGATGCCTTATCTCTATTCGATGGCTGGCTGGGTACATATTAAGGACTATACCATGATGCGTGGCTTGGTGATGGACTTCAATGGTGACAGTGAGATATATGACATTAAGGACCAGTGGATGTTTGGTCCTGCCCTGATGGCTTGTCCTGTAGGCTACTATAAGGCACGCAACCGTGCTGTCTATTTCCCCAAGCAGTCGGGTTGGTACGACCTGTATACTGGTGAGCACATCGCTGGTGGTCAGCGGCTCGTTGTTGATGCTCCTTATGAGCGCATCCCCGTCTATGTCCGCGAGGGTAGCATCCTTCCCTTCGGCCCTGAGATGCAGTATAGCGACGAGCGTCCTGCCGACAGCATCACGCTCTATGTCTATGCCGGCAGCAATGGCCAGTTCCAGCTCTACGAGGACGAGGGTACCAACTACAACTACGAGAAGGGCAAGTTCTCTACCATTGACATTACCTATGACGACAGCGCCAAGACGCTGACCTTCGGCAAGCGCAATGGTGACTTTAAGGGTATGCTCAAGGAGCGCACCTTCCGCATCGTCTATGTGACAGCCGACCAGCCTCGCGCCCTTGATTTCGAACCCCAGAATGTTCCTGTCGTCAACTACAAGGGCAATCAGCTGGTGGTTAACCTGTAGTCTTGACAAAGGAACGTCATTTTCGGGTTGTTCCTGACGTTCCTTGCACCTGTTCCAATGGCATTTTGCGGTCGTTCCGATGATACTTTAGGGGAGTATAGCTCAAATGACCTAAAATAAATACATGTACTATGCAGAATAATTACTTAAATCATTTATGGATTGATTATAGAGCGGAATGGGGATTCGGATTGGCAGTATCAGTGGTGCTGATGCTCAGTTATTGGGCAACGGGTGTCGTCATACCGGCTGAACTGTCAGAACACTGGTTGTGGCCGTTGCTAAACGCCTGCATTGCAACACTTTGCTTCTTTGGCGCATGGCTGTGCTTCAAGCACAACGACGGCAATCGAATACGTATTGCATGGGCTGTGGCGTTGTTGCTGTGGGGACTGTTAGAGGCGGTGTTGGTGACAGGTGTTATCCTATACGATATACCTATCGTCAAACCAGGTACGGAAACCTTGACAGGCAATGCGATGATCGTGGGCTGTTTGTTCGCGTGGATATTGTTTATCTATCCCCGTGAGGCGCTGCAACCGGACCATTTCGTGTGGTGGCGCAGTTTGCTGCAACTGCTACCGTTGCCTATTATGGCGATACTCGATAGTTTATTGCCTATCGACCTACGATTACTTATCGCACTCTATCCGCTGTGGCTGTTGGGCATACTGGTCGTGCAGATTCGCAAATACCGTCAATGGTGTGAGGACAACTTCTCCACGATGGACAACATTGACGCGCAGTGGATTATGCGGTATATAGTGATGCTGGTTATTGCTGGTGGGTCATTTTTCTGGCTATGCATCTCACAAGACCCCTCACGTGTGTTAACACAAGACCTGTATTTATTTTATATGATCGCGTACACGACCGAGCGAGTGCTCTATCGGCCCGACCCGTGGAAACAACTACGCAGTACCGTTATGGATGAGCAGGAAGAGGTTAATCCAGTTAACGCGACCTATCGTGCTACTTTAGAAGCCTGGCTCGACAAGGAGAAACCGTACCTTAATCCAGATTTCCAGTTGACGGACTTGCGCCAGGTATTGCCGCTCAACCGCACTTACCTCAGTCAGTTTATCAACACCGAGTATGGTTGTACGTTCTATCAGTTTGTCAACCGCCGCCGTATCGACGAGGCTAAACGGATGAAGACTGAACACCCCGAGTGGACCATGCAAGACATATCCCAACGTTGCGGCTTTTCTTCTCCACGTGTTTTCTATCGCACTTTCGCCCGCGAGACTGGTATGACAACAAAGGAGTGGTGGCTCAATCGCGGTGACAATTCGTAAAAATTGTACTTTTTTTAGGGACAATTCGTAAAAAACAGCACGCGCCATATTGTGTACGTGCTTTTTTTTTCGCAATTTTGTAATCGAATCGTTTTGACGAAAACCTCTAAAACAATAAATACTACAATTAATTTAAAATGCAAATGAAAAGATTTTATTCTATTTTCGTCCTCATGCTGATAGCAGTTGTGGGCGCGTGGGCACAGACCGATGTGTCGACCTTTGCCGATCTGCAAACGGCTCTAAGTGCTGGCAACGATGTCAAGCTGACGGCTAACATCCAGTTCACTTCGGCAATCACTATTAGTGGCAGTAAGAAAATTACCATCAACGGCAACGGAAAGACGCTGAGTGGTCCTTCTACGCGTGCCTTTACTATTAATTCAGGCAATACGCTTGCCATTAAGAATGCAACGCTCAACAACTTTGACCTTAGCGCAGGCGGTGGTGCCATCCGTAATAACGGCACATTGGTGCTCGACGGCTGCACTGTGAGCAACAACCACACTGACGGCAGCAACCAGGGCGGCGGCGCCATAGAGAATCAGGGAACATTGTACGCCAGTAACACGACGTTCAGCGGCAACTATTCGAGCGAAATCGGTGGAGCTATCAATAACTACATGGGCAAACTCTACTTGAGCGACTGTACGTTTATCAATAACTACACCACTTCTTCGAACGCAAAGTATGGTGGCGCGATAGGTAACAACTCAAGCAATACTGTAGTCATTGTGAACTGTACCTTCTCAGGTAACAAATACAATGGCAGCAATGGCTCGGCAAGTGACCTGGGCGTATATAGAACCCCGAACGATTACACTATCGCTGGCTGCACAGGTATCACTATTACGGGTGGAACGTTGACCACATATCCTGAAGGAAGCGTAAGCTTGGACTTCTCTGATTTGAACAATATCAAGTTTGTCCCCAGCACTTCTGTGGTTAAATATGACATCACGCTGTCTGACGAGAGCACCGCTCACGGCACGGTGGCAATTACCGTTGGTGGTACAGCTGTGACAACGGCTAAAAAGGACGACGTGGTTACCATTAGCGTAACGCCCAATAGCGGCTATTCGACAAAGGACGTGACTGTTCGCGCCTACACCTCGTGGGGTGGAGCCGCTGCACGTGGTAACCGTGCTCCTGCCCTGCAGGATGAGATTGACGTGACTGCCGGACAGACTGCAGGCACATGGACATTCACCATGCCAGGAGCTAATGTATGGGTGGTGGTGACCTACACCAAGAATCTGCAGGACTCATGGATTCAGACTATTGCCACTCAGTACTATACAGGTTCGGCCATTGAGCCTACCGTTATCGTGAAGGACGGTAATACTACGCTGACCGAGGGCACCGACTACACCGTAGCCTTCGAGAACAATGTGGAGGTAGGTACGGCCAACGTAATCGTCACTGCCGTCAGCGGTTCTAACTACAGTGGCACAGCCAACGCAACGTTCATCATTGAAAGGGCAGAAAACAAGCTTCTGTCTGAGCTCTACGAAGCCATTGGCACCGATGTGTGGACGGGCTACGGTGAGCAGACAGGTGTCATTAGCTACAGCCGTGGCGATGACCCGAAGGAGTTCCGTGCAACATATATGGGTGGCTTGTCCACAATAGATTTACCGTTCGATGCCTTTACCTCAGCGTCAAAAGTGGACAACGGTGACGGTTCTTACACCTATACGCTCGTGGTGAACCTTCCTGCACAGACAGGTATGTCGCAAGAGACGCTGCATGTCACCACGAAGAATGGTGAAATTACCGGAATGGAGAGCGAGAATGCTGGCCTTGACTTGAGCAAGGAGAATAGTGGCATTGACAGCTGGGCTGCACTGCAGACCGCACTGACCAATGGTGGCGTGATCAAACTGACACAAAATATCACGGCTACAAGCACAGACGCAGCTCTGACAGTTCCTCAAGGCAAGACTGTCGTGCTCGAACTGAACGGACAGACCATCAATCGTGCACTGACCAGCGCTGCAGCCAATGGTAGCGTCATCATCAACAACGGTATACTGGCTATCACAGACACTGAGGGCGGTAAGATTATCGGAGGTAACACCACTGGCAACGGTGGTGGTATCCTGAACAACGGTACGCTGACGCTCTATGGCGGTGAGATTACTGGCAACAAGGCTGCAGGCCAGGGCGGTGGCGTGTACAACACCGTTACAAATACTGCTACTACTGGTTTCTGGATGACAGGCGGTCTGATTGACGCCAATACCGCAAACGCTTATCCTGCTATTGGAGGAGATGTCACCTTTAACAATCTGGTAGTTGTACAGATTGATGCTAACGGCACAACACGAAGCGCAAAGACTGCAAAGGAAAACATGGCAGAATACAGCTACATCAAACCTGTAATGCCTGATCCCGCAGTGTACGCAATCTTAACAGAGTTGTACGAAGCTCTTGGTACAGACGTATGGACCGGTTATGGCGCACTGACGGGTGTCATCAGCTACAGCCGCGGCAACGAGCCTAACGAGTTCCGCGCAGTCTTCATGGGTGGTACCTATACTATTGATGTACCGTTTGGCGATGTCACATTTGCTTCTAAAGTTGATAATGGCGACGGTTCATTTACATACACGCTGAAGCTTGCGTTGCCAGCACAGACGGGCATGTCTTCTGAGACTGTGCATGTCACTGTGAAGAATGGTGAGATAACGGAGATGGATAGCGAGAATGCTGGCATTGAGATGAATAAGGAAGAAGGTCCGATTTCAGGGTGGTCCGCCCTACAGAATGCGATGAGCAACGGTGGTGTGATTAAGCTGGCAGACAATGTCATTGCAGAGAGCACCGACGCAGCCTTGACCGTACCGGAAGGCAAGACCGTCATCCTCGAATTGAACGGACATACCATCAACCGCGCGCTGACAAGTGCTGTGGCCAACGGTAGCGTCATCATCAATAATGGTATTCTTGCCATTATGGATACCGAAGGTGGTAAGATGATCGGTGGTAACACCACAGGCAACGGCGGTGGTATCCTCAACAACGGTACGCTGACGCTCTATGGTGGTGAGATTACCGGCAATCATGCTGCAGGTCAGGGTGGTGGCGTGTATAACACCATTACGAATACAGCTACTACAGGTTTCTGGATGACAGGCGGACTGATTGACGGGAACACCGCAGAGAGCTATCCTGCCATCGGCGGCGATGTCACCTTCAATAACCTGGCTGTCGTACAGATTGATGCTGACGGCACAACAATCAGTGCAAAGACTGCAAAAGCAAACATGGCTGAGTACAGCTTCGTGAAGCCCGTCATGCCTGATCCCGAGAAGTTTGCCATTCTGTCAGAGCTCTACGAAGCTCTTGGCGACGATGTATGGACTGGCTACGGCACAAAGTCTGGTGTTATCAGCTACAGCCGCGCTGACGAGCCTAACGAGTTCCGTGCAACATTTATGGGCGGCACCTATTCTATTGACGTGCCGTTCGGAGATGTCATTTCTGCTGAAAAGGTTGACAATGGCGACGGCTCCTATACTTACAATCTTGTTGTCTCACTTCCTGCGCTGACGGGTATGACTTCTGAGACGCTGCATGTCACGATGAAGAATGGCGAGATTACGGAGATGGAGAGTGAGAACGCCGGCATTGAGATGAATAAAGAAGAAGGTCCTGTTTCGGGATGGGCAGGTTTGCAGGCCGCTATGAACAACGGTGGTGTCGTCAAGCTGGCTGCTGATGTCATTGCAGAGAGCACCGACGCAGCCTTGACCGTACCGGAAGGCAAGACCGTAGTCCTCGAACTGAACGGATTTACTATCAATCGTAACCTCGCAGAGGCAGCAGCCAATGGTAGCGTTATTATCAACAACGGTACACTGGCTATCACTGACACTGAGGGCGGTAAGATCATCGGCGGTAACACTACTGGCAACGGCGGTGGTATCCTGAACAACGGAACGCTGACGCTCTACGCTGGCGAAATTACTGGTAACAAGGCTGCAGGACAGGGCGGTGGCATGTATAACACGATCACGAATACCGATACGGAAGGATTCTGGATGACTGGTGGCCTGATTGATGGCAATACTGCTGATAGCTATCCTGCCATCGGTGGCAATGTCACCTTCAACAGCATGGCTGCTATACAGATCAGTGCAGAAGGAACAAAAGTCAGCATTGCAAAGGCAAAGGCTGGTATGGCAACCTACAGCTACATCAAGCCTGTAATGCCAGATCCTGAGAATTACTATGTCGTTGCAGCCACACTGACCATCCCTGCAAATTCATATGCCAGCTACATTTCTGACAAGGGATTGGAACTCGCTATGGGTACAGTCAACGGTGTCGTGCTGACCAGCGTGAAGAATGTTGATGCTGTAGCAGGTACTGTGACACTCTTCGACGCACTGGAGTCTGCTGCCGCACAAACACCGCTCATCATCTACAATGGTACGGACGAGGATCAGATGGTGGACTTGATAGTGAACGAGAATGGCGCCGAGGTCAACTATGATGCTGAGCATTTCTTTGGTACATTAGAGCCCAAGACCTTCACTCCCGACGACATGGCTGAAGCAGACCACTACGTGCTCGATGGTCATAACTTTACATGGGTAAAGGATGCCGGAACGCTTCCCGCCAACCGTTGCTGGCTGAAGGTTATCCTCAGTTCTCCCAACCATGCCCGTACTATGGATATCATCTTCGAGAGCGATGCGACTGACATCAGTTCTGTTAACACTAACACTGCTACTAACAATGGTCCTATCTACGACCTCACCGGACGCAAGTTGTCCAAGAAGCCCACAAGGGGCTATTACATCCAAGGTGGTAAGAAGTACGTTGTGAAGTGACGAATTACAAATAACTTAAATGAACAAAGAGGATGTGCATGCACATCCTCTTTATGATTATTTAACTTTCAGACAAATCATCTCATTCCTGAAAATATTATGCTCCCTGCCTGGGAATCTAAAATTCCCTAACCGACTACGCACAGCAGGGCAAGCAATGTCAGTAAGGACTTCTTCATCTTGTCTGGTTTACGATAAAGTACACAGGTTACTTATAGCACTCGAAAATCTTGTTGACGATGGTGCTGTCTATCTTCTTGGTCAGCAGACTGGTAATCCATACCACGGGGAAACCGCCCAGCATGGCGATGGCACCGCAGTTGATGGGGTTGATGGGATTACCTAACAGCATGTTGACAACCGTCAGACCCACGCCCCAGAAGAAGCAGGCCCAGACGCTGGCGGTGGTGACACCACGCCAGTAGAGGCCGAGCATGAAGGGAGCGAGGAAGGCACCTGCCAGTGCACCCCATGAGATGCCCATCAGCTGGGCAATGAACGTCGGGGGATTGAGGGCGATGAGCAGGGAGATGGCAATGAAGAACATGATGAGTACACGCATGACCACCACCTTGCGGCGCTCAATTTTCTCTGCTACGAGGTCGTCGATGGTTCCTTCCTCTACCTCGCCAGGCAAGGCTTTCTTGTCGCGATAGATGAGGTCGAGGGTCATCGTGGAACTGCTGGTGAGTACCAGTGAGGCCAGTGTCGACATGGAGGCAGAGAGTACGAGCAGTACCACGAGGGCGATGAGCACGTCGGGCAGGGTGACGAGCATGGCGGGGACGATGCTGTCGTAGGCTATCTTACCATTGGCAGCGATGACGGGGTCGTAGAGACGGCCGAAACCACCGAGAAAATAGCAGCCACCAGCCACGATGAAAGCAAAGATGGTGGAGATGACGGTGCCACGCTTGATGGCGCTCTCGTCAGTGATGCTATAGAACTTGCCCACCATCTGGGGCAGTCCCATGGTGCCTAACGACGTCAGAATGATAACACCCAATAGTCCCCAGGGGTCTGGACCGAACCACGAGGCAAAGCCGCCATTCACACTGGGATCGACGTCGGAGGGTAATTCTGCCAGTTTGTCGACAGCAGCCACCAAGCCACCCTGTGCGTTGAGCACGGCAAGGATGACGGCAACAATGCCGAAGAGCATGATGATACCCTGGATGAAGTCGTTCATGGCTGTTGCCTTATAGCCACCAAGGATGACATAGACAGCGGTGAGGACGGACATGATGACCACACAGTATTCGTAGGGGATGTTGAAACCCATCTCGAAGAGTCTGGAGATGCCGCTATAGACACCAGCGGTATAGGGAATCAGGAAGACGAAGGCAATGATACTTGCTGCTACACGCAGTCCCTGGTCCTGGAAGCGGGTACCGAAGAAGTCGGGCATGGTGCGCGACTCGATATGCTGTGTCATCAGCTTGGTACGCTTGCCCAGAATAATCCATGCCAGCAACGAACCGATAATGGCGTTGCCGATTCCAATCCACGCGCTGGAAAGTCCGTATTTCCAACCGAACTGTCCGGCGTAGCCTACGAAGACCACAGCCGAGAAATAGCTCGTTCCGAAGGCAAAGGCGGTAAGCCACGGACCTACGGCGCGTCCGCCAAGGACGAAGCCGTCAACACTGCTGGCCTGCTTGCGGGTGTAGAGCCCCACGCCAATCATCACGGCCAGGAAGATAACGGTTAAAAGTACTTTGATTAACATTTTTCGTTATTACGTTATTTCGTTATTTCGATATTTCGATATTTCGAGGCTTCGATATTACGATATTTCGAGGCTTCGATATTACGATATTTCGAGGCTTCGATGCTTTAAAACGCTACCTGAACCTGTGCTTGGACGCGGTTGTAGTCGTCGCCCAGCAGTTCACCGCAGAAGCTGTGAGTGTACTGCAGCTGCAGACGGCACTTGCGGTAGAACCAGTATTGCAGACCGCCAGTGATGTTGGTCTGTTGCCAACCGCTCTCTGATGTGTTGCGGTCGTAGTAGTCAGCTGAACCAATCACGTCGATACCCTTGCCCAGCGCTACGGAACCAGTGAGGTAGGCACCGCGACTACTGACATCGCCATCCTTGCCGGCGAGGAACTCACTGCGCAGGCAGATGCCGCCACTGGTAGACTTACGACCCAGCAGGGTGGGAATCTTTGCCTCGCCACCGAAGCTGACACGGTCGCGACGATAGTCGTCGTTTTTATGAATGGTAGGATTCCAAGCTACAGGAGTTTCGTTGACAGCATGTCCGCGACCTTTCTGTCCAGAGGCAACGATGCGTAATTCCTTGCAGGGACGGTACTCTAACTTCAGAATGACATCTTTGTCAGTGTTGCCGTCGTTGGTATTGATACCCTGTCCGTTCATTACGGCCAGCTCATAGTGGAAGTGGTCGTTGAAAAGGTCACCTAACAGCATGATACCCTGGTCACGTCCGAAGTTAGGACCAAGCAACGGCTCGTTGCCATTGGCCAGATTGGTAACAGCCTGTGAGGTGATGTCTACAAGCTCGAGCATGGTGGGCGTCAGCGGACTCTCCAACGAGAAGGGGTGCTGGAACTGTCCGATGCGAACGGTCAGCGCCTTGTTGTTCGTCACGCGGTAGTCTGTCCAGAACTCCAGGACACCTTTTGATAGGGCGAAGTTGTTCATGAACATGAACGACCAGCGGTCGGTAATACGAGCACGACCCCAGAAGATGGCGCGTTTGAAGTTGAAGGTGCTGGTGGTCTGGCCGCCCTTGTCAGCATACTCATAACCACCTTGCATGTAGCCGTTGATGGTGATACGGCTCGACAGTTCTTTCAGCCAGTCAATCTCTTTCTTCTCCTGAGCGCCGGCTGTCAACGTGAACAGCATCAGAAGACAAATCATTTTAAATGCTTTCATCTTTATTTATGGTTAATTCTTCATTCTTCATTCTTCATTCTTAATCTTTTCCTTGTTGACAATATATTTCTGGTAATAGGTAATCAGCAACGTTGTCATTGGCAGGGCAATAATCATACCCAGAATTCCCAACAGAGCCCCCCAGATAGAGAGCGACAGCAGGATGATGGCTGAGTTGAGGCCCATCACCTTACCCATAATCTTCGGCGTAAGAATGGTATCCTGAATAATTTGTACCACAGCAAACACAATGAGTGCAGCCAACATGATGAGCCAGAAACTCTGACCTGTGTCTGCTGCCTTGACAATAGCCAAAATAATGGTAGGTATGAAACCCAACAGTTGTAGGTAGGGTACCATGTTCAATAGTCCGATGAACATGCCCAGACCAATAGCCATGGGGAAGTCGATAATCAGGAAACCGATGCTGAACAGTACACCCACGCAGAAGGCTACAAGGCCCTGTCCGCGGAAATACTTGTTCATACCTTGTTCAACGTCGCTGACCAGTTGGGTGGCGAAAGGACGCATGCGCTCAGGGAGCATCAGCACCCAACCATTGGAGAATTGTTCGTAGTCTAGTAATATAAATAAGGTATAGAGTAGCACCATGGTCAGCGTGAGTACACTTGACAGGATGCTGAACGATTGTGCAATGACGTTCCATACCTTTGGAATTGCCTGTTTGATGTTGTCGATGAATCCCTCTTGGGTAACAATGGCCTTGACATCTTCGGTGGTGAAATGGTCATGGACGAAATCGTCTATCATCGAGGGGATATTGCTCATGAACTCATCGTGCGACACATAAGCGATGAGCAGGTCTTTCACACGTGCTCCTTCCTCTATCATCGGTGGAATCATCAGTAAAACCAGTCCCGTCAGTGCTGCACCTACCACCAGGAAAGCGCACAGAATGCCTATAATGCGGTATTTCAGGTGACAGCGATACTGGAAGAACTTCACTAGTGGGAACAAGATATAGGAGATGAGCCATGCCAGGAAGAAAGGCAGTAATACCCCACTGAGGTAGTTCAGCAGCATGATGATACCCACAGCTGCCGCCACCCACGTGATGGTGCGTATGAAACTGTCAAAGGTGATTTTTTTCTGTTCCATGGGTGCAAAGATAATAAATATTTGAGAAATACAACGTTGCAAGATTAGATTTTCCCATAATTTCCTATAATTTCTTTCTATAAATAAATCTTTTTTGTATATCTTTGCAGTATGAATATTGAACCGATAGCTTTTTTCCGTTCTCCGCTGACCAGTAAGTTCGGTGTCCCAAGACAGAGTGGCATTGTCAGCGAGTTGCGTGGGAAGATAGAGTTTGTGGCGAAGTATCGCCAAGTTGAGGCGCTGCGTGGACTGGAGGACTATGACTACCTCTGGCTTATCTGGGGATTCTCGGAGAATGTCTCGGCACAGAAGCATCCTACCGTGCGTCCACCATTGTTGGGTGGCAACCAACGGGTAGGGGTGTGGGCTTCGCGCTCTCCGTTCCGTCCCAATAACCTCGGTTTGTCGTCTGTGCGCATCGGTGCTATCGACGTGGAACATATGACAATAGAGGTTTTAGGTGCCGACCTGATGGATGGTACTCCCGTCTACGACATCAAACCCTACCTGGCTTATGTCGACAGTCATGCAGGGGCACGTGGCGGTTTTACCGACAATCACCAATGGCAGCAATTGGAGGTCGTTGTGCCAGAGGAACTGTGTCGGCAGCTTCCGGCTGCCGATTTGGAAGTACTTCGTCAGACACTAGCCCTTGACCCGCGTCCGCACTACCAAGAGGATGCAACACGTCAGTATGGCATGCCATTCATGGGTTATGATGTCCGTTTTCATGTCGTTGACCGCACACTATTTGTCGATGATTGGGAAAAAAGTCATTTTTAGGATATTTCCTTGCGTATTTCGTTGTTTTTTATTACTTTTGCAACATCATCACATATGTTCATCATGAAACAGACACTATCAATGCTCCTGCTGGCCGGTATGGTTGTCGTGCTGGCAGCTTGTGGAGGAAAGAAAAAGAGTAACGATATCATTGCACCGCGCATCGTCAAGGTGCAACCTAAAGAGCCTATTCGCATGCAGCCCTATCTTGACGAGAGGAAGGTGGAATGGATTGGTAAGACGTATTTCGTTACCATCAGCCGTCAGCCCAGCGATTCGCTGCCGATGGTGAAAGATGAGACAGGACAGAAATACGTGGACAATGTGTTTAGCTTGAAGGTATCGCGCAAGGATGGCTCCGTATTCTACACTCGGACGTTCACCAAGAAAGCGCTGACGCAGTATTTAGATGATGACTTCAACAAGACAGGCGTCTTTGAAGGCTTGGTCTTCGACAAGGCCGAAGGCGATTATCTGTTCTTCGGTGCCAGTGTAGGACATCCGCAGAGCGATGAGTATATTCCGTTGGTTTTCCGTCTGTCGCGCATGGGTGAGCTCACTATTAAACGTGATACGCAGATGGATTCTGTTCCAGAGGACCAAGTGAACTCCAACCAGCAGGCTACTGACGAAGACGAAGGCGTGTGAAGTCTTCGCTGAGTGCTGTCATTGTCGGATAAATCAGATCGGCACCCTCACGAAGGAGCATGTCGTCGGGTAGGGGTCCTGTGTTTACGGCAATAGTAAAGCAGTGGGCGGCATGAGCTGCCCGCACGCCTAAAGGTGCATTCTCTACGACGATGGCCTCCCAAGGCTGTACCTCACACTTGCGCATACCTATTATATAGGGTTCTGGATTGGGCTTGCCGTGCGTCACGTCAAAGGCCGTCACCATCAGTTCTTCGCTGAGCAGACCGGGAAAGTCTCCTAATAGTTTGTCTAACAGTGTGTGCTGGCCACTGCCTGTCACCACACAGATTTTCATGCAACAGTCTTTTATTTGCTGCATCAGTTCCTTGATGCCAGGCATGATTTGTGCAGGCGTCTGTTGACAATGCTCAGCAAACAGGCGCGACTTGTGCTGATACATCTCCTTCGCCTCTTCTTCGCTGACAGCCTTTCCCCATTGTTGTTGAGTCAGCACTTTGATAGTCTCTACGCCACGCATGCCCTCATACTTGTAGGCACCGCTCAGGGGCATGTCCAATCCGTAGCTCTCCATGGCCTCGTGCCATGCCACAGCATGGTTCTTCATGGAGTCATAGATGACACCATCCATATCGAAAAGCACGGCTTTCGGGCTGAACTGCCCGAAGCCGTGTTTTTCTAAATATTGCTTGATTGCTTTATTCATTTGCAATGCGCTCGCGGATAGCTTTGGTTTCTGCCTCGTAGCCGGGCTTAGCCAGCAGGGCAAACATGTTCTTCTTGTAAGCCTCTACGCCAGGCTGGTTGAACGGATTGACACCCAGCACGTTGCCGCTGATTCCACAGGCAATCTCAAAGAAGTAGATGAGCTGTCCGATATAGTATTCGTTCAGTTTGGGAATGCTGATGCGGATGTTAGGCACGCCACCATCGACGTGAGCCAGACGGGTACCCAGCTCAGCCATCTTGTTCACTTCGTCCACGCGCTTGCCAGCCAGGAAGTTCAAACCATCCAGGTTCTCCTCGTCCTCGGGGAACAGCAGCTTCTTTTCAGGCTCCTCGATAGAGAGCACGGTCTCAAAGATAGTGCGCTCGCCGTCCTGAATCCACTGACCCATAGAGTGTAGGTCGGTAGTGAAGTCTACGCTAGCGGGGAAGATACCCTTCTTGTCCTTACCCTCAGACTCACCATACAACTGCTTCCACCACTCACTGAAGAAGTGCAGTTTGGGTTGGTAGTTGACCATGATCTCAATCTTCTTGCCGTTCTGATACAAACCGTTACGCACAGCAGCATACTGTGCAGCAGGATTCTCCTCGAAAGGTACGCTGGGAGCACAAGCCTTCTCCATATCCTGAGCACCACCTACCAACTGCTTGATGTCGAAACCGGCGCAGGCAATAGGCAGCAGACCAACGGGAGTGAGCACTGAGAAGCGGCCACCTACGTTGTCGGGGATGATGAAGCTCTTGTAACCCTCCTTGTCAGCACAGGTACGGGCAGCACCGCGCTTAGCATCGGTAACGGCCACGATCACCTTCTTGGCCTCTTCCTTGCCACGCTGAGCCTCGCACTGCTTCTTCAGCAGACGGAAGGTCAGAGCGGTCTCTGTGGTGGTACCTGACTTTGAAATATTGATAACACCAAACTTCTTGTCTTTCAGGTATTCTGTTAACTCGAAGAGGTAGTCCTCACCGATGTTGTTACCTGCAAAAAGGATGGTAGGATTCTTCTGGTCTTTGATGAGCCAGCCAAAGCTGTTGCTCAGTGCTTCAATGACGGCACGGGCACCCAGATAGCTACCACCGATACCAGCTACTACTACTGCCTCGCAGTTTTCGCGCAGCACATTGGCACAAGCCTGCAACTCGTCGAGGAAAGCAGGGGTGATACTTGTGGGCAGATGCAGCCAACCCAGGAAGTCGTTACCTGGACAGGTACCCTCTTCAAGAGCCTTCTGTGCGTCCTTTACCTTTGGCTCGAAAGCCTTCACTGCGCCAGCTTCCAAGAAACAGGCGGCCTTCGTGATGTCAAGTTTGATGTTACTCATAGTTTAAATTTTGTTTTATCTGAATGAATCTGTTAATAGTTTGATTTCAATTTGTGGACTGATGCGCTCGTACAATATATTATATACGGCATCGAGGATGGGCATGTTGACGTGGCAGTGGCGATTGATCTCCTTCATACACTTGGTGCCGAAGTAGCCTTCTGCAATCATCTCCATCTCTATTTGTGCTGACTTGACGCTGTAACCCTTGCCAATCATAGTACCGAAAGTGCGATTACGCGAGAAGTTGGAGTAGCCGGTAACGAGCAAGTCGCCGAGGTAGCAGCTGTCAACGATGTTGCGCTCTATGGGGTGTACCACCTTCAGGAAACGAGCCATCTCCTGAACGGCGTTGGCCATGAGAACAGCCTGGAAGTTGTCGCCGAACTTGAGACCGTTGCAGATACCAGCTGCAATAGCGTAGACATTCTTCAAGACTGAGGAGTACTCAATGCCGATGACGTCGGTAGATGTCTTGGTTTTGATATAGTCGCTGGTCATAATGTTGGCAAACGCCTGTGCTTTCTCAATGTCTGCACAACCAATGGTGAGGTAGGAGAGACGTTCCAGCGCTACCTCCTCGGCATGCGAGGGTCCGCCGATGCAGGCAAGGTTCTCATAGGGAACATCGTAGACCTGATGGAAGTACTCGCTACAGACGAGGTTCTCGTCAGGTACGATACCCTTGATAGCGGTGATGATAAACTTGTCGCGAATGCGCGTCTTGAGCTTCTTTAAGTGACTCTTCAGATAAGGCGACGGGGTCACAAAGACCAGCGTGTCGTACTGCTGAACAATCTTGTTCAAGTCACTGGAAAAGAATATTTCGTCAATGTTGAAGTGGACGCTGGTGAGGTAGGCAGGGTTGTGCCCCATGCGACGGAAGTCCTCGATACGGTCATCGCGACGCATATACCAACCGATGTGGTGGGTCTTCCCCACCACTATCTTGGCAATGGCTGTTGCCCAGCTTCCGCCACCGATAATCGCTATTCTACCGCAGTCGTACATATAGTCTTGCTGTTAGCTATTGGCTATTAGCTGTTAGCTCTCTCAATCCAGGCGGCTACCTCGTCAACACTGGGCTTCTGCATGTCGAGCTTGTACTTCTTGAATATCTCACCAATCTTCTGCTGCAGGCCCTGGGGCTTCTCGTCCTTGATGTTTGTAATCAGGTTGAAACCAGCCTTGCGGAGTACAGGAACGATATCCTCGGGTACACCAATCTCGGCCCACTCAGCTACTGACGACTGAGGAATCTTCTTCTCAGGCTTCATCTGTGGGAACAGCATCACCTCGCCAATAGCAAACTTACCAGTCATCAGCATCACCAGACGGTCGATACCGATACCAATACCGAAGGTAGGAGGCATACCGTACTGCAGAGCGCGCAGGAAGTCGTGATCGATGATCATAGCCTCGTCGTCGCCCTTATCAGCAAGCTTCATCTGCTCGATGAAACGCTCCTCCTGGTCGATAGGATCGTTGAGCTCAGAATAGGCGTTAGCCAGCTCCTTACCGTTAACCATCAGCTCGAAACGCTCGGTGAGACCGGGCTTTGAGCGGTGCATCTTGGTAAGTGGTGACATCTCAACAGGATAGTCGGTGATGAAAGTAGGCTGGATGAAGGTGCCCTCGCAGAACTCACCGAAGAGCTCGTCGATGAGCTTACCCTTACCCATGGTCTCATCTACATCCATACCCTTAGAGAGGCAGAATGCACGGATCTCGTCCTCAGTCTTGCCATCGCAGTCGAAACCAGTCTTCTCCTTGATGGCATCGAGGATAGGCAAACGACGGAATGGGGCCTTGAACGAGATGATATTACCATCAATCTCCACCTCGGGCTTGCCGTTGACAGCTGTACAGATCTCCTCGAGCATCTTCTCGGTGAAGGTCATACCCCACAGCAGGTCCTTATAGCTCACGTAGAGCTCCATGCAGGTGAACTCAGGGTTGTGGGTCTTGTCCATACCTTCGTTGCGGAAGTTCTTGCCCATCTCGTAGACACCCTCGAAACCACCTACGATGAGGCGCTTCAGATAGAGCTCAGTGGCAATACGCATGTACATATCCTGATTAAGGGCATTGAAGTGGGTGATGAATGGACGGGCTGAAGCACCACCTGCGATGCTCTGCAGGATAGGTGTGTCGACCTCGGTATAACCAGCGTTGTCGAGAATGCTACGCATGGTGCGGATGATAGTTGCACGCTTCAGGAAGGTATCCTTTACGCCCTCGTTGACCACCAGGTCGACATAACGCTGGCGATAGCGCAACTCGGGATCATCAAACTTATCGTAGGCCACACCATCCTTATACTTCACGATTGGCAGTGGCTTGAGTGCCTTTGACAACAGCGTCAACTCCTTGCAGTGGACGCTGATTTCGCCTGTCTGCGTGCGGAACACAAAACCCTTGATGCCGATGAAGTCGCCGATGTCCAGCAACTTCTTGAATACTGTATTGTAAAGTTCCTTGTCCTCACCGGGGCAGAGGTCGTCGCGGGTGATGTACACCTGAATGCGACCTTTAGAGTCCTGTAATTCTACAAACGAAGCCTTACCCATCACACGGCGGCTCATCATACGGCCTGCAATGCTCACTTCGCGGGGCTCGGCATCATCCTGAAAACTATCTATAATCTCTGTCGAGAAAGCATTGGTGGGAAATTCTGCTGCGGGATATGGATTGATACCCATGTCGCGCAACTGTTGCAGACTTTCGCGTCTGCCAATCTCTTGTTCACTGAGTTCTAAAACGTTCATATCTATATTAAAATGTCGTATTACGTTGCAAAGGTACAAAGAATTATTGAATTATTTAAAAAAAGTTGGATAAAAGTTTTGTAGATAAAAAAATATTTACTATTTTTGTCGCGTAATACTCGAGTAAAACACATTTCGTTATGATTCAGAACGGTATAAAGACACGCGTTGTCGGCGTAGACATCAGTCTGGAACGAACATCGATAGGTATTGTCGATATCCGTGGAAATATTATTGCAACAGATTGTTTTGTATCATCCGAGCATCCCTATATTGGCGACTATGTAACGGTGCTTTGTGAACACATTATGAATCTGGTGGATCAGAATGGAGGCTATGAAAGCATTCGTTCGGTGGGTGTCTGTGCGCCTAGTGGTAATTACCGTACAAGCAGTATTGAGAACGCTCCCAATATGCCGTGGAAGGGTGTTGTACCCTTGGCTGCCATGTTGCGCGACCGTTTGGGAATGGCTGTGGCATTGGCCAATAATGCCCACGCAATGGCTCTTGGCGAACAAACCTTCGGTGCCGCCCACGGTATGCGTGACTTCGCCGTTATCTCCATTGGGCACGGTCTGGGCAGCTGCTTCTTCAGCAACGGTATCGCACACTTGGGCAACGACGGTTTTGCTGGTGAGGTGGGACATACCTGTTTTGTTCCGAATGGGCGCCAATGTGGCTGTGGTAAGCGAGGTTGTCTGGAGACCTATACTGCTGCCAACGGTATTGTGATGACTGCTCAGGAAGTGTTGGCCGAGCGCACGGAGCCGTCAATGATGCGTCAGGTAGAGCGACTTTCTCCTAAGCTTATACAGGATCTCTGTGATCAGGGCGATGAGCTGGCCATCGAGACCTACCGTCGTACGGGGTGCTATCTGGGTCTGGGACTTGCCAACTATGCTTCTGTGCTGAATCCGGAGGCTTTCGTCTTTACGGGCGGTATTGCTCAGGCTGGCAAGTGGCTCTTCGAACCTGCCAACGAGGTTTTTGAAGAACACGTCTTCCATAACCTGCAGGGTAAGGTGCGATTCTTGGTTTCCAATTTGGAAAATCGCACGCGCAACATGTTGGGTGCCAGTGTGCTCGCGTGGGGCGTAAAAGAGTATTCGTTGTTTAAGTAGCAATTATTAAGAATATAATTAAGAGGCCTATATGATTAACGACAAGATAAAGTCCAAAGTGATAGGTATCAATGTGGATGTCGCCACGACGACTGTTGCCGTAGTTGACCTGCGCGGCAATATTGTGGCACAAGACACCATTGCTACCCAGAATTATCCCAATGTGAACAATTTCGTAGAGGCGCTTTCCGAACGTGTCATTATGCTGGCTGAGAATAACGGTGGCTATGAGAGTATTCGTTCGGTAGGCATGTGTGCACCTAGTTCCAACTACCTGACGGGTTGCATCGAGAATTCACCGAACATGCCGTGGAAGGGTATCGTCCCCATTGCTGCTATGTTGAGAGACAGTATCGGTCTGGCTGTGGCACTTGGCAACGATGCCCATGTGACAGCTCTTGGCGAGTCTTCTTTCGGCGTTGCTCACGGCATGGACAACTTCATTGTTGTGACGTTGGTGGGTAGCGGTTTGGGCAGTTGTTTCTTTAGCAACGGTCTGGCTCACCTGGGCAGTGACGGTTTTGCTGGCGAGTTGGGTCATACATGTATAGACGCTGGCGGTCGTCAATGCTCTTGTGGACGCAAGGGATGTCTGGAGGAGTATGTCTCTACACGCGGCATCTTGCAGACGGCTCGTGAATTGTTGGAAGCCAATGATGCACCCAGCAAAATGCGTCAGAACACAGCGCTCACTCTGGATGATATTGCGGAATCTGCCGATGAAGGCGACAGCATTGCTTTGGAGGTCTGGCGATATACTGGCTATCTGTTGGGTGTCGCTTTGGCTAACTATGCCAGCGTAGTTAATCCGGAGGCTATTATCCTTACGGGCGAACTGACGAAGTATAGTGGTCGAATGTGGGCTGCCATGGAAGAGGGCTTCGTCCAGAATGTCTTTGGCAACATCCGTGACAAAGTGAAGATTGTAGTCTCCAAGATCAATGACTCCGAACGTAACGTCCTTGGAGCCAGCGCTTTGGCATGGAAGGTCAAGGAATACTCATTGTTCAAGTAACCTCTCACCTCTCACCACTCACCTCTCACCTTTAAAGAATTAATATTTGAAGCTGGAGCCACCCAAGAACTCACGCATGATGCTGGTGGGTGGTATCTCCTTGTCACTGACGGGCAGGAAGTAGTGGATGAACTTCAGCAGTCGGTGGGCCTCACTATATTCCGGACAGTTTTTGGGAACGCTGGAGAGGATGATTTCCGCATGGGTGCGTAGTACGGCAAACTCAATGTTCAGTGCTGAGTTGAACATAGCGTCGGCAGTCTCCTGATAGGGGAAAATCCATTTGTCTTCTGCCTCGCAGACATTCCCCCACTGGGCAATGGTCTCCTGAGCAGTGAAGGCTCCCTTGTTGTAGTCGCGGATAATACGGCGCAGCAGACGGTTGTCACGTGTGGGAATCCAGTTGTGGTCGTCGAGTGAGATGCTGGTCAGTGCCGAGATGTATATCTTGTACTTCAGCGAGTTTTCTATCTTCTGTGTCAGTTGTGGGTTCAGCGCATGGATACCCTCGATGATGAGCACTGTGTCGCCAGCCAGCTTCAGTTTCTTACCGTTCCACTCACGCTTGCCAGTAGAGAAGTTATATTCAGGAATCTCCACACGCTCACCATTCATCAGACGCGTCAGGTGTTCTTCCAGCAACTGATAGTCCACAGCCTCGATGTTGTCGAAGTCATAGTCGCCATTAGGCAGCTTCGGTGTGTCCACGCGGTTGACGAAGTAGTCGTCGGTAGAGAACGACATGGGACGTAGTCCGCAGGCCAGCAGCTGGATGCTCAGACGCTTGCAGAAAGTGGTCTTTCCCGACGATGACGGTCCTGTGATGAGTACCAGTCGGATGGGATTCTCCTCGGCATGGAACCTGCGTTCTATGTCTTCGGCAATCTGCACAATCTTCTTCTCCTGTAGGGCTTCGCTAACCTGTATCAATTCCGAGGCATGCCCCTTGAGGATTGCTTTGTTGACATCACCGGCATTACTGAGGCGCATGATGATATCCCATTTCGTCTTCTCGGCAAACATCTCGTAAGTCTTCGGCATGTCCACCTTCTCAGCCAGTCGGGTGGGGTCGTTCCAGTCGGGCACACGCAACAGCATGCCATCGTGATAGGGTTCCAGTCCAAACACCTTCAGATAGCCCGCACTGGGTACCAGTGGACCATAGTAGTAGTCGGCGGTGTCCCCTAGGGTATAGTAGTCGCTGTAGATTTGTCCGCTGGTCTCCAGCAGTTTCACCTTGTCGGGGAAACCACGTTCGGCAAAGACGCGGATGGCCTCTTCATTAGTGGCCTCCGTGCGACGGAACGGCATGTCCAGATTGACAATTTCCTTCATGCGTTCACAGAGGCGCTCCACATCGCCTTCAGCCAACGACTCATTATTCTTTTTCTTGAAGTTACAGTAGTATCCGCGCGAAATGGTGTGTTCGATGAAGAGCTTCGAACCAGGAAAAAGGTCTTGTGTGGCCTTGTAGAGCAGGAAACACAGTGAACGCACATAGACACGGTGACCACTGCCCTCGCGAGCATCCAAGAACTCCACGTCGCGGTTCTGATAGACTCTGAATTTTAGTCCCTGTGAGGCGTTATTTACTTTGGCTGAGACTACAGGGTAGGGGAGTTTTATCTCATCGGCAAACTCCTGATAGATGTCTAACAGAGAGGCTCCTTCAGGGAAACTCTTGGTGACATTGTTGTTCTTGCAGCGGATCTGTAACATGGTGTTGAGGATTTTTCGGCACAAAAATACACATTTTCAACGAAATAACCAAAAAAAATGTGTATCTTTGCAACGTTACAGATAAAAATAATAGCAGGCTTATGAAGATTGTGATACTTGATGGCTATTCGGCCAACCCCGGCGACTTATCGTGGAAGGAGCTGGAGACAATGGGTGAGTTGACGGTTTATGACCGTACTGCACCGAGTGAGACCGTGGCACGGTGTACTGATGCAGCTGTTGTGCTGACCAACAAGGTGGTTCTCGGAAAAACAGAGATGGAACAGCTACCACACCTTAAATACATTGGCGTGTTGGCTACGGGGTATAACGTGGTGGATGTCGCATTTGCTCGTGAACGCGGTATCACTGTCACGAATGTTCCTGCTTACAGCACGGAGAGCGTGGCACAGATGGTGTTTGCCCATCTGCTGACGGTAACCAATCGCACGGAACACTATGCACTACAGAACCGCCAGGGACGCTGGACCCAGAATCCTGACTTCTGCTATTGGGATTTTCCACACATGGAACTGGCGGGAAAGACTTTTGGCATCGTAGGACTGGGAAACATAGGCCGTCGTGTCGCTGAGATTGCGCTGGCCTTCGGCATGAAGGTGAAGGCATTGACCAGCAAGGCAGCTGATACACTGCCTGTTGGTGTCGAGAAAGCCTCTCTGGAGGAATTGCTCAGCACGGCTGATGTGCTGTCGCTGCACTGTCCGTTGACAGACAATACGCGACACCTTATTAATAAGAAAGCTTTGCAACAGATGAAGTCGTCGGCCATACTTATCAATACCGGTCGCGGTCCGTTGGTGGACGACCAGGCTGTGGCCGATGCGCTGGCTGAAGGTCGGCTGGCAGCTTTCTGTGCCGACGTACTCACCGAGGAACCGCCCAAGTCTGACAATCCCCTGTTGCGTCAACCTAATGCGTTCATCACGCCGCATATCGCTTGGGCATCGACAGAAG
The DNA here is from genome assembly GCA_902800925.1 of uncultured Bacteroidales bacterium. GTDB lineage: Bacteria > Bacteroidota > Bacteroidia > Bacteroidales > Bacteroidaceae > Prevotella. Next base: position 4,442 of record CADCGD010000004.1, on the reverse strand, counting down.
CGCGCATCCGGCTGCTACAAGTCGCCATTGGTAATGTCTGTGCCTTCCTAGACGGCAAGCCACAGAACATAGTATAACAGAAAAGGACGCTGCAATCAGCGCCCTTTTCTATTCTCTCACCTCTAGCTTCTCACCTCTATATTAGAAGAACAGGGCTTTCTCCAGCCAGTAGGTCAGGATACCTGCCATGTAGCCTACGAAGACGATCCACGTGATCTTCTTCATATACCAGCCGAAGGTGATCTTCTCCAGGCCCATCACGACGACACCTGCTGCAGAGCCAATAATCAGCATGCTGCCACCAACACCGGCACAATAGGCCAACAGCTGCCAGAAGATGCCGTCGATGGCCATAGCACCCTCGGCTGCAACAGGATACATGCCCATGCAGCCTGCTACCAGAGGTACGTTGTCGACGATTGACGACAGCACACCGATGATGCCGTTGATGACGTAGTAGTTGCCCGAGAACGCCTCGTTGAGCCCTTCACCCAGCAGGGTCAGCACACCCACCTCCTGCAGTACGGCAACAGCCATCAGAATGCCCAGGAAGAACATAATGGTCGACAGGTCGATGCGTGACAGGATGTCGCTGACGCGTTTAGCCATGGTGTCGTCCTCTGCAGTGTTATAGTGGAAAATCTCTGTCGTTGTCCATAGTACGCCGAGTACCAGCAGGATGCCCATGAACGGTGGCAGGTGGGTGATGGTCTTGAAGATAGGTACGAAGACCAGACCACCTACGCCCAGCCAGAAGATAATATCACGCTGTACCTTGGTAAACTGGCTGACGTCAGCAGTGGGCAGGTTCTGAGCTTTGTCGAACTTTCCTTCGAGTTGCAGGCTGAGGATGAGGGCGGGAATAACCATCGAGATGAGCGATGGGATGAAAATCTCTGTCAGTACGCCCTGTGTGGTGATAACTCCCTTGATCCACAGCATGATGGTGGTCACGTCGCCAATGGGCGAGAAAGCACCACCGGAGTTGGCTGCGATGATGACCAATGCAGCGTAGATCAGACGGTCCTCACGGTTCTGCACCAATTTGCGCAGTACCATAATCATCACGATAGATGTTGTCAGGTTGTCGAGGATGGCCGACAGGAAGAAGGTCATGAAGGCCACACGCCACAGCAGTTTACGCTTTGAACGAGTCTTCAGCGTGTCGCGCACAAAGTTGAAACCACCGTTTGTGTCCACAATCTCCACAATCGTCATGGCACCCATCAGGAAGAACAGCGTGCCACCGGCGTCGCCCAAATGGTGCTCAATGACCTCAGCGATGTGATGTATCACGTCACCGCTTTCTACCATCGGATAGTACCCGAAGGGGTCAACCATTAACAGTGTCCAGCAGAAGACACACATCAGCAGGGCAATAGCCGCCTTGTTGATTTTTGTCAGGCTCTCCAATGCAATGCACAGATAGCCAGTTACGAAAACCGCAACAATACAGATAGTTAGTACAGACATTTTTCGTTTGTTTTTAATAGTATATTATCATTCTGCCTGCAAAGGTAGTACAAAAAAATTAAAGATGAAAAATTAAAGATGAAAAATTTTTCATCTAAACAGTATTTTCTATCCTCTAACCTCTAACCCCTAACCTCTCACCTCTAAAAAAGAAAAACGGACCGGAATATTGAGGGTATTCGGTCCGTTATTTAGATGGCTGCTCTGAAGTTGTACATTCTTGCCATATTGATGCAATACTCAGTGTAAGCTTCGCTCTTCAACCATTTCTTAATTAACTTTTTCATCTTTATTTCCTTTCTTAATGTTTGTTATCCTTATTATCTTTTTCTGTCATTGAGAGAACGCTATCTCTGACCTAAAGGTACAAAGTGTGGCGTTGCATTCTCTGTTTTGACGATGCAAAGGTACGACGAATCGAACAATATTCCAAGAAAATCTTTGTATTTTAGCAGGAAAGTGTGGAAAAATTGATTAATATCAAATATATGTGTGCGTGCACAGCGAGAATATGCCTGTCCCCATGATTGCTGTTTTCAAAAAAAGGTTTCACCTTTCACAGATTTGCTGGAGCCCCAGTAAATAAAGGGCTCGCGCGTGTGCGGGGGCGTTCCCAACGTTCCACGAACGTTTCACCAACCTTTCACACATTAAATAGGTACGCGAGATAGATGTACTGTATTAGCTGTTCCCGAGTATGAGACAGCTGTAGCCGTGAAAAAGTCGTACCACTTTTCAGAAAGTCGTACAGCTTTTCCAAAAGTCGTAGGACTTTTCTGCGAGAACAGCTATCTCGTTGCTGTATTAGCTGTTCCCGCAGTCGTATCAGCTACTCCCGTTGTCGTATCAGCCCCTGTGGAATCTCTGTGAAAGCATTGTGAAACGTCCGCGCGCATGCAAAATGCCCAGAACCCCTTTAAACAAAGGACTCTGGGCATATCCGTGGAAGGTGGAACCATTTTTTTTAAACCACGCAGTGCGCGCATGCGCGAACATTATTTATGCCGACTGAGGACTATGGCATATGTGTCGGTTGTTTCCTTTCGACGATGCAAAGATATGGCGCTTTTTTAGATGAAACAAGAATTTCGCTGTTCCGCCTTTTGTCGCTTTTGACTCTTTTTTTTTGGTATTTTTTTGTATGCATATGAGGGAAAAAGTGGGATAAAGTTTGTGTTATTTAGATTTTTTATGTAAATTTGCAGCGACAATCTATTAATAATCGATGTTATTTTTAATATTACACCTTATGACAATTTTACGGGAGCTAAAATTAACATACGCGACCGCGCGTGTAAATAAAAACAGTCAAGCAAAACTATCGCAACTATGAATATTAGCAATTTTCGTAACAGCTATCTTATCGACAAGGCTTACCGGCTAACCCTGTTGAGCGTTACGCTTACGGCATTGGCACCGCTCATAGCGACGCTGGTAGATGGGCTTTTCTCGAGCAACCTGTTGGGCAACGATGCTTTCATCGCAGTGAGTGTAGTGCTACCTATAGTCAATGCAGTGAGCGTGTGTGAACGCGGCGGCGCAGTGCTTGCAGCAGGTCAGCTGGCCAAGGGCAACCGCGACAAGGCCAACCGTATATACACGGCGGCTTTGGCCTCGGCGGTGATGGTGGCGGTATTAGCGGCGTTAGGCATCTGGTTAAACCTCGACAGCATCTCTTTGGGACTGACCGGCAGACCCGAGAGCGCAGCGTTTGCCCGCGAGTACCTACAGGTGATCGTCATTTACCTGCTCATCCTGCCGCTAAACAACACGTTCAACGACTTTGCCACGCAGGAGGGTTTTCCGCAGTTAGCCACCCGGGCCGTGGCTACGGGCAGTGCGGCCAATGTGGTGCTCGACATCCTTTTCATCGGTGTGCTCGGCATGGGCATCAGCGGTGCGGCATGGGGCACGGTCATTTCGGGTCTCATCAATCTCGCGCTCATATCGCCCCATTTCCTTAGGGGCAAGAGCCAGTTCCGACTGGTGCGATCGCAGGGCGACCTGGGCGCCATCATCGGCGAGAACCTCAAGCATGGCTTCGGTTTCAACGTATATTTTATCGTGGTAAATGCCTTTATGCTGCTGGGCAACGCATTGGTACTGAAAGTGGCAGGCCACGACGGGCTGACGCTCTTTGATGTATGTCTGCAGATACAGTCGGCCACGTTCTCGGTTGTTTTGGGACTCACTATGGCTGGCGTCTCGCTCGTCACCTATATGCGTGCTATCGGCGACAGCGACGGACTGCGGCGCATCATGAATAATACTGCCACCATACTGGTGGGATGCAGTTCTTCCTGTGGTGTTTTGGGCTCGACGGTATCGACCTCGCCCTGGCCCGCAGGGTATTCACCTGCTTTGGCATCTACTACTTCTGCTTCTGTGCCGTAGCGGTGTATGTCACTGTCGTACTGCAACTGGCAGGTCACGTAACGGCCAAGATCGTGCTGGTATTCGCCATGGGTATCATAGCCTATCTGAGTATGCTTGGCCTTTCGAAGGTCAGTGCCGATGCCATGTGGCTTGGATTGATTGTGGGTGGCGTGCCTATCCTTGTGGCCAGCCTGGCCTACGGCTACAGGGAGCACCTCAAGCACCCGTTCTATACCAAGTTCTCGTTGGTCGATAAGATGCTGTCGTGTGTTAAGTTCGAATGTTCGATAGATTACGAGCAACATAATCTTGAAGAGATGAAGAAGATGATAAAGTTATTTGCCGTCATCTGCGAGATGAGCGACGAGATGAGTTCTAAGATGTTCTCTGCTATCCAGACCCTCTTAAAAAATGCCCAGGAGCGCAGAAGTCGTCATCTTAAATATCTTGACATCTCGCTCTGCGAGTTAGACGACGGAATCCAGATGGCCATCAAAGACTGCGGCCGTCCCTACGACCCGGTACACAATGGTATGGATGCCGCATCAGTAGGCGCCCGCTCTGCCACCTACCGCTACATGTTCTCCATGAAT
>CADCGD010000003.1 GCA_902800925.1 uncultured Bacteroidales bacterium | reverse complement strand
GTCACTGCCGACAACAAGAGCGTGACCTTCGGCGACGATGCTCCCACCTACACCGAGAGCTACGACGGCTTTGTGAATAACGAGACGAAGGCCGTGCTCAGCGGCACGCTGACACTGACCTGCAGCTACGTGAAGAACCAGACCGGCGCCGGCAACTACGACATCACGCCCAGCGGACTGACCAGCAGCAACTACGACATCACCTTCACGAAGGGTACGCTGACCGTGGGCAAGAAGGCCTTGGAGAACAGCTTTATCGCTAACATCGCATCGCTGGTATATAACGGCGTGGCACAGGAGCCCGCTCCCGTGGTGACCTTCAACGGCATGACGCTGGTGAAGGGCACGGACTACAGCGTGAGCTACGAGAAAAACGTGAACGTGGGCACCGCCACCGCTACCGTCACCGCGCTTGCCAACAGCACGAAGTATAGCGGCAGCGCATCGAAGACCTTCACCATCACGAAGAAGGCGCTGACCGTCACCGCCGACAACAAGCAGGTGACCTATGGCGACGCTGCTCCTCAGTACACCGTTTCTTACGACGGCTTCGTGAACAACGAGACGAACGCTGTCCTGGGCGGCACATTGGCATTCGCTTGCGACTATGTGAAGAACCAGAGCGGCGCTGGCAACTACGACATCACGCCTAGCGGACTGACCAGCAGCAACTATGCCATCACCTTCGCCAACGGCACACTGACCGTAGGTGAGAAGGCGCTGGAGAACGGCTTCATCGCTACTATCTCGTCACTGGTTTATAACGGACAAGCACAGGAGCCCGCTCCCGTACTGACCTTCCACGAGATGACCCTCGTGGCCGGCACCGACTACACCGTGGCTTACAGCAACAACACGAATGCCGGCACCGCCACCGTGACCGTCACCGGTCAGGGTAACTACAGCGGACAGGCACAGAAGACGTTCACCATCACGCAGAAGGAAGCCACGCTGCAGTGGAGCAATTATGAACTTGACTGGACGGGTCAGGCCCTGAAGCCGACCTGCGAGGTGACCAACCTCTGCGGCACAGACAAGTGCGACGTGACCGTAGACGGTGCACAGGTGGAGGCCGGTACCTATACGGCTACCGCCACCGCCCTGAGCAACGGCAACTACAAGCTGCCACAGGCAGTGACCCGCGAGTACTCCATCACCAAGAAGATTGAGGACGACACCGTTGACCCCATTGCCGGCAACGTGAAGGCTGAGGTATATGACGAGACCACCAAGCAGGCCGTCATCACCGAGATGACACCCACCGAGGGCGAGACGACCTACACCATCCCCGCCACCATCGGCGGCTATGACGTGGTAGCCGTTAAAGGAAATCTGAACAAAGCCAAGGGCATCACCGACATCTATCTGCCCGCAGCTGTCGTCCAGGTAGACGATGCTAACCTGAAGACCGCCAGCGGCAAAGCTCGCGTGCATGCTCCTATCCAGTCGCTCGGCAGCTATGCCGCTATGCTTCCCGACCATGTCGATGAGCAGAAGGTGATGAGCGAGGTGAAGCAGAACGCCCAGCGCTACTGGACCTTCTCGTGCGACGTTGACGTGCTGCTGCCCGAGGGCCTGGAGATCAACTACATCAAAGCACGCTCTGCCAGCGAGGTGACGAAGGTGGTAGTGAATGCTGACAAGATTCCTGCCAACAACGGCGTAATGCTCATCGGCGAGCAGGGTGTGACCTACACCTTCGTGGCCCTAGAAACGACCAGCACCGGCGGTGACTACGCTGGCAACATGCTGGAGCCCGTGCTCACGGACACACACTACGCCTACGCATCAGGATACTACGTGCTGAAGAACGGCCAGTTCCACGCCATCGCCAACGATGCTGCCCAGATTCCGGCCTGCAAGGCTGTGCTGCACTTGTCTGGTGCTGCCGGTGCCCGCGTGCTGAACATCATCGACAGCGACGCTACGGGAGTTGAGAGTGTAGAGTTGAGAACTGAGAACGGAGAGTTTGCTACCGCTGCATGGTACGACCTGAACGGCCGCAAGCTGCAAGGCATGCCGACCAAGAAGGGTATCTATATCGTGAACGGCAAGAAAGTGATTGTAAAGTAATGTACTGAAAGAAATTATCAAAAATTATCCAGAAATTATAATGTACGCTTCGGTATAAAAGAAATTTTTGATTAATTATTGGTAATTTCTTTCAGAACAAAGAACTAAGATCTAAGAACGTAGAATAAAAAGAGAACGAAAAGAATTATGGAAAGAAATTATCAGAAATTAATCAGAAATTAATCAGAAATTTGGCTGCGTACAAAACAGCTGAATAAATAATTTCTGGATAATTAATGGTAATTTCTTTCAGAACAATAAAAAGAACGAATATGAAAAAGATATTATTTGCATTGTTTGCAGTGGGTGCGATGACGCTGACGTCATGCCACCAGGACGACGTTCCCGCAACAGCCATTGAGGTGGTAGGCGAGGGCATATCCAACAACCAGGTGGAAATGATTTCCGGCAACACCCTGCAGCTGGGAGTGGTGTTTACCCCGTCGAATACCACGAGGAAAACCGTCGTGTACTCATCGGACAACGAGGCCGTGGCTACCGTCTCTGCCGACGGTGTCATCACCGCCCACGACAACGGTTGGGCCACCATCACCATCAGAAACGCGGAGTGGCCCTACGCCTCTACGAAACTGAAGGTGCACGTCACGGGCGCTACGCTGCCGGTGGCTGGCGACGAGGTGTCGCAGGGCGAGGCTGAAGCCCGCAAGATGGAATCGCCGGACGAATGATGAGTGTCTGACTCCGAATAACCATCGGGGGCCATGCGTCAGGAGTGCGCATGGCCCCCGATATTCCCCACACAGAAAATGAATACAAGATTTACGAAGAATGCCAAGATTTTCGACATTTGCATTACTGCCGTGGCAGGAATGGTGTCGGTATGCGTGATGCTGTACAGCGTGGCGCACTTCGGATTGCAGGAGGCGTGGCCCGAACTGGTGCTTAACCTCTTTTACATCGCCTGTCTGGTGATGATATGGATGTACTTCTTCAACCGGATGGACACCCAGCGGTTCAATTACTGGTGCTCCGTCGCCGTGGGCATCACGGTGTTGCTGCGCGACATTCTCTTTGCACCACCACTGGTCTATTATGCATTGGAATTGTCGTGTCAGGTCCTCTCAGTGGCACTGCTCCTCTTGCTTACCTATTTCTATGCCCGTAAGGACTGGCAGAGCTATACCAAGCGTAACCTGTGGGCCATCTGCATCATCGACATGCTCATTGCCACACTCTATAACCTTGATATCTATCTTGAACCTACCAGTGAATACACTAATTACATGCTGACGGAAATATGGATTCGTCCCACCATCACCTATGGCCTGGTGGCCTGTTTCATAACGGAAGCAAAAGCTGAAAGTAAATAATCAAAAATGGGCGAATCACAAACGGTGAACATCCAGTCGAACCTCTTTATCAATGGCCCAGCCAAGGGTGGTGCTGCCATTACTTGTAAAGACGAATTTCGTGGATGCGGGGTGTCTGCTCCCTATACCAAGCTTAATTGCTCTATGCGTTGACTCAACAAACGACAATAGTCGGCCTTCATCTTTTCAGGAAGGAATGATTGAGCGATGAGTTCTTTCCACTTGGGGAGATAGCCTTTCATTCGTTCTATCATTTTGTCAGCTACAGCAACAGGTATACCGCTTTGGGTAAATGCATCCATAAAGGTGGTCTTGTTAAATCCGTTTTTCGCACCTCCAACAGTGAAACTCATAGCCATTTCTTCCGTATCTGCAGGGTCTGCCAATAGTACGGCCAGTAAGTCGTAGGCAGGAGAGAGGACATATTCGCCATTCCCTGTATCTATCAACGAAAAGTTCTTGCAATGCATATCGGAGTTGCCCGTCATCCAAGAAAATAGAACCACCTCCCAATAGCGCTGAACGTCCAGCATGGGCACCGACGAGTACTTCTTGATGGTTTTCGCCAGCTGTTGGTAGGTTCCGTAGTATTTGTGCTCAGTAAGGCGATTGGTCAGCTGGCACATGTCTAACATGGATATCTTCTCACCCTTTCGTCCTCGATCCATACGGAGCGTTAGGTATCCTAGTTCCCCATCAGCAAGTCGGATAAGTGTATGACGAGCGGTACGAATACGAGCAACTTCAGCCATCTTCATCGTAAGGTCTTCCAGTTCAGGAAGGAAAGGATACTTTCCACTTTGCGGTTTGAAGATATACTTGCCCCAGAGTCCCACAATGGTAAATTTGGCAGGTTCGCTTTTCCCGCCACGGTTCACATCTAGTGACATTTTGGCTTGCACACCTGTCACCGATGTGCTAGTACGGATAACCTGACGAGCCAATTCCGCCATGTTATCCCGAGTGTATGGAAGGAGAGGCACTGTTTCGCTACCAAAGAACTTACGGGCACAGGCTGGATGGAAGTCCACCTGACCTTCTTCTAGCTCTTGATAACAATATAAACACTTACTCATTGGACAATGGTTTTACGCTAATATTACCGATACAGTCTTTGCAGCATGCCAATAAAAGTGACATCCTGTCGCGAGGATCAATCTTCCAGGATGACGATGCTATATCCAACAACCATCCCTCAGGAATAAGGCCATCGAAGACGGGAAACATCATTTCCTTATCGTACTGCTGGGGTGTTAAGGGCATAGTGGGACTGACAGGTTTAGCATCTTGACGAAGAAGATAAGCCTCGTCATAGACAAAGTGGAAACCCTCCTCATCCTCCGTGAGTGTACCACAGTAGATGTCGTTCACATAGATACCTGCCTGCTTCATACAATGTCAGTTTTTACAGGTCCGAGGCATTCGCCAAATAGAGCAAGGACATCATTGACCTTATCCATTCTTAAGGTCTGCTTTCCTTGTTCCAGTTCCCTCACAAATCTGAGACCAACGCCAGCCCTCTCAGCTAACTCAACCTGAGAAAGGCCGTTCTTCTTCCGTTTTTGCTTGATATACTCTGATAAAGTCATAGAAATTATACCTTAACGGGTGCAAAGATAATACTTTTCTATTAATAATATACCAAATCGGGTATATAATTACATCTATTTGCTAAAATTATACCCGAAAGGGATGGACTCAGGGGTGCTGTCCCTCTGAGTCCCAAGAGCTGTCGGTCCTTTTTTGATTACTTGCAGAGACGAATTTCGTGGATGCGGGGTGTCTGCTTGCCAGGCTCTGCAGCGAGGGTGAGCGTGATGCTTTCCTTCTGCAGGGTAGCAGGTAGGTTGATAACAGCCAGACCCTGGCCATCCAGACGGACGGTGTCGAGCATGGTGCCATCGATGCTGACAACGACACGCTCGTAGGCGGCAAAGCCCTGCAGACGCAGCGTCTTAGCACCCTGAGCCTTCAGCTGGTAAGAGAAGGAACCACGGGCGGTACGCCAGTGCATGCCTTCGTCGTAGCCGTTCCAGGCATTGTCGGCCTTGAAGAAGTGGTCACTCTCCGACTGCTGCTCACCACAGAACACCTTGTCGACGGTGTTGGCCTCCATCTCCATCTTCGCTTTTTCGGCAGCAGCCAGCTCCTGTTGCTTCACGCTCCATTCCGACTGAGAATAGAGTGGGAAGTAGATTTGGTAGCGGCACTCGTAGAGCTGATAGAAAGGCACCAGTTGGATACCCTCATAAGTTGGTGTCGTCAGTCCTGTCAGGGTGAAGGTCAGGGGCTTGCCCTCTACGGCCTTTAGGTGTGACAGGATGTCGTTGGGTGTGCCGATGATGGCGGGCATCTGAGCCTGCGGAATCTTCGGACCATTGGCGATATGTCCACCACGGCTGTCGTCGGCAAAGAGGCCGTCCTGACGGTCGGTACCGGTCTTGGCAGCCAGTACGATGGGACCATAGAGGAACGAATACTGTGGCTTGCCATCGGGGGTGGTCATCGCCGTCAGGTGCATGGGCATGTCCAGATGAATCTGGTCGCCATCACTCCAAGAGCGGTCTATGACGAGGTAGCCGTTGGCAGCTATCCGGTAGTCAACGGGGGAACCGTTGACCGCTAGCTGCACAGTGGTGGCCCACGCAGGCTTACGAATCTTTACGGCAAACTTGCGGGCTTTCTTCAACTGCAGGGTGATGGTGGTGGAAGCCTCCTGTGGGAAACGGTTCTCTTGTTTCACCGTCATGCCGTCCCACGTCAGCGTAGAAGGGATGAAGAGGTTGACGATGAGGTTGTTGCCCTCGTGGGCATAGATCATCTCACCATAGCGCGCAGGATTCTCCAGACCCGTACCCACGCAGCACCACATGCTGGTCTGCGGCTGTGAATAGACGCGATAGTGACCACTACGCATGGGCGTGAAATAGACGAAACCACCCTGCACGGGGTTCAGTATCGAGAGGATGTGGTTATAGAGCGCACGTTCGTAGTAGTCCATATAGTTCTTGTCGGCCGATGTCTGGTAGAGCATCTTCGTGAGTCGCAACATGTTATAGGTGTTACAGCTCTCTGGACCCTGCTCAGAGGCCAACAGTCCGCTGAAGTCATTGGTGGGGTTGAAGTGCTCGCGCATGGAGTTGCCGCCAATGCTGACGCTACGCTGTCCGATGACCACGTCCCAGAAGAATTTCGAGGCGCGGTCCCAGTCGTCCAGTCCTTCCACGTCGGCAATACGCTTGTAACCAATGACCTTGGGAATCTGCGTGTTGGCATGCTTACCCGTCAGGTTGTCCTCACTGTTCAGCAGCGGCTGCAACATCTGCTGGTCGCTGAACTGATGGGCCAGGCGCAGGTATTTCTTGTCGCCCGTGATGTCATAGACATCCGCAAAGGTCTCGTTGAGTCCACCCTGTTCGCTGATGAGCATCTTCTGAATCTGGTCATCGCTCAGCTTGCTCACCTCCTGAATCATCCAGTCGGTCAACTTGATGAGCATTGCCTTGGCCTGCTGACGACCTGCAATGAGGTAGGCATCGCGCAGACCCGCATAGATCTTATGGATATTATATAACGGTACCCAACGGTTGTTCAGTCCGAAGGAGTTGGCACGGATGTCGCCCTTGGCAATTTGTCCCCATATCTCGTTGGGGTTGGGCACACCACCCAGATAACCATCCTCGCGGGCGTCCTGACAACGTTTCAACTCGCTGAGGACATAGTCCAGACGGGCATTGATCTCCTGATTGCCCGTAGCAGCTGCCATGTAGCTCAGTGCCGACACATAGTGACCACCGATATGGCCGTCCAGACCCGTATTCTCCCAGTTGGAGTAGTTGTCGGCCTTGGGATTTAAGCCCGCCCCTTTCAAGTAAGGTGCCAAAAGTCGGTCGGCATCCAGACCAAGGAGGTAATAGATGTCTGCCTGCTGATTTTTCTGGAACTGGCTGTCGCCCAGTCTGACACTACTGATAGGGAAAGTCTCGATACGCTGAATGGGTGCCGCACTGGTTGTCAGTGCGATGGCCGTCAGGCCCATGAGGAATAGTTGCTTCATAGATTTTTCTGTTAGTTTTGGCTGCAAAATTACGAAAAAAATCGTAATTCGTAATTCGTAATTCGTAATTTTTTGTACCTTTGCACAATAATTAAGCAACGATGAACACGATTTTTATAGTTTTACCGATACTTGTCCTGCTGATGTTCGACTTAGGACTGACGCTTCGCCCTGCCGATTTCCGGCTGTTGGTAGAGCGTCCCAAGGCTGTATTGGTAGGTTTGGCAGGTCAGATACTGCTCTTGCCCCTGATAGGTCTGGCCATAGGCTATGGTTTTCAACTGGAAGCAGTATTCTTCCTGGGTGTGATGCTGATAGCATGCAGTCCTGGTGGCAGTTCCAGCAACGTGTTTTCTATGCTTGCGGGTGGCGACGTGGCACTGTCAGTGTCGCTGACCATGCTGAGCAGCATCATCACGCTGTTCACTGGTCCGCTGGTGATGAGCTATGCCACCAGTCTGGTAGGTGAGAGTCAGTCGATAACCCTGCCCGTAGGCAATCTGCTGGTACAGAACATCGTATTGATGCTGGTACCCATCGTGATAGGACTGCTGCTGGCACTATGGCGCGAACAACTGGCCCACAAGATGCATGGCGTACTGAAGAAGCTGGCCTTCCCAGCCCTGATATTGCTGGCTTCCGTGTTCTTTATCCAGAATCGTGAGACCATCGTCCGTGAGTTCCCACAGCTAGGACTGGCCATGACGGTACTCATCCTGTTGGCCATGGGTGGTGGAGTGGTGCTGTCGTGGCTGATGCGACTCTCTGGTCGTGAACAGCGCACCATCATCATTGAGATAGGTATGCAGAATGCTGCCCAGGCCATCTCTATTGCCAGCAGTCCGTTTGTCTTTGCCAACGATGTGATGGCCATACCTGCTATCGTCTATGCCCTGATGATGAACGTCATCCTATTGTCGTATGTAGGCATTATCAAGACGGTGTCCGCACACAATTGACTACGAGGGCAGCTTTTAGTTAATATTCTTTAAATCGAAGGCGTCTATAGTGTAAATAGTGCAGTTTTTCGCTATATTTGCACTATCAAGCCATACGCAGATGTTGACTAAAAAAATCTCTCAGACGTTATCGCTTAGACTCAGTCTTATCGTGGCTTGCGTAGTAGCGGTGCTGCTCTTGGTCTCGCTGGCAGTTATTTTCAATTTCTCGCGCCAGGAACTAAGAGAGAAAGCCATGCGCAATGGCGAAAACTCCTTGGAGGCTACTGTACAGAATATTGACCACGTGCTGCTCAGCGTGGAACAGTCGGCAGGCAACGTCTATTGGGAGGTGATGGCCCATCTTAACGAGCCCGACCGCATGCTGAACTACAGCCGTCGGTTGGTGGAGTGCAATCCCTATATCGTGGGCTGTGCCATTGTCTTCAAGCCCAACTATTACCCTGGTCGCGAACTCTTCATGGCCTATGTCCGTCGCAAAGGACACAGTGAGACTACTGATGCCTCGTCGGAGCTAGTTGTCAGGGAGACATTTACCAATCGGCCCTATACCGAGCAAGTGTGGTATACCGAACCGATGACCTTGGGCAGAGCCTGTTGGACGAATCCGCTGAAGAATGATAATACAGAAGACGAGCCATTATGCACGTTCTGTCTGCCCCTCTTCGGCCAAGACCGTAAGCCTGTTGGTGTCGTGGCTGTCGATGTGGCTATCGAACTGCTGTCGCAGATTGTCCTTGCTGGCAAGCCATCGCCCCACAGCTATAGCACGTTGTTGTCGGGCAATGGTTCGTACATCGTTCATCCTAATCAGGAGAAGCTGAAGAAGCAGAATGTCTTCTCACAGTTTGCCACAGAAACGGACGCCTCGTTGCGCTTGGCTGCTAAGGCCATGATGAATGGTGAAAGCGGTCAGCAGCACTTTGTCATGGATGGCCAGAAGTGGTATGTGGTGTATAAACCCTTCCAGCGCTCAGCGGTTGCCGGGCGTACCAGCGACCATCTCGGTTGGAGCGTTGGTGTGGTCTACCCCGATGACGACATCTTTGGCGACTACCACCGTCTGCTCTATCTGGTATTGATTATTGCTCTGATAGGACTGCTGCTGGCGAGTGTGCTGAGCAGTCTGTATACCCACCGTAAGCTACAGCCATTGAACGTGCTCACACAGGCTGCCCAACAGATTAGTCAAGGGCACTACGACATGACCATTCCTGATATAGCGCGTGACGACGAGATTGGTCACCTGCATGGGGACTTCCAGCAGATGCAACACTCGGTGGTGTCCCAGATAACAGAGTTGGAGCGAATGAATAGCGAACTCAAGGAGCGTAGCAAGGAGTTGCAGCAGGCCAACCGTAAAGCGCAGGAGGCAGACCGCATGAAAACAGCTTTCCTGCACCAGATGACCAACCAGATGCTGGAGCCTGCCGAGGCACTCGACAAGCATGTCGCTACCATTTGTCAGAACTACCATACTATCAGCACTGAGGATGCCACTCGTGAGATTGAGTCTATCCGTCAGAATGGAAATGCCATTATCGAGTTGCTGGATAACATGATACACACAGCCGACAATGAGACGGGAAAGGAGGATGCCCATGATTAAGCTACGTCGACCTCTCTCCACCAAGATCAGCATCGGCATCACCATGCTGGCAGCCCCCATCTTTGTGTTGGCGCTGGGTGTTCTGTTCTTCTATTCACGCTACATCATCCGCGAAGAGGCTAACCAGCAGGCTGAAAGTGCACTTCGCACAGCTGTCCATCGTGTCAGAAACCATATGAGTCTGATACAGACAGCCGTCAATTCCAGTGCCTGGCTCATTGAGGAGGACTTCCGACGCGAGATGCAGGACTCTATCTGTCGGCGCATCATGCTTCTGAACCGTAATGTGGACAGTTGCTATGTTGTTTTAGCCCCCCAAGAGTATTCACACCCGAGACACGGATTTTCTGTCAACATGTCATCGCAGGGTGACACGATACTCACCTATTGCAGACCCCTTCGTCCCGTTGGGGGACCTGTCAAGGGAGGACTTCGTGCCACACTTTCTTTCCGTCAGCTGACGGCAGTCATCCTGGCTACGGAGTGTCCCTATCCCCATTCGTACTACCTGTTGTCGGATAAGGAAATCCGCCATGTCGACGATTGTCATGTATACAGCAGTCCCGTGCCAGACACTGATTGGAGTCTTGTCCTGATATGCCCTGATAATGAAGTGTTGGCAGGTTACCATCAGCTGATAGGCCTCACTGCCGTATTGCTTATTGTTGGTCTGCTACTCATCTCGCAACTATGCCATGTGCTCACTAGACGAACCATTAGTCCCCTCAACCAACTGCTGTTGCTGACGGACAAAATTGCTGAGGGCCAGTACGACGTGGTTATTCCCCGTTCCTCTCGTCAGGACGTGATTGGTCGCCTGCAGAATAGCTTTGCTGTCATGCAGCAGTCGTTGTTCAACCATATGAACAGCATTCGTCAGACCACTGAGGAAACTAAGGAACATAATATAGAGCTGGCGCATGCGATGGCGCTGGCTGAAGAGAGTGCCAAGAAGAAAGAGGTGTTCATACAGAACGTGTCACATCAGATGCGCACGCCACTGAACATCGTGATGGGCTTTGCTGATGTGTTAGGCGACAGTATTGTTGCCCGGCAGACAGGAAAGTCTCAGGGTATGCTTCAGGAGGAGGAAGTGGAAAATATTACGGAGACGATGACCCATAATGCCATCCAACTGAACCGTATGGTGCAGATGCTTTTCGACAGTTCTGAATATGGCACGTCGCAAGAGTTCTTCTTCCAGAAAAACGACTATGTCTCATGCAATAACATTGCTCAGGAGTGTATCAGTTATACCCGTGCGCGATTCCCCAAGGTAACCATCCTTTTCACTACTGACTTGCCTGACAGTGCTCGCATCCTAACCAATCACCAGTTTTTGATGCGTACCATCCGCGAACTGCTTTTCAATGCTGCTAAATACTCTGACGGACAACACATCAATCTGCGCATTACAGAGACAACGTCTGCTGTTCATTTTACAGTGGAAGATGTTGGTCCTGGTATTCATCAAGACTCGCAGACACTGATATTCGAGCCATTCGTGAAGGTTGACGACCTCTCCGAGGGCTTGGGACTTGGCTTGCCTCTGGCAAGGCGCCATGCCCTCTGTCTGGGAGGTGATTTGATTTACGATGCCGACTACCACGATGGTTGTCGCTTCATCGTTGAGGTTCCTAAATGATGGGTAGGGAGATACCGTTGATTTTCTGATAGACATCGAGGGCGTAGACATCAGTCATGCCGGAGATATAGTCGATGACGGCCATGAGTCGTACCTCCAGGTCGGGGTCGTCAATGTGGTATTGGCTGGATACACGACCAATGAGCTGTTGCGAATAATAGCGGTCTGGGTGCATGACGGCCTCTACCATCTGCTGCATGAGCGTCTCCATAATCTTGTAACCTGACAGTTCTACATCCAGTACAGGACGACTGCGATAGATCTTCTGTACCGAGACCTCGGCACAGCGGCGATAGGCCTCGCGCTGTAGGGGACTGATATGGTCGATGAGGCTACCTGTGAAGGTGCCGTTGAGTATCTCGTCCTCGTGCGCTACAAAGGTGTTGACGCATTCGTTCTCCAGTTTACCGATGACACAGGCACGGAGATAGACAATCTGCTCGTTTTTGTCGGTAAGCTGTTCAGTTTCGATGCGTTGCAGGATATGTTGCTGGGTTTCTTCGTCGAAGAAATCGAGCATCAGGCGCGATGCCTGCTCAAAGGTGATAATCTTCAGTTTGTGAGCGTCTTCCAGGTCCATGATCTCATAGCAGATATCATCGGCTGCCTCTACGAGATAGACCAGCGGATGACGCACATAACGGAGGGGCTCGCCAGGCTTTGAGATGCAGAAAATGCCCATTTCATCGGCAATTCTCTGGTAGGTAGCCTGCTCGCTCTGGAAGAATCCGAACTTGCCTTTCTTGCTGGCGGCCGACGAGGCAAAGGGGTATTTCACGATGCTGGCAATGGTGGAGTAAGTCATGACAAAACCACCAGGACGGCGTCCCTTGAACTGGTGGGTCAGCAGACGGAAGGCGTTGGCATTACCTTCAAAGTGGGTGATGTCATCCCAGAAAGCGGGCGATACCTGCTTTTGCAATTCCTTGCCGGGACCTTCAGTAAAGAACGTCTGGATGGCCTTTTCGCCAGAATGTCCAAAGGGCGGATTGCCCAGGTCGTGGGCCAGACAAGCGGTGGACACAATCTGTCCAATCTCTTCAAACAATGTACCACGCAGTTCGGGACGGCGCTCGTTGATGATGCGCTGCGACACATCGTTACCCAGCGACATGCCTACGCTTGCCACCTCCAGCGAGTGTGTCAGTCGGTTGTGTACGAAGACGCTGCCCGGCAGAGGGAATACCTGTGTCTTGTTCTGTAGACGGCGAAACGGTGCCGAGAAGATCAGTCGGTCGTAGTCACGCTTGAATTCTGAACGGTCGTCGTGGCGCTCTGTATGGCGCTGTTCCTGACCGAGTCGTTTGTTTGATATGAGTTGCTTCCAGTCCATAACGAGTGCAAAATTACATCTTTTTCAGTTAAAAAGCGACATTTTCCAGAGAAAATGATGGCTATTTGCAAAGAAATGACTACTTTTGCACATTATTTATAATAGAAACGTTTCGAAATGATAAAAATCAAAGTCGTCAACCGTGGGCACCAACAGTTGCCCGCATATGCTACGCCACAGAGTGCCGGCATGGATCTGCGTGCCAATCTGGATGAACCCATCACGTTGCATCCCTTGGAACGCCGCCTGATTCCTACGGGTCTGCACATCGCACTACCTGAGGGTTATGAGGCACAGGTGCGCCCACGTAGCGGACTGGCATTGAAGCATGGACTGACCGTGCTGAACACACCGGGAACCATCGACGCCGACTATCGTGGTGAGATAGGTGTGGTACTCATCAACCTGTCGCAGCAGGACTTCGTCATCAACGATGGTGAGCGCATCGCCCAGATGGTTATTGCCCGTCATGAGCAGGGTGACTTCGTTGTTGTTGAGGAACTTGACGAAACGGAACGTGGCGAAGGCGGCTACGGACACACAGGAGTGAAATGAGGAAGGCGGTAAACATATTATTACTGCTGTGCACAATGGCTTTACAGTCCTATGCACAGGATGCAGACAGGAGTCGTCGCTATGATGCTTTTTTTCTGGATGCGATATGTCAGCAGGAGAAGGGTAATAACGATGCAGCTTTTGACTTGTTCCGCCATTGTCTGGAGATAGACTCTACGCGTTCGGAGGCTTATTACTATTTGTCGCGCTATTATCTGGCACTGAAACAGAAGGATACGGCGTTACGCTACTCACAGAAGACAGTAGAACTGGAACCCGACAACGAGACCTATTTGGAAACGCTGGCTAACCACTATCTTAATCAGGGGAAATATCCTGAAGCCATTGCCACGTTGGAACGCTTGACCGAGAAAAATCGCTCGCGTGAAGACATTATCGGGTTCTTGGTACAGCTCTATGAAAAGGAGGAAGACTACGACAATGCCATCCGGACATTGGCACGTCTGGAGACCATCGAGGGCAAGAGTGAGCGTTTGTCGTATGCCAAGAGCAACCTCTATTCACAGAAAGGTGACAAGAAGGCTGCCATTGCTGAGATGAAGATGTTGGCCGACCAGTACCCTAACGACAATAACTATCGTTGTCTGTATGCTAACACGCTGTATATCAACGGCCAAAAGAAGAAGGCGGTAGCCATCTACGACAAGGTGCTGAAGGAAGAACCCAACAACCGCAATGCCCAGATGGCGCTGTTGGCCTATTATAACGACCAGAAAGACACGGCGAACGTGAACAGCATGATAGAGCGGGTGCTCTTTAACAAAAATGCTTCGACAGACGACCGTGTGGCGTTGATGCGTCAGGTGATTGGCGAGAGTGAACAACATGGTGGTGACTCCACCCGTGTGCTGCAGCTGTTCCACCGACTGCTTGACAGTCCGCAGGCCGATAGCGACCTGGCGCTGTTCTGTGCGTCGTACATGAATCTGAAGAAGATGCCCAACGACAGCATCCGTCTGGTGCTGGAGAAGGTGCTGGAGATGCAGCCCGACCATGCTGCTGCCCGTCTGCAACTGGTGAGCTACGCCTGGCAGGCTGATGATCGCGACCGTATCATAGAACTGTGTCGCGATGCCCGTCAGTATAATCCCGATGAAATGGCGTTTTATTACTATCAGGGTATTGCCTACTACCAGAAAGGACAGTTGGATGATGCCCTCAACGCTTTCCAGAATGGTATCGGTGTGATCAACAGCGACAGCGACCCGGCAATAGTCAGTGACTTCTACGCCGTTTTGGGAGATATCATGTACCAGAAAGGTATGGAAAAGGAGTCCATTGCCGCCTATGACTCTTGTCTGGTATGGAAAGATGACAATATCAGCTGTCTGAACAACTATGCCTACCACCTCAGCGAGAAGGGCATCCGACTGGATGAGGCTGAGCAAATGTCATTCCGCACCATCAAGGCCGAACCGAATAACGCCACCTATCTGGACACCTATGCATGGGTACTTTTCATGCAGAAGCGTTACGAGGAGTCCCGTAAATACATTGACCTGACACTGGAGAATGACAGTGATACGTCGGCAGAGGTGTTGGAACATGCTGGTGACATCTACTATCATGTCGATGAGAAAGAACGTGCCGTTGAATTCTGGCAAAAAGCCTTGGAGCGAGCCTCGGAGAATCCTGATGTCAAGGACGACCGTCGACAGGTATTGATAAGGAAGATAAAACTAAAAAAATACGTCAAAGAATGAGAGCACAACGTTTTTTGAAGCTGACCGCACTGGTCGTTACTGCTGTAATGGTTACATCCTGCAGTAGTATTCGTAACCTAGGAGACAAGGCGCGTAAGTCGCATGCTGGAGTGAAGTCAGCGAAGACAGAGAAGTCAGCGAAGACAGAGAAGACGGTGGAGACAGTGGAGACAGTGGAGACAAATACGCCCCTTCCGACCGACACCCTCAAAAAGGATGTCTTCTTGCAGCAGGTCAATGACAATGCACAAACCACCCGTTTCATCACGTCAAAGGTGAAGTTCTCTGTGGAGGTGGGCAATCGCCAGATGACGTTGACTGGTAGTCTGAAGATGAAGCGTGACGACGTTATCCGCTTGCAACTGATGGCTTTTGGTTTCGTAGAAGCTGGTCGTCTGGAGTTTACGAAGGATTATGTGCTCATTGTTGACCGTATCAACAAACAATACCTGAAGGTGCCCTATGCCCAGCTGGAATTCTTCCGTCATAGTGGTGTCGACTTCTATATGCTACAATCACTGTTCTGGAACGAACTCTTCCAGCCTGGTGAGACACGTCTGACGGATAGAAAACTGAAGAAGTTCACTACCGACGCAGGTGTTGACAACGATGTAATCATCTCTTATGAGAACGATGTCCTGTCATATCGTTGGCTTACAGAACGTGAGACAGCACGTATCAAGATGGCTAATGTGCTCTATGCCAATCATCTACGTGGCAACTACCAGCTCAACTGGGACTACGAAGAATTCAAGGCTAACAACCGTAAGATGTTCCCCATGACGCATAAGGTGCAGTTTAATACCCCTGACAAGGAGGTGAAGTTTGAAATGGTACTTAACTATCTGGGAAATGATGAAGACTGGGAGCCCCGTACCACGCTCTCCGGCAAGTATCGTCAGATGCCTGTCGACGAGATACTCCGTCGTTTTATGTCACTCTAAACCGATTCGATGAAGCGAATAGCTATTATCCTCCTTTTTCTCATGGCCTTTGCCTTGGCTCCGCAGGCGCAACAGCGTCGTAAGCCTGCGGCGAAGAAGACCGTTGTAACTAAAAAGACCAACAAGACCAGTAAGACGGCGAAAAGTGGCAAAACCAAGAAGACGACCACTGTACAGGATCTGGAGAAGCAACGCAAACAGATTCAACAACAGATCAAGGAGCAGGAGCGCCGTTTGGCCAATACCCAGCAGGATGTGAAGAAACGTCTGCAGAACCTGATGATGTTGAATACGGAGATTGCCGGCAAGCGCCGTACTATCGAT
The DNA here is from genome assembly GCA_902800925.1 of uncultured Bacteroidales bacterium. Taxonomy (GTDB): domain Bacteria; phylum Bacteroidota; class Bacteroidia; order Bacteroidales; family Bacteroidaceae; genus Prevotella. The sequence continues at coordinate 66,129 of CADCGD010000003.1, read as the reverse complement.
ACCATCCGTCATGACATCAGCAATCTGGAAGATGAAATCGAGACGCTAAGTCTACAGCTTGAAAAGCTGCAGAAAGAACTGGAGGACTGCAAAGAGAAATATGTCAAGTCGATGCGTTACATGCATCGCAACCGTTCGGCACAGAGTCAGATGATGTTTATCTTCAGTGCCGACAACCTGACACAGATGTACCGTCGTCTGCGTTTTATGCGCGAATATGCTGCCTACCAGCATGTCCAGGGCGATGAGGTCAAAGCCCAGCAGGAGGCAGTCAACGTGAAGTTCCAGGAGATTGCTCTGGCCAGGGAGAAAAAGACACAGCTGTTGGCCAAGGGTGAGCGTGAGCGTGTGGCCTTGGAAGGCAAGCAGACTGAGCAGCAGAACGTGGTAAAGACCTTGCAGAAGGAGCAGAAGACCATCCAGAACATTATTGCCCAACAGAAGAAGAAAGATGCGGCACTGAATGCTCAGATTGACCGGTTGATTGCTGAGGAGGTAGCCCGTCAGAAGGCCCGTGCTGAAGCGGAGGCTCGCCGTCGTGCTGAGGCTGCTGCCCGTGAACGTGAACTTGCTGAGGCCAGAGCTCGTGAGGAGAAAGCGCGTGCGGAGGCCAAGACCGCTAAGGATAAGAAGTCTCGCGAGGAGGCTGAGCGTCGTGTCCGTGAGGCTGAAGAGAAACGTGTCGCTGCTCAGCGTAAGGCCGAGAGCATGCCGATGATTGCACCGTCAGAGGACACTCGCATCAGTGGTAACTTCGAGAGCAACCGCGGTCGCCTGCCCATGCCTATCACCGGTGCCTATCGTATCGTCAGTCATTTCGGACAGTATAATGTAGAGGGACTTCGTAATGTGACGCTCGACAACAAGGGTATCAATATCAAGGGTGAGAATGGCGCTCAGGCCCGTAGCATCTTCGATGGTGAGGTCAGTGGCGTCTTCAGCTTTGGTGGTACGATGGTTGTCATGGTACGTCATGGCAGCTATATCTCCGTTTACTGCAACCTGGTCAGCGTTAATGTGCATCGCGGCCAGCGTGTTAGCACACGTCAGGCCTTAGGTCGTGTGGGTGCCGACAATATCTTGCAGTTCCAGTTACGCAAGGAGACCACCAAACTCAATCCTGAGAGTTGGCTGGGACGGTAATTATGAATGTGGAGTGTGGAATGTGGAATGTTGAATGATTCTCGCATCGCTGCGATGTTTGAATGTAGAATTCTCAATTCTTCATTGATAATCGCCGTAGGCGACCATTCCACACTCATCATTCCAAATTCAACAGTCATCATTCAACATTCAACACTTAACAGTGAAACATACGTTTCAATGGCCTTTTCAATCTCGCTGATACCGATGAATTCATCGGCACTGTGACTGCGTGCACTGTCTCCAGGACCCAGCTTGAAAGAGGGGAACGGCATGAGGGCCTGATCGCTGAGAGTGGGAGAGCCGAAAGGCACCATACCCATCTGTATGCAGCGCTGTACTAGCGGGTGCCCCACGGGGATATGTGAGGAGCGCAGGCGGAACGAGCGTGCCGTCAGCTCACACTTTTTCATGTGCTTCTTCAGGTAGTCAAACAAGTATTCGTTTTGGTAGTGCTCATTAGGACGCACGTCGATAACAAAGCGACATTCGTCGGGTACTACGTTGTGCTGTGTACCACTGTTCACTACGGTCACTGTCATCTTGGTAGGACCTAACAAAAGACTCTTCTTACGGAACTGGTGGTCGCGCAACCATACCAGGTCGTCCAGAGCCTCATAGATGGCATTGACACCCTCGTTGCGCGCGGCATGACCGCTCTTGCCGTGTGCCACACCATCAATGACCATCAGTCCACGTTCAGCAATGGCAGGCTGCATACCGGTAGGCTCACCGACAATGGCTACGTCGATTTTCGGCAGCTGGTGTAGTGCCAGTGAGAAACCATTGGCACCACTAACCTCCTCTTCACATGATGCCAGATACACCAGGTTGTAAGCTAATCTCTCACCTCTCACCTCTGACCCCTCACCTCTTAATATTCGGTACGCCTGCAGCATACTCACCAAGCCACCACCACAGTCGTTGCTGCCCAGTCCATAGAGACGGTCACCTTCAATCGTCGGTGTAAAGGGGTCACGTGTCCAACTGCTAACAGGTTTCACCGTGTCGATGTGTGCACAAAGCAGAATGGTGGGTTTTGCTTTGTCCAGCTGTTTCTGAACCAACAGGTTGTTGCCGATACGCTGGCAAGGGAGTCCGCATTTCTCGATGAAATCGGCCAAAATGTCAGCTGCAGCCGTTTCGTCACGACTGATGGAAGGGGTGCTGATGAGCTGTTTCAACAGTTCAATAGCTTCATGAGTATAGTCTTTGTAGTCCATAATTGGTGCAAAGATAAAAAATAATTCTTAATTCTTAACTCTTTATTCTTAATTTTTCTTTGGTATTTCGCTCGATTTGCACTACCTTTGCACCTAATTAATAAATATAGAGTGTTATGCAGGCAAAATGTCACATGTCAGTGCTGGTGCACGAGCAAGCAAAGAAGTATGGTGACCGCGAAATGCTGATCTATCAGGATTTCGGTGGTAAGGAGTGGAAGTCACTCAGTTGGAATCAGGTGTCGGCGACCGTCAAGCAGGTAAGCAATGCCTTGTTGAATCTGGGTGTGAAGGTACAGGAGAACATTGGTATCTTCTCACAGAACTCCGTGCAGTACATTGAGTGTGACTTCGGTGCCTGGGGCATCCGTGCCGTCACCATTCCGTTCTATGCCACCAGTTCTGAGCAGCAGATACAGTTCATGGTCAACGATGCTAAGATCCGTTTCCTGTTTGTTGGTGAACAAGACCAGTATGACAAGGCACGTCGCATCTTCTCGTTGTGTCCAACCTTGGAGCGTATCATTGTCTTTGACCCGATGGTGCATATTTCTTCGCATGACCCTAACGCCATCTACTTTGCCGACTTCCTGAAGTTAGGCGAGAACCTGCCCCGTCAGACGGAAGTAGAGAAGTTGCAGGGCCAGGCCAATGACGACGATATTGCCAACATCCTCTATACCAGTGGTACGACGGGCGACTCAAAGGGCGTTATCCTGACGCATGGACAGTTCCATGCAGCTATGATTGCCAATGGCAAGTGTGTGCCTGTCAATGAGGACGACCGCATCATGAACTTCCTGCCCTATACCCATATCTTCGAGCGTGGCTGGGCCATCCTCTGCCTCTATGCAGGAGCAAGGATGATTGTCAACACTCATCCGCAGGAGGTGCAGCAGTCTATGCGTGAGACCCATCCAACCTGTATGTCGGCCGTGCCCCGCTTCTGGGAGAAGGTTTATATGGGTGTGATGGACAAGATAGAGCATGCCAGTGCCATGCAGCGCGGTATATTCAAGCATGCACTGTCGGTGGGTCGCCGTCATAACATTGAGTATCTCAGCCGTGGCAAGAAACCGCCTATTCCTCTGCACTTGGAATATGAGATGATCAACCGTACCATCTTCTCGCTGGTACGCAAGGAGTTGGGACTGGAGAATGCCCACTTCTTCCCCACGGCAGGTGCCGCCGTGTCGGCCTATGTGGAAGAATTTGTCCATTCCATCGGCATCAATATGGTTGTTGGTTATGGCTTGACAGAATCGTTGGCCACCGTGTCGTGCGACCACTTAGGCGATCCTTATACCGTTGGTTCTGTGGGTATTCCCATCGAGGGCATCGATATCAAGATCAGTGACGAGGGCGAGATTCTGCTTAAGGGTCCGACGATTACCGTCGGCTATTACAACCGCGAGGATCTTACCAAGCAGGCATTCACCGCCGATGGCTATTTCCGTACGGGTGATGCCGGCTATATGAAGGATGGCGAGTTGTTCCTGACAGAGCGTATCAAGGACCTCTTCAAGACCAGCAACGGTAAGTATATTGCCCCACAGATGATTGAGTCGAAGCTGTTGGTCGACAAGTATATCGACCAGATATGCATCATTGCTGACCAGCGTAAGTTCGTGTCGGCACTCATCGTTCCCGTCTACTCGCTCTTGGAAGAGTATGCCCGTGCACACGACATCGCTTTCGACAACCGTGAACAGCTCTGTGCCGATCCACGCATCATCGAGATGATGCACGAGCGCATCGATACGCTCCAGCAGCAGCTCGCGCACTACGAGCAGGTGAAACGCTTCACCCTGCTGCCTCACCACCTCTCCATAGAGAAGGGTGAGCTGACCAACACACTGAAGATCAAACGCCGCGTGCTCAACGAGAACTACAAGGAACAAATCGACGCAATGTACGTCGAATAGTTCCAAATGAGAAATGAGAAGTGAGAAATGAGAAATGACGGGCCACGGCCCTAAATGAGAAATGACGGAATGGCTGTACCGCGAGAAAATATCATCATTGAAAAGACGGATAAGTTTGCTGATAGAATCACAAAAATGTATCGCTATCTGTCTGAAAAGCGACAGGGTGATAAAGACATGCTGAAGCAAATTGTTAGGAGCGGAACAAGCATAGGTGCAAATGTCTCGGAAGGGCAATTTGCCCAGACGAAGCCCGATTTTCTGACGAAGATGACCATTGCTTTGAAAGAAGCGAATGAAACACGCTATTGGTTGAAACGACTACACTCTTATGGCTCTCTTAATGACAAGGAGTTTGCTTCAATTATAGATGACAATGAAGAAATAATAAGTATATTAACATCGATAACAAAAACAACAAAAGAGAATTTACGAAATGATGGAGATAAGAAGTAGAAAGAAGTCATGCTTGTGCTTTGTGCATACAAAATGCACCATAGGGCATTATTGCATTTCTTCATTTACATTTTTCATTTCTCACTTCTCATTTCTAATTTAAAATAATATGATTACTCAGGATCAATTGAAAGACGTGCTTGACCGTGCGGATGCATTGTACAAGTACTTGAAGATAGACGAGAAGAAGATGGAGTACGAAGAAGAAGACCTTCGTACACAGGCTCCCGACTTCTGGGAAGACCAGAAACGTGCCGAGGAGCAGATGAAGAAAGTCAAGGCCATCAAGAAGTGGCTCGACGGCTACCAGGACGTACGTACTGCTGCCGACGAGTTGCAGTTGGCTTTCGACTTCTATAAGGAAGAGATGGTCACCGAGCAAGAGGTCGATGCCAACTACCAGAAGGCCATCGAGGCTATTGAGTCGTTGGAGTTGAAGAATATGCTGCGCCAGCAGGAAGACCCCATGGAGTGTGTCCTGAAAATCAACTCCGGTGCGGGAGGTACCGAGGCACAGGACTGGGCACAGATGCTGATGCGTATGTACCAGCGCTGGGCAGAGGCTCATGGCTATAAGGTCAGCATCGCCAACCTGCAGGATGGGGATGAGGCAGGCATCAAGAGCGTCACCATGCAGATAGAAGGTGGCGAATATGCCTATGGCTACCTGAAGAGTGAGAATGGCGTACACCGTCTGGTACGTGTCAGTCCCTATAATGCCCAGGGCAAGCGCATGACGAGCTTTGCCTCTGTCTTCGTGACCCCGCTCGTCGATGACACCATCGAGGTGTATGTCGACCCTGCCAAGCTGTCGTGGGATACCTTCCGCAGCTCTGGTGCCGGTGGTCAGAACGTCAACAAGGTGGAGTCGGGTGTCCGTCTGCGCTACTGGTATACCGACCCTGACACTGGCGAGGAAGAGGAGATCCTCATCGAGAATACCGAGACGCGTGACCAGCCAAAGAACAAGGAGCGTGCTATGGCGCTGCTGCGCTCACAACTCTACGACCGTGCCATGCAGAAGCGCTTGGAGGCTCAAGCCAAGATAGAGGCTGGCAAGAAGAAGATTGAGTGGGGCTCACAGATTCGTTCCTATGTCTTCGACGACCGTCGTGTCAAGGACCATCGTACCAACTACCAGACCAGTGATGTCGATGGCGTGATGAATGGCAAAATCGACGATTTCATCAAGGCTTACCTCATGGAATTTGGAATGGAGAATGTGGAATGTTGAATGATTGCGCAAGCGCAATGTAAAAATGAAGAATGATGAGTGATTTCGGAAAGATAATGGAAGAAAAATGCATGAATTTTGCAATACGTATTGTCAATTTATGTAAATTCCTTATTGACGAAAGGCACGAATACAAAATCTCAGATCAACTATTCCGCAGTGGCACAAGTATAGGTGCCAATATGGCTGAGGCCCAATGTGCTATAACAAAAAAGGATTTTATCGCAAAAGTATACATTTCATTAAAAGAATGTAATGAGAGTCTCTTCTGGATTGATTTGTTAAAAAAAACAGGTCATCTTAAACCTGAACAGTATCAATCAATTCATGATGATTGTGAAGAGTTAAAGCGTTTACTGGTTTCAATTACTAAAACATCAAGATTTAATCTGGATAAAGAGATTGTCATTGAATAATTCATAAATGAATCATCGGCAAAGCCGACCAGTCAACATTCAAAAATCAACATTCAAAATTTAGATAACTATGAACAAGAAAGTAAATGCAAAGCGCGAAGCTTACGCTAAGAAGGAAGAAGAAAAGGGAAAGAAAGTCGTAGCATGGATTTTCGGCTCACTCATCGTACTGGCCGTTATCTACCTCATCTGGACCTTCTCAATGATGGCGTAATGGGTATGAAGAATGTGGAGTGTTGAATGTTGAATGATTCTCGCATCGCTGCGATGTTTGAATGTAGAATTCTCAATTCTTCATTGATAATCGCCGTAGGCGACCATTCCACACTCCACATTCCTCATTCCACACTCATCATTCAACATTCCAAATTCAACAGTCATTATGGCGCTGGAGATTGAACGTAAGTTCCTCGTGCTTGACGACTCGTACAAGCACGAGGCTTTTTCAAAAAGCCACATCTGTCAGGGGTATATCTGTAGCGAGCGTGGTCGTACCGTGCGCATCCGCATCAGGGATGAGCATGCCTATGTGACCATCAAGGGCCCCTCGGAAGATGGTGGTCTGGCACGGGCTGAATTCGAATACGAGATACCGCTCGACGATGCCAGACAGTTGATGACACTCTGTGAGCCTGGTCTCATTGACAAGGTTCGCTGGCTCGTCAAGAGTGGTGACCATGTCTTCGAAGTCGACGAGTTCTTTGGCGACAACGAGGGGCTTGTCATGGCCGAAGTTGAGCTGCAATCGCAAGACGAACAACCAGTAATCCCCCATTTCATCGGGAAGGAGGTCACTGGCGACCGACGCTACTATAATAGTCAGCTGCGCAGGAACCCCTATCGCCTTTGGAAAGAATAACACTAACTTAATATGACTAACTTCATTAGACAATGAAACGACTATTCTTATCAACTATCATGCTCATTGCCATGCAGTGGGCATGGGCAGAGACCGTACCCTTCGGCAAGGGACAACTGACCGTGAAGTATGTAGCCCGCAATGCCGTCCGCATCCAGTATGACGAGGGTGGGGTACTGCCCGAACAGCTCCCCGACTGGAGCTATGTGAAGACCGACGAGGTTGCCGACCACGATATCACCGTCAAGATTGACAAGAAGCGCCAGCTGCTACAGGTGAAAGACCGCCAGGGTCGTGTGGTATTCACTGCCACACGCCACGACATGCAGGGCGAACAGGCTACGCTGACCTTCAAATCGCCGAAGGATGAATATCTCTATGGCCTGGGACAGTTCCAGGATGGCTATACCAATGTCCGTGGACTGTCGCGCCGTCTGACACAGGTCAACACACAGATCTCGCTGCCGATGGTGCTGTCGAGCAAGGGCTATGGTGTGCTGTGGAATAACTACGGCATGTCGGAGTTTAACCCCAGCAGCGAGAGCGTAGCACTCTTACCGCTAACCTCTAACCACTCACCTCTCACCTCTGAGGTTGTCAACATCACCACTACCGAGGGCGGCAAGAAGGAGATGCGCCAGCGTAACATCTTCAGTGCTGAGTTGCAGATTGCCAAGGAGGGCGACTATTCCCTGCTGCTTGATGTGGGTCAGCAGATGGCTCGTCGCCATGATCTGGAGATTGACGGCAAGAAGGTGATGGACATGCAGAACCTTTGGCTGCCACCAACGAGTTCAGCCATCGTGCATCTGAAAGCTGGCAAGCACCAGCTGACGTCAGAGCTCACCAAGGATGATAAGCCCGTGCTCTATTACCATTTGGTGAAGGACGAGACGACGTTCCGCTCGCCCGTGGCTGCCAAGGTGGACTACACGGTGTTCGTCGGTTCTGCCGACGAGGTAATAGCCACCTACCGCGAGCTGACGGGTCCCTGTGCTCCTATGCCCTCTTGGGCACTGGGCTATATCCACTGCCGTGAGCGCTTCCACTCGTCCGACGAGATCCTGCAGACCGCCAACCGCTTCAAGAAGGAGCGCATCCCTGTAGGTATGCTGGTACAAGACTGGCAGTATTGGGGCAAATACGGGTGGAACGCCATGCGCTTCGATGAAGACAACTACCCCGACCCCAAGGCACTCACCGACTATCTGCACCATATGGGCATCCGCTTCATGGTCAGCGTATGGTCGAAGATAGACAAGAACTCAGAGGTGGGCAAACAGATGCTCGCCAACAACTACTATATCCCTAATACCGACTGGATAGACTTCTTCAATCCCGATGCTGCTGCCGCCTACTGGAAGAACTTTGCCGAGCGCCTCGTACCGCTGGGCATCGATGCCTGGTGGCAGGATGCCACGGAGCCTGAGAACGACGACCTGGCAGGACGCATGGTCAACAACGGTCGCTGGCGTGGCAATGCGGTACGTAACGTGTTCCCCCTGCTCGTCAACAAGACCGTCTATGAGGGTCTGAAGGCGTGCGGTCAGCAGGAGCCCTTCATCCTGACACGTTGTGCTTATCCAGGCATCCAGCGCTATGGTGCTGCCGTATGGAGCGGTGATGTGGGCAACGACTGGGAGACGCTGCGCCGCCAGATTACTGCTGGACTGGGTGTACAGGCTGCCGGCATGCCTTGGTGGACGTACGATGCCGGAGGCTTCTTCCGTCCGCAGAACCAGTATCAAGACCAGGCATATATCGACCGCATGCTGCGCTGGATAGAGTTGTCTGTCTATCTGCCCCTGATGCGTGTTCATGGCTATATGAGCAATACAGAGCCGTGGAACTACGGCAAGGAGGCACAAGCCGCCATTGCCAACTGCATCAAGGAGCGCGAGGCCCTGCGCCCCTATATCGAGGAGTGTGCCCGTCGTGTCAGCACCGAGGGCTATACGCTGATGCGTCCGCTGGTCTTCGACTTTGCCGACGACCCTGAGGCACTGGCTCAGAAGTATGAGTATATGTTCGGTCCCAAGCTGCTCATCAGTCCCGTCACTGAGCCCGATGCCACCGAGTGGAAGACCTACTTGCCCAAGACCCGTGGACGCTGGCGCGACCGCCATAGCGGCAAGTATTATGCTGGTGGACAGACTGTCACCACACAGATTGACAAGACCTTCATTCCCGTCTTCGAACTGGAACAATGATAGGACAGACAACGAAAAAATCCCGAAAGCCTCGCTGGCCTTCGGGATTTTTTGTACTTCTCTTATAGCTTACTCCAGTGGAATCTCTGGGTGCTGAACAGCCAACTGTTCCCCTTCCTTGGAGAGATAGAACATGTAGAGGATGACGTCCTTGTCACCGCGGTTCTCGCCATGGTGGATGGTACCTACCATCTCTACGACGGGCTCACCCTCGTGTACTACCTTCGTCTTACCGTCTTGTCCGATGATGGTCAGTTCGCCCTGCACCAGTATGCCGTAGTTCATCACGGGATGGTGGTGCCAACCCAACTTCTGACCAGCGGGGAAGACATACTTCACAGCCACCAGTTCGGGTTTTCCCTGGAAGTAGTCAGGCAGATCCACGCCGTCCCAGCTCTTGCTGGTACGGATCAGTTCCTCACTCACTACTTTCTTTACAGAATCGGCCACTTGTACCTCAGCAGTGTTCTCTTCTTGTGCCTGCTGAGCTTGCTTCTCCTTACAAGAGGTCATCACACTTGCGCTGCAAATGAGGGTGGCAGCGAGCACCCAATTCATCATCTTTCTCATCATTGTTTTGTGGTTATAAAGTTATTTGAAAAAATGTCATACGCTTCGTTGTAAGCAGGCGATTGGATAGATAGCAGGTTGAGTACGGAATGGAATACGTAATGCTGCTCCAACACTGCCGGTAGCTGACTCTTGTACTCCCTGAAGTTTTCCGATGTCCATACGAGGAATGGTATCTCGTACTGTTCTTTGGGTGCCAGTTTCTTTGGCAGACCATGCATAAACAACTTGTTCTCGCCGAGCGACTCACCATGATCGGAAATGAATATCATGGCACTCTTCCAGTCTTTCATATCGCGCAGGGTGTTGATAAGACTGTCCAAGAGGAAGTCGGTATAACGGATGGTATTGTCGTAGGCATTGACCAGCCTATCCACATGTTTCTCACCCTCTTCCACATTCTCTGCCACGGGCTTGTACACCTCGAATTCTTTGGGGTATTTGCTGGCATATTGCGGACCGTGACTGATACTGGTGTGCAGTACTATCAGCACCTTGTTCTTGCTACTGGATTCAATGCGCTGGCGAAGTCCTGCAAAGAGCGTGCCGTCATAGTCGCGACTCATTTCGGGGTATTTATCGGCCAGTTGTAATATTGTCTGGTACTCGTCAATATGTATGGGCGGCTCTCCCCAGTTGGAGGTGCGCCATACCACGTCGGCTCCTGTACGGAAGGCATAGTTGGGCAACGGTTCGTACAACTCGTCGCAGTCTTTCGCTTCAAGGATAGCCTTGGTGCCAGCTGTGGTGTAGGTGGCACAGGAGGTAGCTTGGAATGCCTTCAATTCCTGCTGTTTCGACAGCAGTGGATTCGTGTCACGCTTATAGCCGTAGAGCTGGAAATTGGCTTTTCTTGCCGACTCTCCGATGACGAGCACTACCACAGCTTTCTCATCATCTGTAAACTTGCCGTCGGGCAGTTTGATTTCCTCTGCCTGTTTGTGCTGACTAATACTGATGACACGACACGTATTGACAAGATACGACCAAGGCTGCAGCAGTCCTCCCAACTCTGTGTCGTGCTGACTGATGAACAGCGTCTGATTGATGTTCAGCAATGCAATGACGAGAATGACTGCCAGCGAACTACCACAATAAACACCCATTTTCTTCGCTTTCCCCATCACCACCGGCTGTAACAGGCAGAACAGGGCCGGAAGAATGCCAAAGACAAAAATGAAAAGCCATAGTCCCCAGCTGAAGAATCCCGAAGCCTCCGAGTATCTGGTGTTGAACACATTTCCGATGGTAATCTCATCGATGATGATGTTGTAGTTCAGAATGAAAAAGAAGGCTGTAGCATTGATAACCGATAGGATAGCCAGCAAGATGCGCCCCACTATTCTCATGCAGAACATGGTGAGATAGGTCATCATGAAATTAACCGCCAACATGATGATGACCAGCGATACTGTCAGCCATGCGACACCTATCGAACTCTCATTGCTTTTTTCAATAGCAAAATCAAAGAATGGAATGTTGTACAGTAATAGGGTGCCTATACTAACGATACATGAGAAAGTGATAAGCGACACTGGTCGTTTAAGTACCTTTCTTATCTTGCGAAATAATGCGATCATATTCAATGTTCAATTTTCAATATCTTGTCCTTGCACAGGAAGAACACCAGGAAAGGTGTTACAAAACCGATGATGCTACCTACACACACATCCGATAGGAAGTGCTGTGAAAGATAGATGCGTGAGTATGCGCCAAGAACGGCCATCACCAACAGCATCACCAACGAGGCGTTAAAAAAGAATTTCGCTCTGAGGGTATGTGGCTTAGCATCGCGGATATAGTGATATGCCAGAACGATCACACAGCAGGTGAAAAATATGAAGAACGTAGACGAATGTCCTGAGGGGAATGAATTGCTATGATGCATCTTCACACCCTCTACCAGGGGCAAAGCCCAATCGGGGTATTGTTCGAACACAACGACAGGACGGTCGCTTCTGAAGATGTGCTTCAATATCTGCACCATGATACCTCCCGTTGCCTCGCACATGGCATAGAAGAGAGTCATCTTTGGCTTCTTCCACAACAATGGTAGCAGTGCCAGTACATACAATGGCCACTCTGCCAACAGAGTATAATACTTGAAGAAAGTATCTTGAAAACTGGTGTGGTGGGAGTTGAGCAGCATGTGAAGCTCTGGCTTCGGGTATGCGTACAACAATCCGAGTACAGCTATGAGCAATATCAAATAGGGAATCACATAGCTGCAAACTGTTCTAATAAATTCTTGTTTGCTAATCATTGCATTACAAATCTGCTGCAAAGATACAAAAAATCTACAAAACAGCAACAGGTTTCGCAGAAATTTCTTAACTTTGCACCCACAAACAAACTACTACATCAAAAAATGAAACGACTACTTGCAATTATTATCTGTCTGCTGGGACTTGTTAGTCTTCACGCAGAAAACTATCCTTATCGCAGTGACTATCTGTGGGTGACCGTTCCCAATCATGCCGACTGGCTTTACAAGACGGGCGAGCAGGCCACGGTCGAGGTACAATTCTATAAGTACGGTATACCGCGTGACGGTGTGGTGGAGTATGCCATCGGCAATGACCTGATGGAAACCGACACCAAGGGTACTGTCACGTTGAAGAACGGGCGCGCTGTCATCAAAGCGGGGACTGCAAAGAAGCCTTGCTTCCGCGACATCCGTCTGACGATGAAGCTCGATGGAACCACCTATCAGCATCACGTGAAGATTGGCTTCTCGCCCGAGAAGATTGTGCCCTACACCAAGGAGCCAAAGGACTTCTGGCAGTTCTGGCAGGACAACCTGAAGGAGGCGGCCCAGTATCCGCTGAAGTTCACGAAGACACCCTGTCCGGAGTTTACCACCGACAAGACCGACTGCTACCTCGTGCGCCTGGACCTGAACCGTCAGCACCAGATACTCTACGGCCTGCTGATGATGCCGAAGAACGCTAAGGCAGGCAGCCACCCCGTTGTGCTTTGTCCCCCAGGGGCTGGTGTGAAGACCATCAAGGAACCCAATTCGCGCGACTACTATCCGGAGAACGGCGTCATCCGCTTCATCACCGAGATACATGGTATGAACCCGCTGATGCCTGAGTCTTATTTCAACGACGTGCGCTCTGCTTTCGATGGTCGTGAGAAGGGCTATCTCTATCAGGGCATCGACAGTCGTGACCATTATTATATGAAGCACGTCTATCTGGGCCTTGTCCGTTGCATCGACTTCCTCTGCTCGTTGCCTGAATGGGACGGCAAGAACGTCATTGCCCAAGGTGGCAGTCAGGGTGGCGCCTTGTCGCTCATCGCCGCAGCCCTCGATCCTCGTGTGACGCTCTGTGTGGCCAACCACCCCGCACTCAGTGATATGGCGGCAGCCGCCGAGGAAGGCCGTACCCACGGCTATCCTCACTTCTCAAAAGCCGAAGGATTCCTCACTCCCCAACACTTGCAGACGTTGCCCTACTTTGATGTCTGCTGTTTTGCACCTTACATCAAGGCCAAGACCTACATGACGTGGGGCTATAACGACAATACCTGTCCGCCCACCACGAGTTATGCTGTCTGGAACCTGCTGAAGTGTGAGAAGGAAAGCCTCATCACCCCCGTCAACGAGCACTGGACCAGCAACGTCACCAATCGCCAGCAGTTGGACTGGATATTGGCAAATAAAAGATAATGTACTCATAATGACTCGCGTGTCATTTTAATATCTTTTTCTGGGATTTCCTTGAACATGTAATGACCATATAATGGGCCATATAATTATTCATTAATGAGAAATTAATGGACGATTAGATGATAATTATATGTTAAAGAAAGAAGAACTTTCGGAAAATTGTTGTATATTTGCAGCGTGAAAGCGTGTGTAACCAAGAAGACAAGATGATGGCAATGCAAACCCTATACAGCGCCAAGCGAATAGAACAGCAGTTCCACACTGGCGAAGAACCGGTGATGGTGATGTGTTCAGACGTAAATATCTACGTCTGCAAATACATGCGATCGTCTGCTACAGCTTACAAACTGGCCTGCGAGTTTATTGGAGCAAAGCTGGCTAAGGCTTGGCACCTGACAACGCCCGACATTGCTCTCGTAACTATTCGCCCTGCGCATTGGGAGGGTATCAGCATATCTCACAGCCTCTCTGCCCCATCGATAGGCTTCCGCTGGTTGGACAGCGTGGTCGACATCACGCCCTCTACCTATTCCAAGGTTCCCGCAAATGCTGAGACGCTGGCCCAACTGATGAAGATTGCACTGTTCGACTTCTGGGTGGCTAATGAGGACCGCAACGCAAATAATGCGAACCTGATGTACAACGTGGCTCGCGAGCAGTTGGTATCCATCGACTATGGTTGCATCTTCAACACGGCAACATTTGAATACCCACTATCACAACTCACTTCGACAGACACTATTCTGTGGTCGGACCTGTTCCACCATCTGGTTCAGGTAGCAGACCGCCAGATGGTGCTCACTTTGGCCGATCGCCTGAAGGCCGACTATGATGAATATCTCAGCCAGATCAGCGTCGCCGCTGAAGAGATTATGGATGAGATGCCGAAAGAATGGAAAGTACCAGCAGAAACTCTCAAGGAAAAGCTGAACCAGCTATCCGACAAACATTGGACAGCAGCTGTCTGGCAGAATTTTGTGGATTGTCTTAACGAAAACATTGGTTAATATGAAATACAGCATCATTTACGCGGTTATCCGCCCCGAGATTTCCGAGCGTGTCAGCCTTGGGCTAATATTTGTCGATGGCGACAAGGTAGACGTGCGCTATTCGCAGCAGAAGCTGGAGGCCGTGCGCGGTCTGTTTTCTCCGAAGGAATACGAGTTCCTGTCGGAGGTGGTGCGCTCGCTGCCTACCGATGGTAGCATCAGCACCGTCGAGGGCATCAACTACCTTACACGCTATTCCAACAACCTGATAGCCGTTTCGCCCCTACAGAGCATCGATATTGACGCCACAGAACAGAGCAAGGACAGCATGTTTCGCAACTACATCTACGAGGCTGCTTAAGCATATAACATATTACGGAGGCAAGGGAGCAACGTCGGCATCGGTCAGGCGTTGCTCCTTTTCCGGTTTGAAGCAGAGGTGCAGACCGGTGATGTGGTCGTTGGTATACTTGGTGGGGTCGCTGCACGGGCGACCGTTGAGGCCCACCATCAGCGAGCCGATGCCGGCAATGCGCACACGGTGCGAGTCGGCCAGCAGCAGGCGGATGGTATCGCTCAGCTCTGCCAGCACGGCTAGCACATCGCTGCGTTTCACACTACAGTTGCGCTCAATGATGCGCGCCAACTCGTCGGTCTCTATCGTGCCGAGGTTGACGGCCCTTGCGAAATACATTCCTTTGTAGGGCGAGTCCTTTCGCTCATCTCTAACTAGTCTATAAAAAATTGCCATCACGTTTCACTTTTTGTTGTAAATATTTGTTATTCTGAAGGTTACAGCGGCAAGGCCGCTGCTGTCCCTTTCACTTCCCTTCCACCAGGCTTACACGAAAGAGATTCTTGCTGTTGGTGTGGTGACGTTCGAACTGTTTCCTGACCAGCATCTTCGAGAGTCGCTGAACCCAACAGTTGTCTGTCTTTACACTGACGTAGCGTTTCTTCATGGCAGACAAGATCTGTGCAGCGCTCATGAGCATCTCTTCCTCTTTGTCTGCTGGCTTCCGAAACATCTCGCAGAAGATTTCCTCCATGCTGTCATGCAACTGGAAGTTGATGTTCTGCTGTTGAATGCGCTGTTCACGCTCATGGTCGAACCACGACGGCAGTCCTGCATCCAGTTCTGCCTTAACCTGTGCGTAAAGTTGCGGATGATTGATGGGACTCTCATTGTCAATGCGCCCTGTAAGTTGCAAACACATAAAACGGCGAGAACCTGTCGAGTCAGTCAGTGGGGTAGGGTCGTTGGTGGTAGCGATGAAGGTTGCGTAACGCTGTCGGTTGAGAATCTGTGAGTCATACAACTTGCGCGTTTTTACATCTGCTTTCTGTAGCACGTGTTTCAAGAAGGCTCCCTGCTGGTGTGACAGGCTGTCGTACTCGTCAATATTAATCAGACAGAAGCGTGTCAGCATGCGTTCTGCTACGTTCCGGTTGGCAAAGTCTATGCGATCGGTATAGTAATCTGCCAGTTCGTCAGGTAGAAGACGGCGGCAGAACGTTGACTTACCGTCGCCTTGAGCACCGATGAGCAATGGCACCATGGCATTACCATGCAGTATGTTGCGGTGGAGCCATTGGGCCATCATGGCACGCATCCAGACAGCAAAGTCTTCTGGCCACGAGGGATTGTCAACAGGTACCCGACGTGCCAACTCGCTGATGCGGTCTATGCCGTCCCATTGTGGCAACTCATTCAGGAAGTCTGCGATAGGGTCATACGTCATCACATGGGAAGATTCGACGTAACGTTTAACATCTTTATCCCATGCCTCAATACCCTCCATCAATGCCTGCATGGTAATGCTATTGATGTCCTCCTTGCGTAGTGGTTGCCAATCGAAACAGACGGATCCCCGTTCGATGTATTCGATGCCGTCAGTAATCATGTTACGACGCAGCAGGTAGCGTTGCTCCATGAAGTGACACAGCAAGGCCATCTGGAGCGTGTAGTGCGGCAAGGCACTCTCTTTGGGGCTATTCATACGCTCGGGATGACGGAAACAGATGCCATAGACGTTACGGAAAGTACGGCGCACCAATATCTCGTAGTCCTTGTACTGGTGCATGTGCATCAGCCTGTGGATGCAGAATTCTGCGTCCAGTCCGTTCTTCATCGCCTTGCGGGCCAGCTCCTGCATCATGACGTCCAGTTCTTCGTAGTTACGACTCATGATGTCTGCATAACAGAACTGGAAGCGCGTCATCTGCATGTGCTGTTCGTCATAGTCTGGCAGTCGGTCTATGGTCATCGTTGGTATTGCTGTCCGGCGTCGGCGCAAGCTTATGGCCAGTGGTTCTGCAGGCTGTTCTAAGACGAATGCAACAGCATGGGTGTTCAGCTGTGCAGAGGGGTCATAGCTGAGTCGTATGCCGCGCAGCAGACGTGGTGCCACACGGTCGCAGGCAATGCCTGTCTGTCCCTCGTAAAACTTTGCAGCCATTGCCCATGCGTGCTGGTGCAACAGTTCTGCCTCGTGAGTGTCGGTGGGTAGCGTACCGTCGGGAAGTGACACGCTGGTCAGCACCTTCAACGTCCGACCGGAAGAACCGATAAACGACATGATAGTCTGCGGTAATATGTCGACGATGTGTCGCATAGTCTCTAGCGGAGGAGTTCGGTCGGTGATGGTCAGGCTCAACATGAGCAGTCCGCTATATCCTGATGCTCCTACTGCGACATGCACCTCTGGTAGTCGGTCGGCTTCTGGGATGTCGCCCGTACCCATATTGATTCCCGTACCCACGATGGCACGCAACGCGCGCACGTGGCGTACATATTTTTCACTTGTAAGCAGTTGGTGAAACTCGCTTACGCTCATCGTTTTCTCTATTGTCTTGCCGCTCTTGCGGTATCTGATTGTTATCTGTTTCATAATTCTACATTTTAATAACTGATTACTTCATCTCTACAGCTGTCCTAATAGTAGGAACAACTGTCTTGTCTGTGGCTACAGCTGTCTCATCTGTGGGAATAGCTGTCTCGTGGAAAAACGCTCACCGTTTTCCGAAAAGCGCTCACCGTTTTGCCCAAAACGCTCACCGTTTTCTGCTGCCTACAGCTGTCTCGTCAGTGGGGTGGGCTGTCTCAGTATTGGCTTAGGCTGAGTGAATGCTTGGTGAAACCTTCGTGGAACGTCTGCGCGCCGCGCGCCTGCCCGCAACCCCTTATTCTATCGTGCTTTGCGCCAGGTTGGTGAAAGGTGAAAGCATTTTTTCATTCTCTCTCTTCCAGTTCGCGTAGTATCCGTCTCATGCGGGTGGGTTGGCCGTGGTGCAGCCAGTAGCAGTGGTTGCAGGTGTGGCGGTAGGTCCCCGTGGGATAGCGACGGAACTTGCTGACGGGCAGCTCCTGTCCGCAGCAGCGACAGACGAGGCTTGTCGCCTGTCGCTTTCCTTCATCACGTCGTCTCATCTATTCCTTGATTCCTAGGTTCCTTAGAAAATAAATGGCGCATTTAGTAGAACCAGGATTGGTGGCGGTTGTCATGGTAGTCGGGTCGGTAGCTGACATGTATCCAGAAGGCACCGCGACGGTTATGTTCCAGGATGCACTGGTCGAAGTCCAGGTGGTTCACTATCCAATAGTACCACTTGCGTGCCGTGTCCAGGTCCGGGACATGCAGATCGGCCGCACAGCCATACAGATGTTGCGAGTTCTCCACGCCATGGACTGCTTTGTTGAGCAGTTCACAGCGGTAGCCGCTGTTGATGCGGATGGGGTGGCCGACGTGGTCGCGCAGTGGCTGCAGCACCTCGCGGCACAATTGGCGCAGGTGTACCACCACGTCCCACAGCTGCGGTGTGTTGTCAATACCCAGACGGCGGGCCGTCTCACTTTCTATGAATTCACCCAGTCGGAAGTTCTCCGTGAGCTTTGTATTTAAATCAATTGTCTTCATACGTTTTCCTTTATTAATTGTTGAACATATCGTCTATCTGGCCAGATTGACGATGCAAAGGTATGAAGTATCGGTAAGTCATCAAAAATGTCGTAGTATGTCGTAAAAAGAATCTTTCAAGAGCGTTGTAAGTGATGAAAATACAGCAAGTTACAACGTTCTGTGTCTTAGTCTTTACGACATACTAAAAGATGTGTTGCAAAATTTTTATCATTTTTATTTTGGTGATTTCAAAAATAATGTTTACCCTTGCCGCGCTATCTACTAACCCTGCTGGGGAGTAACTTGGTGGTAATATATATGAGAAATCATGTACTACTAATATATTGCTGGCTGTGCGTACTACTATTTCTATCTGAGTCGTTGTTGGCTCAGAGAATGGATACAGGTCACAAGGTTGATACACTTTCCATGAAGGAAAGGGTGTCATTCCGTACTAATGCGGTTGACTGGCTGTTGCTGGTGCCGAATATTGGTGTGGAATTCGACCTTCGTCGCTACAACTGGAACCGTTGGGCCGTGGGACTGAACCTCCGTGCTAACTGGCAGTCGAGTCACACCTTCAAACCTGGTGTGGTCTACAATGTCGCTGAGGTGCGTGCAGAGGTTCGCAACTACTACCGCATTAGACTGCTTGACGGGAAATATATCGTCCCCAAGGAACATAAGTGGGAGCGTTGGGTGTCTCCCCGTCGGGCTGTTTCCAAACATCCTACGACAACCTATTATCGTGGTGCTTTCGTGGCCTATAATAATTTCTCGTTGAAGTTCGGAGATGAGGGCCGCCAGGGTTCAGCCCTGATAGGCGGTCTGCTGTTTGGCATCATCCGTCCGATGTATGCTTTTGCCAATGGCAACACACTCGACTTCGAACTGGGTACTGCCATTGGAGTGGCCTTTGCCAACTACGACACCTTCCGTCATGATCCGCAGGATGACTGTTATCCGATAGTAGCGCGTCAGCAGACGACGGTCATGCCAGTCATTAATGATTTGCGTATAGGTTTTGTCTATCGGTTCGGCAATTATCCAATAACTAGCAAATACCGTTGGCGTTACGATGTGGATGTACCATATCAGCAGCGTCTCGATGATATCATTATGAACAGACGTATTCAGCGTGCTGAAAAGCAGCGTAGTGACTCTATTGAAGCCGTTGTGCGCAACCTGTTCTGGCAGAAGTACGACTCGCTGGTTAAAGTTCTTCCAGCTTCGGAGCCTGTCCAAAAGCCCAAGAAGGCCGAAAAGATCGAAAAACCCAAAAAGGAAGAAAAGCCTAAGAAGGCAGAAAAGTCCGAAAAGCCCAAGAAGGCCCCCAAACCTAAAAAGTCTAAAAAAGAAGCGAAAGATGAATCATAGCGCCATCCGATATTTCCTTCCGTTGGTGGTGCTGCTGGTTGCCTGCACCCAAACGGAGCTCTGTGAAGAAACAGAGCACCCACATCGTATCTCCACGATGTTTAGCTTCAATTGGGTTAATGCGACGTCTGACGAGTACGTGCACACCGTGCCCGACACGATGAATGTGCTGGCTAAACGTATCGTTGGTACGTGGAAGTGCCTGATTCAGCTGGACTCTTATAAGGCAGAGGGTTACTACCTGTGGAATGCTCCCGAGGAACTGCCTGAGGGTAAGACCACTGAGTTCAGACTGCGTAGCGGCATCTATAAGCTGTTGGCATTCAACCGTGATGACAAGGAGTTCATCTATGATGACATCGACAACTATATACGCACTGACGATGGCGACAAGCAGGTGTCTGACCTGAATATAGAGTATAAGCGCTATAGCTATGACGACCCCGAGTTGCGTGGAACAATCAGTTATTGGAAAGACTATAACAATTATGGCAGCAGTGCCAACTATATACAGCCAGACATTACCCCCATCTATTATGACTCCATCACGCCCATCCGTGTGGATGATCAAGATTTATCGAACTATGTATTCAAGCCTAATCTGCTGTCGCAGAATATTGACGTGAAGTTCCATATCCACAAGAAAGTGGATGTCGTTCCCTTCATCATAGACAGTGTCTATACCGAGATATCAGGCATCCCTTGTCGTGTCAATCTGGCTAACGGCTACATTGATGTCACTGAGACTTGTAAGATGCTCTACAAGAATCACTTCCGCGATGCTACAGGCAAAAGAATAAAGGACACTAATAAGAATACGGAACTTGAATGCCATGGAACCATTGACGTGCTGAGTGTCGTCAATGCTCCCGATGAAAAGGTGACCTATGGTCCTGGCATCCTGCAGGTGATGATTTTCGTGAAAAACCGAAGCATGCCTATTCGTGGCAAGGTGAACCTATATTATCCCATCCGCCGCGCTAACCTTTATGAGTTGACCGAAGACGGTCTCCATGCCATCAGACATAAGCGGCATGGTACTATCGATATTGAGGCCAATCTCATTATTGACGAGAACTTCCTCGTGACATCGGATGATGAAAGTGGTTTTGAACGCTGGATTTCTACCGACGAGACGGATGTTATTGATATATAACTAATAAGTATGAAACGAATAAACTACATAGTACTCATCGTGCTGGCAGCAAGCTTAGGACTGGTTGCCTGCTCTGAATCGTACCCAAGCGTTAATTATCGATATGAATCGGTGCCCACTAATTCCGAGACACCTGGCGAAGACCGTTCTGTCCCCCTTATGGTCTTTGTTGACCGCCAGAGCTTCTTCTCACTGTCTTCTACACGTGGTGCCGGCCATTTCGATCCTATCAGTACTACATCTACAGAAGATGAAAAGCAGAAGTTCCGCGATACTCCATTCTATCTTTTTGCTTTCCGCGATCCAAAGTTCACCTCCACTTCCTATGACAATCCCCGATTGCACCAATTGCCGGACTTGACTTATACGATGTTGGCAACCAATGGTGGAAAAAAAGATAACGAGAATTTGGACTGTTTGATGGATGGTTATAACTATCATGAAGGCTTTAAGACCCTTTTGGATGAAAAGGGGGGCATGATATTGCCTGACAAACCATATGTCTTCTATTATCCTGACTATCAAGATGTAGGATTCAATTTCT
Source organism: uncultured Bacteroidales bacterium (assembly GCA_902800925.1). Taxonomy (GTDB): domain Bacteria; phylum Bacteroidota; class Bacteroidia; order Bacteroidales; family Bacteroidaceae; genus Prevotella. The sequence goes on along the minus strand of CADCGD010000003.1, from coordinate 44,452 downwards.
TCGCTTATTCCATCGATGACGCTGCGTCTGCGGACGGCATGGCAAGTGAGCCACAGGCTACGCGAACTCAGGAAAGTATTTACTACGACCTTGCCATCGACGGTACACAGGATATTATGTGCGGCTATGCACCTGGCATTACCGAGAATGACTTTAATGTTGGTTCCGGACGCTATAATAAGGTAAAGTTGACAGAAACAGAGAAAAAACGTATCCTTGATATTGGAAATTACTGTACCTATGCAGCTCACCGTAATATTCATCCATATATTGCCATGCGCCATCAGTTGACGCGACTGGACTTTGTGGCCTACCCTGGTGATTCAACAGCTGATTTCGTATTCATTGATAGTGTTAAAGTAAAAGCTCCTATGAAGGGCCGATTGGTTGTAGCTGACAATGATACTACCCGGATGGGTTATACGCCAGATCCCGAGAGCGAAGGTTGGTTCGTACTCCACGAAGGTCCACATAAAGATGATGACGGGAAATGGATATGTGACGTGATGCCAGCGGGACAATACAAGACAAATCCCTGGCACAAGGAGTATAATCCTGATCCCGATAATCATCCCGAACTCGCTTGGCCAATCACTGATCGTATTCAGCCTGACGAGGAAATAATTTGCTTAGGCAGTAAAGAGCATAAAGGCGCTTGTATTATGCTGCCAGAGTCTGAAGAGTTCCTTGTGAAGATTGTGGGTACTTATGATCCTGATCCTAATGACCCGACGAAGAAAAGAAGGTTCGAGTCAGTTTACCGTCTAACACCCCAACGGAACGAAGAAAATTTGGGGGCGGATGGTAAATACAGGTTCTGCTCGGGACGCTACTACACTATTGCTGTGGCGGTATACGGTCTGGAGGTCGTTGTGGTCAACTCGACAATCGATGCCTGGAAAGACGGAAAAACGGTGGAGATAGATCCTGACAATCCGGTTGGCGGTGATATTTATTGAACAAGAAAAAAAACGAGATAATTCATATTTTTAATTCATTTATTTTTTAACTAAACCCAAAACAGTATGAAAAAGTATTTCATGTTTGCAACGGTGGCCATAGCATCGCTATTTGCCAGTTGCTCCAACAGTGATGACTTCGTAGCCCCCCAGGTTACCAGTGAAGACGTAGATTCTGGAGACGCTCTTGTGCCCATCAAAATTGGTGTTAATCAAGGTGTCGAAGCTTCTGTAACTCGTGGCGCCAATACCGGTACCGGTACAGTCGGTGGCATTGGCACAGGTACCAATAATTGGTATGGTCAATTGATTAATGTGTATATGTTTCATAAAGGAACTCTAACTCTTGCTACAGAAAAAGTAAAAAATAAGACAACCAATCAGACAGAAGTTGTTCCTATCTTTGATAAACAATTGATGGTTACTCCTGGATCAACAAAGAATCTTATTGACGGCACTCCAGCGCCCCAGGGTCAGGCTATGGTATATGATCCCACTGGTACAAATAATGCTGAAATCAAATATTATCCTCAGATGGGTAACTACGATTTCTTTGGTTATCACCTTTCTAATGCAAAAACTACAGGTCCGGTTTTGAATGCTGCTGGTAATGCTATGGAAGCCGACTTTGTTATTGACGGTTCTCATGATCTAATGTCTGAAAGAGCCGTGCAATTGGGAACATGGCCTGATGGATCGAACAAAACTCGTTTCTTCTCTTCATATTCTGCCCGTAGAGATGTGCATCCCAATTTAGATTTTAAACACTTGTTGACTCGTTTACATTTTAATATTAAAGCAGGAGACGAGAATGCTGCTGGCGTCGTTGCTGGTGTGCAGCCTGATCCCTATAGTGATGATTCTTATACAGGTATTTTTGTGGAATCTATAGAGATATTCTCACGTACTACTGGAAAACTGGTAGTCGCCTGGACTGCTGATGCTGAAATTGATTCTATAAATGGATCTCCGATTACAGACGATCAGAAGGTACGCGCAAATAAGATTAAGTGGGATGACCTTGTTTTTGATCCCGCTAATCCCAGTGACGATGCAAATACTTGTGGATGGGTGAAGTTGATGCAACGTCCGGACCCAACAGACCCAACAGCCGATCCTGATCCTAGTGAACAATTGGTGGACTTGGTACATGTAGCTCCAAAGTATAATAAAACCGGTGCTACTCCAGAAGAGAAATTCCCCTTGACAAGCGTTGGTGAAGCACTGATAGTTTCAAAGCCTGTTGCAATCACTACTAATAGTGATAATAATGAAGCAACTGGTATAAAAGGTGATGGCTCTGGCAATCAATATTATATGAGAATTAGCGTGTCACAGTTGGTTAAATCCAATCACAACAATACCAGTTTAGTTTCAAAACCTTTTGCGACCATTGTCCCTGTCGAAATTAAAGACACAGAATTCAAATTGGGTTATTCTTACGATGTCAACATTACGCTCTATGGCGCAGAAGAGATTAAAGTTAATACCACAATTGCTCCTTGGGAGTCTGGTGATCCCATTCCCATGGTAATTGAGTAAAACAGATTATTTATGAACAAGTCTCTGTATATTATATCCATTGTCACTGCTGCACTCTTTGCTGGGTGCAGCACCAGTGACGTGGATCAAGACATAGAAGAAAGAGAACTTGCTGAACAACAAGGCTCTCTCTTCACCTCGGCAACCAGCGACAGCGAGGTGCCTATTCGTTTGGGCTCCGGCTCACAGGCCAGGAACCTGACCCGAAGCCCGCTGAATTCTGATCAGGGGACAGGGCTGTTCGCTACACCTGATGGCAAGTATTTAGGTGTGTTCTGTCTGGCTCAACAGCCCCAGCCGACGGCAACGCCCACCCATCCGGGGCCGGTAGCAGCCAGTGAGATTGACTGGACGAACGCTGCCAGTCTTATGTCACTAATGACCCTCAACCAACCAGCCCGTGTGAAAAGGACTTCGGTTGGTGGCAAAATAGGTACCGTTACAACGACTGAGGAGGTGAGTGAAGTGATATTCCGGAATCCGTTAAAAATGAATGAGGATACCACCTACCACTATCCTATGGGTAGTTGGTATAACTACTACTTCTATGGGTATTATCCCCGTCAGGAGAGTGGACTGAATATCACGTCCAACAAGATAACCGTAGATTTTACGCTTGACGGCACGCAGGACATCATCTGGGGTAAAGCTGTGCCCTATACGGACGCTGCGGATCCTAAATTCCCCGTCACTGACCTGACTACTGGCTTTAACGCCCGCTACTTCCGCGAGAAAGCAAGTAGTGGTGTAACCGATCAGGAATTGTTGCCTCATTTGGCTATGACGCATAATCTGACGATGCTGAAATTCTATGTCATGTGTGATGACTTCGAGGGCTATGACTCTTACGTAGATCTAGGTACTAGTCGCCTACAGTTGAAAGACATGACCATTGATCGTTTGCCGCTGAACTGGACGCTTACCGTGGCCGACCGTGAAGGTGGTGAAGGAACTGAGGGTAAGTTGACGCTGACTGATCCATCTATCGGCCTTGGCTCTATCGCAGTCTATGGCTTTGAAGGAGGAGAATACACTGATAATAATGCCTTTGCAGGCGGCAGTGTGGAAATTCCCCGCACAGATAATCGTGCAGAAGCAGTCTTGGTGGGCTATGCCATGATTCCTTCCACGGAGATGGTACTGTCTGCTCTAGATGACATGAGCCCCTTCATGGCTGACCATAACGGTCAGAACCTGAAGAATCCGTTTATCAATATGACCCTCATGTTGAACGATAAACCGGTGGAAGGTACACCACAGATTATCGGTGATGAAAGTCTGAATTTGGAGGCAGGTAAGATTTATAATGTCTTCCTGCGTGTCAAAGTCCCTGATATCTTGACTGCCAGAGCTACGCTGTCGCAGTGGAGCACGGTGGAATTAACTGAAGATAGTGACCAGAATATTGATCAGGTGATTCAGTGATGAAACGTTTGATATGGACGATAGTGGTGGCTGCGACAGGTGTCGTCGGCGCTCGCGCACAAATGATTGCCGCGAGCACCGACGCCCTGTGGCTGGCCACGATGTCGCCTAACCTTGGCGTAGAACTGGTAGTAGGTGAACGGTCTACCCTGGGGCTGAATGGTCTGTGGACCAGCAAGCCATTGGGCAAGGATATTAAGATCAAGGCCCTACAACCGGAGTATCGCTATTTCTTCTCGGGACGCCCGATGTTCCGCGAGTTCATCGGCATCGGTGCCATCGGCGCCCTCTACGACATTACATGGGCAGGCAAGGTCTATGACGGCACCGCTGTGGGTGCAGGACTGACCTTCGGTTATGTGCTGCCCTTGAGCCGCCGCCTTAACATTGATTTCCATGCGGGCTTCGGCATGATTTTCTACCGGCAGAAGGAGTACTTCACCGGTGACAACTACGATAAAGAGTATATCATTGATGGCGAGTTGTCTACCAATGCTACGGGCTACTATCTGTTGCCCACCCGTATCGGCATCTCGCTGAGCTATATCTTAAAATAAAGACCTATGCGACACCGTCTGCTGCTTCTATTGTTGATGTTGGTTCCCTGTGCTATGATGATGGCGCAGGTCGAGAAACCCATTCGTGTAAAGGGTAGGGTAACAGTGCACAACAGATCAACGGAAAAGGATGGCTATGAAGCTGTGTATTATGCCCTGATGCCCAAGAGCGAGGCCCAGCGAGCCCATGCAGATTTCAAACGACTCACGGGTGACGATGCTGGTTCTGACGCTAGCATGGATGTCAATCTGATAGAGCGATTGGAGGAGCTTCGTAAACAATATGGCTTTTCCAAAATGACCAAAGGCAGTGGACGCTTTGAACTGAATGCTGTCACGGGCTGGTGTCTGCTGTTTCTGACCTCTGTTGAGAAGAATGTATCAGACATCGTAGATATTGTTGACGGGAAAGAGGAATACGATGTAAAGATTAAGGTAGTACGTACTGAGAATGTGTATATTAGCGGTACGGCAAGAGACTTACCCAAGATTGGTGGCAGTACGGGTGATCCTGATGATGGAAACGAATATTTTGGCATTAGTATTGATTTACCAGAGGGTTATGCTACCGATGATGCCCGATTAATTATCCAGACCTTTGCCGTTGATTGTCAGACAGAGGATACGGTAGCCTACTGTGATCCGGTAGTCTACGAGGCAGCCCGTTATCATCGGCTGCAGGACAAACGGATGAACTTTGACTTTTTTACCTATGATACGCTACGCCATGCCTATAAGTCCAGTATAACGCTGGCCAAGGGTGAGCGTATCCGGGTGGATACCATGATTGTCTACAAGAAGACTGACAAGAAAAAGAAGTTCCGTGGTCCTTATGTGTTTAAGTTAGAAGATTATCACCACAATTATCATACAGGAGGCTGGGGAGGAACCTGCCTCCGCCTGCGTCCGTTTAAGTTCTTGGATTTCTCGCCCGCATTGGCTGAGATTGAACTGACGGAAGAATTCAAAGAGGAGGCTGAACAACAGTTCGGTGAGCAGAAACAGGACTTAAACCTGCTATTCGAAGTGGGTAAAGCCGACTTGAAGCAAGATTCTATCAATCAACAACTGATGGATAGATTGGTAGAGGAACTTCGTTCATATGGCGAGAAACTCGTTGCCCCCGAGATCAAGGGTATGGCGTCTCCAGACGGTAATATGAAAACCAATCAGGACCTGGCCTATCGGCGAGCCCAGAAAGCTGCAGGCATCCTGCAGCGATATGTGTCTAAGCATGTTACTTCCTCGTCCGAAGTCTATACATGGGGCGATGTTGCCGAACGTCTCCGCGTGAAGGGCAAGATAGAAGAAGCGAACCAGTTGATGGCCATTGCAGAACGTACTACCACCCCAGACCGTGAATTGCGCCAGTTGCCGTTCTATGAAGAGGAAGTCGTTCCCATTCTGGAGAGTATGCGTATCATGAAAGTGTCCTATAAGTATATGCGTGCGAAAATCCTCACTCCTACGGAAGCTATGGAGGAGTATTTCCAGAACAAACCTCTTTACCAGTCGGGTAAAAAGAAATTTTCCAATGGTGACTATTGGAATATCTTCGACCAATTGACCGACAGCGTGGAACTGGACACACTGACGATGATAGCTTATCGGCAATTGAAACGGGACCCGGACTTTGCCACCGACAAACTGGCTCCCTATGTCTTTAACAGGGTTGCTTTGCTGAACTTGCGTAATGGTACCCCTAATGCTCGCATTCTGGAGCCTTTTATTGACTTGTCCCGTCGTACAGTCAATGCCCGAAAACCAGTCAATGATGTACTGACCATAACAGTCAATCGTCAGGAGATGCTGATGAACCAGGCAATCACATATTATATGGAGACCAAGATGGATTCTGCCATGTTTTTTGTTGATTGGTTGAGTGACCCCAAACGTACGACCCCTGAAACACTTGAGACGATGAGTGCCAGTGTGAATAGTTTGAGGCGCATCATGGATCTCAAGCGATTGCATTATACTACACCTCGTTCTCCTGAACAGGAACGCGTATATAAACAGGCAAAGGATTACGTGTTGGGAATCAGTGACGAGAATAAGGCTATCCTCTATTCTGAGATTCCAGACTGGGGAAAAAGCAGCGAAGGCTTGAAACATGTTGACCAGTTGCCAGATGATATGCCTAAGAAGTGGTATCTGAAAGCTCTGCTGTGGGCTCAGAAGGGAGAAAAGGTAGCTTGTCATGAAGTGGGACGCGATCAGTTAGACGTTGAAGACGATGAGGACCAGATAGATATTGGTGGCGGCTTCCACCTGCTATCAGAGGCTGACGAACTCAACCTGCCTGATGATAAGTATCAGCCTTACCAGGAGGCCTTGGCAAGATTCAAGGAGCAATTGGAGAAAGAGGGAAAACCAATGCCTGTCCTTAAAGAAAAGCCCAAGGCTGAGGACGATGATGTGGAAACCGACAAGATACCATATTATCTGGCTTACTTCAATCACGCCTTTGAGTTGGAACCCCTTTACAAGCGTATGTACTTCAATGAGGGACATGTTCCTGAGGAAATGCGCGAAATATATAAATATAAGAATAAAGATATTCCCGCTTATCGTAAGCTGTTTAGACAACTGCAAGCTTATGAGGCTCGTCAGCGGGAGATACCTCAAGATACGAATGAAGAGAATAGTGCTGATTCTACTGCTGAGTAGCTTTTTGTCGCTGAATGCCGATGCTCGCTCTTGGATGCCACGTGATGTAATGACAACACCGCGTGACACTACACAGTATGGTGAAGACGATGATGAAGCGGTTGCGGATACTGTAAAACGTACCAAACGTAACATTGCCGAAGGTTTTAATGCCTTGGATTTTGTCATGGGTCACCGTTATAGGGCTTATGGCGAGGAGTTTACGCCTAAGTGGCACGATCACCTCTTCTTCCAGGCAGGTCTGGGCGCTTTGCAGATGGTGCCGCCCAATGATGGCTACCGTTTCAATGCGCTGACGATGTTGCAAGTTGGTGTGGGTAAGCAGTTCAATAAACTGAATTCAGCGCGTGTCCTGTTCCATGGCGCATGGGGTTATCAGCAGGCTAAGGACCGCCGATTTACCAATTATGGTGTGCGTCTGGAGCATTTGTTCAACTTCTCGTCCTACTTCGCCGGCTACAAACCCTCTCGCCTGATGGAGATGTCTACCATTTTCGGTATTGGTGCGCAATACAGTCGTCTCAGCTACAAGAACGTGATGTGGGAGAAGACACAATTGGCTGACATTGCAGCACTGGAAAAGGCTGGTGACTATGAAGAGGCTGCCGTTATCCGCGAGAATATGCCGAAAGACCTTAGCGGTACGTCGTTCGAAGGACATTTCGGTCTGCAACTGCGTTTCTTTACAGGTCCGCAAGGCTATATCCACGTTGAGCCTTATATCGGTGTGGCTACCGACAAGATGGACCTGAGCACGAATCTGAACTGGCGTAAGGTGGATGTGTTCTATGGCGTCAATGTTAACTACACCTACTATCTGCACAACAACCTGTCGCCTGCCGAGCGTCAGCGATTCAAGAAGCATCACAGTGACAACCTCTATGCTACAAAGGAAGACTCCATACCCAGTATCTGGGAACAGCCATGGTTCTTTGAGTTTAGCAATGGCCCTGCTTGGATGAGTTCATCGGTGGGCATTGGCCAGTCTATGGGTCTTAATACTACGTTGAGTGTCGGCAAGTGGTTCTCGCCGGTTATTGGCCTGCGTATGTCAGCGACAGGTCAGCAGGTGACGTGGGGACGTGTTAAAGACACACGTTACCATTGTTATTACTTAGGAGGACGATTGGAAGGCTTGTTCAATCCATTGGGATTCATGAAAAATTTCCAATGGAATCGTCGTTGGGGCTTTTTCCTGGCTGGCGGTATAGAATATGGTCAGGTGAAACGCTATGAGGCGAAGGAACTCAGTACACGTTATGAGGCTTATCAAGGTGCCGTAAACCTTTGGTGGCAGCCGATAGATGGTCTTCGTGTCTTCATGGAGCCACGTGTTGCTTTCTATGTCTATAAAACTCCCTATACCAACGTGTCGTGGAATAAGCATAATCGTGCCAAGAGTGTTGCTGTCCAAGTTGGTATGTCGGTATCCACACGTTCGTTTCAGTATAGGAAGCGTTACTTTGGTGAGGAATCGGAGACTCAACGTAAGATTCCTGTTAATGTCGGTGTGGCTGGTGGCATCCATCTGCTGTATCCTATATGGAATATTGACGATGATAACTCGGTGGGATGGAATGCACGGGCTTTTGGAGAGTACTGTTTCACACCACTCCATGGCGTGCGTGCCAGTTTCGACTACCTGCCATACAAGCGCCACGATATCCGTCACAAAGAACACGATAACAACTATGGTTTAGTATCGTTAAGCTATGCGCTGAATCTGAGCAACCTCTTCTGGGGTACCTATTCTCAACGTCCTATCGACTTTACGATCTACATGGGTCCGACGGCCAATGTGCTTTCCTCCTTTGATTTTGGTGTCCATGGTGGTGGTAAGTTGCGCGTGCGTGTCATGCCACACCTATCGGCTATCTTAGAACCTACTCTCTATGTGCTGCACAGCAAAGAGATGACGAACCAGTATCTGGTTTACTTCCGCGATTTCCACCTTGTGGAGAACATCAATCTCGGTGTCCAATATGAATTCTAATATTTTCTACTATGTTTCGTAAGCTATTCTCCCTCCTCACGATAATCCTGATGACAACCTCTCCTGCCGTTGCGCAGGATAATGAAGTTGCAGCGGCTGCTGCCTTGGACAGTGTCATTCGTATCTTTCCTCATTATGATATCGTAGACAACTTTGTGGATGAGGTGTTTAAAAAACATAAGAAGAGTGCCTCTATGGCCACTCGCATAGCGAAGTCATATTATAGCTTTGTAGAGAATCCGGAAACGAAACAACGTACATACTATAGGCGTGATTTGCCAAGGGCTTTTTCATATATTGATAAGGCATTGGCCATCAACCCCAAATATTCTAAAGCTTATATTGTGGCTAGTGATATCTTCTTTAATGAGGCAAAGTTAGACACGGCACAGATGTGGCTTGACAAGGGTATTGCCGTCAACCCAACTGACTCTGCGCTGTATATCGAGTCTGCAAAGTTGCTGGCGTTCACTGACCCCGACGCTGCCGTAAAAAAACTTATGGTACTCAAACAGCGTGACTCTACCTTCCAAGTCGACCTGCAACTTGGACGCCTGTACTATAATCTGTATGATAAACACGGAAAACTTCCTATGGTAGAGATGGCAACAGCTTATGGGAAAGTATTTGATAGTAATGATCGATCGAAACTGACATTATATGATTTGAGCTATTTCTGCATGGGTCTCCAGTTTGCTGGAGATTTGGGTAATGATCGTTTTTCAAAACTTTATGAGGTTACTGCCTATGGTATTGAGCAGTATCCTAAGGATTTTGGTTTATATCACTTCCACCTTTTGGGATGTTTGAATACGCAAAATTACGATGAGGGTATTGAGACGATGGAAAAAATGAAGGCTCTGCCAGATAGCGTAAAAAAGCTCAAAGACGATGACTATCTGTGGTATGGTAGTTGTCTTTCTGGTGCTAAACGCTATGATGATGCAATTGCTCAATATGAGTATGTTTTGGCTATGAATAATGCAGGTGAAGATAGAAAAACACAGGCTGAGAGCGCCATTGTGAGAACGATTAATACGCAGGTTACTGAACTTCGTCAGATGGGTGACTACGAAAAAGCTATTGCAATTGTAGAACCAGCTTTGCAGCGATCACGAGACAAGGGCAATCAGAATGACCAGTTAGTATCGTCTTATGCTAAGATATATACCGACTGGTCGGTAGAGCTCAATGGTACAGAAAAACAAGATGCTATCGCAAAAGCTGTTCAGATATATGAGGAAGGTGCGAAGTACTCAGAACTCAACAAAGGACTGTTCCTTTATTTCTGTTGTTCCTACAGCGGAGCATATCTTGACCCGAAATTTGAAAAAGGACAGGGACTTCCGTATGCTGAACAGCTCATAGCACTATTTGGAAATAACGCTGATCTGAATAATTCTGATAAAGTATATCTGGTACAGGCATACCGCTATATGATGATGTATGAATATTTGAATAAGTTCGCTGTGCAGAAAATTAAGAAGGCAAAGGCCGTCTCATTGGAGTATGCAGACAAAATCCTTGACATTGACCCAACCAACGAAGATGCTCTTAATTTCGTCTCTAAGGTAAATTAAGCTATTGTAATGACCAACACCCCTTACCATACCGACTCGCATCGCATGGGACGCCGCAGTCATCATAAGGACTATCGGTGGGCAGGCATATACCATATTACTATGACGGTGAATGACAGGCGGCAGCAGCCGTTAGGGCACATTGTGGGGGATGCCAGTAAGGCTGATGGTGATCCTGATGCACCGAGGGTGGTGTTGTCAGAGATAGGGGTGATGGTGGAACGCGAATTGCTGCATAGCATCACTGCCCGCTATCCAATGGTAGAGGTGCAGGACTATGTCATCATGCCTGACCATGTGCATTGCATCATGGTGGTGAAGAGCACCATCATCAGCAAGAACGGAAAAGAAACGCATCTGGGGCAGCTGATTTCCGGTTTCAAAAAGGGCTGCAGCCGTCACTATTGGGAGATGACGGGGCAGGCAGCAGTTTTGCAGTGGGGAAACCCCACTGACGCAGGGAAGCAACCCGGAAACCCCACTGACGCAGGGAAGCAGCCCGAGGCCGCCACAGCCGTAATCGGCACTGATGGTCTGCGGTCTGCGGGTTTCCCGCAGTCTTATGTGAAGATTCCTTCGCGCACCACTACTGGGCGGCAGCCGCTGTTCAGCAATCGCTATGTTGACGTGATACCGCTGGAAGAGGGCCAGCTGGAGACACAGCGGGCCTATATCCGCAATAATCCGCGCAACCGCCTGTTGCGCAGCCAAAACCGCTCATCGCTACAAGTACAGCGGGGCGGCATAGATACGGCGCTGTCGTTGTCGGCATTGCGGGGCTATCTCCAACGAGAGTGTGGCTCTGCCTTTAGTGATGAGACATGGATGATGGTTAGCCGGCGGCTGTTGATGAACGGTACACATGTCGAATGCGACAGCTATGGTGACCGACAATTGCTGACGAGACACCTGTTGCCTGTAGTATGCCATCGTAATGACCTCCGCGATTTTGGCAAGCAGAAGGCTGCATGCCTTGAAGCCGCGAGACAGGGGGCAGTACTCGTCTCTGCTCATATTTCTAAAGGTGAGCAGGAGATTATCAACGCGGTGATGGACGAAGGACTGCCGGTGGTGAGTATTGATGATAATGGCTTTAGCGAGCTTTATCATCCGTCGGAACGACGGATGACGCTATGTGCGGAGCAGAAACTGCTGATAGTGACACCATGGGTATATAAGTATCGGCCTGCTGAGGAGGATATTACCGTGGTAGAGTGTAAAACGATGAACTGTGTCGCACAGGCATTGTGCAGACAGAGGGATGATTGGTGGAAGAAAACTTAAAAAAGGAATAATGCGGGAAACCCGCATGACGATGGAATAGAAATGACACAAAGACTATTGTTGATAGCAAGCCTGCTGATAGGACTGTCGGTGGGTGTGGAGGCACAGACGCAGCGGCAGGTGGACTCGCTGCTCAGCATCTGTAAGCCTTTGGCACAGACGGATATCAAAGGGGCTGAGGCGAAGTTGCTGGATTTTAAACAAAAATATTTCGGTTTTCCTGCCGAGTTGTATATCGCACAATTGTATGACCAGGCTGACAGGAAGGGCACGGAGTACCGAGCTGAGGTTGCTCATGCCTATGACCAGACATCGCTGTCGCTGATGTCAAGAGGGGATATGGAACTGTATATCCTGAGTTTGTTTTATAGTGGTCGCAATGATGACTGTGTGGCAAAGGCACGTGAAGCACTGAGCTACTATCCGCAGAGCCTGCCGTTGAACAGGTATTTCTTCCGTTCACTGGTCTCGCAAGGTCGTTACCGCGAGAGTCTGACGGCCTATGAAAATCTGACACATGCACAGTCAGCTATTCTGGAACACAGCGACAGCGTGCACTATAGTGTGGCTTTGACGGGGTGGGTACGCTACTTATATCAGCAGGGGAAGTTTGAAGAAGCAGCCCATTGGATGGAACCTTTTGCACAGCAGCGCCGCCAGTATGGAAAAATGACCGATGATGTTACCATGCAGCTTGCGAATATCTATATCGAGTGGGCCAAGAAACTGGAGGGTGCCGAGAAGGAACAGATGCTGCTCAAGGCAGACAATATCTTGGCACGGCGCATTCCTGAGACTACGATGAACGATGACCTCTTTGCCTATATGCGTGTGCAGATGGTACAGTTTCAGCTGGACCCGGAAGCACAGAAGGGTACGGCCATCCCTGCCATCATGCAGATGGAAGAGGTGTTCCTGAAGAAGCCACAGTTGGATGAGCGCCACAAAGAACGCTTGGTGACGGGTTATCGCTATTTGATGAGTTACTACTTCATAGAAAAGGAAGACTACGCCCTGGCAGGGCAGTATGCTGAGAAGATATTGCTCTATGAGCCAGATAATGAAGGGGCCCTCCAAGTAAGAAAGCTCTATCAAAAGATGAAAAACAACGGGTAAAAAGTAGGCTAATATAATCCTATAATATACGTGCGAGGATGATGGATACGTTGTCGATGCCACCCGCTTCGCACGCCATGCGGTAGAGGTCGGATGCTGTGGCGCCACCGGCGATGGCTTTTTCTATTTGGTCATCACTTAGCATGTCGGTGAGGCCGTCGGAGCAGATAAGGATGGTGTCGTCGGCAAGTAGTTTGCCATCCATGTTCTCAATGGCGATTGTACCATCCAGACCTCCACCAATACAGTTCAACAGGTATTTCTCTGCATCGGGATTACCTGTCATGCCACGCTCTGTCTCGTCGGTTGTCAGCTGGCGCAGGAGACCGCCACGATAGCGGTAGGTGCGGCTGTCGCCGACATTCACGAGCCAGGCATGTCCATAGAACCAGATGAGTCCTGTCAGTGTGCAGCCCATAGGCAGACGCTGTCCTCGTTCAGCTGCTGCGCAGTTTAATGAGAACGAGATGTTGCGAGTAGCATAGCTGAGGTCTTCCTCGAAGGTGTCGGCACTTATCAGTCGTTGGCTGAACAGCTCTCTGATGGTCTTGAGCGTGTATTCGCTAGCCTCTTCGCCATTCTCGTGTCCACCCATGCCGTCAGCCACCAACAGATAGAAGAACCCTTTCTTAGTGGGTGTGATGCTGCTGGTGGTTGCATTGTCGCGCAAGATAAGTCCGCTTATCGACACGGCATCTTCGTTATTGTCGCGTACAAGGCCTTTCTGGCACAGTGCTTCAATCTCTATTCTCATTCTAAGGTGCAAAAGTACTAAAAAAGACAAGAATAAAAAAATAATAACAAAGAAAAACGCATGTCCATGATAATTTGCCCACTTTTTAGGGGGCTAAATGAATACCGTTACTAACGGCTATGAAGAAGGCGCCCATCGGAAGTGACGCCGGCAGCTGACATGCGGATACGTGTTTCTTTGCCGTTGTTATAGAAGACAGCTGTGAAGCGCCCCTGTTCGTCAGTCACAGCATTGGGATTCCAGTAGAGCGTGCGACGGTAGTCGGCAGGCAGTTCTTCAGGCTGACGCTGGCTATAGTCAGGCTGGTAGAACGCCTCTGGTTCGTTGAAACCGTGGAAAACGAAGTGGCGGTCGCGGAACACCACCTGCTTGCCATCATTGGGAATGGGCACCATCCAGACGGTGGCATCTGCCGAGAGTTCGCGTTCCACCATCGTAGAGTCAGGGTTGCGGGGCTCATAGTCACTAAAAACACGGATATCTTGCAGACGACTCAGGAGCAGATGGGGATAGATGGACTGTGCAGTACGGTTGACACGGAACAGACCATTCTGTTCAGCTTCCCCAGCACCACGGCTTACAGGCGAGTAGTTGCGCCAATACGTGAAATTTTCCAATCGTCCGTCGACATTGAACTTGCGATAGCGTCCCATGTTGCCATAGAGATAACGACATATCTGCAGTGGGAATTGGCGCATGTCGAAATAGCCGAAGGAGAGACCGCGGTCTGTCAGTTCATTATACATATCATAGGCATCCAGCACGTAGGCCGGTTTCTTCCAGTCGATGGCGCGACGGCCTCGGCGGTGGCCCTTCACGTTGATATTGGCCAACTGATGTACATCGTTCTCCATAGAGAGGGTTGAGAGGGTGTCGATGAGCATATCTGTATCGATATCGGGCATGTGGTTCTGATAGTAGTTGTAGGGCTGTGTGGTCATAGGGAAGAACAAGTTGCGCTTGACATAGTAGTCGGGATAGGATTTCTCGTCGTACACCTTCTTGTCTTTTAGCGATGCCATATTCTTCTTGATGGAGTCTGAAGGTGAATAGGCTTTCATATTCAGATAACCCAGACCATAGAAGGGGGGAATCTGAAACAGAAAGCGTCCATTCTTCGTCCGCTGCGTCGTGCCAGCAATTTGGGTGCCGACAATGATCTCCGCCTCGACCACCACCTCTTTACGGACACCCTTGTTGTTGATGCCGATATTGTCGTTGGCACGCTCCATGTCGGCATACTCCGTGGTACTGGTCTGATTACCCTCTTCGTCAATGTCGATGGTGGTCTCGCCAGCCACATGGCCGTCCTGCCACGACGTCACCTCGTCGGGCTGCACCTCAGCCACATCAAGCATCTTGCAGACCATGCCTTCGACGGTCATCGTAGTCTCTGGCTGGTAGCGCATAGTGCGGGTTGTGTCAGCTAGCTCGTTCCACTTATACTTGCGCCAGCCCTGCACCATCATCAGCATATCCAAGTGACGGTGGTGTGTGTCATCGTCGGCCTCGAAATAATAGGCAGGCTTCGCAACAAAACCCTTCAAATCGCTTGACAGCAACAAATCTGTCATTAGGTTGCCGTTGTTGTACGTCGGCTCATCGGTATTGGTGTCTCGAACAGAAAGCGAGAAAGTGGTGGGAGCCGTCACACCCTGACAGATCACAGGCAGTTCAACTTTTTCGTAGGGCTGAAGGGTTGATGGTGGAAGGTTGAGGGAGACGAGGGATTCGTCGTAGTCGTGGTGGTTGACGAAGAACAGTCGACTGGCCCAGATGCGCCCGTCACTGTCGAAGAGCGTCAGTTCATTGACACCTGTTGGCAACGAATCAATTGGAAGTTCCAATTGTTTGCAGGCTACATCACACACCTCAAAATACTTTAACCTGCCACGACAGAGTACGCTGACAGCATAGTCCTTGTCCTGTGGTAAATTTATGGCCTCAAGGTGCACTTGTACATGGTGCATGGTGTCTTGCGCATGATTCAACCGTAAGGTTACACCCTGCTGTTCAGTAGTTGGTAAGGCGATGTCATACTTCTTGCCTCTAAACGTAAAATGAGCCTCTAACCGCTTGTCAGTCGGTGTTGTCGTGAACACACCACGCCCCATGTGTTCCGTCTGGATGGTTTGAGACTGGCCGTTATTGCCAGTAATGGTGCCTGTTATTGTGACAGCCTCACCATATTGGTCGACTGCCTCGAAGGCCACACGGTTCTCCACGCCGGCTATCAGATGACCTCCCTCTGGATAGAAGGTCACGAACAGCTTATCCTTCTTAGGTTGCGGAATATCCTGTTTGGGACGCTGATACATACGGCGTACATCATAGTCACCAGGTTGTTCTCCTTTGCTGTACACGGGGAAGACCCGAGAATACAGGCCGTCCCATGTACGGAAATAGTCGGCAGCCATCTCCTTATTATAGAAATACCAGGTGTCTTGAGTGCTATACCGCTGATGACTCGTATTAAAGTTGAGCATCCAGCGGGTATAGGCCCGCAGCTCATAATAACCGGAATAGAGGAAGTCGGGCAAGGCAAACTGCCCGCAGGTGTGACCGGTAGGACTGACAATGATGTTCTGTCGCTCCACCAGCAGACCGTCGGGCGAGAGCAGTTCAACATACAAGATGCGGCTCATATCGGTAGGCACCAACTGGTCGGCCCTTACCACGTATGCCTTGTACCACAGCGTGTCGCCCACAAAATAACACTCATTGTCGGTATGTATATATACCTTCTCCTGCACTTGCGACTGACCTGCCTGTTCCAAGGCACGACGGATATCATCAAGACTGCCGGCTGACGCACTCATCGACAGTAGACACCATAAAAAAACGACGAAGAAACGGGTCATCAATATTTGTAATTACTATTCTTGCAATCGGATAACGTCGTCGCAGAGCTGGCTGACAGCGGGACGGTGGGTGATGAAGATCATCGTTTTGTCATGGCAGTAGTCGAAGAGACGGCTGAAGAGTTCATGCTCGGTTTGCTCGTCGAGAGAAGAACTGATTTCATCGAGAAGGAAGATGCTGCCGGGACGTAACAAACCACGGGCAATAGCTATGCGCTGGGCCTGGCCCTCACTAAGTCCGATGCCTCGTTCGCCCAACTGAGTGTCAATGCCATTGGGCAGGTCGTAAACGAAGTCGGCCATAGCTACATGGAGTACCTGATGAAGCTCGTCGTCGGTGGCCTCTGGACGTGCCAGTTGGAGATTGTAGCGCACGCTACCACTCATCAAAGTGTTACCTTGGGGCACGAAGACAAGATGCTTGCGGGTATGCTCATCAACTGGAATAGGCTGTTGATTGTCACCAAAAATGGCGATTTTACCGACATTGGGCTTGATGAATGCCAGTATCAGACGGAACAGTGTGGTCTTACCGATGCCCGTTTCTCCCATGATGGCTGTCTTGGTGCCCGGACGGAAGTCGTGAGAGAAATTACTCAGCACGGCACGGTCGCCAGAGGCATAAGTAAAGCAGACATTACGCACTGTGATTCCTATAGGACCCGTTATCTGGTGTTCTGCTGTATTACTTGTCGTTTCTTGGGTTGTTGTCAGTTCCTCCAGACGGTCGATGCTTGCCGTAGCATAGAAGAATTGTGGCATCATATTAAGCATGCTGAGAATGGGGTGCTGAATCTGTCCTACCAACTGGAGGAACGAGGTCATGACGCCAAAGGTAATGATGCCTGCTCGCAGTTGTAAACCACCCCACACAAATGCCATGAGGTAGCCCAGACTGAAGGTGAAGGCTAGCAGCAGTCGCGAAACAACAGTGAAACGTGTGCGTCGCAAAACACGTCCCATCAGCTGGTCCTGCATATCGTTGAGACGGTCGGTTACCCATTGCTCACTACCTAACGAGCGCAAAACGGCATTATGTTCCATACCCTCTTGCACCTGCATCTGGATCGTGCTCTCTTGTTTGCGAATGTCAAGCGTCATATCACGCAAACGGTGAGCGAAGAGTTTGCCGAAAGCCACAACGAAGGGGGTGACGAGTAATAACGCTAGTGCCAGTCGGCTGTCCATGGAGTACATCAGCAAGAAAGCACCAGTGAGTTGTACGCCCGTCACCACAAACTGTGGAAGTAATGAGGTGGTGACGTCTGCCACAGTACCGATATCTTTGGAGAGACGGGAGGTGACATCGCCGGAGTGCAGTTGGTCTTCATACATCTGACGGCGGAACAAACTGCTAAATACACGTAGGCGGATACTGTTGGACTGGTATGTATGGGCCTTGGTGGACATGTAGTAATAGGACTGGCGCAGCAGGATAGCTGTGACGACCAGTGTGACAAGCAAAGCCACCATGAAGACGACATCCTGGTCGGTGCCCGTACGGATGGTAACATCGATGAACTGCTTGCTGAACCAGATCATAACCAGTCCCAGCATCACTTGGGTGATGCCTACTATGACACGGACCAGGGTGTTCCACCTGATGCCTGCCATGTTGCGTAGGATCCAGACGACGTACTTCAAGGAATTACGAATTTGGAATTAGGAATTACGAGTTTTCTATGATGCCCAGTTCCTGCCACTGCTTAACCATCTTGGTGATGTCGTCGTGGGCCTGTTGGGCATCGACTTCGTATTCTTCGCAAAGTGCTTTTGCAAGACTATCGATATCAAAATCTCCCATTTCACCGGCTTTTTTCCATATCCAGGCAGCCGTCTCGTTGAGGCTGATGAGTTTGCCAAAGTCAATGGTACCCAGACCTTCGGCTACGATGACGTGTTCGCCACAGACTGTGCGCAGTATAAATCCTTCTTTTTGTTTCATATTCTTTCTTTTTTTTCGATGTTTCGAGATTTCGATATTTCGATGTAACGATATTCCGATATTACGACATGATTTTCAGCCATGTTCTTCGATAGATAGCCAGAATCCATCGGCGGATAGGAAGCAGTCGCCACCATAGGTGGCTAGCTTTGATGCGCCATGGGGAGTAGAGGTTGTTGTGTTTGCCTTTTGGCGTGACGACGTTAACGGCCAGAGCTGCTACATCGCTGAGCATGCAGTGCTCTACGCCAGCAATATTGCCATCACCCATCAGCACGACCTTGTCGCCGTCTATCTGAATGATGCGATGCACCACGTAGCGGCACCCTTCAACCCATGCTAGTACGACATGTCCTACCTGTATGTCAATAGGTTTGACGAGGTCAACACTCTCCTTGCCGCCAATGATAAACGGGAGCATGCTATAACCCTTCACAGGAAAGGTGACACGTAGGCCTTCGTTGACCAACTTGATGGCACTCTTGATAATCTCGTCATCAGAAATGGTATTCATGCCTTACGTATCGTTTTAGAACAAAGCTGGGCAGCATCAGCATCGGGCAGACATTCCAGGTGCCAAACATCTACTTCGCCAGCCATCATATCCTCGGTTTCGTGGAGTCCCTCAGCTACCTGTTTGTCCCAACGCTTGCCAGAGATGGATGGTACCAACGCTGCATAGGCCATGAGAGGACTCAGACGTTGTATTTTATTGTAAGGTGCCTGACTCAGTTGGACAACACCGCCTAACGGATAGCGCACATTGCGATAGCATGGTGTTTTGCCACTCCAAGGAGAACCAAAAACATAGAATCCATCGGACATTCGGCGTACTACAGGATTGTCGTCGTTGACCAGTTCGGTAGCGCCGACGTGCTTGAGCCACAGGCTAGAATGCGTACTCTTTCCTGTGCCGCTCTTGCCTAAGAACATGTAGCCGTAGCCAGCACAACTGACGACGGAAGAGTGGAAAAGGGCTGTTTGCAGATTGGCCGTTGACAAGGCGTACATCACCATCAGAGCATTATTAATGCCAAACAACGGCTCGTCGACCAACAGGACGTCAGCATGCTGGTAAAGGTCGTCCGTAATCATGCGTGCAGCACAACGCCCCCATAGCTGGAACTCAAAGTATGGTTTCCCGTTCAGTAGACCTGCCAGAATCTGTGAACCGTCATCGTCCTGATTCATCTCTGTGATGATATCGTCGGTCTGTGGGAAATCGTCCTTTTCAACGAGACGTAGTGAGAAAACTACATGGTCGCTCTCGTTGACAGAAAATGGAGCATATTGCCCCATTTCATCGAGAAGAGAGGACTCTTCGGGTATGTCTACCGAGAATACGTGTTCTGCGACTTTGTAGTAATGCTTCATTCTAGCCTATTCCTTATCCTTATAGATGATTTTATTGGCACCTGATGTCAGCTTCAGTTCGTTGCGATGCTCATGGATGAAGGAGTCGATATGGCGTTTGCGCTTTTCTTCGAAGATTTCATCAATGGCTATCAGTATACCTGTTTCTTCTACGTCACCAAACCCATAGTTGATAGCTGTGCCAAACAACTTCATTGTTGGTGACAGTCCCATGTAGGCGTTGACCAGTGGTGGGATGTTATAGCCTAATTTGCGAATTTCACCATTTAAGATCTTATAGTCTTCCTTAAAGTCGTTACCGCAGAAAAGTGCTGCCAACTCGGTGGCGTCTGTTTCTATTTCCAGTGGTTTCATCGGAATAATGAGGTTCTCTTTGTCGTCGAAATATTTTTGGAGGAAGTAGAGAATCATGTCGCGTCCTTTGCGGATGTAACTAGGATACATCGTCATCTTTCCAAAGTAGTATTTTACATTGGGCTTGATAACCGTTAGTGCTCCAAGTCCATCCCACAGGTTGTCTAGTGCAAACAGACTTTTGGCACCCATTCGTGAACTTTGATAGGGAAGAGAGACAAAAGAACGCCCGAGTTCGATGGTCCAAGGTGCATAGTCCTTAATAAAATGCTCGGAGAAATGGAACATGTGGCTCGTAGCTAGGATGGGTTGGCCTTTCTCGTCGTAATCCCAATCTGTTCCACATAAATAACGGTATCCACCGATAATCTCTTCTTCTTCTGGATTCCAGACGATGAGCTGTTTGTAACAGTTCTCGCAAATGTCGAATTCGTCGATGTCGACCTCTTTGCCAGTACCTCCGCCAGCCTCACGGAAAGCAATCTCACGCAGTCGGCCAATTTCTTGCATCACGTTGGGTGCATTATGTGCCGTGACGACATAAATCTTGTTGTTGCTCTTGTTGGTCATGCGCAACTGCTTGTCGGGAGTGAGCTCGCTCTTAAGTACTTCCTTTGAGATGGGCTGGATAATCGGTTGTTCCATTATAGTTGTGAGTTAAGTTTTTTTATGATTAAAGAGAATAGACGATGTCTTGCACATATTTTGCCCATTCCATCGGACTTTTGCTCTTGTCGAAGGTTTGCCAAGGGATGGGTTTGCCTATAGCAACGCGGAACGTCTTTCCTACATTTTTATACATTTCATCGACCAAATACAGCATAGCTAAGTTGAATGGTAGGAAACGATCGGAGAAGTTTGCCAGACGATAGAAGAAGCTGGAGTTCTGTCCACCGAAGTGGATGGGAACTACGTCGCGCTGGTATTCAACACTCTTTGAGATGAATGTCTTTTTCCAGGGAATGTCGCGAATCACACCATCATGGCGGCGAGAGCAGAGTCCTGCAGGGAACATCAGCATGTGGTTGTCGCTCTGAAAACCAGCTTCCACCATAGCAGGGAAGTTGCGGCTGGCCTTGCCGGTCTTGTTGATGGGAATGCACAGTGGAGCGAGTCCCGGCAAGTACATCAGCAAGTCGTTGACCAAATAGCGGAAGCGAGAGTCGTAATGTCGCCCAATGAGTGCGCCCAATGCCACACCGTCTTCACCGCCCAAAGGATGGTTAGATACGAAGGTGTAAAGACGTCCGTCGGCAGGGTCGGGCAGGTTCTCCTTGCCTTCTACCTCAAGTGTCATTTCCAAATAATCCACGCAAGCCTCTAGCCAAGGTGTGCCCACCTTGTCGCGCGACTCCCAAAGGAAGGCGTTTACCTGATCCTGGTGGGCAATATGCTTGAGCCATGACACCAAAGGACGTGGAACCCATTTTGCCTTGGTTCCCATCTTGTTTTTCAGGATACTGTCGATGTCGATAGTCTTCTCTGTTATCTGTCCCATTTCTCTCTGTTCGCACTAATGGCATGCAAATATACGGAAAAATGTTCTAAAAACTGCACTTTTAAAGAAAATTTGCGCAAATAAGCAATCTTTTGCATCTTTTCACGTAAAAATGTGGGGAAAAGTGGGGGATTGTGGAGGAAATTGTATACCTTTGCATCCGAAACTAGTTTTTATATAAGTACGCATGCGATTTTTAGGTAATATAGAAGCCAAAATGGACGCCAAGGGACGCGCTTTCCTGCCCGCAGTATTCCGTAAAATACTGCAAGCAGGGGGTGAAGAACGTTTGGTGTTGCGCAAGGATGTTTTTCAGCCTTGCCTTGTGCTCTACCCTGAAAGCGTGTGGAATGAACAGATGGATGCCTTACGTCAGCGCTTGAACCGTTGGAACAAGCAGCACCAACAGGTGTTCCGTCAGTTCGTAAGCGAGGTTGAACTGTTGACACTCGATGGTAATGGTCGTTTCCTTGTGCCCAAGCGTTATCTGCGTATGGCAGATATCGATCAGGATGTGAAATTCGTGGGCATGGGCGATACGATAGAGATATGGAGTTGTCAGCAGGCAGAGCAGCACCAGATGAATCCCGAGGAATTCGGTGAGGCGTTGGAGGAGCTGATGGCTGTGGAGGAAGAAGCGGCTAACATTGGTAAATAAAAAACCATAAAATTATAAATGGAGTCGATATACCACATTCCTGTTCTCCTCAGGGAGAGCGTTGACGGACTGGATATCCAGCCCGATGGCGTTTATGTGGATGTTACCTTCGGTGGTGGCGGTCACTCCAAGGAGATACTCTCACGACTGGGAGCCAAAGGTCATCTGTATAGTTTTGACCAAGATGCCGATGCTGAAAAAAATATCGTTAACGATGATAGATTTACCTTCGTACGCAGCAACTTTAGATATATAGAGAACTGGATGCAGTACTATGGTGTGGAGCATATTGACGGATTGCTGGCTGATTTGGGCGTGTCGAGTCACCATTTCGATGACGAAACACGCGGATTCTCTTTCCGCTTTGATGCCCCTTTGGATATGCGTATGAACAATCGCGCTGGTAAGACCGCTGCTGAAGTGCTGAACGACTATACTGAAGAGCAGTTGGCAGATGTTTTCTATCTCTATGGAGAACTGAAAGACGCCCGCCGTATTGCAAGAGCCATTGTGAAGGCCCGCCAACAGGAACGCATAGAGACGACAGGTCAGTTGTTGCAAGTGCTGGGTATCCATGTGGACAGTCCCAACAGCCAGTGGAAGAAAGACATGGCAAAGATCTATCAGGCACTGCGCATTGAAGTGAACCACGAGATGGATGCCTTGCGTGAGATGCTGAAGGGTGCTACTTGTTTGCTAAGAGAAGGTGGACGACTGAGCGTTATCACCTATCATTCGCTGGAAGACCGCATCGTGAAAAACGTGATGAAATCAGGTAATGCAGAGGGCAGGGTAGAACAGGATTTTTTCGGACGTTTTCATTCGCCCTTCAAATCTGTCAACAAAGTGACAGTGCCTAGTGAACAAGAGCAGACGGAGAATCCGCGCAGTCGTAGTGCCAAGCTCCGCATCGCAGAAAGAATTTAACAGAGATATATGGCTGACGAAAAGATACAAGAAGAGCTTATCCAAGAGGGTGAGGCACCTGTGAAGGCCGATGAGAAAGGTCAGGGTGAGAGCGACCTGAAGGAGACGCTGAAGAAGATTAAGGAAACGGTGAGTGAGGAAGACCCTAAGCCTTCGTCCCAACTGAATCTGCGTACCATCCTTGGTGGTGACTTGCTGACTTCGGAGATGGTACGTTCACAAATCTGGCTGTTTGTGCTGATTGTCGCCTTTTCAACGGTCTATGTTGCTTTCCGTTATCAGTGTCAGCAAGATATGTTGACTATTGACAAGATGGAACAGCAGTTGAAGGATGCCAAGTTCAGGGCGTTGAGTTCGTCGAGTCGATTGACAGAGAAGTGTCGTGAGAGTCACGTCTTAGAGATATTGAAACAGAATAATGATTCGCTGCTTCACCAGGCAGACCAGCCACCCTATATCATAGAAGTACCAGAATGAGCAAGTTTGACAATGATAAAGTGATGCCGCGCTACATGGCTATAGCCTTAGTGCTGACGCTTATTGGTTTTGCTGTCATCGGCAAAGCCTTCTATATCATGACTGCCAAGAAGCAGTACTGGACAGAGGTGGCAGGTCGTTTGAAGCGAGATAGTGTGGTAGTGAAACCTAACCGTGGCAATATCCTCAGCAGTGATGGTCAGTTGATGGCCAGCTCGATACCGGAATATAAAATCTTTATGGACTTCCAGGCTTCTGCCTTCGAGGACGACTCGTTATGGTTGGACAAGGTGGATTCTGTCTGTGAGGGACTACACCGTATATTCCCCACGCGTACGGCCGAGGAGTTCAAGGCCAATTTGGAGGAAGGTCGCCACAAGATGGTGTACGACAAGAAGACTGGTCAGCAGAAGATGGGTTCCCGCTGGTGGAATATCTGGCCGAAGCGCATCGACTACAATACCTATATGGAGGTGAAGCAACTCCCCTTCTTCAATATGTCGAAGAACAAGAGTGGCTTTACGGAGGAAATCTATAACTCGCGCAACCGCCCCTTCGGTTCGCTGGCTAAGCGTACCATTGGCGGTTTGTTCGGTGCCAAGGACTCTGCTTACTTCGGTTTGGAGATGTCGTACGACTCTATCCTGCGTGGTACACCAGGTATCACGGGTCGTCGTAAGGTGCTTAATAAGTACATGAATATCCCTGTCATGCTGCCTGTCGATGGCGCCGATATTGTCACTACCATCGATGTCAACATGCAGGATATCGCTGAACGTGCATTGATAGACGAGCTGAAACTCGTCAATGGTGAGATGGGTGTTGCTATCCTCATGGAAGTGAAGACGGGTGACGTGAAGGCTATTGTCAATATGATGCGCATGGGTGACAGTCCTGAAAACTACCAATATGCAGAGGCCGTGAACAGTGCTATCAGCTATCGTTGCGAGCCTGGTTCCGTATTCAAAGTCGCCTCATTCCTTGTGGCCCTCGACGATGCTGTTGTGGACACCAGCTATGTCATCCATACGGGTAGTGGTGTTCAGGAAATGCACGGCCGTTGGATGAAAGACCATAACTGGCGTCGTGGTGGCTATGGCGATATCAATGTAGCCCGTACGCTGGAGGTCAGTTCAAATATCGGTGTCAGTCATGTCATTGATAAGTTCTATGGCAAGGAGCCTGAGCGTTATGTCAAGGGACTCTACCGCGTTGGTATTCATGAAGACCTGAAACTGCCATTGGTGGGTTATCTGCCTCCTCGTATCCGCATGCCCCACAAGAATAAGCGTGGCCAGTATGAGAACTGGAGCAAGACGGCCCTGCCCTGGATGTCTATTGGTTATGAGACGCAGATTGCACCTATCAATACGGTGACGTTTTATAATGCCATCGCCAACAATGGTAAGATGATGCGTCCACGCTTTGTCAAGAAGATTGTCAAGAACGGTGAGACCATTGCCGAGTTTGAGCCAGAGGTCATCAAAGAACGTATTGCCAAGCCACAGGCTATCAAGACCATGCAGACCATTCTGGAACATGTAGTCAGCCAAGGTCTAGGACGAAAAGCAGGTTCTCCGCTGTTTAAGGTGGCTGGTAAGACTGGTACCGCACAGGTTGCAGACCAGCATGGTAGCTACCATTCAGGTGTTACCCGCTATTGGCTGTCGTTCTCTGGCTACTTCCCAGCCGACGACCCTCGCTACACGTGTATTGTCTGTATCAAGAAGACCGGTCTGCCAGCATCAGGTGGTGGTATGAGTGGTGTCGTCTTCCACCATATTGCTGAGGGTGTGATGGCTCGTCATCTGAAGATGCGTGTTGACGATGCCCATGATGAGCATTCTGTCGTTATTCCCGATGTGAAAAACGGAAATATTGCCGCTGCCAGTCAGGTCCTCTCTGATCTGGGTGTAAAGACCAATAAACACTGGGGTGGCAGCTACTCGAATGGTAATCCTATCTGGGGTAGTGCGGAGCGTCGTCACGATGGTGTAGCCCTGTCAAAGACCAAGGTCAGTGACACCACGGTTCCCGATGTGACGGGGATGGGTGCCAAGGATGCTGTCTATCTGTTGGAAACCTATGGCCTACGAGTTAAACTGCATGGCCGTGGTAAGGTGAAGCATCAGAGTCTTCCTGTCGGTAGTGCCGTTGTCAAGAACGGCGAGTGTCTGTTAACATTAGAATAAAAAACACTATATAATATAATAAGGTATATGAGATTAAGTGAACTGCTGAAGTACGTTAAGCCTATTGCCATAGTTGGTAATGCTGAAGTAGACATCACTGGTGTGAACATCGATTCACGCAAGATTGAGAAGGGACATCTCTTTGTGGCTATCAAAGGCACACAGACAGATGGTCACCGCTTTATTCCCAAAGCATTGGAGCTGGGGGCTGTGGCTGTGCTGTGCGAGGATATGCCCGAGGATCTCAGCGACAAAACCGCTGAGCACGTCACCTATGTGCAGGTGGCTTCTACGGAGGCTGCCGTGGGCCCTGTGGCTACGGTGTTCTATGGCGAGCCCTCACAACAGCTGAAGCTGGTGGGTGTTACTGGTACCAATGGTAAGACGACCATCGCGACCTTATTGTATAATATGTTCCGTAAGTTCGGCCATAAGTGTGGTCTGCTCTCTACGGTGTGCAACTACATCGAGGGTGAGGCTATTCCTGCCGACCATACGACCCCAGACCCTATTGAATTGAACAAGTTGTTGCACCAGATGGTAGAGGCAGGTTGTGAATATGCCTTTATGGAATGCTCCAGCCACGCCATCGCCCAACAGCGTATTGGTGGATTGAAGTTTGCTGGTGGCTTGTTTACCAACCTTACCCGCGACCATCTGGACTACCATAAGACCTTTGAGAACTACCGTGATGCCAAGAAGGCTTTCTTCGATGGACTTGGCAAGGATGCTTTCGCCATTACCAATGCCGACGACAAGAACGGCAGCGTGATGGTACAGAACTGTAAGGCACAGGTGAAGACGTACTCCGTACAGCGCATGGCTGACTTCCGTGCCCGCATCATCGAGTGCCATTTTGAAGGTATGTATCTGGAAATCAATGGTCAGGAGGTTGGCGTACAGTTTATTGGTAAGTTCAATGTGTCTAACCTGTTGGCCGTCTATGGCGCTGCTGTCATGCTGGGCAAGAAGCCAGAGGACATCCTCGTTGTGCTCAGCACGTTGAAGAGTGTTGCAGGACGCTTGGAACCGATTCGCTCAGAAGAAGGTGTGACAGCCGTAGTTGACTACGCCCATACCCCCGATGCCCTGGAGAATGTGCTCAATGCAATCCACGAGGTGATGGAGGGTAAGCAAGGTAAGATTATTACTGTCTGTGGTGCTGGTGGTAACCGTGATAAAGGTAAGCGTCCGCTGATGGCTCAGGAGGCTGTCAAGCAGAGCGACCGTGTTATCATCACTTCCGATAATCCTCGTTTTGAGGAACCTCAGGACATCATCAACGACATGTTGGCAGGTCTTGACCAGAAACAGATGAAGAAGGTTGTCAGCATTGTTGACCGCAAGGAGGCTATCCGTACTGCCGCTATGATGGCTGAGAAGGGCGATGTTATTCTCATTGCCGGTAAGGGTCATGAGGACTATCAGGAGGTTAAGGGGGTGAAACACCACTTTGATGACCGCGAGGTCGTTCGTGAAATCTTTGGCCTCTCGTAATAACGAAATAACGTTATAACGTAATATCGAAAAAAGAGAAAGAATATGCTATATTACATCTTCAGATTCCTCGAACAATTCAACATACCAGGTGCTCACATCTGGTCGTACATCTCGTTCCGTGCGTTGTTGGCCCTTATCTTGTCGTTGGTTATTTCGGCATGGTTTGGCGAGTACTTTGTCAAGTGGATGAAGCGTCGCAACATCTCGGAGACAGCCCGTGACCCAAGTATCGATCCATTTGGTGTAGAGAAAAAGGGCGTGCCTACCATGGGTGGCATCATCATTATTGTTGCTATCTTAGTACCTGTCATCCTGTTGGGTCGTATGCGTAACATCTACCTTCTACTGATGATTGGTACAACATTATGGTTGGGCTTCCTGGGCTTCATGGATGACTATATCAAGATTTTCAAGAAAAATAAGGAAGGTTTGAGTGGGCGCTATAAGATTATCGGTCAGTTGTCGATAGGCTTTATCGTTGGCTTGACGCTATGGCTGAGTCCTGATGCAGTGGTACGAGAGAATGTGTCTGTACCTCAGCAGAATAAGGAGGTCGTCATCAAACACAATCCCAATGCCGTCAAGTCGCTGAAGACCACCATTCCGTTCATCAAGAATCACAACCTGAACTATTCAGATGTGATGTCGTTCTGTGGAAAGTATAAGGTTGCTGCTGGTTGGGTGTTGTTCGTCTTTATGACCATCCTGGTTGTTACGGCCGTATCAAATGGAGCCAACCTCAACGATGGTATGGATGGTATGTGTGCAGGTAATTCAGCTATCATCGGTGTGGCATTGGCAATCTTTGCCTATGTGTCGTCACACATTGTCTATGCGGCCTATTTCGATATTATGTATATCCCACAGTCGCAGGAGTTGGTAGTATTCTTGGCCGCCTTCGTCGGTGCCATGATTGGTTTCCTGTGGTACAATGCCTATCCCGCCCAGGTGTTCATGGGCGATACAGGTTCGTTGGCCATCGGTGGTATCATTGGTGTCTGTGCCGTTATCATCCACAAGGAGTTGATGCTTCCAATACTGTGCGGCATCTTCTTTATCGAGAGTCTGAGTGTCATCATCCAGACCCAGTGGTTTAAGATACAGAAGAGAAAAGGTAAGCGTGTGCGCGTGTTCCGCGCAACCCCTATCCACGACACTTTCCGTCGTCTCGACTCACAGCTCGATGCCACCAGCACCTATATCCTCAAGGGTTGGCCGCGTCGCCCCTTCCATGAGTCGAAGATAACCATCCGTTTCTGGATTGTAACGATTATATTGGCAGCATTAACGATTATCACCCTGAAGGTGAGATGAAGTTAAAGGAGTTAAAGGAGTTAAAGAAGTTAAAGAAGTTAAAGGAGTTAAAGAAGTTAAAGTAGATATGAGTAAGATTGTCATATTAGGAGCCGGTGAGAGCGGCGCAGGAGCAGCTGTTCTGGCTAAGAAGCAGGGTTTCGAGGTGTTTGTCAGTGACATGTCGAAGATAAACGACAAGTATAAGAAGATGCTTGACGACCATCAGATAGCATGGGAGGAAGGCCAACACACTGAGGAGAAGATTCTCACTGCTGACGAGATTATCAAGAGTCCTGGTATTCCCGATACCGCACCAATGATAGTGAAGATCAAGGAGCGTGGCATCGGCATCATCAGTGAGATAGAGTTTGCAGGACGCTATACCGACTCGAAGATGATCTGCATCACTGGTTCTAACGGCAAGACCACTACCACCAGCCTAATCTATCATATCTTCAAGAATGCCGGTTATGATGTCGGTCTCGCTGGCAATATCGGCAACTCGCTGGCACTGCAGGTGGCTGAGGACCCTCATGCCTACTATGTCATTGAACTTAGTTCTTTCCAGTTGGACAATATGTACGACTTCCGTGCCAACATCGCCATTCTGCTGAATATCACGCCTGATCATCTGGATCGTTACGACTTCAAGATGCAGAACTATGTCGATGCCAAGATGCGAATCATCCAGAATCAGACCGCGCAGGATGCCTTCATCTATTGGAACGACGACCCCATCATCAAGAAGGAGTTGGAGAAGTACGACATCAAGGCCATCCAGTATCCGTTCTCTGAGCTGAAGGAGAAAGGTTCTATCGGTTATATCGAGGCCGGACAGTACACCATTGAACAGCCGGAGCCGTTCAATA
The DNA here is from genome assembly GCA_902800925.1 of uncultured Bacteroidales bacterium. Taxonomy (GTDB): domain Bacteria; phylum Bacteroidota; class Bacteroidia; order Bacteroidales; family Bacteroidaceae; genus Prevotella. Next base: position 14,621 of record CADCGD010000003.1, on the reverse strand, counting down.
TGGAGCAGGAAGCCCTCAGTCTTACGGGCAAGCACAATATATACAACTCGCTGGCAGCAGGTATTGCTACCAATATTGCTGGCATCAAAAAGGAGATTATCCGTCAGTCGCTCGGTGACTTCCCTGGCGTGGAGCATCGCTTGGAGAAGGTTTGCACCGTTCGTGGCGTGCAGTATGTCAATGACTCAAAGGCCACCAATGTCGATGCCTGCTGGTATGCACTGGAGTCTATGAAGACCAAGACCATCCTCATCATCGGTGGTAAGGACAAGGGCAATGACTATGACCCTATTAAACCCCTCGTTAAGGAGAAGTGCGCTGGTCTGGTGTACCTCGGAGCTGACAACCAGAAGTTGCATGACAACTTTGACGCATTGGGCATCCCTGTGCGCGACACCCACTCTATGAAGGAGTGCGTGCAGGCCTGCTACGAGATGGCAGAGCCCGGAATGACGGTATTGCTGTCACCCTGCTGTGCCAGCTTCGACCTCTTTAAGAACATGGAAGACCGTGGTGAACAGTTCAAGGAATTGGCAAGGAACCTTTAAAAGGTAAGAACGTAAAGATGAATAAGAAAATAGGCAATATCTTCAAGGGAGACAAGGTCGTCTGGATGATCTTCTTCTTCCTCTGCATGGTGAGTATCGTCGAGGTGTTCTCGGCATCCAGCGGACTCACCTATAAGAGCCAGAACTATATTGGCCCTATTGTCTATCATGCCGGAACCATTCTGGTAGGTGTGCTGGTAGCCATCATCACTTTGAATATCCCTTGCCGTTATTTCAAACTCATGACGCCCTTCCTGATGCTTATCTCAGCTGTCACCCTACTATGGGTATTGCTGGCAGGTACCAAGGTGGGTGATGCAGGTCGTTGGATTAGTTTGTTTGGCTTTACCTTCCAACCCTCAGAGATTGCTAAGGGAACCATTGTACTGGCTGTGGCTCAGGTGCTGGCTGCTATGCAGCGTGAAGACGGTGCCGACAAGAATACCTTCAAATGGATTATGCGTCTCACGCTACCGGCCTGTTTTCTGATAGGCTTAGAGAACCTCTCAACAGCTGCCATGCTCTTTGCGGTGGTTTATCTGATGATGTTCATTGGTTTGGTACCCATCCGTCAGTTGGCGAAGCTAGCAGCAGTCATCATCATCTTTGTGGTCTTTGCCCTCTCTATGGTCATGCTTGTCGGTCACGATACCAGCGATGAGGAGGCACAATTGGCACAGACCGAACAGGTGGTAGAGGAGCAGCCGAAGAAAAAGAATGCCATTGAGAAAATGTTCCACCGTGCTGACACGTGGAAGAGCCGTATCATGAAGTTTGGCAAACCCAAGCCATCGCCTCAGGAATATGACCTCGACAAAGATGCACAGGTGGCTCATGCCAATATCGCCATCGTGTCTAGTGGCGTCATCGGCAAGGGTCCTGGCAAGAGTACCGAGCGTGACTTCCTGTCGCAGGCCTTCTCTGACTTTATCTATGCCATCATCATCGAGGAGTTAGGGATTGTCGGTGCCTTTGTCGTCATGTGCCTGTACATCTTTCTGCTCTATCGTTGTGCACGTATTGCCAGTAAGTGTGAGAACAATTTCCCCGCATTCCTGGCCATGGGCTTGGGACTGTTGCTGGTCATTCAGGCTACGTTTAACATGATGGTGGCTGTTGGTTTGGCACCTGTTACTGGTCAGCCCTTGCCACTCATCTCTAAGGGTGGTACATCGACCATCATCAACTGTGCCTATATCGGCGCGATACTGAGTGTTAGTCGCTCGGCAAAGATGAAGAAGGAAGACGAAGTAGAAGAAGATAGAAGAAGTTAAGAAACATATGGAAGAAAAGGAGTTAAGAGTCATTATCAGTGGTGGCGGTACGGGTGGACATATCTTCCCGGCCATCTCTATCGCCAATGCCATCAAGGCCTTGCGCCCTGATGCAAAAATATTGTTTGTTGGCGCACAAGGTCGTATGGAGATGTTGCGTGTGCCAGCAGCAGGTTACGATATTGAGGGACTGCCCATCCGCGGTTTCCTGCGTCCATTGTGGAAACCTGGCAATATTGGTGTCGCCATTGATTATCTGCGTAGCAAGCACATGGCTAAGAAGCTGCTCCGTCAGTTCCAGCCACAGGTTGCTGTCGGTGTGGGAGGCTATGCCAGTAGTGCTGCTCTGGGTGCTGCCAATGCACTGGGCATTCCTACGCTGTTGCAGGAGCAGAATAGCTATGCCGGACTAGCCAATAAGACCCTTGCCAAGCAGGCAGCAAAGATTTGTGTGGCCTATGAGGGTATGGAACGTTTCTTCCCTGCAGAGAAGATTATGCTGACAGGCAACCCCGTCCGTCAGCAGTTGCTTGATACCACCATCACTCGTGAAGCTGCAGCCAAGACCTTTGGCCTCGACCCTCAGAAAAAGACCATCCTGTTGGTTGGTGGATCACTGGGTGCTCGCACCATCAATGAGAGCGTGTTGCAGCATTTGGATTTAATCAAGCAGTATAGCGACATACAATTCGTCTGGCAGACAGGTAATTATTATAGTCTTGAGATTGCAGAGCGACTGAAAGATATTAAACCAGACAATCTGCTAGTCACTGACTTCATCGCTGATATGGGTGCTGCCTATAAGGTTGCTGACCTTGTTATCAGTCGTGCAGGAGCGGGTAGCATCAGCGAGTTCTGTCTGTTGGGTGTACCTGTTATTTTGGTACCTTCACCCAATGTCGCCGAAGACCATCAGACCAAGAATGCAATGGCACTTGTCAATAAGCAGGCCGCCCTCTATGTCAAAGACCGCGAAGCCGACAGGCTGCTGTTGCCTATGGCTGTTGACACCGTTACGAATGCCGCCCAATTGAAGAGCCTTCGTGAGAACATCCTGAAGCTCGCATTGCCTGACTCCGCAGACATTATTGCCAAGGAAGTCATTAAACTGGCGCATCGCTAAATGATAAATGATAATTGATAAATGATAACTGATCAATGGAACTGAAAGATATCAAAGCAGTATATTTTGTAGGGGCCGGTGGCATCGGCATGAGTGCCATCGCCCGTTATTTCATCAAGCGTGGTTTGGTCGTTGCCGGCTACGACAAGACACCCAGTACGCTGACCCGCCAACTGGAGAAAGAAGGCATGCTCATCCACTATGAGGAGAATGTCGACGAGATACCACATACTTGTCGTCAGAAGGAGAACTGTCTCGTCATCTATACACCAGCCATCCCTGCCGACCATAAGGAACTCGTTTATTTCCGTGAGAATGGTTTCGAGATACAGAAGCGTGCACAGGTATTGGGTACGCTGACCCGTCAGCACAAGGGACTGTGTGTTGCTGGTACCCACGGCAAGACGACTACCTCGACGATGTGTGCTCACATCATGCACCAGAGTCATCTGGACTGCAATGCTTTCCTGGGTGGTATCTCCAAGAACTACGGCACGAACTACATTCTCTCCGACTCAGATTATGTGGTTATCGAGGCAGACGAGTTCGACCGCTCGTTCCATTGGCTGTCACCCTTTATGACTGTTATCACCTCGACAGACCCCGACCATCTGGATATCTATGGTACCAAGGAGGCCTACTTGGAGAGTTTCCGTCACTATACAGAACTCATCCAACCCGAGGGTGCCCTGATTATCCATCGTGGACTGGAGATGAAGGAGAACCTGCCCGCTGGCGTACGTCGTTACGACTATGCACTGACTGAGGGTGACTTCCATGCAGAGAATATCCGTATCGAGAACGGCGAGATCACCTTCGACTTCGTCTCACCCATCGAATCGGTAAAGGACATTGAACTCGGTCAGCCCGTCCCCATCAATATCGAGAACGGCATTGCTGCGATGGCGATGGCACAATTGGCAGGATGTACTGCTGAGGAACTGCGTATTGGTCTGATGACCTACAGCGGTGTGGAGCGTCGCTTCGACTTCAAGATTAAGACAGATAAGCTCGTGTTCCTCAGTGACTATGCCCACCATCCGAAGGAGATCCTGCAGAGTGCACGAAGCATCCGTGAGTTGTATAAGAACCGTAAGATTACGGCCATCTTCCAACCACATCTGTATACTCGTACGCGCGACTTCTATCACGACTTTGCTGATGCGCTGAGTCTGCTCGATGAGGTCATCCTCACCGAGATATATCCTGCTCGCGAGGCTCCCATTCCTGGTGTGACCTCCGAACTCATCTACGACAACCTGCGTCCTGGCATCGAGAAACAAATCGTCCAGAAAGATCAGGTCATTCCGTTTGTTAAAGAGCATGATTTCGACGTACTCATCGTCCTAGGTGCCGGTGACCTCGATAATCAGGTTCCTGAGCTGGCAAGAATCCTTAAAGACAAATATTCACTGTGACAATCAACTGGAAAAATACCGCTCTTGTACTGGCCGACATTGCACTGACAGTCTACCTTGTACTGGCCATCACGGCATTCAATTGCCCTGATGAGTCAAGTAATGTATGTCGTGAGGTGAATATCTATATCGAGGATGGCTCTGTAAAGGGTTTCCTGGACCAGGAAGAAATCAAGACGCTACTGCAGCGTGCACGTTGCTACCCTATCGGTGACCAAATGAGCAGTGTTGACGTGCGTGTCATTGAAGAGCAGTTGAAGAAGAACCCGTTCGTCAAGAATGCACAGTGCTATAAGACGCAGACAGGCCACGTTAACATCACTGTTGACCAGCGCCTGCCCGTTATCCGTGTCAAGGCAGACAATGGTGACGATTATTATGTCGACGAGCATGGTAACATCATGCCGAACACCCACTTTGCCAGCAACCTGGTTGTTGCCACAGGAGCCATTCAACAGAAATACGCCCAAAAGGTGTTGAAAGATATCGGCTGCTATCTGCTACAGACTCCCCTTTGGGGCAATCAGGTAGAGCAGCTCAATGTGTTGGCCGACGGTTCTATCGAGATGGTGCCACGTGTTGGTGACCATATCGTTTACCTCGGTAGTCCCTCTAACCTTGAACGCAAGCTGACGCGTCTGGAGAAGTTCTATAAATATGGACTCTTCAAGGCAGGCTGGAACAAGTACTCCTATATTAATGTCGAGTTCGACAATCAGATTATTTGCAAGAAAAGATAATATAACAAACATATATATTAGAGATGCCAAAGGATTTTATTGTAGCAATCGAGCTGGGGTCATCCAAGATGACCGGTATCGCGGGTAAGAAGAACCTTGACGGCAGCATTCAGGTGCTGGCCTGTGTCAAGGAAGACTCTTCGTCGTTTATCCGTAAGGGTGTGGTTTACAACATCGACAAAACTGCCCAGAGTCTGACGTCCATCGTCAATCGTCTGGAGAAACAACTGAAGACGACCATCACACAGGTCTATGTGGGTGTGGCTGGTCAGTCTATCCGCTCTGTGCACAACGTTATCGACAGGAATCTTCCTGACGATACTGTTGTTACGCAAGACATGGTTATTGAACTGATGGATGCCAACCGCAACGTTAATTATCCCGACCAGGAAATTCTCGATGCTGCCGTTCAGGAGTACAAGGTTGATGCTCAGTACCAGCTCGACCCTGTAGGCATTCAGTGTAGCCGCATTGAAGGTAACTTCCTGAACATCCTTCAGCGCAAGAGCTTCTACAAGAACCTCAACAAGTGTTTTGAGAATGCAGGCATCAATGTCGCAGAGATGTATCTCGCTCCCTTGGCACTTGCTGACAGTGTGCTGACAGAGGCTGAGCGTCGCTCAGGATGTGCCCTTGTTGACTTGGGTGCTGATACGACTACTGTCAGTGTCTATTCGAAGAATATCCTGCGTCATCTGGCTGTCATCCCTCTGGGCTTCAACAACATCGTCAAGGACATTGCCTCACTCCAGATGGAGGAGCGTGCTGCCGAACAGATGATGATTAAGTATGGCAGTGCCTATACCGAGAACAACGACATCGACAACAACATGAAGTACTCTATCGACGCCGACCGTCAGGTGGAGTGCCGCAAGTTCATTGAGATTGTCGAAGGTCGTCTGGAGGAGATTATCGCCAATGTATGGTGTCAGGTTCCTGAGGACTACTGCGACAAGCTCCTGGGAGGTATCATCCTTACGGGTGGTGGCTCGAACATGAAAGAAATTGAGAAAGCCTTCCAGAACTACACCCATATTGACAAAATCCGTATTGCTAAGTTCGTGACGCAGACCATCACGTCGCAGATCAATGAGGTGACGGCTCGTGACGGACGCATGAACACCGTTCTGGGTCTGTTGGCCAAGGGTGATATCAACTGTGCTGGTGGTGAGTACGATCCTAATGGCGACCTCTTCGCAACACAGCGCCAAGGAACTGGCGATACCCCCGAACAGCGTCGTGCCCGTACGGCCACAGAGACGCCTGCAGGTGTGGTACGTACCGCTGAAGAGAAGCGTCTGGCCGAAGAGGAAGCCCGCCTCAAGAAGGAGGAAGAGGAGCGTCTCGCTCGCGAGGAGGCTGAGCGTAAGGCCCGCGAGGAGGCTGAGGAGCGTCGTCGCAACAGCACCTGGAATAAGTTCGGACGCTGGCTGAAGAAGGCTGCCACCGAAATCGTCAAGGAGGAAGAATAACACTTCGAAACATCGAAATATCGAAACTTCGAAATATCGTAATATCGAAAAAAGAAAAACTATGGACAACAACATATTGCTCGACTTCGGTGAACCCGAAAAGGAGAACAGCATCATCAAGGTGATTGGTGTTGGTGGCGGTGGCGGCAATGCTGTCAACCACATGTATCGTGAAGGCATTCACGATGTAACCTTCGTTCTGTGTAACACAGATAATCAGGCACTCAATGATTCGCCTGTCCCCGTTCATCTGCAACTGGGTAAGGAGGGTCTTGGTGCCGGTAACCGTCCTGAGCGTGCCCGTGCTGCTGCTGAGGAGAGTCTGGAGGACATCAAGGGCCTCTTCACGGATGGCACCCGTATGGCGTTTATCACTGCCGGTATGGGTGGTGGTACTGGTACTGGTGCTGCCCCAGTCATTGCCCGTGTCTCTAAGGAGATGGGCATTCTGACGGTAGGTATTGTCACCATTCCCTTCCGTTTCGAGGGTGACCGCAAGATTGACCAGGCACTCGATGGTGTTGAGGAGATGCAGAAGCACGTCGATGCGCTGTTGGTTATCAACAACGAACGTCTGCGTGAAATCTATCCTGAGCTGACCGTGCTCGATGCTTTCGGCAAGGCCGACGACACGCTGAGCGTGGCTGCTAAGTCTATCGCTGAGATCATCACCGTTCACGGACTCATCAACCTCGACTTCAACGATGTGAAGACCGTGCTGAAAGATGGTGGCGTGGCTATCATGTCTACGGGTTACGGCGAGGGCGAAGGTCGTGTGCGCAAGGCCATTGAGGACGCTCTGAACTCTCCGTTGCTTAACGAGAACGACGTCTTCAACTCCAAGAAGATCCTGCTCTCCATCTCGTTCTCTGGCGGTAAGGATGGCAAGGAGTCGCTGATGATGGAGGAGATGAACGATGTCAACGACTTCATGGGTAAGTTTGGCAACGACTTCGAGATTAAGTGGGGCTTGGCCACCGACCCCGAACTGGGTAAGAAGGTGAAGGTCACCATTCTCGCTACGGGCTTCGGTATCGACAGCGTCGACGGTATGTCAAGTCACCGTCAGCGTCATAACACGCAGGAAGAGGCAACGCGTATCGCTGCTGAGCAGGAGAAGGAAGCTCAGCGTCAGGACCGTCGTAACCGCTTCTATGGTGGCGATGGCTCCAGCAAGCGCTACAAGCGTCGTCCTCACATCTTCCTGTTCCGCCATGAGGACTTGGACAACGACGACGTCATCTCTGCCGTAGAGCAGACGCCCACCTACAAGCGTACCCGCGAGATACTCGATAGCATCTACCAGCAGGCCAGCGGTGAGGAACCCCAGCAGAAGCAGGAGGCACAGCCGGAGCCTATCCAGGGAACTATCAAGTTTTCGTAAGATATAATGTGACTGCGTGGAAACGATTAATGCGTTTTTCTCACTCGTCAGCGACTTCCTGTGGGGATGGCCGATGATAGTCCTGCTGTTGGGAACCCATGTGTTCCTGACCGTCCGACTGCGCTTCCCACAACGGAAGTTGTTCACAGGCATCCGTCTGTCAGTGAAGAAAGACCCTGGTGCTGCAGGTGATGTCAGTCAGTTTGGCGCCTTAGCCACTGCACTGGCGGCAACCATAGGTACTGGTAATATCGTTGGCGTAGCAACAGCTGTGGCCCTAGGAGGTCCTGGCGCCGTCTTGTGGTGCTGGCTGACGGGTATCTTCGGCATGTCGACGAAATATGCCGAAGGACTGCTGGCAGTGAAATACCGCGTCAAGGCCGACAACGGACGCATGTATGGTGGTCCGATGTATGCCTTGGAGCGTGGCCTGAACATGAAGTGGCTGGCCATTCTCTTTGCCGTCTTCACCGCATTAGCCTCCTTTGGTATTGGCTGTACCGTACAGGCAAACAGTATTGCCCTGATGGCCCACGAAACCTTTGGCATCGAACAGTGGGTCGTAGGCATTATTGTTTGTCTGCTGACGGCGGCAGTCATCCTTGGCGGTGTCAAGGCCATAGCTCGTGTATGCACCGTCCTCGTGCCCTTTATGGCGGTGCTCTATGTCGTGGGCTGTGTGGTCATTCTCTGCATCAATCACGACTATGTCTGGCCCGCTGTCCAGCTGATTGTCGATGCAGCCTTTAACCCCTCAGCAGCAGGTGGAGGTTTTGTGGGTGCAACAGTCATCATGGCTGCCCGCTATGGTATTGCCCGTGGACTGTTCTCTAACGAAAGCGGTATGGGTTCAGCGCCCATCGTCGCTGCAGCTGCCCAGACGCGCAATCCCGTCCGTCAGGCCTTGGTCAGCAGTACGGGCACCTTCTGGGATACCGTTGTCATCTGTGCACTGACGGGCCTGGTACTTGTCAGCAGCATTCTGGCCTATCCAGACATCAGCTATGCCGACGGTGGCGCCTTGACGAAGGTGGCCTTCTCTAAAATTCCATACGTTGGTGCTCCCTTGCTCACCTTTGGCATTCTGACCTTTGCCTTCAGCACCATTCTAGGGTGGAGCTACTATGGCGAGAGTGCCGTCAACTACATTGAGGGAAACCGCATCAACCGTTTCTATCGCATCCTCTATATCGTCGCCCTGTTCTTTGGCAGTATTATCAATCTCGACATCATCTGGAACATTGCCGACTGCATGAATGCACTGATGGCTATTCCTAACCTCATCGCACTCCTGCTGTTGAGTGGTGTGGCAGCCCGTGAGACGAAGAAATACCTGTGGGCCAATCATCTGGACGAAGAGATGCCTGAAGAACTAACGTAAAAACTAGTAAGAAACCATGTTTAAAAACCTGTTGAACATATTCAGGAAGAAGTCAACCAATCCATATCCCATATCCTTTGGTAAGCGTCTGACACGTCGTATCATGCTTCTCATGCTCATCTTCATGGGCATACCGACGTTGCTTCTCTTCTGGACAAGCTTCAAGGCTACCGATTACGCCTCTAAACTGTTTACAAAAGAGTTGTTAAGTGGCAAGTATGAGACGGTGCGTCGCATTGCCTCAGATGTCTATGTGGCCTCGGTCAATACGGCTCCTTACATTGAGGACAACCTCGACAATCCCGATAAGTTGTACGACATCATGGAGGGTATGCTGCGTACCAATACTCGTATCCGCAGCTGTGGCATCAGTTTTGTGGCTGACTATTATCCACAGAAAGGCCATTGGTTCTGTCCTTATGCTGTGCGTCGCGACAGTGTCACTATTGAGACGATGACTGTTGGCAACGCGGACCATGATTATCTTCATGAAGACTGGTTTGTTGAGGCTGTTGCCAAGGATAGCAGTTATTGGTCCACTCCCTTCTTTGGGGGTACGGACGGGCAGACGGCATTGGTGTCTTACCTTGTTCCCATCCACGACCGCCAGCAGCGTGTTGTCGCCGTTCTGGGCGTAGATATGTCTCTCATTTGGTTTAGTGAAAAGCTGGAAACGTTAAGGTCGAAGGACAAGGACAATGAGTTCTTACCCTATTTCTTTGTCGTCGATTCAGCTGGAACCTTCTTGTCGCATCCCATACAGGAGCGTATCATCCATCAGAAGCTTCAAGACAATGTCACTGCCGACCCAGATGGTGTTTGTCCAAAGATTCTAAAGTCAAGAGAGGATAAGACATCTAGTCAGGAACTGTCAGTGGATGATGTGGAAGTCTTTGTCACCACTCACCCCGTCAAATACGCGCCGTGGACCATTGGTCTGGCTTTCCCAACGGTGCTGATGGATATTCTTTCGTATCTCTTTGTCGTATTCATGTCTTTCTTCATCATCATTGGCATGCTGGTGGTGATGGCTGCTGGCCGTAGTGCGATAAGGAAAGCCTCTCTGCCCATCCGTTTGCTGGCGCTGTCTGCCAACGATGTGGCCAAGGGTAACTTCAACTCTCACCTGCCACCCATGAAGAGTCGTGACGAGATACACCAGTTGCGCGACTCCTTCGAAAAGATGCAGCAGTCGCTGTCTGATTATACCGAGCAGCTGAAGACCACCACTGCCGAGAAGGCCACCATCGAGAGTGAGTTGAACATTGCCCATAGCATCCAGATGTCGATGCTGCCCAAGACGTTCCCGCCATATCCTGAGCGCGACGATATTGATATCTACGGCCAACTGACACCTGCCAGGGCCGTTGGTGGCGACCTCTTCGACTTCTATATCCGCGACGAGAAGCTCTTCTTCTGCATTGGTGATGTCAGTGGTAAGGGTGTTCCTGCCTCTATGTTCATGGCTGTGGCACGTTCGCTGTTCCGCAATGTCTCTGCCCATGTTCCAGAACCTCACATCATTGCCAAGGCCTTGAATGAGTCGATGAGCGACGGCAACGAGATGAACATGTTTGTGACGATGTTCATTGGTGTCCTTGACCTGCAGACGGGCCATCTCAGCTACTGCAATGCGGGCCACGATGCGCCGCTGCTGATAGGGCAGGGTGTAGGTGTGCTGCCTTGCGAGTCCAACCTCCCCATTGGTCTCATGGACTGGAACTTCGTCATGCAGGAAACGACTATCGTTCCAGGAACCACCATCTTCCTTTTTACCGATGGTCTCAACGAGGCAGAGAATGCGCTTCATCAGCAGTTTGGCGACGAACGCATTCTGCAGTTGGCAGAAGAGCAGTTGGCCAAGGGCGAATATCAGCCCATGCCGCTCATTCAGCGTATGAGTGCTGCTGTCCACTTCTTTGCTGGTGCAGCCGAGCAGAGCGACGACCTCACCATGCTGGCGATACAGTATAAGAAAGAGTATTCAGAACCACAATTTTCCATTAATAATGTGTAAAAGTTCAGGAAGAGATTTTTATTTTTTACAAATTCTTCGTATCTTTGCAAAGATATATTGAAAAATTGAAATGGCTAAACCCAAACAATCAGAGATAAAGAAGGCTGCACAGAAGTTTGTAGCCGAATGGAAAAATCGGGGCAAGGAAGACAAGGACTATACGGAGTTCTGGGAGGACCTGCTTGAAGATGTATTTGCTGTATCCAAGGCACGAAAAGAGATTGAGCCACAATCTAAAGTAAAATTTGAAGGTACCACTAAACGCATTGATATTCGTGTTAAAACATCAAAGGTTGTCATTGAGCAGAAAAGCAATAACGTTAATCTTGATGCGAAACTGAAACAGAGTGATAAGGATGCAAATGGCAAACCTATGGAGCTTACTCCAATGGAGCAAGCTATTCGCTATTATAATAATTTAGACACACCTGACCAAGGACGTTATGTGATAGCTTGCAATTTCAAGGAATTTCGTATTTGGGACAGTTATCACAAGAATGCCCCCGTCAAAAGCATCATGCTTGAAGAGTTGCCTTCACGTTGGCGCGACTTAAAGTTCTTAGTTGAACCGTATAGGCCAGAAGGTTATGTAGACGAAAAGCGTGAAGAACGCGTTTCGAGTACTGCCAGTGAATTCATTCGCAATCTGTATGATACCATTTATGCGAGCAAGAAAGAGTGGACTAAGAGCGAACTACAATCGTTGAATATGTTCTGTGTCCGCGTTGTGTTCTGTTTGTTTGCAGAAGATGCTGGTATCTTCGATGACGGTCAGTTCCGTACATTCTTAGATAAGTTTAATGCCAAAGACCTTAGCAAGAAATTCGATGCACTGTTCTTTTGGCTCGATATGACCGACCCTAAACGCCGTGAGTATTACAAACTGGCTGATGTGGAAGTTCAGCAGTTCCCATATGTGGATGGTGGTCTCTTCAACAATGCCGATCGATACGAAACACCTGCCATCAACAAAGCGGCTTTCGATATATTGAAAAGTGCTTGGGACCTGAAGTTGAAGGACACCGATGAGACTTTTGACTGGAGTGAGATTTCACCCACCAACTTCGGCTGTATCTTTGAAAGTACGGTAGACAGAGAGGTACGTGAATCGGGCGGTATGCACTACACAACCCCTTCAAATATCCATCGGGTGATTGACCCACTGTTTATGGATGACCTGAAAGAAGAACTTGAGAACATTATATCCTTGCCTATTGATACTAAAGGCAAGAAGGATGTAAAGTACGCAAAACTTGAGTCTTTTCGAGATCGATTGTCTTCTATGCGATTCCTCGACCCTGCTTGCGGAAGCGGCAACTTCCTGACAGAAACCTACAAATCTCTGCACGCTCTCGAATTGTTAGCCATAGAAAGTGAGCTTGAGTTTTATCACGATGCCGTCATGGAGAATCAAGACCCATGTAAAGTTCGCATGGGGCAATTCTTCGGTATTGAGATTGATCATTTTGCAGCCTCGGTTGCCCGTGCTTCACTATGGATTGCCGAATGTCAGTTGATACAGGAAACCAAAAGGGTACTGCATTGTAACATTGACCCGCTGCCATTGGAAAAGAATACCAATGTGATGCAGGCAGATGCACTGCTCGTGGATTGGGACGAGGTGTTGAAACGTAAATCCAGTACAGAGACATATATCATAGGTAACCCACCATTCCAAGGGGCAAAGAAGATGAACAATGAGCAGAAAGCAAGTCTGCGGCATGCTATGCCGAGTCGTCTTTCCGATGGAACAAAACTGTGGGATAAGCAGGGAAAGCTTGACTTTGTTTGCGCTTGGTATGCAAAAGCTGCTGAATACATGGAAGGCAAGAAAAGCATTACAGCGGCTTTCGTTTCTACAAATAGTATTGTTCAGGGAGACTTAGAAGCCCCATTGTGGTATCCGTTAATGTCCCATTACCATTTACAAATTCTATTTGCGTGGCGGTCGTTCCAATGGTTCAACGAAGCAGAAAAAATGGCACATGTGCATTGTGTTATCGTTGGTTTCTACCTAAGTAAAAGAAAGCGACAGGTTACTCATAGACTTTTCAAGGATGATGGAACGATTATAAATGCTGACAACATTAACGGATACTTGCTAAATGCAGAGAACCTGTTTGTATGGAATAGAGCAAAACCTATATGTAAAATTCCTGAGATGGGAATAGGCAACAAGCCTATTGATGATGGCAATTATTTGTTTGACTGGCAGGAAATGCTGGACTTCATTCAGAAAGAGCCCGCATCCGAGAAATATTTCCATCCCTATTATGGTGGTGAAGAGTTTATTAGTGGTACTCCACGTTATTGTCTGTGGTTAGGCGATGCCACACCAGCTGAAGTAGCAGCCATGCCACTTTGCATGAAGCGTGTTGAAGCTGTTAAAACTTATAGAGCAAAGAGTGATAGTAAACCTACGCAGGAACTGGCAAAAACTCCAAGGCGCTTTCATGTAGAAAATATGCCTGCCAACAATTATTTCGTAGTTCCTCGTACTTCCTCACAGAGCCGCGATTATATTCCGATGGGCAGGTTAACGCCAAATGATTTCTGTAGCGATGGTATTCAATTAATACCAGAAGCAAAATTGTATCATTTCGGTGTCCTCCAATCAAGTATTCACATGGCTTGGATGAGGGTCGTATGTGGAAGACTGGAAACGAGATACAGATATTCTAACGGAATAGTATACAACAATTTTCCTTGGCCAAACGCTACAGAAGAGCAGAAAGCAACTATTGAAAAGACTGCGCAAGAAATCCTTGATGTAAGGAACAAATATAATGATTCCTCCCTCGAACAGCTTTACAATCCATCACTTATGCCCGACGATTTAGTTGAGGCACACGAAAAGAATAACCGTGCAGTAGCAACTATCTATGCTCAATATGGCATTAATCTCAAAATGTCTGACGAAGAAATTGCAACCATTCTTATGCGCGTCTGCACAAAACTCGCAGCTCCTAAGGCTAAAAAGCGTAAGAAAGCCAAGAGCCGAAAGATAAAAAATAAAGCCAAGTAGGTACACAGCATTATTTTGCCCCCCCCAAAAAACATGGGGGCGGTTCCACTGTGCAATAATAGGTTCGTGCGTGCGCGCGCTGTGTGGTTTTCAAAAAATAGGTTCCACCTTCCACGGGGACACCAAAAGTCCTTTATTTAAGAGCCTACTGAAAAAGTCCAATATGTTAATTTGATTAACGATTGTACTCTCGGACGGGACATTGGGGAATGTTAATTTGTTACATATTATTAACATTA
>CADCGD010000002.1 GCA_902800925.1 uncultured Bacteroidales bacterium | reverse complement strand
TATAAATTCATTGAATGTGTTTGTTTTTCAAAATAAAAAATCAAAGAAGAGCGGAAAACGGGACTCGGACCCGCGACCCCAACCTTGGCAAGGTTGTGCTCTACCAACTGAGCTATTTCCGCAAAATATTCCTTGCCAAGGTTGGCACCTTCATTCTTGAGGCAAGGTTGTGTTCTACCAACTGTGTATTTTCAACAAACTGAAAACTGATGGTGAAGAGGAGGAGACTCGAACTCCCACGTCGCAATTGACACTACCCCCTCAAAGTAGCGCGTCTACCAATTCCGCCACCTCTCCATCATGTTGGATAACGTGTGAAGAAAAAAGAGTGCCCAGAACAGGACTCGAACCTGCACGCCTCGCGGCACACGCACCTGAAACGTGCGCGTCTACCAATTCCGCCACCTGGGCATTTATCATTACAAACCTATTCGTAATGCTCTTTTTTTGTTCAACATGTTGAGCGGAAAACGGGACTCGGACCCGCGACCCCAACCTTGGCAAGGTTGTGCTCTACCAACTGAGCTATTTCCGCTTGTTCTTCCTGTTCTGGAAGGCATCTCTCTCGATTGCGGATGCAAAGGTACTACTTTTTTCTGAACTACCAAAACTTTTTAGCCGTTTTTTTAAAAAAAACATCATTTTCTGTTTATTGGGCAACCTCAAAGACGGCTACACCTTATTATATATAAGCTCTCTGAGCGCTTCTTTGTGGTGTCCGGGCATGACAACATGGTGGTTGCCGATAGGTTCCGTCAGGAAATAAGTGGCCTGCTGCTTGTCTGCCAGTTGGATGATCTGTTGTGTTCTGCAAAGGTCAGCGTTCGCCTCGTTGCGCACCAGCGTACCCTCAGCAATGAAACAACGCGACAAATCGCCTGCCAGTTTGAACACGGTCACAGGACCCTCCTTCATATATCCTCTGATGCCCACACCGATGCCCGACTCAAAATGCGTATCAAACTCATAGCGTTCCACCATGTTCAGTGGGATGGTACAATGGGCAAACAACATCTCACCAGTCTCTACGTCAATATGTGACGGATTACACTGAAAGCCGGAGACACCCGTCAAGGCCTTCGTTACCATCATCGACAGCATGGTAGGCACATCACCCTCGCAACCAGCGACAACACCTTCGGCATTCAGTTTGGCCAGTGCCAGACAACCAGTATTCTTCACGGCTGTCAGCAAATCGAAACAGCGCAATGTGAATCCGTGCAGTTGGTGACGCTCCACAATGTATTTCAATGCCAGATAAATCTGCTGTGCACCAGGCAGGGCTTGTTGTATCTCTGCACGACTACTCTGCTCCTGCGGTGCTGCGAGTGGCATCTGGCGGACAACATCCAGCAGTTCAGTCATCGGCACATCAATAATATCGATGCCCAGACTGTCGGCAACAACCTTGCGGTCAAACACACTGCTAATCAGCCAGTCAGAGGGTTCTCCAACAACTGCCAGTCGCGTACCTTTCAGCTGTCTGCGAGCCTCACCCACCCGTTCCAACAGCGTAATGCGGTGGTGCACATACTCCTCACTACCGTGAATCACCTCACCTCGTATCTGCTGTTGTCTAAGGAATGACAGTATCTCCAGCGAAGCCGCCAGGGAGTTGCTCTTACCCGATGTCAGCAGGTAGAAGGGGTTATTGCTCTGCTTCTGCAACTGTGGTAACAGCCGTTTGAAGATGCCCTCTGTGCCACCTGTACGAACATATATCAAGTCCAGTGCGTGTGTGCCATAGTCAGTATAGTCGGTACCTTTCAGTTCGTAGTCAATGCCCAACGTTCCCAGAAAATCCTTTGTTACGGCATTTACAGCCTGCTCATCGTGGAGCTCTGATGTCAGTGTATAAATCGCGATATTCATAGTTTTATCGGTTACAAGTCCTATTCCGCCTACAAAATTAGTTAAAAATACGCAGAATCCGCATATTTCGACCTATTTTTTTATTATCTTTGCATGGAAATTTAATAATTATCGCATTATATGTTTGACAAAAACACCTATATTCGGCGACGTGCCGAACTGAAAAAGCTGGTTGGAGAGGGCATCATCGTGCTCTTCGGCAACAACGAGTCGCCCTGCAACTATCCAGCCAACAGCTATGCGCCCATGCGTCAGGACTCCTCGTTCCTGTACTATTTCGGACAGCACCGCGACGGGCTGGTGGGTGTCATTGACATCGACAACGACGAGGAATGGCTCTTCGGCGACGACATCGATGTGGAAGACATCGTCTGGATGGGCTTCACCCCATCAGTCAAGATGCTTGCCTTCGAGGTTGGCATTGCACATACAGGCCCCATGTCCGCCTTAGGAAATGTCATTTGTAAAAAAACAGGAAACCGTCAATCACTGCGTAAAAACATTCACTTCCTGCCACCCTACCGCCACGACACGAAGATACAGATCATGGACCTGCTGGGCATTCATCCTTCTAAGCAGAAGGAGGCCGCCTCGCTGAAGCTCATCAAGGCTGTCGTCAAGATGCGTGCCACCAAGGAGCCGCAGGAGATAGCAGCCATTGACCGTGCCTGCGACATTGGCTACGAGATGCACACCACCGCTCAGCGACTCATTAAGCCTGGCGTGACGGAGCGCTTCATTGGTGGACAGGTGGACGGCATCGCCCGTTCGTTGGCTCAGGGCACCAGCTTTGCCACCATCTTCTCACAGCATGGTGAGATTATGCACGGCAACCCTTCTGATGCTCCGCTGGAAGCTGGCCGCTTGGCACTCTGCGATGCTGGTTGCGAGCTCGATGACTACTGTTCTGACCACACTCGCACCATGCCTGTCAATGGTAAGTTCACCCAGCGCCAGCAGGAGATCTACTCCATCGTAGAGGCCTGCCACGACTATGTGCTGGAGGTCGCCAAGCCTGGCGTAAAATATATGGATGTCCACTTTGCCGTTTGTCGCATGATGACAGAGCGCCTGAAGGAGCTCGGCCTGATGAAGGGCGACACCGACGAGGCTCTGCGCGCTGGTGCTCACGCTATGTTCCTGCCTCACGGACTGGGGCACATGATGGGTATGGACGTGCACGACATGGAAGGACTTGGACAGATCTATGTAGGTTTTGACGACGAGACGCGCCCCAATCTGGAACAGTTTGGTACTAACTGCCTGCGCATGGGTCGCAAGTTGGAAGAAGGCTTCGTGGTTACTGACGAGCCAGGCATCTACTTCATCCCTGCCCTCATCGACGAGTGGAAAGCCAGCGGCCATTGCAAGGATTTCCTCAACTTCGACAAGCTGGAGACCTACAAGGACTTTGGTGGCATCCGCATCGAGGACGACGTGCTGATTACCAAGGACGGCTGTCGCTTCTTAGGAGAAAAAAGAATCCCCTACCACGTGAAAGAGGTAGAGGAATTCATGGCACAGTAATTACTGTTTTGAGGCACGCCAGACACGGTGTGCCTCTTCTTCTGTCTTATACCAGTTGCCTACGCGCCTAAAACCTCGTTCCACAATAGCATAACCTTTATCCTTATCCTTTAGCAGATAGTAGGAACCGTTATTTTTGTAGGCTTTGATTTCCTCAAAGCCGGTATTTCCTTCAATACTCAGTTTTTCTCCATGCCAGTTGAAGATATTGTAGTAAGGATAGTCATCCCCAATCAATACATAAGCATCATCATATTGCGTGATATTGTGGCCATCAGCAATTACATCTCCATCTTCATTAATGATAAAAGCAGCTACGGTCTGCTCGTCTTCACCTACATATAGGAGACTTTTTCCATCCACCGTTCCTCCAAGTACTTTGATGTTATAACCATCTCTAAAGAAATCTCCTTTCCTGTCGTACACCTGTCTGTATCCACTGGTATATTCGGCGATGATGTACTTGCCCTGTCCCTCAAAATGGACATCACGCAATTCTCCAATGTTCTTGTAACCTGACCTTCCCACTTTCAAGTTCTGTTGTGAGACAGGTCTAAGGTCTCCATTGGACAGCCGCTCAAGAATAGTCCAATGGTATCTTCCGTTGTCCTTGTGGGTGCCAAGAATAACTGCACCCTCGTCGTGGTTGTAGCGTTCTATGTCGAATTCGTTGGAGAAATCTTCACCCAGTTCCTCAGCGTATGCGGCAAGCCAGCCTAAGTCAATCTCGCCCCAAACATGTTCGCCGACAATATCCACAGGTTTTTCGTGACGGATGTTCGTCTCGTTGATGCCAGAGAACTGTGGTGCTGGTTGACACAGAGGCATGTCCATAAGCGGCTCCGACACTTTAGGTCGCTCAGAAGCCGGTGTATAGTCCTTCAGTTTAGTACTCTTTTCTGCTTGTTTTCTCTGACGGGCCTCACGTCCTTGCTTAGCGAACAGTCGGATATTATCCTCATATATCTTAATACGAAACTTTGCAGACTCAGAATTTGATGACTTCGCCCAATAATCACGTGCATAACCCTGTGTCTTTCCAATGAGACAATCAGATACATGACCATTGGTTTTCCCACACTGTTCACACATCACGCCATTACCGTACTTGTATTCTATCGAGTTGAAATTAGGAGCCCACGATTCTTCGCTGCTCTCTTCCTTTTTGTAATAGCGGCAAGACGACTTATGGCTCTCACCCGTGGATAAATCTACTCCACAGTAGGCACAGACTGGTTTGGAAGCCTTTGGAACCTGGGCAGATGCTGCTATAGCACCAACCATCATCAATATAGATAACAACAATTTTCTCATATCGTACGTTTTTTATCCAGTAAAACTTATTGTTTTGTCTTATTCAACTGGTACACTATCCAGCCTAATCCGAAGAATACTATCAAGACGATGAAAGCTTTGCGCATATTGTCCTCAGCATAGAAACGCATGTAGAAGAAGAACACATCTACTACATAGATGAGGACCGCTGTCACAACAGTTACGCCAGCCGTTAGGAGCACTTCGCGCCAAGTGGGACGATAGTCCTTGTTCTTGAAGTAGGCTACAATCATATAGATGACAAACGCCAGTGGCGCTATAGCACAAATGGAAAGGATGTAAATCCACGTTTGCCGATGTTCCTCTTCTTTCTGAATAACGCGGTCCATCTCCTGGTTCATGTTTTCAAATGCTTTGTAGCTGTCTGACGTATTCCCGAGGGAATCGGTATGCAACTGCTTAATGAGTTCCTGCTGATAGATCTCCGATGATGTCGGTTTCTGGGCATAGACAAAAGTCAGGATAGCACCAGCCATCAGCAATACTGCAATGAGAAATACTATCAACGACGTGCGCTGGCTATACTTTTTTGTATAGGGCTTTCTTTTCCTGTCGCCCCACATCATATCGCGATGAACAGGATCAGTAATCCACTGAGAAGATTCATTCATCAGCCGTTGGTCTCTCAACTGCTGCTCTTCCATCTGTTGTTGCATCATATCGTCCATACGTCATCAAACTATTTTTCGGCAAATATACATATTCTTTTCCTATTTTCAAAGGTTTTTCCCCTATAAATAGAGAGGAAAACCCTAAAACTTGCTAAAATAGTTGGAAACCACGAAATAAGTATGTAACTTTGCATCCAAAACACATAAATATAAAATTATATATGAAAAAGATTATGACTCTCGCGCTGCTGGCTCTCATGAGCCTTGGCGCACAGGCAGAAGAGGCAAAAGACTCTGCTGCAAGCAACAAACCCGTATTCACAACCATCAAGGAGAACCCCATCACCAGCATCAAGGACCAGAACCGTTCAGGCACGTGCTGGGACTACTCTACCCTCTCCTTCTTCGAGGCTGAGATTCTGAAGGCTACCGGCAAGACCTACGACCTCGACGAGTCGTTCGTTGCCAACAAGACCTATATGGACCGTGCCATCCAGGTAGTACGCTTCCATGGCGACTGCCAGTTCTCACAGGGTGGTTCAGCTGAGGACGTGCTGGCAACCATGAAGGCCCACGGCATCGTTCCACAGGGCATCATGCCTTTCCCTGGCTCACTCTATGGTGACTCACTGAACAACTTCAACGAGTTCTTCAGCCTGCTGGAGCCTTATGTTTCAGCTATCGCCAAGAGCGACGCCAAGAAGATCTCCAGCCAGTGGAAGGTCGGTCTGCAGGGCATCCTCGATGCCTACCTCGGCAAGTGCCCTGAGGAGTTCACCTACGAGGGCAAGAAGTACACTCCGAAGAGCTTCATGGCTTCGCTGGGTATCAACCTCAACGACTATGTCAGCATCACCAGCTACACCCACCATCCCTTCTACACCACCTTCGCTGTAGAGGTACAGGACAACTGGCGCTTCCCACAGTCTTACAACCTGCCTATGGACGAGATGATGAAGGTCATCGACAATGCCATCGACAAGGGTTACACCATCGCCTGGGGTGGCGACGTTTCTGAGGACGGCTTCACCCGCAAGGGTCTGGCTTACGCCGTCGACGGCAAGGCTGCACAGAGCCTTCGTGGCAGCGACATGGCCAAGTGGCTGAAGCTGAACACCACCAAGAAGCGCGACATCATCGACTCACTGGGTTGCACCGTTCCCGAGATTGTTCCTACTCAGGAGCTGCGCCAGGAGCGTTTCGACAACTGGGAGCTCACCGACGACCACGGCATGCTCATCTACGGTGTTGCCAAGGACCAGAACGGCAAGGAGTACTACATGGTGAAGAACTCATGGGGTGAGTCGGGCGACTACAAAGGCATCTGGTACATGACCAAGGCCTTCATTGCTGCCAACACCATGGACTTCCTCATCAACAAGAACGCCATCCCCAAGGATATCCGCAAAAAGTTAGGACTGTAAACAGTCATCACCCTTAACAATACAGATGTGCCCGGTTTCCCTGGGCACATCTATTTTTTATCTATCACTATCCTCTCGCCATCTCCCACCCTCGTAGCATGGCGAACCAGTCTATCGAGGTGATGCCGTTCTCCTGAATGGCCATCGCTGCACCTAACGCTATCCAGCGGGCAGGGCTCTCTGATGGGATGCCCAGGGGCTCGTCAGGATGAACGCCCGTCAGCCTGCTGACGTTCTCCACATACGCCTTCGTATTATTCTCGTTGGGTGGTGCCCATTTGTTCACGATGGCCCTGATGGTGTATAGCCTATACGTGTGGTAGTAGGTACGGGTGAGTAGCTTAAATGCTGCTCTCCACCCATACGCTAAGTTCTCAAACTGGCAGAACGCCGAGTCCGTCTGCTCCTTCTTCAACCCCTGCCACTGATCCTTCGTTCTCCGGATATTCAGTGGATTATTATTTCTGATTCCTCTTGGTAACATAATTCTTAAATTTCTTCTTATTAACGTTGATTGGAGTGCTTTCAGGGAAAGCGATGCTATAAGCTTTATCGAGGGCTTTCAGGTCTATCTTGTAGAAGCTGATGCCCGTCTTGAGAGACACGATAGCACGGAGTAATTCACGATGCTTGCGAGGATAGAGCGAAGGTGCTTGCAACTCATCCCAGCCAGCCTGATCACAGAGATTGCACACCTCCCAAATGAAATCATCGTTGGCTTCAGCGAGAAACCACGACTTCAAAATGCGACGAATGCAGAACCGCTTGCATTGCCCCCGGAGGAGCTGTCTCGTGCGCTCCAGCTGTAGCCAGAGCTGCACGAAACATGCCTTGTTATTCTGAACTTCAATCATACCTTACCTCCAAACTTTTGCTTGTACTCCTCAGTCTTGCAGTACCTGCCACTTACCTCGTCATAGACGATATAGCCGCGACTCTGCCAACTGCGCAATGTGCCGTCACCACTACCGCTCTTGCCCTGCTGCTGACGCATCTGGCGGTACTGGTCCTTAGTGAACTCATCGGGCAGAAGTTCCAGCAGATTCTGTGGCCCAGACTGACGCTGAATCTCCACCTCCTCGCGAAGCTCGCGCTCCAATTGTTGACCAAAATATAACATTTTGCACCATAAATTATACTGCTGAGTCCACCTAACGAAATCTGCAATCTCCTTACTCCATTTATAGCCGTGAGCCACATACAGCACCATTCCTTTCAGCCAGGCTATCACGTTGGCACGATAGCTGAACACTCGGTAGGCCTCGCTTTCATAGAGCTTTGCGGCGTCCTTGTTCTCCTGCTTCATCTCAAGCGACAACTTCTTCGATTGAGGACACTCTATCAACCCGTTGGCAGCCTCCAAGCGGTCAATGTAGGGCTTCAGTTCTGCAGCAAACGTGTGGTCGTAGATGCCCAGAATAGGCTCCGCATCATCGTCCTCATCAGTCCTGATAATGGTCGATACGTCCAGTCGGCTCACGGTACCATCATTCACCATTCGCAAGAAAAATTTCTTTGCATTGGGAGGGGTTGTTGACGCGTTAAAGTTCCACCTTAAGGGGGCTATACCCGATACACTGTCAGCACCTACACGCTCCTGACCGGCATCAGAGTTGTCAAAGGCCTTACGAATCAGCAGACCCACTTCGTCCACCGTACCCTTCGACGTCACCTTCTTCAAGCCCTCTATCTCGTCCACAATGGTGTAGATGAATCGCTGACCGTTGTTGTTGGCATCTACGATGCGCTGGTTAAAGACGGCATCTGTCAGGTTGTCAATCAACATCTGAATACAAATATCGGTTGGTCTGGGGTCTTTCTTCTGCTTCGCACCCGGGTTCTTCTGCTTCCACTCGGCCTCACGCTGACGGTTGGGCTGGTCGCGCTGTTTGATGTCCTCCATGATATACTCGATAGGCTTTTTGATGGTGCCCTTACCAATGCTCTGACGACCTATCAGGACGTTCATAAACGTGGCCTCGTGCTCCACGTTATCCCAGTAGCGGAACTTCACGCCGTGCAGGTGGGCACCCAGCCCAGGGAACACCGCATTGGCCACAGCGGGCTTGTAGAACCAGGGGACGTTCTTCGTCAATAGCCTAATCAGTGGCGGCAACTTCTTGGGCATCGCCGGTGGAGTGGTCAGCGTACCGCCACAAGCCTTGACTGCTTGTTGTGACTTCAACGCCTGCAGCACCTGCTTCAACCTGTAAGGCATACCCTTGCGCGGCTCTTTGAGTGCATTCTCGATGGTCTTGCGCCACTCAGCCAAATCCTCCTGAGAGCACGTACCATCAGGCTTTGCCCAATAGTTTGGAACGACCTGCAATAGTTGCTCTAAAGAATAACCGCGAATAGAACGTATAGTGGCTGTCAACTCAAAAGTCAGCACATTACGGTCGCCCTCAGAGGGTTCCTTTCCGTCATTATACAGTTCCCAATACTTCGCGATGATGTCCTTGAACAGCACCCCGTTGTATCTTGCCTCTGGGTCAAATGATGGTTGAGGGACAGCCTCTTGAGAACTGCAACACTGCAACGCTGCAACAGATTCAGACTCGCTATCAGCAGCCTGTTTTATCTCAAAGATAGTATCATCCAAATAAATAAGCTCGGCTTCCGTCGTGGTAAAAAATACCCTCGTGATGTCCTTCGCCTGAGCATCGTAGGCTACCTCCAGCAGTTCGCTCGCCCACTTCAGATTACCCACTTGGTCTAACTCAGCGCGACGTTTAAACACCAGATGATAGCCACCACCTCGAGCACTCTCCTCCAGCATCAGCAGACCCAGTTCGTCCTTCTTCTTCAGGATGCGTTCCTTGATAGCCTGCATCTTTTCCGCTGTGATATGGTCGATGTCCATCCCCACAGTGGAACTCATCCGTTTCGAGCCTTTCAGCGTGCCATCCTCGTTCGGCAGACACGAGTAGTTCATCTGTATCAACTGCGACTTCCTACCTTCTTCACCCGAACGGACAGCCTTCAATGTCAGCTGTTGTTTATCGCTGTTGCGGCTCTGCAAATACTCCTCTCTCGAATGGATGGGGCGCATAAACTTTGCGCCACCATCGCCTTTGTAAATCTCGAATACACTCATACTGCCTGCTGTTTCAAAATAAGTTCCCTTAAAACCTTCTGTGCTATTGCACTTGCCTGACGCACCAGCTTGTCGGGCAACTGCTCCAACTGATCCTCTTCTAACGAGAAAAAGAAGTACCACCTCTTATCCTGTCCTTGCGACAGCGAAGCGTTATCATCGCGGAAGAGTGCCTTGTTGCGTATGCGCTTGGGCTTCTCCGTCATATACACGTTGCCGTCACGCTTGCCCTCCACCTTGAAAGTTCCTGAGAACGCGTCGAGCAATACATCTTCACAGCACTGGAAGTCTGCTATACGAAGTCCGTTCTCCAAAATGCCTAAGGTCAAAAGACCATCCAGCATTGCCTGTCTCTCTGTTGTAATAATAATCTTTTCCATAATCGATTGAATTTGTGAGTGAAGGGTTTGTGTCGGAATTGGCCATATTTCACTCTAGAGACTTCCTTCACCACACCTTCGCCCGATTACTTCTTAATGATTTCAGTTACTACGATGTCTTGATAAACCTGTCCGTTGTACTCACGGCTCTGGAATCGCATGGTGGCAAACACGAGGTCACCAGCCTTGAATTCCTTCTCTGCTTGCTCAGCGAGTGCTGTCACCACATAGTGGCTTTCGTACTTACCGCCAAGCTCCTTCAATACCAGGTTACGCTTTTTCAGCTCACCATTTTCCGATTTCTCACTCTTCACCGTGAAGGCGTCGCCGCTCTTCACTACCTGTAAAAGCATTGTCTGCATAATTGTAATTCTTTTAAAGATGTAAATAAAAAAAGTTATCGCTGAGAATAGTGCAACTATCGTGCATCTTCGTGCCATTCAGCCATATTCGTGAAAATAACTTGATGGGCTGAATGAAAACAGGGATTTTCACGCGCAGGCAAAAACCCCGTCACAATCCTGCCGTTATATTCAGCCGAAAACAAGCGTTTCTCTGCGTAAGACTGAACTGAGGAAGCTGAGCCTCTTGCGTAGTTCGACAGGATAGACCTCCATCACGTCACTCATTTTGAATTTTGTGTGTGGCTCTTTGAGGTACGCTGCTGTTTTCATCTCCTCCGGCCTACGCAGACCTTGATAGTTCAGAATGGTGAGACATCGATGATACACGTCCTGGTATTCCTTCAGCTTCTCGACTTCAAATTTGGAATCGCCGACAGCCCCATATTCCAGTTCACAAAACGGCGTTTCGCCAAGCAGCTTGAATGTCTTAGAAAAGATGGTGTGGTCATTACCAAACTGAAGGATATCGTCCACCTTATTGATTTCGTTGGCATAGTTCTTCATCTGCAGGTAGGGCGTGCTTTCCTTTGGCGACAGTCCCAAGTCTCTCATTACCATCAGCAGAATAGCAAAGTGCCCTTTCTCCTGAATACCTCCATACACCATCAGCACAGGACTGAGCAGCGTTACATATTTCTTGGCAGCCCAACAGGTAAACAGCTTATCGTAGTCACCCGTAACAGGCTTCAAGAGTGTGACTGATTCGATATGATTCTTCAGCAGACTATATCGATATAGGAACGAGAAGAAATCCGTGATGTCATCTTCCGTGAGTTCCTGCCTGCCCTCTACGATAGCCTTGTAGGTAGGGCACTCAGCGGTCACAATGCTGTCGTACAGCCTCCTGACGTGAGCCGGCATATACGAGTCCAAACGCTTCTGCCTCATGTTCACGAGTTTAGCCCTCAGAACGTCAATAGCCGACTTGCCCGACTTGACTTCTTCTCTTACATCGACCCTTACCCGCTGCACAAACACCAGGTAATCGTGCGCCCACTGGCTGACCCTATAATCGTCCATCATCTTCTGATATAGGCCGATTTGAGTCTCACCGCAGCCCTCTATCTTCTGGATCACGGCTTCTATCTCCCTGACCCTACAAATCATGCTGTCGACAGCCTTGATGGCATCATCGCAGTCACCAAGCAGCATCATATCCGACTTGACGTACCCCAACGTCTGGAGCACCTTTCTTGCATCAAATGGAACCACATCAAGCAGCGTCGCTTGTTGCCTGTTGGCAATCGCGCTGATACAGCTTTCCAATCTGCCGACATCAGCCACGATGCCTTTCTTCGCAGCATCCGTCTCAGCCTGACTTTGACGCGGCTGTGACTGAAGCAGCTCACCACACTTCTTTCCCAGTTCCATTACTTGTTCACTAATTATAGTTTTCTCTAAACTCTTTTTCATTTTCGTTGAGTTCGCGAGAGAAGATGAAGGTCTGAAATTGGTACCACGTTTAACTTGCAAGACTTTCTTCTCGTTCACTTCGCTCAACCGGTCGCTCCTTATCGACCATTAATTGTTACTACTATTTATATATACCGAGGAATTACCCTCTTGGGTTTACCGCATAACGATAGTTCATCGTCTTTCGGTTGCACATTGCGTATAAAATAATGGGAATCTCCGCTCACCGCAAGGGCAACAAGAAACCCACACCGAGTTTCCTCAATGTGGGTGCAAAAATATAATAAAAGATTTCGATTTTGGGTTAACTTAAGCTTAGCCTAAGTATAACCTAAATATCCTTTTAGGATTTTTTAAAATAGTCATAAGCAGCTTGGCGTAAATCCTCGAAAATTTGCATGTATGACAGCTCCTTTGTTTTGGATTTAGAAGTACTAAGATTACTGCTGTATTCAGAAAAATCATCATTCAGCATTTTACCAAAATACTTCATTACAGCGTTTTGGGTAATTTTACCGCCGTTTGTTTTCTGAAGCAACCCTATTTTACACATCGCATGCAAAATCTTAATCACATCAATTTTTCTGTCTTCGGCTATCATAATGTCTTCAGGATTAAACTCTGGCTCATCATTTTTTCCTTCCAGTTTCTTTTCCAATTCCGCTATTTTATCCAGAAGCTTCTGATTCTCTGCCCTTGCCTTATCTTTCTCATTTCGATGATGCTCTTCTCTTGCAACAAGGTCGTGATTGTTCTTTTCAATTGTTGCTTTCTCTCTTGCCAATTGATTGACTTCTTCTTTAAGGTCATCTATTTGTCCAAGCAGTAACTCTGTATCAGAGTCAAAATTGGGGCTCAGCATCCTTGATGATTGTAACGAAAAATCTTGAACACCAAAATCGTGCTTCGACGGAATAATAATTGAGGTGTCTTCTCCCCATTCAGGCATACACCCCGGGTACTCCTTCTTTATCTTCTTCAATTTACGGTAGGCATAGTCCAACGATTCTCGTGTGGTTTCATTTATTGGTTCTGTACGTTCAAAGTTCTCCACGAGGGTTATAACGGCTTTCATGATTTGAATACATTCCGGATCTCCGGAATACACTCCCAATGTTTCCTCTATTATATAATCTATTCCGCCAATAATCTCATAAGGGTCTATTTCAATATCTTTGAGAACTTCTTGTATGTCGCGGCGTGAAAACTTCCCGTCATCCGTTGCCCATCTTGGGTATTTATCTGTTTCTGAAGTTCGGTCAATCAATAAATTGAAAAAATCTTGTTTCCCTTCAGATGCCCCCTTCGTGTCCCAATCTTTAAAATTATCAATAATAGCTTTGACTATTTTGCTACCATAGAAAAGCTCTCCTTCATAATGAAGTAGGTAATTTACGACAAGAGCCATCGTTGCCGGCATTGCGTGATTGCATAGTATTATATCTTTACTATCATTTTCAGCAATTCTTAAGTACTTATGCAGATAATGTTGCGGATGGTTTTCTGACCATATCAGTGTGGTGATGTAACGCGCATTGTTGAATATCATTAATATTAGTTCAGGCGCGTTATAGTTTTCTTTTATGAAAGGCCGTTCTTCAAGTTTTTCCATGAACACTGATTCCATAGTTATGTAATCAGTGTTATCAGTTTCATCTACAGGGAATTCGTCGATGTCCTTCCTATCCTTGTATATTAGTGGACGAAAAACGGTCGTGTAGTCCATATTGAATGTACAGATATCATCACAAATTAATAACACATCAAGATTGTAACCATCCAAGTGCAGAGATGTTATTCTTTAAGAACTCATCAAAGACAGCCTCTACTACAGGCACCGACACGGAGTTTCCGAACTGCTTGTAAGACCAAGCATCTGTAGGATGCAATTTGAATGTATCAGGGAATCCCTGCAATCTTGCACATTCACGAGGCGTTATATGTCTGGCTCTGTTATGCTGGATGACTCCAAGACGATTGGCGTCCGATGAAGTCAATGTAACAGAAATGCTATCGGGATCGAGGAATTTGAAAACCTCGAAAGACATGTTGCCACAAACAGGATTGTACTTATCATCTTCGTTTACCTGAAGGTATCTCTTTTCAAGTAATGAAGCAATGACTTTCTCGATGTCTGGCTCTGTATAGAACGTCTTAATCTGTTCCAGCGTCAGTTTCTTACCATCCTGCTCTTTGCCAAAGATTGGCTTACGACGATTAAGTATCAAGGCATTCATAAAGCGAATTTCCGCATCAGAGCATTTGCCCTTCATGCCCAATTCCCAAGAATGTAGCGACTGGCCTCCACGATAATCAATGAGTCGATAGCCGTGAAGAACGCTCAGGTCATCACCCACAGCCTCATGAAGCATATGCTGGAACTTGTCAGAACAATAATACTTTTCGTCAACCTCAGGCTCTAATACATCACCCACACGACACCTTGGCTTCTCATCAAACAGTGAAGGCTCAAGAATGTTCTGTTTGTACTTATGAGAATCAGCAGCGCCGAGGTCAGTTGCAAGCCCCATTTCTGGAGTCGCACCTAAGATGCCAACGATATAGAGACGCACACGATTCTGGGGTACACCAAAGTTACTGCTATTCTGAAGCAAGTCATAAGTGCCATAACCCAATCCGTGAAGTTTATCCATGATGGTATTGAATGTGCGTCCTCCGTCATGAGTATAAAGTCCACGCACGTTTTCCAGCAAGAATGCCTTAGGACGATATCTTTCAAGCAGTCGTTCTATCTCAAAGAACAATGTTCCTCTTGTGTCGCCAAAGCCCATACGTTTACCTGCGTATGAGAAAGGCTGACAGGGAAAACCTCCAAGCAATAGGTCGAATGGTTCAACTTCTTCAATCAGCTTCACATCACCACTGGGATGTTCTCCAAAGTTGAGTTGATAGGTCTCACAGGCTTTTTCATTTATTTCACTTGAAAGCACGCACTCTGACTCTATCCTGTTCTTGGTCAGAGCCTGGCTCACCCCCAAGCGAATACCGCCTACACCTGCAAACAGATCAATATATCTTATCATCCTATCTTCTCTTTAATAAACTCGATAAGCAAATCAAACTCAGAGGGTGTGTATGCCACATTACAGTGGCTGTTGTCGCATAGGTCTGAGACAGCTGCTGTACGAGAAAAATTACCTGCCCCGTCAATGATGTATGCAACATAGCACCGCTTATTGTTCGTGTTTTGGAAACGAGCGCGTGCTTCTCGTGCCTTGCGTTCAATTACACTATTTGATGTTTCTTGGAAAGAAACCTCGATGCCAACATACTTCTTAAATTTGCCAACATCGTTTTTACGGTCTACCACAATGTCGAAAGTGACCTCTTTGTTGTCATCCATCTGGACACCAGGAATTGTACCGGCATTCACTACGTTATAGTCCTCACCAAGGTGTTCTGCCAAATAACGAACAGCGTAACTCTGTGCGACATTGCCAAGATCTGATGCCTCTTTGCCACCAACAATCCTGCTAACGCGAATATAGTTCTGACGAACATATTTTTTTATCAGTTCCTCTTGCCCTAGATATTCAAAGGCATTGCACTTATAGAGTACGGCTGCAGTACGGGCTGTTGTTGATGCAGCACCATAGATAAGGAACATAATCAAATCCTTGCATAATTCGACGTTGCGACATGGGGCTGTTAAGTTCTCCAATGTGTCGCTCTGCATCTTCTTGTTGTTAGGCACGCCCCTTGTTGGTAATGACGTAAACTTATAGCTATGCTTTTGCTTACCAATAGCGAATTCCAATTTGCCGTCAGGGAATATTTCTTCAAATGAGGCATTGAAACGCTGAATAGGTTCAGAGCCTACATCAGTCAGTAATATAAGGTGCTTCAGGAAAAGATGATACTCAAAGCTCGAAGCATCAATCAGGCTGAATAGTTTTTCAGGCTTGTTTCTGTCTGCCAAAGTCAGCAAGGAAATAAACTTCTCCTGAGTGTCCAGCAAATATTGCAAGATACTCACTTTCATGGCTTCTTCCCTTACTTCCTTGGGCCACCATTTGCTACCAACCTTTTCTAGGTCTTTTATGGAACGTAAATATCTATCGTCATTCATACTCGTAATCTATTTGTTAGCCTGCAAAGATACGAATATTTTTTGAGAATTATAGTCTTACGTAGGAAAAATATACATTATTTAATAAAAGCTCTTGGCCGTTTTGCCGGAAATGCCTATCTTTACCGACGTATCACCCCGATGCCCTTGACTTCAAGTTTGTCATACTTCGGGGTAATGTGTTATTTGTAAAAGACAGATTAGTAGGCACAAAGAACATCAAACAAACTAAGGCGTACCTTGCCATTGCTATAATGCAAAGAATCACATAAATCGTCGTATCTCCCGAAAAGCACTATTTCATCGTTGGTGTGATTATATACATGTACCATATTGCTATACTTCGGATAATAATCGGCATCTATTTGCTTTTTGTTTGTCGTGATATAGTAATTCCACGCCTTAATAACGGCTTCCCTATCATCCTTTGCGGTGAATTTGTAATACAGAGTTGACTCACTATTATATCCGCCTGGCTCTACAATGTATGTATTATAGTACAGATTGGAGTATGCTAAATAACCGATATACAGCCATCCGACTATTAGTAACGGAGTGATAATGTATGAGCCAACAGCACTATAAGTATTGGGGTATTTCGCGTATAGCTTGATCAACAAATAAACAAGACCTCCCAATGCAGCCCCACCCAATATAAATGGGAGTGCCTGTATGATTGCGTAAACAATCATTCCGATGACAAAAATCACTGCGAGCAATCTCTTCTCCATTGTCCTATATGTTTATTTGATCCTCTACTTCTTTATCCTTAAGCCTCTTTTGCTGTTCAGCATGTTGTCGCTCTCTCAGTCTCTGCTCTTCTTGTATTTTCTTCTTCCTATCTGCGTTTTGCTTTGCTATTTCGTCCTTTTCTCTATTGGATAATCTTATGATGACTTCATCGTTTAAATAGTATTTCGAAGAATCATCAAGGACTCCACTTTTAATGGCTTCGTGAATGTCTTCATTAGGAATTAGGCTGAACTTCAAATTTTGCTCTATCATGGATTCATATACGGCATCCAATATAGTTTCTGTTTGCTTGTCAATCTGATTTGCTTTCTCGATTCCTGTTTGTGCAATAGAAACAGCTTTAAATGCTCTTTTTCGAATAACACCCTTTAGAATGTCTTTAGATGAGATACGGATCATTCGGTCAAGGGGCTCTTTTTGTGCAGACTTCAATTGGTAAGCTCTATATTTAAAAAGAGCCCACCTAGCTGTTAACGATAGAATCACCCCCAACAATATGAAATTCAAGAAATCTATTAGAAAACTCATTTTTCAACGTATAATGTTAATCCCAATTTCCTCAAGAGCCCACTAAATATCTTTCTATCACCTCTGGATATGCCTGATAGCATGTCTTTTAAAGCATCGCAATCTCTCTCGGAATTTATTTCTGTGTCATGTAAGGGGCTGAAATGCAATTGTTTTCTGATAATTGGAGTTAATGGGATTATACAACCTATGGCAACACCAATTAATAGCGGCAGCCAAATTAAGGCTACTGGAACCCCCATAAAGAATGTCATCTCGTGAAGCTGCATAGTTTTGAAGTTCTTTATCCGTGCAAAGATACGAATAATCTTCGAGATTATTCACAAGATGGTACATTTTTACACATCTTTTAATAGAATTGTTTGGCAGATTACAGAAAAAAAATATCTTTCCGCCCAATATGACCTCCAACGCTTCCCATTCGCAAAGCGCTCCGGGGGGAGGGCTTCGAGTTTTTACACAAGAATACGAGCATCCCCTTCACTACTAGAAGTGTTGCGCACAAGCAACGTTTTTGATTGGATTTTGTTGCGCACAAACAACACATTACGACAACAGTCAGACAACTCGCTGTTGCAGCGTTGCAGTGTTGCAGTTCCAAAATAGGTTATACTAAAGTCAAAAATTAACTCTATATTTATAGATAAATATAGAAGTATTTTTAGGGTATGGGAATAGCTTTAAGAGAACTGCAACACTGCAACACTGCAACAGTTTTTTGTCAAGATATTCAGGAATGAAAAAAATATCGCAGAAAAATGAAAAATTTCTTGTGAAGTATTCGTGAACCGCAATGAAAATGTCGTACCTTTGCATTGTCGAAAAATGAGGGGAAGTCTGATTGCTGAGAGGGAAAAGTCTTATCGCCTGCAGAGTTAAGATTGAACACTCGAAGAGAAAAGCCTAAACGCTCATGACGGCACAAAACAACACAAAAACCAAACAAACAACAACACAACAACAAAACTCTATGTTTAACTAAAAATTATTACAATTATGGGAACAATTCAGATTAAGAAGTACGAACGCAAGGTCACAGTCGGCAAGAAGAACGAGCAGCGCCAGCAGGTGCAGAAGACCTACGGAAAGATTATCTATCGCGGCACACTGAACCTGGCCGACATGGCGGAGCACGTGATGAAGCACGGCAGCGTGTACACCGAGGACGTGGTGATTGGTGTCATCACCAAGCTGAAGAGCTGCATGCAGGAGATGCTGGCCGATGGCTACAAGGTGAAGCTGGACGGCATCGGTACCCTCTACCCCGTCTGCACGTCCGAGGGTGTTGCTGATGCCAAGGACTACAGCGCCAGCGAGAACGTGACGCGTGTGGGCATTGCCTTCCTGGCTGACCAGAGCAAGAAGTCGCTCTTCAAGGCATCGGCCATGCGTCAGGGCGCCAAGCTGAGCACTCAGCTGTACAGCGAACTGACAGGTGAGAGCGATTCTTCGTCAGGCTCAGGAACCAACCAGAACGGTTCGAACGAAAACCAAAACCAAAACGGTGGCGGTTCGAACACGGGCGACAACGGTGGCGGCACAGGTACCCTAACACCTGATAACGGTGGTGAGAATACCGGCGGCGACAATAATGGAGGTGGTAACGCTGGTGGTGAAACAGGTGACAACAACTAAAGAATGTGGAATGAGTTATGAAGAAGCAAAGTTTCATTGAGATAGCGGTGAAGGTAGTAGTAGCCGCACTCACAGCATTCCTGACAGCCATCACAACCACGAGTTGTATGGGTCATGGTCCATTCTAGCGGGCTTTGCCCTAGTGAAACGCTTCGCTAGTGAACAGTGAACAGTGAACAGTGAATAGTGAAAAGTGAACAGTGAATAGTGAGACCAAAGAGGGGGCTGACAGACTACGAGGGCTGTCGGCCCTTCTTCATTTCTTGCCTTGATTGATGATATAGATGCCGAGGGTGGCCAGGCCGGCAGCGAAGATGTACTTGGGATAGAACGTCTCGCCAAGGCAGAGGCAGGACGTGAGGGCTCCAACAACGGGAATGAGCGAGTTCCAGATGGCCACCTTGCCAATGGGATTGCAGGTGAGCAGCTTGTTGTAGAGGGTGAAACCGATGGTGGAGATAGCAATGAGCAGGGCGAGGATGCAGAGACCCCACAGCGAGACATGAGGAAGGGTGGCCCCCATGAGCAGGCTGGGAATGATGAGCAAGGCACCACCTACAGCGAGACTGTAGCCCGTTCCCACAAAGACGTCGATGCGCTTGTTGACACCACGCGTCAAGAGACCTGCGCAGGCACCACAGAGGGCATTCAGGATGATCAGTCCGTCGCCAAGCAAGGTAAATGCCCCACTCTCTTTACCCCCAACGTTCAACGTCAGAATGCCCGCAAAGCCAATGACGCAGCCCAACAGTTTGCGATAGGTCATCTTGTCGCTCTTGAAGAACACACAAGCCAGGATGACCAGCGTGAAGACACTCATGGAGTTGAGGATAGCTGCACGTGCGCCCTGACTATAGGACAGTCCGACATAGAAGAACGCATAGTGCAACGTGGTATTCGTCAGGGCAAAGAGCAACAGGAAAAGGGCGTTGCGAACGTTGCTCTTGGGCGCCGTCTCCTTATAGCTGAACGAGCGACCTGTCAGCAGGGCGATAACAAGGATGAGGCCACCCGCAAAGCCAAAGCGAAGACCAGCAAAGAGCATCTTGCTGGCTGTCATATCCTGCAGGATGCCAAACTCCGCGAAACCCAGTTTGACGAGTGGGAACGCCCAGCCCCAGCTGAAAGCAGCGAGGAACGCCAACAGCGCCACCCATGCAGGTCGCTGGAAGATGCTGGAAGAAGACGGGTTAGTCATGAAAGGCAGTGTGTGCTGAGGCGTTTACCGTCTCAGATAAGGATTGTATTGCAACTCGTCGGCAATGGTGGTCTGTGGACCATGACCAGGATAGACAACGGTATCCTTGGGCAAGGTGCCAGCAATCTTCGCCAGGCTCTGCTCCATCTGTTGCCAACTGCCCTCAGGGAAGTCCGTACGACCAATGCTCATGCGAAACAGCGTGTCGCCAGAGAACACCACACCTTCCTCCTTGCAATAGAACAGGCACGAGCCATGACTGTGGCCTGGCGTCGCGATTACCTGCAACGTGTGCTGGCCAAACGTGATGGTGTCGCCATCGTTGAGCAGGCGTCCTACGGGTGGCTGGTCGTCGCTGATTTCCATGCCAAAAAGGGCTGCTGCCTGCTGGGGCAAGCGCTCCACCAGTTGCTGGTCGCCAGCACATATCTCTACCTTCAAGCCATACTGCCGAAACAGGTGGGCATTGCCGAAGTTATGGTCCAGATGGCCATGCGTGGCCAATAGATGGACGGGCTTCAGCTGCTGCTTGCGAAGGTAGTTGTCGATGGCTATAGACTCCTCGTCGTAATAGGCGCCACAGTCGATGATGACACACTCACGACTGTCGTCGCTCACCACATAGCAGTTCTCCTGCAAGGGATTAACCTCAAAACGCTGGATATTGATCATCGCCGTTTAGTATTTTACCTTGATTTTCTTGATGCTACTCTCGTTCTGCAGACGGTCCAGGGCTGTAACGACATAGACCTGTTGCGTCTTGTGGGGCTGCTCAGGCAGTTCGAAATGGGCATTCTCCGTGATGGCGACAATCTTAGACACGTCGTCAATATCCACACGCTCCTTCTTGTCGAAGCGATAGACGACATACTTCACGGCCTCGTCGCTCCACTTCTTGGCCTTCGGAGCCGTCCAGAAGAGCACACGCTGGTCGTTGACATCAATTGCTTTCAGCTTCCTGACCTTGCCTGGCGCTTTTTTGTCAATCCACGGCGTAGTGGGTTGCAGAGCCGGATAGTACCAGTAGTTATTGCGCAACTGCGTGCCATAGTTGCCCACGTTGTCGACAGCGGCCTTGGCATACCACAGGACAGTACCCTGGACACGCTTCATCTCGCTGTGCAGCGCCATCTTACGGGCCATCTGATTGAACTTAGCCGTACGCTCCACGTCCTCGCCGATATAGAGGTTGGTGTTGCGGATGTTGTTGTCCCACCAGTGAATCAGCTCGTCGTAGTCTGCCGCCTTGTTGCCAATCTCCCAATAGATCTGGGGTACGCAGTAGTCCATCCACCCCTTCTTGTCCCACAGCAGGATGTCGGCATAGAGCTGATCATAGTTCTGCAAGCCATTGGTGCGACTGCCCTTGGGGTCGCTCTTCTGGTTGCGATAGATGCCGAAGGGCGAGATGCCTACCTTCACCCACGGCTTGACGGCGTGGACAGTCTGGTAGAGCTGTTCCACGAAGAGGTCTACGTTGTGGCGACGCCAGTCACCTATATCGGTATACCCCTCGTCGTTGGCAGCAAAATAGGCAGCATCAGGGATGTCAACACCTGCCACAGGGTAAGGATAGAAATAGTCGTCGATGTGCAGTCCGTCAACATCATAACGCTCCAGGATGTCCATGACGACAGCACAGATGTAGTCGCGGTTCTCCTTCAGGGCTGGGTTCAGCAGCGTCAGTCCGTCATAGGTGAAGCAACGCTCCGGATGACGACTGACCACATGGCCCGAACTGTTGGCATGGGCAGCCTTCGTCTTGGCACGATAGGGATTGATCCACGCATGCAACTCCATGCCGCGCTGGTGACACTGTTCAATCATCCACTGCAGGGGGTCCCAATAGGGCTGTGGCGCCCTACCCTGCTGACCCGTCAGGTAGTAGCTCCAGGGCTCCAGCTTACTCTCATAGAGGGCATCACACTCTGGGCGCACCTGGAAGATGATGGCGTTGCAACCATCCTTCTGCAGCTCGTCCAACTGGTAGGTCAGCGTCTTCTGCATGGTCTCTGTAGACATGCCCATGAATTGTCCGTTGACACTCTGTATCCATGCGCCACGGAACTCACGTTTCTGTTGCGCCTGAACAGTCAGGGCCAACAGCATCATCAGGAATAAAAGCGTTCTTTTCATGATTGGTCTTTTAGGTAGTCATAGATTTTCTCTGTCCAGTCGGCACCATTCTCAGGACAGTATGTTCGCATGCCCAACTGACTGGCAACCATCACGTTGCGAGGCCCGTCATCGACAAAGAGCACCTGCGAGGCGAAGGTCTTCTCCCTGCGCAACACCTCGCGGAAAATCATCTCCGAGGGTTTCATCATCTTCAACTGATAGCTCAGATAGCAGGCATCGAAATAGTGCGACACGGGGTGTCCGTGACCATCGAAATGCGGACTCTCTGCCCACGCCATCATAAACGGATTGGTGTTGGAGAGCAGCAACACGCGATAGCCCTCCTCGTGCAGACGGCGCAGGGCATCGAGATTGCGCTGAGGGACCTCCTTGGCATAACCCTGCCAGGCGTATTCACACTGGTCCATCGTTACCTCGTAGCCCACCAGCGTGGAGAGTTCCCTGCGGAAGTCCTCCGCACTGATCAGTCCCTCCTCCAGTTGGCCGAAGATACCACTCTGCTGGTAGGGGTCCAGACGCTGAGCGACATCAGCAACGCCCAGCTCCTCAAAGCGACGTATAGCTTGTGACTGGTCGAGGGTGATAATCACTCCTCCCAAGTCGAATAACACGGTTTTTATTTCCATAAGTTCGGTTTATTGTTGCGGGCTTCCTCCAGCGACAGCAACTCCTGTTGTTGCTGCTGATAGTCGTGCCTCAGTTGTTCGTATTTCTCGTCGAGCTCGCGCTCCACCTGTTGCTCGTCGTCCATCAGTCGGGCGGCTACCAAGGGGTTCTGTGAGGCATCTTTCATCCATACCACAGGACCACCATAGACAGGCGCTATCTTCAGGGCTACATGCAGTTCGCTGGTGGTGGCGCCACCAATCATAATAGGTATATCCAACCCTGCACGCTGCATCTCGTAGGCCACCTCGACCATCTCCTCCAGACTGGGCGTGATGAGTCCTGAGAGGCCAATCATGTCGACCTTCTCCTCGATGGCTTTGCGCACAATCTGTTCGGCAGGTACCATCACACCCATGTCGATGACTTCGTAGTTGTTGCACGTCATGATGACGCTGACAATGTTCTTACCGATATCGTGGACGTCGCCCTTGACAGTTGCCAGCAGTATCTTGCCGGCCTTCTCCACCTTGCTGTCGCCACGCTGCTGCTCGATATAGGGTTGCAGGATGGCTACGGCCTGCTTCATGGTACGGGCGGTCTTGACGACCTGTGGCAGGAACATCTTGCCTGCGCCAAAGAGTTCACCAACCTGATTCATGCCAGCCATCAGCGGACCCTCGATGATATTGACAGCCTTAGGGTACTGCTGCAGCGCTTCCTGCAGATCTTCAGCGAGATAGTCACCAACACCCTTTACGAGGGCCTGCTTCAGACGCTCATCGACAGAGGCAGGGCGCTGTTCGTGGGTGGTTGCTGGGGTGTTAGCAGGGGAGCCGCCAGCCGCACTTTCTGCCATCAACTGGTTGGCCAGTGCTATCAGTTTTTCGCTGGCATCAGAACGACGGTTCAAGATGACATCCTCAATGATTTCGAGCTCTTCGGCATGGATATCCGTGTAAAGAACTTTCGTTGCAGGATTCACAATACCGAAGTCCATACCAGCCTGAATGGCATGATAGAGGAAGACGGCATGCATGGCCTCACGGATGTAGTTGTTGCCTCGGAACGAGAACGACAGATTGCTCACGCCACCACTGACATGAGCACCAGGAAGATTCTCGCGAATCCAGGCTGTCGCACGAATGAAGTCGGCAGCATAACTGTCGTGCTCCTCCATGCCTGTGGCTACAGCGAGAATGTTGGGGTCGAAGATAATATCTAACGGATTCATTCCAACCATCTGGGTTAGAATGCGATATGAACGTTCAGCAATCTGAATGCGTCGCTCGTAGCTGGTAGCTTGTCCTTCTTCATCGAAGCACATCACCACCACAGCAGCACCATAACGCTTCACGTCGAGCGCATGTCGGATGAAAACTTCTTCGCCTTCTTTCAGCGAGATGCTGTTGACGATGCCCTTGCCTTGCAGACATTTCAGCCCTGCCAGAATGACGTTCCAATCAGACGAGTCAATCATCACAGGTACAGAGGCGATGTCGGGTTCGGCGGCAATAGTGTTAAGAAAATTCACCATCTCCACACGAGCATCCAACAGGGCATCATCCATATTCACATCGATGACGCGAGCACCATCAGCCACCTGTTTGCGGGCAATAGCGATGGCCTCGTCGTACTTCTTCTCCTGGATGAGTCGGAGGAATTTTCGTGAACCAGCGACATTACAGCGTTCACCCACATTCACGAAGCGAACCTCTGGGGTGACGTCCAACAGTTCCAAACCACTGAGCCACATGGTATCGGGCTTGGCAACCGGTTTGCGAGGTGTCTTGCCCTCGACGAGTGGTACATATTTGGCAATAAATGTGTCGTCCGTACCACAACAGCCACCCACGATGTTCACCAACTGCTCGTCAATCATCTCGGCAATCTGTGGTGCCATCGACTCTGCCGTCTCGTCGTAGAGTCCCATGGCGTTGGGCAGTCCGGCATTGGGATAGGCACTGATATAATAAGGTGCCTTGCGTGCCAACTGACGCAGGAAAGGCAGCATCTGACGGGCACCAAACGAGCAGTTCAGTCCCACAGAGAAGATGGGATAGCTGCTAATGCTGGCCAGAAAGGCGTCGAGTGTCTGTCCGCTGAGTGTGCGTCCAGCCAGGTCGCTGACTGTGGCACTAAGCATGATGGGTAGTTCAACGGCACGTGCTTTCATGGCTGACAGCGCAGCATCGATAGCGACCTTCGCATTCAGCGTATCAAAGATGGTCTCAATGAGCAGGATGTCTACTCCGCCCTCTATCAGTGCGTCTACCTCTTCGTAGTAAGCGTCAAACAGCGTGTCGTAGGTCAGTTCGCGCAGAGCAGGATTGCTGACGTCGGGCGACATGGAGCAGGTCTTGTTGGTAGGACCTACGGAGCCTGCCACGAAACGGGGATGGTCTGACGAGGAGAACTCGTCAGCACACGCTCTGGCGATACGGGCGCCCTGCAGGGCCATCTCGCGGGCTTTGTCCTCGTAATGGTAGTCGGCCTGCGAAATGCGCTGGGCATTAAACGTGTTGGTAGTGATGATATCAGCACCCGCCACCAGGTATTTTCGGTGGATGTCGGCGATGATATCAGGGCGCGTCAGGTTCAGTTCGTCGGAATTGCCAGTCTTGCCCAGCACCTTTCCAATCATCGTGCCCATGGCACCATCGAGAACCAGTACGCGTTGTTTAGCTAAGTCGTTGAGTGTTGTCATTTATATACCTTCATGGCACGATCCATCTCGCGCCTGTCTTCCTTTTCCTTCAGCGTCTGACGCTTGTCAAACTCCTTTTTACCTTTACACAGGGCAATATCCATCTTGGCACGGCCTTTCTCGTCGATGAATACCAACAGGGGCACAATGGTGTAACCCGTCTGTTTGGTAGCCGATGCCAGTTTCTGTATCTCGCGCTTCGTGAGCAACAGTTTCCTGTCGCGCTTCATCTCGTGATTGTTGTAGGAGCCATAGAAGTAAGGCGAGATATTCATGCCTTTCACCCACAGCTCCCCATTGATAATCACGCAATAGGTGTCCACCAGTGAGGCCTTGCCCAGACGGATGCTCTTAATCTCCGTACCCGTCAAGACGATGCCTGCCGTGAACTCCTCGATGAAGAAATACTCAAACGAGGCCTTGCGGTTCTTTATCTGTACAGGACTCTTCTTGCGAAGTTCCTCTTGTTGCTTATTCACTATCCGAATTAATCTTTAATGTTTAATCTTTAATCACAGCGAAGCGTTCTATGTGTTCGTCAATATAGCGTGCTATCTGTTCTGTCCACTCTTCTTCCTTCTCCACAAATTCGTCGTCCATGTCGTCGAACTCTGGGTACTGCTCAAAGAGCGCCATGAATTCTTCGTCAGTACAGTCGCGCTCTAAGGGTTCGTGGTACTTCTGATACAACGAATGAGCATCGTATATCAGCTTCGACAGGTCACGCAAGCCCCACAGTTTCAGTGCCTTAGCCAACGGATTCTTGAAGATGAACGGGCCATAGCCGTTGTGTATCAACTGCACAAAGCCACCATCCATGACCTCCTCATGCAACTGGTCCCATGCCAGCAGGGTAATCTGGTCGCTGTTCAGCTCCGTCAGCGTCTCATTGGTCAGCTGACCACCAATGGCCTCCTTGATAGCAGACACAAAAGCGCCCACGAAGGCATCCATGCCTTCGCCTGCCGCCTTGCGCAATACGCTGTCACTAATCGTTACTTCTGTCATAGTACGACTTATGCCACTCTGCAAACTTTCTTAATCCCTCTCGCAACGTGATCTTTGGCGTAAAACCGAAGTCGCGCTCCAATGCCTCAGCATCAGCATAGGTTGTGGGTACATCACCTGGCTGCATGGGCACGAGTTTCTTGTGAGCCTCGAAATCGAAGTCCTTGGGCAGTACACCAGCACGCACCAGTTCCTCCTGCAGGATATTCACAAAGTCCAGCAGGTTCTCGGGCTGACCTCCACCAATATTATATACTGCATATGGAGGAACAGGCAGACCATCCTCACCATTCTTACGTTCAGGAGCCCCTTGCATCACGCGCACCACACCTTCTACGATATCATCGACGTAAGTGAAGTCACGACGACAGTTGCCATAGTTGAAGATCTGGATGGTTTCACCCTTCAACAGCTTGTTGGTAAAGCCAAAGTACGCCATATCCGGACGACCCGCAGGGCCATAGACGGTGAAAAAGCGCAAACCCGTTGTCGGAATGTTATACAGCTTCGAATAGCAATGGGCAAAGAGCTCGTTGCTCTTCTTAGTGGCTGCATAAAGGCTTACAGGATTGTCCACGCGGTCGTCTGTCGAGAACGGCACCTTCTTGTTACCACCATAAACACTCGATGACGAAGCATAGACGAGGTGTGCGACAGGATTGTGACGACAGGCTTCCAGAATATTGTAGAAACCAATCATATTCGACTGGATATAAGCATCAGGATTCTCAATGGAGTAGCGCACACCAGCCTGAGCAGCCAGATTCACCACCACATCGAACTTATATTCTGCAAACAGGGCATCAATGGCAGCCTTATCGGCAATATCGCCCTTGACGAACTTCCATGTGGTGCCAGCGGGAACGCTCTTGTTCAGCTCGTCCACACGATAGTCCTTCAACGACACATCGTAATAGGCATTCATATTGTCAATGCCGACAATCGTGGTCCCTGTGTAGTCCTTGAAGAGACGCTTTACCAGGTTGCTACCAATGAAACCGGCAGCACCCGTCACCAAAATGGTTTTATTATTGAGATCTATCTTTTCCATTGTGTTTATTCTTAAATTCTTGATTTATTTACCGTATTTCTCTACAGTTTGACTTTGTCGAGCCTGCTTACGCTCGACATCCAAAATTATATTTTGCCTGTTCTCGCTAAATCGCAGGCTTCATAATAAGTATCGAGGCTTCCGATATCAAAGCGTCCGGCACTCATGGGCCAGGCATGCATGGTGGTATGCTCCACCATATAGTGCGCTAAGTTGCCTGGAGCATCCTTGCCACAACCGTTCTCCACAGAATGACGCACCAAGTCCAAATCCTTCTTCAGGTAGATATAGAAAGGTGGCACGGCCCAATGGCTCTTGGGAACCTGAGGTTTCTCCTCCATACCCAGCACCTTCATCTCTGCGTCGAGCTCTACGACACCTGTGCGCTGCAGTTTCTCGATGCTTGGCTGTTCGTGGCACATAATGCAAGAAGTGCCTTTTTCCTGGGCGAATTTAACAAACTCGCTGAATGAGAAGAACAGCAGGTTGTCTGCAGCCACTACGAGCAAGTCGTCATCGATGTGGAGTTTGTCCATCGCAAACAGCAAATCACACACAGCACCCAAACGGGTCTCATTAGTCTCAGTCCCATCATCCACAATGGTGATGGGCTTGCTGTAATGCAAATCTTTCTTCCAGTCTTCAAAGATTCCTGCGAACTTGTGGTTGGTAATGATGATGTGTTCATCAATCTCAGGAATCTGGTCAATATCATCCAACATCCTGCCAAGGATGGTATTTTTGCCTATCTTCAACAATGGTTTGGGGAAGTTTTTCGTCAACTCTCCTAATCTCGTAGCATATCCTGCTGCAATAACTATATTCTTCATATCCGTATAATCCGTGAAATCCGTGTTCGTTATATAAATCTTGCGCCATTGTCTGGTTTTACCCAGAACACCTGGAACGTCTTCTCATATTCAGGGAACTGCTCCAGATATCTGGCGGTAAGTTCCTTTTCAATGCTTTCTTTCTGCGCAGGATCAACCAGCGCGATACATGCTCCTTTGAAACCTGCGCCAGAGAAGCGTCCACCATAGACGCCTGGCAACGAACGCATAATCTCGTAGATGGCAATCAGCTCAGGGCTACCACACTCATAGTTGTGAATCGAGCTCTCGCAGGAGTCAAAGCTTAGCTTTCCGAAGAGCTTCAGGTTACCCGTTTCCCAAGCCGTAACACCCTGACGCACGCGACGATACTCAGAATAGAAATGTTCTGCACGACGAGCAAAACGAGCAGGCATGGCGATGCGTGTTTTCTCGAATGTAGCCTTGGGAATATCCCTCAGAAACGTCTTATCGAAGGTTTTCAGGGGCTGTTCTGTATAGGCCAACATGTTCCATGCAGCCGTCTTACACTCATACACACGGAGGTTATAATCAGAATTCACCAACGAACGTGTCAATCCACTAAAGAAGATACCAATCTCAAACTCCGGCATCTCAGGGTTGCGCTTGATGATGCGCCACTCGTTAGAGTCACAGTCCAAGAACAACAAGCCGTCTTTCTTACCCAGGGCGATACATGCCTGGTCCAGCAATCCGTTGTTCAGTCCGATATACTCGCGTTCAGCTTCTGAGGCAATCTTCACCACCTCAAAGGGCTGCAGGGTGATATCATTGGCTTTGGCAAAAGCCATCACATAGGCGATGAGCACAGCAGCACTCGAGCTAAGGCCACCGACAGGCAGGCTGCCCTGGATGACGCCATTGATACCATGCTTCAGTTCAAAACGCTTGCGCAGCGCAAACTTCGCACCACGGGCATAGTCACCCCAATGCATCTCACGCACCTGTGAGGGTTGGTCAAGATCGAAATCAACAATACCCTCAAACGTCTTTGACTCAAGGTGTACATGACTGTCGTCGCTGACATCGA
The DNA here is from genome assembly GCA_902800925.1 of uncultured Bacteroidales bacterium. Taxonomy (GTDB): domain Bacteria; phylum Bacteroidota; class Bacteroidia; order Bacteroidales; family Bacteroidaceae; genus Prevotella. Next base: position 58,837 of record CADCGD010000002.1, on the reverse strand, counting down.
ACCACAGGTCTACACCCTTATCAATCGCAAAACCTGTCACCAGTCCATGCTGGTGATCCACATGCGCACCCAAGGGACAGACCCGATATGGTGCAAAGATATGATACTGATAATCCTTCATAGTATGTCAAAAATGGTTGCATCGCAATCCTATAGAAGGAATCGCGATGCAATAACGGCTAAACCCATAAAAATAGCTAGAGCAACAAGCGCTATCTTAAAAAACTTCTCAACCTTCTTGCGGGTCTCAATCGCTTGCAACGAGCGTTGTTTGAAGAGACTTGCGCCATCTTTCTTATGATGGTGGTGATGGTGATGATGATGTTCTTCTGCCATATCGCACTTACCTTAAGATGTTATACAATAGAGAGGTCAGCGAGATGAGGATGCTCGTGGCACTGAACCACAAGGTTGTCATGCTACCCACGCTGGAGTTCTGAGCCTTCACCTTGTTGGGCTCTACATAGATAATATCGTTCTGCTGCAGATAGAAATAAGGTGAATTAATGATGTTGGCATCATTCAGATTCAGTGTATGAATCTCCTTCTTACCAGCAGCATTCTTACGAATCAGTTTCACACGGTCACGAACACCATAGATAGTCAGGTCACCAGCCTGTGCCAATGCCTCGAAGACGTTGATTTCCTCACGAGACACCATATAGCTACCTGGACGTGCTACCTCACCCAATACTGAGATGGAGTAGCTGGACATGCGAACAGTAACAATAGGATTCTCGCTCTCAGCCAGATAAGGCTTGATCTTCTCCTGAATCATGCGCTCACACTCACGCTTGGTAAGACCAGCCACATGCAGACGACCGATGATAGGATAGTTGATGCAACCCTCAGTGTCTACCAGATAAGGCATCAAGGTACCACCAGAACCAGAAGAAATGGAGCGTCCCTGCTGATAAGCATTCTGCATCAACAGGTTGAAAGGCAACGACACCTCAGGATTTGTAGTGTTCACCGAAATGGTCAACTCATCCTTTGGCATAATCTTCGCATCGTAGAGATACTGAGACTTGTCGAAATTGACAGTATCACTATTCTTCAGATAAGGGATGTTCTTTGAACTACCGCACGAAGACATGAGTGCGATGAGCAATGTAACGGTGAAAAAAAGACTTAGCTTCTTCATATACTTTATTCTTTTTTGATTCAATAAAAAACTTAGAACTGCCACCAATGCTTTTTCTTCGGGGGCTGATGGTCATCGAAAGAGGTATGACTGGCTTCTTCTAACAAGTGGTCCCACTTCTTGTGATGCTTAATCATACGATAGATGGTTCCCCAGTCGGGCAGACCACCAAGGTTGCGGTCGTCGATAAAGACATCAACCTTCAACTTACGAGAGAAGTGGGGATTGTTCTCGACCGTCTCCTCAGGATAATCGCGATTGATAGCGTAGAACTCCAAACCGCGTTCCTTGCACCAGTCGACTGCTGCTTCGAGCAGCTCGCCCTCGCGCACTGACCACAGGATGACTTTATGATGGTCCTGTACAAGCATCTTCAGCGTCTCCACAGCAAAAGGAATTTCTTCTCCAATCTGCGGATAGCGATGCTCTACGATAGTTCCGTCAAAATCTACTGCTATTGTCATTATTTCTTAATACTGTCGTCGTCTTTGTTACTGTAACGTGAATCAGCATAGTTGCCATAGCTACCGTAGTTGCCATAACCATACTTGCCGTAACCGTATTTGCCATAGCCGTAACGACCATAACCGTAGCGACCATAACCGTAGCGACCATACTTGCCATACTTGCCGTAGCCATAGTAGTAGCCGTACTTCTTCTTCGACATGTCCACACCATTGAGGACGATGCAAGCATTGGGAAGCTTGTTCTCCTTCGTGAGACCATTGACAACACCGATGTTTGCCTTTGGAGTATAGTCAGCACGACATACATAGCAGCAGACATTGGCAAACTTGGCAATCTGCAGCGTATCAGATACCAGACCCACAGGAGCGGTATCAAGGATGATATAGTCGTACTGCTGCTTGAGGATTTCCAAAGTATCCTGCAGGTTCTGACGAGCCAGCAACTCAGTGGGGTTAGGAGGTGTAGGACCAGCCAGCAGAATATCCAGATTGTCGTTGACACCAGAAGGAGTTATCTGCTCACGAACATCTTCAGCCGTTACCTTGTTCTTCACCAACAGGGCTGTAGCACCAACCTTACGGTCGGTGAGACCGAAGAGTTTACCCAAGGCAGGTTTACGGATATCAAAACCGCAGAGAGCCACCTTCTTACCCAGCAAGGCAAACGACACGGCCAAGTTAGCAGCAAGGAATGTCTTACCTTCACCAGAGGTTGACGAAGTGAAGAGGATGATCTTCTCATCTTCCTTCAACATGAACTGGATATTGGTACGCAGTGAACGGAATATTTCGTCAATCTGATTATTCTTGTTAGCCTGTACCACGATTCCGGCTGTAGACTTCACACTGTCACTGGCTACAGGCACATCGGCAATAATAGGCAGCGCGGTAAGCTTCATAACATCGTCACGGCCCTCAATGCGATAGCGGAAGAAGCTAAGCAAGAAGATTACTCCCAAAGGCAGAATAAAGCCCAGCACAAGTGCTGCCAACATAATGATGGCACGCTTAGGACTAACCTGACCAGCGGGCTGAGGATCGTCGATAAGCTTACCCTTGTCGACAGTAGCTGCCAGCGAAATGCTGTTCTCCTCACGCTTCTGCAGCAACATCAGGTACAGACCAGAACGAACGTCCTGCTGACGACCAATCTCAGTCAACACACGCTCCTGCTCAGGAGAACGACCAATACGCCCCTGGAACTTATTATACTGTTCTTGAATGTTCCTACGATGAATATCTGCTGTACGGCGAGCCTGCTTCAAAGCGCTGTGGATAGAAGTCTGCAACTGATCCAGAGTAGCTGTCAGCGTCAGAACCTGAGGAGCATGGCTACTTGCTGTCTGCAAATAGCGGTTGCGCTCCTGCACAGTCTGATTGTAGCTGGCAATCAGTGCAGTAGAAGCAGCATCTGTCATACCTACATTAGAAGGAATGATGCAATACTGGTTGGCAGGGTTGTCCACAAATTCACGCAGATAGTCAAGCAACTGAATCTGAGCAGTGGCATCCATCAGCTGAGTTGAATATTGGTTGCTCATCTGAAGCGACTGAGCAGCATCCATCTTAAGGTCAATCAGCTCATTGGCCTTCTTATAGCTCTGCAACTTGCTCTCGGTACTTCCCAGTTCATCGTTAATCTTCTTGATACGATCATTGATGAAGGCCTCAGTCTTCATGGCTATCTCATTCTTGTCGGCATTAGCCTGACGATTATAGCAGTTGACCAGGGCACGCAGGAAATCAAGACCACGCTTCGTATTGGCGTCTGTCAACGTAATCACAGCAATATCAGTCATCTTAGAGCTAGCTGCCACACTCATAGCCCCCAGATACTTACGAGCAACAGTCATAGGAGGCACGATGTTGACAATCCACGTACCATCCATATTGTCCTTAGCCCTGATGTTCTTACTGAAAGTCAGTGTACCATAGCCAGTCTGACATACTGCTGGAAGTTTCGTGATAATCTTTGTGAAAGTACCATTGGGCTGGCCATTTTTAAATAATGTACCCGATACCTCTATATTATCATCCTTACGATTCATGATGAGTTCCATCGAGCGCGTCTCGTCAAGCAGCAAATAGTCAAGACTATCAAGGCTCAAGCGGTCCAAGTCCACATTAACAGGCTGTGTGCCATAGACCAGATTTTTCTTTACATAGCCCTTGCTAAAGTATTCAGTATAGAGTTTCAAGTCCACCACAGCATCGCGCAACAGAAGGTTTGACTGCAGAATTTCCATCTCATTCTCCAAACCTACAGAGTTGGTCATGAAACCCAAATCCTGCATGTTCGACAGCATATTTGCACTGCTACGGCGAGAGCTCTTGTCTTCCTTAATCAGCATACGCGCCGACACAGAATAAGTGGGCGCAGTATAGCGCAGGTAGATAAAAGCGCCACACAAGAAAATGAAAATGGTGAGCAGGAACCACTGCCAGTTAAGAATAAGTACGGCAAAAAGATTCTGGAATGAGAACCATGACTCGCCCTCGTTCTCAGCGCTCAATAGTTCCTCGTTTTCTGCAAGATTAATTTTCTTTTCTTCTAATGTCATATTTCTTGTTTTTTCTTTGTTTCCGACAATTCTGTGCAAAGGTACTAATTATTTTACAACCCACAAAACTTTTTATTGAAAAGATGCATTTTTACACAAAAGATTTGCTTTCATAGAAAAAAGTTTATACCTTTGCATGCAATTTTTAAAAGCATTGGCCTGTTGTGTCTTCATTTAGAGAGAAATATAATTACAAAGAGCTCATCCGATTGTTTATTGGATATTGGCAGTGGTTCCTATTGTCATTGTTCAGCTGCCTTTGTGCTGCTTATCTCTATACACAATATGCGACACCCGTCTACAAGTTGACAGGAAAACTGCTTATCAAGACAACAGATGGCGACCAACGCCTGCGACTTTCCAACCGCCTGTCGTCTAACGGCCAATCATATGGCATAGCAGCCAATAACATTGGTGTCGACAACGAAGCAGAAATCATCCAATCAACAGTCCTGATGCTCGATGTGGTCAAGCAGTTGAAACTCTATGCGGTCTATCAGAAAGAAGGTTGGCCTAAGGACGAACAGGTCTATCGCACCCAACCCGTCAATGTTGACTTGGATGCCGCCCATCTCGACACGCTCGACTATATTGCTTACGACGAGTTGCGTTCTATTAGGATGAAGATGGAACGTGAGAGCGATGCCAGTAGCACCATCGTCGTTAAAGGTGTACTGATAAGCGGAAGAAAGACGGCATGGGGGTTCTCGCGACACATCAAATCATTGCCCGCAAAGATAAAGACTCCTTTCGGCACACTGACCTTCACCCGCAATCCTGAAGGTGAAGAGATGCGTGCTGGCGAGGAATGGAGCGTGACCATCAATCCCCCACTCTACCATGCGTTTCGCTGCCTTCGTCAGTTTGCAGCAAAACCGGCAAAGCGAGGCCGCACATACTTAGGAACAACAGGCAGGTACTACACAAATAAGTCGTCCATCATCCATCTGTTGTATGCAGACCAGAACATCAAGCGCGGAACAGATATTTTAAATCAACTCGTCACCAGCTACAACAACCAGGCAAATGACGATAAGAACGAGATAGCGCTCCACGTCGACAATTTCATTAACGAGCGCCTTGTCAGCCTCAACAAGGAATTAGGAGGTGTAGACGACAGCATCACCAGCATCAAGAAAAAAGCTACTTTATCGTTACCCAGGACTGTCTCTAATGCTTTGAGGGAGTCAAACAAGTATTCCACGAAACTAATGGAGGCGGCTACACAATCCATGATTATCGACGACTTGATTGCATACATCAACAAACCTGCCAACAAGAGTGCCCTCATCCCGTCCAGCATAGGACTGAAAGACAGGGTTAGCCTGCAACTCATCCGACAGTATAACGCGTTGGTGCAACAGCGTAACCGTTTGTTACTTTCTACATCAGAAGAATCGGTTCAAGCAAAACAACTCAACGCCACCATCATTGATGTGCATTCAAGCATCTTGACAGCTCTGCAACAAGCCAAGCAAGCCACAGACATTACCAGCGAAGCTTTGTGGGCACAATATGAAGACTATCATCAAGACGTTACGAAAGCGCCAGATGTGCAGCGAGCGCTGACTGATGTGGGGCGTGAAATGCGTGTGAAAGCATGGCTCTATCGCCTGCTTCTCCGTAAGCGTGAGGAGAACAGCATGTCGCTGGCTGTAACTGTTGACAGGGGTCATCTCATCGACGCCCCTCACAGCGTTGGACGCATCAGGCCACGACTATGGCTGGTGTATGGAGTGGCACTGGGTGTGGGACTGGGTGGTCCTTATGCGGTACTCATCCTCTTGGGACTGTTGCGCTATAAGCTGGAAGACCTGGAAGAGCTGAAAGAGCTGACCCAACTACCCATCATTGCCAACACGCCGATTGCCAGCGATGCCGACAAGGACGAGACGGGCATTGTGGTTCGTTTTGGCCGAAACAGCCACATCGACGAGGTATTCAGCATGATGCGCACCAACCTGTTCTTTATGATGGGGGAAGGGCGCCACGTAATTCTCTTCACGTCGACGACTTCTGGTGAAGGAAAGTCGTTCAACTCTACCAATCTGGCTGTCAGCTATGCGCTAACTGAAAAGAGGGTTATCCTCTGCGGCCTGGATATCCGTAAGCCTGCATTGGGCAGTCTGTTCAATCTTTCAGACCGTCGGAAAGGAATTACCACGCTGTTGACCAAGGAGACAGTGACAAGGGAAGACATTGAAAAGCAAATTCAACCGTCAGGCGTCAACAACCATCTGGATTTGCTCTTGTCTGGTCCTATTCCACCCAACCCCACCGAACTGTTAGCGCGCGATAGTCTGAGGCAAATACTGGACATTCTAAAAGAGACCTACGACTATATCATTCTTGATACAGCACCAGTAGGTCTCGTTACGGACACGTTGCAGATCAGCAAACTTGCTGACGTAACGGTTTTTGTCTGTCGTGCAAAATACACGCCCACAATTGCTATTGCTCAGCTGAACGGCATGGCAGAGGAAAAGCTGCTCACCAACCCCTGCATCGTTCTCAATGGCGCTTCGAATTAAATCAGACTGTCGGCCAACTGCTCCAGCAGGGCTTCATCGCCTGCCTTCATGCGCGAGCGGATGGTGACCATGGGCTCTACGATTTCGCAGTCCTTCAGGGCTTCTATCATGCCCTTCATCACCTTACCTGCTGTTGGTGCCCAACTGCCGTTCTCAATGATACCGAACTTGCGCTTCTGGTAGTTCTTGATTTGTAGGTGATACAGGAAGTCGTGCATCACGGGGAACACGCCAGCATCGTAGCTAGAGGCGGCTACAACAATCGTGGGATAACGGAAGGCATCCTCAATGACCTCAGCCATATCCTCACGACTCAGATCGCTTACTACGACCTTCTTAACACCTTTCTCACGCAGTATCTCGCCTAAGCGCTCAGCAGCCTTAGCTGTGCCACCATGAATGCTGGCGTAGGCTATCAATATACCCTCGCTCTCAGGCTCATATTTGCTCCAGGTATCATAGAGTTTTAAAGCTGCTGCTAAAGGTTCTCCCTTCAGCACAGGGCCATGCAGTGGACAGATGGTCTGAACGTCCAGAGCAGCCGTCTTCCTGAGGACGCCCTGCACCTGCACACCATATTTACCACAAATATTAAAGTAATAGCGACGCGCCTCGCAAGCCCAGTCGTCAGTCTCGTTGACCAGTGCGCCAAACTTTCCAAAAGCATCAGCGCTGAAGAGCACCTTGTCCATACTGTCATAACTCATGATAACCTCGGGCCAGTGCACCATTCCTGCAGCAATAAACTTTAGCTCATGCTTGCCCAATGAGAGTGTATCTCCCTCCTTGACAGTCATCACACGCCCTGTAAAATCTATGCCCTCAAAGAAGTTGGACAGCATCTTGACGGCCTGGGCACTGCACACCAGTTGCACATTAGGATAGGTCTCCAGCATCCAAGCGATGAGTGCCGAGTGGTCAGGCTCCATGTGGTGAACCACCAAATAGTCCGGCTGGCGTCCATTCAGAGCTGCCGTCAGGTTCTTTTTCCAATCCTCGCCCTTACGACGATCGGCCGTATCAAGCACAGCAATCTTCTCATCATCAATGAGATAGGAATTATAACTCATGCCCTCAGGCACCACATACTGACTCTCGAAAAGATCGATGTCGAGATCATCCACGCCGATATACTTGATGGTTTCGCTTATCATATTCATAGTTTAATTCGTTTATCTTTATTTTGCAAAGGTACAACTAAGCGAGCAAAATACCAAAGAAAAATGAATATATTTTTTGTAGAAAAAGTGAGGATGCCCCCTTTGTATCCTTTACAAGACAGGCTAATACGCGTGTGGCTCAGCCTAATACGGGATTGTATTAGGCTGATAATGGGTGCTTTTCAGGCTGTCTTGACAAATAGTATAGACAAAGCCGTTGTTGCGGTCGACAACTGTCTGGAAGTGTACACGCTGCAGGAGGTCACCATCAAAGAGTTTAGGCAGGTCGTCACTGATGCCGTCGCCCGTGAGTTTCAGCACAGCCTCTTTCATGGTCCACAGCTTGGTGAACGCTACGCAGGGATCTGCAGCGGAGGTGATTCCGGCCACCTCGCTGTCATTAAAGCAGACATGACACAAGTCGATGTCGAGCGTGCTTTCAATCTCTTCGATGTCGCAACCGATGGGCATGTCGTCAATGACACACATGATGCCTCGATGGCAATGACTCAGATTGAAGTGGATGTCGGGATAGTCGCGCAAGACGGGTTTCTCGTGTTTGACATACTCGAACACAGGATTTCCAGTAATGCCATAAACCTCTTTCAGTCCATTCTTCAAGAGCAGGTAGGCCTTGGCGCAAAGCACCTGATCAATGAGGAAACGATACGACAAGGCCTTCTGCCGCCTCCATTCTGGAAGCAGAAGAAGGTCCTGTTGAAGTTCCTCCTGAGTGACGTCCTGCGGATGATCAAAGACCTGAAGATACACGGAGGAAAGGGGTTACTGGTAGAAGTCGAGAATGCGCTGGCGGATGAAGTATTCGTACTTCGCCTGAACTGCATCCTGACTAGCCTTCAGATGTTTTTGCTGGGCATTGATGAGGTCGAACACGCTACTGCGACCTGCATCGTAGCGCTCCTGTTCATAGCTGACACTGACGGCAGCAGCATTGACAGCTTTCTTGGCTGCTTCCAACTTGTCGAGGGCAACCTTGGTGTTGGTGCTGGCCTTTTGCATCTCCGTGCGCAGGTTCTGACGAGCATCATCGAGCGCCAGCTGCTGTTCCATTAGGTTGAGTTTAGCGGAACGGATATTGCTACGCGTCTGGAAGCGGTTGAAGATGGGGATGCTCAAGTGCAGACCGAGAACCTCGTTCAGATTGCTGTCGAAGAACTGCTTATTGAAACCACCCCACCCGATGTCTGTATGGAACATGTTGACGTAATAGGACTTGACATAGCCCTCGAAATAGAGCGTGGGATAGTAGCCGGAACGGGCCACCTTGAGCTGTGCCTTGCTGGACTCGATGGACGACTTGGCAGCAAGGATGGAGGGCCAGCGCTCTACGACGCCATCATAGTCGAGGGCGGCAGGAGTGGCTGACGGCTCCTCGATAGGCGCAACATCAAAGTCGTCGGTGCTGGGCAGGTTCAGCATCTGGGCCAGGTTGGCAAGCGACAGCGTGAGGTCGCCCTTGGCCTTGGCCAACGTGTATTCGTCAGAAGCGACAGAGGCTTCCACATCTTTCAATTCGCTGAGTGGACGTTTGCCGTCTTCGACGAGCGTTGCGGCTCGTTGGCACAACTTCTTGCTGACTTCCAACTGTGAAAGGGCCACATCGACCATGCTTTTGTAGCAGAGGCACTCCAGGTAACGAACGGCAATCTGAATGCCGATGTCCTTACGGGCTTTCTCGAGGTTAGCCGTTGCTGCATCGAGCGAAAAGCGGTCGGCACGTTTCTGACTCGTGGTCTTGAAGCCGTCAAACAGGTTCATAGTGGCAGTAACACCACCGGTGGTGTATGCAAGGTCGTTGTTTTCGGCCACGGTAGGGCTTGTTAAAGAGCCCGTAGTGGAGTTATAGTTGCCGAAGCTGAACTGCTCGCCCAGATGTGCGCTGACCTCAGGCAGCCAGGCATTACTGCTGGTCTCGAGCTTTACCTGGCTCTTTTTGATGTCAAGTTCCCGCTGCTGGATATTGATGTTGTGGTCGACAGCATAGGCTATACACTCGTCGAGCGTCCACTGCCGCTGCGCAAGAGACGGGGAAAGTTGCGACAGAGTCGCAATAAACAGAACTAAGAGTTTTTTCATTACTTTCAATTTTTCAGGATTCCACGGAGAAGGTCGGTAGTGCTGACGCCAGACTTCACAACGACATATACGCCATCAGAGATGCCCAACTCGACAGGGATGCGCTCCCACTTCTGGTTCTCGACATCTTTTTCAGCCGAGGTGAGACGATAGACATAGGCCTTGCCGTCTTCGAACTCTACGCAGGTCTCGTTGATGGAGAGTGCCTGACGGGCTTCGCTGAGCGTGATATTGGCATTGACGCTGTAGCCAGAGCGAATCTCGACGCCCTCAGGAATAGTGGCAGTAGCCTTCAACTCAAACATCTTAGCGCCATTCACGAGGGTGCCCTCCGGCGAGATGTAGTCGAGCGTGGCAGGAATCTTCACATTCTGCATAGAGCCAGGAATCAGCGTTACCTTCATGCCCGTATGGAGCTTAGCCACTTCTGTCTCGTCGATGTTACCATGGAAAATGATGTCTTTCATGTCAGCAACGGTGGCAATGGTAGTGCCCTGCGAGAACGCAGAGGAACCGCTGACAGAGGTGCCCTCCTTGACGGGAACATTCAGTACCACGCCACGCATAGTAGAGCGCACCTCGGTGGTGTTGACATTGCCGGCACGATCGCTGGAGCCTCGCTTGATAACCTCTACCTGTGCCTCTGCAGCCTTGAGGTTGTCCTTGGCCGTGGCCAGACGGTTCTGCTGTTGCTCGTTCTCTTCCTGACTTACTACCCCTTTGTCGAAAAGGCGCTGGGTACGGGCGGCCTCACGGGTCACCTCATCAAGGGCTATACGTGCTGACTCCACAGAACTCTGAGCCTGGGTGAGCTGGTTCATGTCGGGAATGACGCGAATGGTAGCTACAAGGTCGCCGGCATTGATGGTCTGTCCGGCCTGTACGCGCAGCGACGTGACGACACCGGTAATCTGAGGCTTCAGCTCCACCTGGTTGCGTGCCTCAAGAGTGCCAGTAGCAATGGTTTGCTGCAGGATGTCGCGCTGTTCGGGCTTCACAAGTTCATAAACTACCGGAGCCGGCTGTGATTGTTTCCAAAGGAAGTAGAAGGTGTAGATGACAAACAGTCCTACCAGGACCCATCCACCAGTTTTCAGTACTTTTTTCATTGTTTTATCTATTTGTTTTTATTCTTATTCTCCATTATCAATTGTCCATTCTCCATTACTCTTCGCGTAGTGCCTCAATAGCCTTGATAGCCATGGCGCGTTTGGCAGGAACAAATCCCGCAAACAGGCCACCGATAATCAAAATGATCAATGCGGCAATAGCCGGAATAAACGGGACGTGCGGATTGGTAAAGAATCCTCCGTCTCCCATTGATGCCGCAGTCATTCGGTTCACGGCATAGAGTCCCCAGACACCGGCAATAATACCGACAATGCCAGCGGCTAATGTGAGCATCAGACTTTCACACATAATCTGCTTAATGATGGTCCAAGGTTCGGCACCCAATGCACGGCGCACACCAATCTCCTGGGTGCGCTCCTTAACGGTAATCATCATAATGTTCGAGATGCCAATAAGACCGGCCAACAGCGTTCCCAAGCCCACGAGCCATACTAGGGCGTTGACACCACCTATCATGATGTCAAACTGGTTGAGCTGACTTTTCAAGTCGCTGGACATCAATGCGACATCGTCGTCAGGATGAATCTGATGGCGCTGACGGATGATGGCATCAATAGGCTTGTAGTATTCGCCAGAAGGATATTTGTCATCAAGCACGAGAAACATTCTGTCTGCCTGCCCTACTGCGTTGAACACATACTGGGCCGTGGTAATGGGTAGGAACACGGACTTGGACTCGTGGGGGCCAAGGTTCACCATGTCGTTCGTCTTCTTGGTAACACCAACGATATCGTAGGAGGTGCCTGCGATATTGATGCTTTGTCCGACAGGGGATTCGTCATCAGGGAAAAGTGTCTTGGCCACCTGATTACCGATGACGCACACCTTACGACGCTCGTCGCAGTCAAACCCGTTGATATATCTGCCTGCAACAATTCGCTGGGGAGACATGGTGGCAAGAAATGGTGATACGCCTGCCACGACAAGTTCGTCGGTAGCATTGGCGGAAGAAACGGTCAGCGTGCTGTCAGCTGACGGAAGGAACTTGACATAGACAGCTTGCTTGACTGCTCCAGGATATTCCGCCTGAATGGCTTCTACATCCTTAAACTCAATGTGCCACGAACGGCCACGTTCCAAGCCATTATAGGCTATAGTGGTCGCGTCTATCGCATAGGCAGCAGAATTGGCGGGCATCTGTTTCAGCTGTCCTACAATGCCTTCCTGGAATCCAACACCGGCACCTATCAGGAACATCAGCATGAGCAGTCCCCAGAAAATGCCGAAAGCGGTCATCAGCGAACGCCATTTCTGCTGTCGTATGGTTTGCAGTACTTCCTGCCAGAAATCTTTATCAATCATTTGTAACTTGAAACTTGTAACTTGAATCTTGAAACCTGAAACTTACTATGACATCAGAGCCTCCACGAGCTTGATGCTGACAGCACGCTTGGCAGGAACATATCCTGCTATGAGTCCTGCGAGCACCATAATGAAGTTGCATCCCATGATGGGCCAGAAATCCACGGTGGGGTTCTGGAACATGGGGATGGCCGTTCCCAAGGCGCTGTTGAGCAACTGTGTCAGTCCAACGCCAAGCATCATTCCGATGTAACCGAAGATGAGGGTAATAATAACCGACTCCAGCAGCACCATCGTGATGATGTGCTCGTTGCTGGCACCCATCGCCTTGCGAACTCCCAATTCGCGTGTGCGTTCCTTAATGGTAATGAGCATGATGTTGCTAACGCCAACGATACCAGCAATAAGGGTCGCGATACCGATAATCCACACGAAGATGCCAATAGCGGCAATCATCTTCCTGGTACTGAGAATCTGTTCGTAGGAGTTGTTAACGATGATGCCCTTATAGTCCTTGGGACTACATCCCAGTCGCACTGCCAGCAGGTCGTGCAGCTCACGCTCCAAGTGCTCGTTATGCTCGGCCGATTCCAGGTCCTCAACAATGATGTTGATGCCATTAATCGTGCCATCAGGATAATATACTCCCTGCATCGTTGACAAAGGCATATAAGCAACCAGTTCCATATCGTCATTCAGCGTGCTCTTGCATACACCAATCACGGTAAACGCCAAATCGTCTATGGTCACTATCTGGCCAATGGGGCTTTTGTCTTGGAACAGCTGACGAGCCAGGCGCTCATTAATGATACAGGTCTTGGTTCGCTGTTCAAGGTCATTGGCATTAATGTCTCTTCCTGCAGTCAACACGCGATAGTCAACAGGCAGGTAATCTTCGCCAGCTCCCGTGACAAGCACCTTGATGTGATTTTTGCCCCTCGCCACCTCTGATTTCTGTATAGCCATAGGACAGACACGTTGGATATGCTGAATGTTACTCTGCTCAATAGCCTGAGCATCAGCGATATTCAGTTTCAGCTGACGTCCCTTGTCCATACCCTGCCACGCCATCACGGTCTTACCTGCATTGATTCTTACAATCTGGCTGATGTCAAGATGGAAGGTTTTGTAGAGACCACGTTGAAAACCGCCTGACGAGCCCAATAGTACCACCAGGATAAACATACCCCAGGCGATAGAGAACCCCGTTAGCGCAATGCGCAAGCGGTTGCTCTTCATAGCAGTCAACACTTCATCGAATAGTTCTCCCATATCTTATGTCCTGCTATATTCATCCTTCTGGATTACCCCATCCTTAAAGAAGATACGCCGGTCTGTCTGGTCGGCAATCTCCTGTTCGTGGGTGACGATAATCACCGTCTGACCTTGTTCACGATTTACCGCTCGCAACATGTCCATCACCTCTTGCGTCGTCTTACTGTCAAGAGCGCCGGTAGGTTCGTCGGCCAACAGTATCTTTGGCTTTGTAATCAAGGCACGGGCAATGGCTACACGCTGACGCTGACCACCTGACATCTGCATCGGCAGATGATGCCAGTGTTCAGCCAGTCCCACCTTTTCCAGATATTCCATAGCCAGTCGGTTGCGCTCTTCTCGACCCACGCCTCGATAGTACAGCGGCAGGGCAACATTCTCCATGGCATTCTTGAAGTTGATGAGGTTGAACGACTGGAAGATAAAGCCTATTAGCTGGTTGCGGAAACGTGCTTCCTGTTTCTCAGTCAGGTTCTTTACCAATCTACCGGCAAGATGATATTCTCCCTCATCATAGTCATCCAGAATGCCCATGATGTTCAACATGGTGGACTTACCAGAGCCAGAGGGTCCCATGATACTGACAAGCTCACCTTCAGAGATATGGAGATCCACCCCCTTCAACACGTGAAGGGGTTGGACTCCAGGATATGTCTTATGAATTCCTTTTAAATCAAGCATAATTCAACAATTAACATTACTGATGATTCTTGAGATAGTTGTCAAGCCACTCCACATACTTCTTGACATGCTGACTTTCGAGCATCGACATGTGGTGCGCCTGCATGTTGTATACCTCCATGTCTGGGTAGTACTGACGCCAGAAGGCGGCATTGTCCATGCTTCGCTCGGAGGTAACATTCTTCCATGCTTCCTTGAACTGAGGTGCCGTAGCATAGATTTCAGCCAAGATAGGCGAATCGGGTTCTATCTCAGTAGCCCTGAACAGTACGACATCACCACCATACATGGGTGGAACACCCTGACGGCCCAGTTTGTCATACATATTCATTGCCTTGGCATAAGAGCGGATAGCATTGCCATACTTGTCGATGAGTTCCTGTGGCAGCAGCTTCATCAGTGCCTCCTCGTCAAAGTGCAACGGGTCAACACGCCAGAACACGTCGAGCATCATCATAGGCACCGTGATACCTGTTTCCTGTGACCGTCTGATAGCCAGACGGTAGGCAATCTCACCACCGAAGCAGTGACCTGTAAAGGCACTCACCTTCACACCTTCTGGCAGTGTCAGGTCAAGCAGTGCATAATACATCTCTACCACTTCGTCAATGTTTTCGTCCTGGAAGATGTAGTCATAGTGCTCAGCAATGGGCTCGTATACCAGTACGGAGTAGTGCTTTGACAACTGTTCAACATATGGCTCAAGGTCTTTATAGGGCGTTGCTCCACATACCAGCACTACCACAGGCTTGCTCTCATCATAAGGAGCAGCCCACGACAGCATGGTCATGTTATGTTGCAACGTGGCTCTAATAGTCTTGAGTTTCATCACATCATCCAACTTGATGGCGATATTCCTCTTAGTGGCCATCATGACCATCTTGATAGCCAACAATGACGTCAGTCCCAGCTTTGTCAGGTCATCGGTCACACCGAAGTCATCAATCTTCAGCAGTTCCTTGGCGATTTCGAACAGCACCCTCTCACGTTCCGTTTCAGGAGCCACATTCTCTGTCTGCAGCGTAATGGTCGGTACGGGTAGTGCCCTGCGATTCACCTTGCCATTAGGAGTGAGCGGCAACTTCTCCATCTGCATGTAGGCTGTTGGTACCATATAGTCGGTCAACTTACTTGCCAAGTACTCCTTCAGACTATCCACGTCAATCTGTACATCCGATGTGAAGTAGCAACAGATGTGTTGTGCACCGCAGACCTCCTTGACATCGACAGCTGTTGTCTTAATCTGTGGATATTTCAAGATGCAGGCCTCAATCTCGCCCATTTCGATACGCAGACCACGCAGCTTCACCTGTCCGTCGATACGGCCAATGAAGTCGATGTTGCCATCAGGACTCCACTTCACCAAGTCACCGGTTCGATAGGCCTTCTGTCCCATGAACGTGATGAACTTCTCTGCCGTCTGCTCAGGTCTGTTCAGATAGCCACGACCGACACCAGCACCAGCTACAACCAGTTCACCAACGGCACCCTGCGGAACAAGGTTCATATTCGGGTCAACCACATAGAGTTGATAGCCAGCCAGCGGACGTCCGATGTATGAGCTGTCATAGTCGCGGTCAATGTTATAGAATGTCGAATACAGGGTACACTCTGTCGGTCCGTAGCCGTTATAGAAGCGGAATGGCGGCTTCTTCAGCGGCTGCAGTTTCTCACCACCTACTGACAGCAGGCGCAACGAGTGGTTCTCAATGGTCGTAGCAAACATGAAGCCCACCTGTGTTGTCATAAACGCCAGGTTCAGGTGTTCACGTTCCATGTACTCGTTCATGCCCATCAGATCCATACGCATGTCGCTAGGAATGATATAGACACTTCCACCTACCGACGTCACAGGATAGATATCCATCATGTGAGCGTCGAAACCGAAGTTGGCATAGGCTACTGCGCGGTCCTCTGCCGTCACATCAAATTCCTTCACGTACCAATGGCAGAAGTTGACAATGTTCCGATGCTCTAATACCACACCCTTAGGTGTACCTGTAGAACCTGATGTGTAGAGGATGACGAACATATTCTCGGGCTGTGCCTTCCACTTCGGATTCAGCTTTCCGCTGACTTCGTCCAGATGCTCAAATACATCGCTGGTGAGCACCTGTCCCTTGTAGTCGGGCATGGCCTCCCCTACTCTGTTGCCTTCTGACAGAATCAGTTTCACACCGGCATCCTTGCACATGAACGAGAGACGTTCTGCAGGGAAGTGGAAGTCCAGAGGCATATAAGCAGCACCAGCCTTCATGATAGCCATTGGATAGAGCAGCATCAACTCGCTACGCTCTATCATGACACCCACAGCCATCTCGGGTTGCACGTGGTATTGCTTCTGCAGCAGGATAGCCAGACGGTCGGTCATGGCGTCTACCTCACGGAATGTAAGGTGCTTGTCCTGGAATACAACACACGTGTTGTCGGGTGTCTTCCGGGCCTGCTTCGTAAACAGATCTACCAAGGTCTGCGTGGTGTCAAAGTTCAGCGTCTCGCCCAGTCCTAGCTTCGCCAAAGCAACGCGGTCCTGGTTAGTCAAAGGTGGCAACGTGCTTACATCTGCATCTGGCTGTTCAGCCATATTCTGCAGCATCTGTCTCATCACGCTCATGACCTGCTCAATTTCACCCTTCCGGTACTTCATTGGGTCGAACTCCAGGTTCACAGTCAGTTCGTTATCTCCGTCAGCAAAGGCCGTTAACGTCAAGTCGTTAATTGACTCCTCCTTAGAGTAGACCATCTTGGTATGGAACGGTGTCGAAGCATTGCTCAGATCAACTTCAGAATCATAGTTCTCGAAGGCCACAATAGACTGGAACAGCTCTGCACCCAAGTCTGACTGTTGCTGGATAACTGACAGCGGGCAGAAATCCCACTCATTAGTTTCAGCAGCCTGTTGCTGAAGTGCTTGTAATGCCTGAACAACTGTGGTTCCCTTCGGCGTTCTGACACGTACCGGAACAGAGTTGATGAAGAGGCCGACAACGTCCTCTACACCCTCTGAAGCATTATTACGTCCAGAAACGACTTTTACGAACACCACATCATCTTGACGGTTATAAATCTGAAGAACCAATCCCCATGCCAGTTCCACGAGTGTGTTCATGGTAGCCTGTGCGTTGGTGGTCAGGGCCTTCAGTGCTGTCATCTCATTGCCGCTGATGGTGATACGGCAGACATTGTCAACTGCACGTTCTTTTTCAGGAACGATGCCAGAATACGGTATCACGGCTTTCGTCGTATAGCCGTCCAAGAGTCCTCTCCAATAGTTCAGTCCCTTGTCGGTATCCTTCTTCAACAGATCCCTGATAAACTTCTCATAGCGTCCTGTCGGGTACTGCTCAATAGGCTTCATCTTGCCCTGTACAGCATCTGTCAGGTTAGCGATAAGGTCGCTCATATACAGTCCGATACACCATCCATCAACAATAATATGGTGTACAGCAAGAAGAATCTCACACGTGGTCTCTGATGTCTTCACACAGACAATACGGAACAGAGGTTGGTCTTCCATGTCAAATCCTCTCTGCTGCTCAGCCCTGTAGAGGGCAACCATGGCATTCTCCTTGTTTGGTGCGTCAGACACATCCCTCATCTCCAGTCCAAGTGGTCTGTCAACGATGGCCTGCCTGTACTGTTCTACGTCATGGTAGATAAGACTTGTTCTCAGCACCTCATGCTTAGCAGCCAATTGGTCAAGAGTATAGCGCATCTGCTCCTCCGTAGGCAGGATATCAAGTGCGAATCTTGACACCAGACGATAAGCTAATGAGTCGGGTTCCAGCATGAACTTCAAGGCCATACCTTCCTGCATGGGGCTGAGCGGATAGATACGTTGCAGCGGAGTACCCATCTGAATGAAGTGGTTATATACCTTCTGGAACTCCTCGTCAGTCCATTCATATTCGCCAAGGTCAGTAGCAGTAACCTCTTCATTCGTCATATCTGCAGTATGGACAGTGATTTCGCGCAATGACTCCATCATGCCGTTCAGCAGTTCAGTAGCCTGTTCTTGCGTGAACATAGCAGTGTTGTATGCCAGAGAAGCCTCTAACTTTCCATCTACTACCGAACAGTTGATAGAAATATCGGGACCAAAGACATTCTGTGGTGCAAAATCATCGCCAGCTGATATTTCTGTCATCGCAGTAAAGAGGGCTCCGTCATTACTATCCTGGGCACTCATCTCGCCCAAGTAGTTAAATCCGATTAAAGCACACAGTCCGGTAGAATAAGCTGTATTGTCTGACAGATAGCGTAAAATATTGTAGCCAACACCCTTATTTGGAATACGGTGCATGGTCTCTTTGGTCTGACGCAGACAGCTTCTCAGGTCTCCGTCCAGATGCTCCAGCACAACGGGATAAACAGAGGTGAACCAACCTACAGTGCGGTCTGTCAGCAACTGGGCATTGCCAATATACTCTCGACCATGGCCCTCGAACTGTACCGATACAGCATCATTTCCTGTAAGCTTGTAATAGCTCCTTCCTAAGGCTGTCATCAGCAAGTCGTTGATGTCAGCATGATAGGGATTGCCTGCTGTCGTGGTGATGCTATGTGTGGTCTGAGCATCGAGAGAAGCATTGACGTGATCCATGCTGCGACTGCTGTCCTTTGCCTTGCTGGAAGGAAGATGCTGCAGCTTTTCCTGAACACGATCCCAATAGCTTCGCTCCATATTAAGTTCATGGCTCTGGGCATAGCTTTGCAAGGTCTCAGCGTACTCTCTGAACGAGTGTGTCTTGGCAGGAAGTGCAATGGCATTGCCCTCGGCTGCCTGTCCATATGCTGTATTGAAATCTTCTAGCAATACACGCCAAGAGACACCATCCACGACAAGGTGGTGGCAAACCATCAGTATAGCGTCATAGTCAGGCGTATTGAACAGAACGACCTTGAACATCGGTCCATTGCTCAGACTGATAGAAGCCTGTCGGTTTCTGCAGACTTGCTCGATATTCTTCACGTAGTCGGCATCCTGCGTATAGTCAAGTCGTTCCCAACCATAGAGGTTCGGCTCGTCAGTATTCCTGACATACAACTGATCCTTACGGACAATCGCACGCAACATATCATGATGCTTGACAAGGGCTTCTATTGCTTGCTGCAAAGCCTCTGCCTGCACACGCTGTGCAGCTTTGATAAACATGGTCTGGTTAAAATGACGTGGCTTTGGTAGATTCAGATCGAAGAAGAAGCGTGTAATGGCTGTCTGTGGAACTTCGCCTGACCATGCCTCCTGACTGATCTCAACAGTTCCCTGTGAACCAGCAGCAGCAATCTCCCTGACAGTCTTCAATTTCATGATGTCTGCCACCTGCAAGGTGATGCCCTCTGCACGCAGACGGCTCACCAAGCGAATACTCTTGATGGAGTCACCACCCCAGGCGAAGAAGCTGTCAAGGGCACCCACATTCTGCTTCAGACCAAGCACATCCTGCATAGCCTGGGCAACAATACGCTCTGCCTCTGTCTGAGGCTCCACATATTCAGCAGCGCTACGGATGACTGGCTGTGGAAGCGCGCGGCGGTTCACCTTGCCGTTTGGCGTCATCGGCATTTCGTCGAGTTGCATATAGGTGTCGGGAACCATGTATTCTGTCAGCGACTCTGACAGGCGTTCACGAATGGCATCGGTATCCATCGGCTGTTCCGCTGTAAAGTAGAGAACCAAGTGTTTAGAGCCATTGGCCTCACGAACCTCGGCAGCAACAGCCTTGATGCCGTCGATAAGCGATGCCTGATTTTCAATCTCACCCAATTCGATGCGGAAGCCGCGTAACTTCACCTGATTATCGATACGTCCTAAGAACTCCAACTCACCCTGTTCGTTCCATCGTGCGAGGTCGCCTGTATGGTACACCTTCATTCCAAATGGAGCAACGGTGAACTTCTCCTTGGTCAGGTCTTCACGCTGCCAATAGCCATTTGCCATCTGGGTACCGCACAAACACAACTCACCGGCACAACCTAATGGCAAGAGATTGCCGAAGGTATCGCAGATGAAAGAGTAGCTGTTGGGGACAGGGCGACCAATAGGAATATTCTCATCCTTGTCCTGGTCTACTACGTGGAATGACGAACAGACTGAGAACTCCGTTGGACCATATCCGTTGATGACCTTGATAGGCGTCTTGGGGAATGGAAGCATCTTCTCACCACCCATCATCATGAACTTCACAGGTAGGTCAGAGTACTGTCCCAGCAACGTCATTCCCAAAGCAGTACTCAGCGTCAGACCGGTAATACGTTGCTCTTTGAGATAGTTGTAGATACCGTCCATGTCTTTGCGGAGCTCCTCAGGAAGGATATGCACACAACCACCAGTTGCCAACGGACACAGCAGGTCGTCCAGCGATGCGTCGAACGAGAAGCTGGGATGTTCGGCATGACGACTCTCAGGAGTAATGCCAATCTTGGCAATTCGCCAGGCGAGGTATGCACGCAGCGCACGGTGTGGTAGCATGACACCCTTAGGCTTACCAGTAGAACCAGAGGTGTAAATCATGTAGGCCAAACCATCGGGATGGGTGAGGTTCACCGTCTTTTCTGACGGTTCAATACACTCATCCATGAAGATGACCTGTTTTGCCTTGAAGTCACCTTCTTGCTGCTTGGCAGCATACAATTCGCGGGTAGTTATCAATACTTTTGCACGACTGTCTTCCAGCATATAAAGCAGGCGGTCGATAGGATACTCATTATCCATCGGGATATAGGCCGCACCCGCCTTCATGATACTCAGAAGCGCTACGACAAACTCTTTCTGTCGAGGAAGCATGATACCTACATAAGTATCGGGCTGAACACCATCTTCAATTAGTTTTGCTGCCAGCGTGTTCGATTGCTTGTCAAGTTCCTCATAGGTAATCTTGCTGAATTTGTCGACCACGGCAATAGCCTCTGGATGGCTTGCAGCAAACGAACAAACCATATCGACAAATGTCTGGCTCTGGTCATAGTCAAGCTGTTCGCCCTGCGACAGACTGATGATACTTGCCTGCTCCGTTTTATCGGTCAGCGAGATGGTCTTGATCTGGTGATCTCCGCTCAGAGCTTCTTGTATAAAGGTATGGAGTGCATTCACCAGTATCTGCATGTCGGCTTGTGAATAGAGATGCGTATCATACTCCAGTTCAATATGATATGTTCCTTCATCATTTTCTGTAACCATGAAGGCAATAGGCATCTTTACCGTGTCAAGATCCAATGGCATGCTCTCTTCACGCTGCTCCACCACAGGTGTATTTAAGCCACCCTGGAATACAAACATGATTTCTGAACGGAACTTATAGCGTTCGGCAATCTTGGTAAACGGATAGATGTCGTTACCAATAGACGTCATTACCTGCTTGTTCATGCTTACCAGTGCATCGGCGAATGTCTGGTTGCCGTCGAGGCGTGAAACGACAGGTAATGTCTTCACAAACATACCCATAATAGTATGCATACGCGTGTCACTGCGTCCATTGCTGATAGTAGTGATGGCGATGCGTTCTTCACGAGTGAGTCTGTGGAGCACCTGCATCAGCGAAGTGAGGAAGAAGCTGTTGGCCGTAGCCGAATTCTTTCTGCAATAGTCGTCAATGAGATTCTTGTCAACATCAGCTGTTACATAGGCATTGTTGACACCCTCTGCGCTGTCCAGCTCACTGGAATGTGGATAGGAAATCATCTCCACATCCTCTAACAAGCCGTCAAAGTACTTCTCAATCTCATTGAAAGTTGCAGACTCCATCAGCTCCTTCTCATCGAGTGCGCGTTCGAAGGCGGAGTATTCCTCACGTTGCAAGGTCTCTCCGTGTAAAGCCTTTTCCAGCTCGGCACGCAGCACGAAGTCTGAGGCACCATCGAAAACAATGTGATGGATATCTTGGAAATACCAGACAGTAGTAGGTGTCTGGTAGACTTCCATGCGATACAAATTGTCTTTGAAAAGATCGAATGGACGTACACGACTGCGGAAGAATGCCGCTGTAGGTTCTTCTTTCAGCACAGTCAGTTCAACCACCTCAGGTTCGTCATCCCTGCGATGTTGCATGATATCGTCATCCTTCATCGCCAGACGAGTCTTCAGGTAGGGGTGTGCCTTGAGCACAGCAACAAGGGCATCACGCAATTTTTCTGCATCCACACCGTCGAACTTCGTCACAGATGGCAAGTTGTACTGTGTGGTGTCTCTGTTGAGCTCCCAGTCAATATACACACCACGTTGGTTTTCTGTGATGGGATAATAGTCCAACTTCTCGTAGGTCTTGGTCTCTTCATTCTGACCAGCACCAGCCAGTGAGGCCATCTCACGGATAGTTGGATGTAACAGAATTTCCTTGACAGGAATGTAGAACTGTGCTTTCTGCTTGATGACTGCTGACATACGCATGGCTACCAGCGATGTCATACCGGCAGTAATCAGATTGGTGGTAACACCGATTTGTTCGCCACCCAACAGTTCCATAGCAATGTCGAGCATCTCAGCTTCAACTTCCGTTTCTGGAGCGACAATTTGTCCTGCTTCAATGGCGGGAGCAGGCAGCTTCTTACGATCTACCTTGCCATTGGGTGTCATCGGCATCGCATCAAGTCGCATGTATACAGAAGGAATCATGTATTCAGCAAGTGTCTTGCCGAGGAATGCGCTCAAATCTTCTTCGTCAATCTCTTGTGTTGACGTGTAATAGAGGCATAATGTCTTTCCTCCATAGACTTCAGCTACAACCTGAAGAATGCCGTCGTAGTTGCTGGCACGGTTCTCTATACCTCCTAACTCGATACGGAATCCGTTCAACTTCACCTGGTTGTCGTTACGTCCAACATATTCAATATTGCCTTCCTCGTTATAGCGGGCCAGATCACCGGTGTGATACATTTTGCCTTCAGCGAACGGGCAATCCACGAACTTCTCTTCTGTTAGCTTTTCCAGTTTCCAATAGCCATACGTCATCTGACGGCCTGCAAGACACAATTCACCAGTAAATCCTTGTGGTAGCAAGCGTCCATATGGATCTACAATGAGAGACATCGTATTGGGTACAGGTTTACCAATAGGAATGTCCTCAATACTCTTGGTCTGGTCAACAACATAGTATGACGAGATGTCGGTGAACTCTGTCGGGCCATACACGTTGATGACATCATAACCGGTCTTCGGGAACGGTTTCAGCTTTTCGCCACCAACGAAGAGGTATTCAATAGGCAGCTGGTATTGCTGCATCATTGCCATAGCTAACTGCGTTGTGAACTCCAGTCCCTTAATGTGGTGTTCACATAGATACTTATACATACTCTCCATGTCCTTCCTCATCTCGGAAGAGAAGATATGCAGTTCGCCACCTGCTGTCAGAATGGGATATAAGTCGTTGACAGAGGCATCGAAACTGAAGCTAACAAAGATGGCAGTCTTGTCTCCAGGCTTCAGTTTAACAAGGTCTTTCACCCAGGTAACCAGGTTCATCAGTCCACGATGAGCCACTTTCACACCCTTAGGCCGTCCGGTAGAGCCCGAAGTGTAAATCATATAGGCTCTGCTGTCAGGTGTAGCCAGACTCTTGAATGGGCCTGCAGGTTTCACGTCTTTCACAGTCTCTTCGGTCAGCAACACTTTGGCTTCGCTGTTCTCAATCATGTAGCTGATACGATCTTCAGGATAATCCACGTCAATAGGTACATAGGCTGCTCCTGCTTTTTGTGTAGCCAGTACAGCAACTAAGAACTCTTTCACGCGATCCATCTTGATAGCCACAAAATCGTCGGGCTTCACCCCTTGGCTTACTAACCAGTGGGCCAGACTGTCTGACTTTTCATCAAGCTCGCGATAAGTAAGTTGACTCGTTGAATCAACGACAGCCACTTGGTCAGGACGTGCTTTTGCCTGCTGCTGGAACAAGTCAACCCATGTTAACGAGGTGTCGTAATCAAGCACCTTACCCGTTGATATGCCAAGTACCTTCTCCTTGTCCTCATCGCTTAACAGCGGAATATCTTTCAGGGAAGACATCGATGGTGCAAGTTCGGCCATGTTCGTCATCACGGCTGCCAACTGCTCCATATCTTTCTTGGAATACAAAGCGGTATCATACTGGAGTTCAAGCACATAACCTCCCTTCTCGGGCATCACCTGAATGTCAAGTGGCAGCTTCGTCTGGTTAAGCACCAGGCGCATCTTGTCCTCCTGCTCATCATCTTCGCTGACATCTCTAGGTTGATAAACATACATAATCTCCGGACGCAGTCCGTAGAGTTCCACCATCTTGGTAAATGGATAGAAGTCTCTCGACTGTGTCTCCAACAGCTGATTTTGTATCTGTTTAACAACTTCGCCAATACTCTTATTGCTGTCGGCACTCGAACTCACAACAGGAATGGTCTTGACGAACATACCCATGATATTCATCATTCTTACGTCGGAACGTCCGTTGTTAATGGTCGTGATGATAATATCATCCTCACGTGTCACAGTATGCAACACATGCATGGTGATGGCCAAGAAGTAACTGTTCAGAGTCAATCCATTCTGTTGACAGAAGGATTCGATGTCACCACCTGTAAAATGCACAGACAGTATGCCTGGGTCATTTTCCTCTTTCTTGATAGAGTGAGGATAAACAACCGTATTGGCATCGCCCATCAGTTTCTTGAAGTAATCCCCTGCCTCGGCATACTTCTCTGACTTCATGAGCTTCAGCTCGTCTAATGCGAAATCAAAGGCGGTATAGGTCTCGAGTTCAATGTTTTCGCCCTCATAAGCCTTTTGGATATCGTTGAGCAATATCAGAGAAGAACCACCATCATAGATAGTGTGATGGATATCCATAAACAGATACACCTTACTATTATAGGTATATATCTCCAATCTGTAAAGTGTGTCGTTATAGAGATCGAAGGGACGTACACGATTCTGGAAGAATTCTGTATCAGGCTCTTCGGTCAATGATTCCATCAGTATTTCTACTGGTTCCTCGTCACGGCGAATCTGCATCACGTCACCATCATGCTGTACAAAGCGAGTCTTCAGATAGGGGTGCGCATTGACCACCATCTCCAAGGCATCACGCAACTTGGCAGCATCGGCACCCTTCATCACTACTACGTCGGGAACATTATACTGAGTGGTGTTGCGGTTCATCTCCCAATCGAAGAGCACACCACGTTGGTTCTCGGTGATGGGATAATAGTAATGCTTGCCCTCTGGCCAAAACTGAGTGTCTTCTTGCTGAGTGTCCAAACCTTCTTCCTCTCGCATGCTATCGATGAGCGCGGCCATCTGATGGATGGTGGGATGCTGCATGACGTCTTTCACCGTAACCTGTACCTTGAATTCATTGAAGGCTGCTACAGTAAAGCGCATCGCTGTAAGGGAGGTGAGTCCCATTGTTATGAGATTGCTGGTAATACCAAACTTGTCGTGCTTCAGCATCTCGGCAGCGAGGGAGAACAGTTTCTTCTCGGTCTTCGTGACAGGAGCAACGAGTTCGTCGGCCTGCATGTTAGGCATGGGCAGCGCCTTGGTATTCACCTTTCCGTTGGGGGTCAGTGGCATCTGGTCTAATTGCATATAGGCCGTGGGCACCATATAGTCTGTCAGCTGCTCGGCCAGGTAGTCACGCAATGCATCACTGTCTATCTGGCGGTCAGCGGTATAGTAAGCACAGAGGTGCTGTACACCGCCAATCTCCTTGACCTGTACACTCTGCATCTGCACACCTTCGTACTTGCTGATGAGGGTTTCTATCTCACCTAATTCGATACGGAAGCCACGCAGCTTCACCTGATTGTCTATACGTCCCATGTACTCAATTTGTCCCTCGCTATTGTATTTCACAAGGTCACCTGTATGGTACATTTTTCCTTCCGTAAACGGGCAGTCAACAAACTTCTCTGCAGTAAGGTCTTCACGCTTCCAGTAGCCACAGGCAATCTGGGGACCTGCCATGCACAACTCACCGGGAACTCCCTGCGGAACGAGCTGGCCCATCGGGTCAAGGACGAATGCAGAGAGGTTATAGAGCGGTCGACCAATAGGAATATTCTTATAGTCACGTCCGTGCTCAGTCTCATAGAACGTTGCATCGACAGTAAACTCCGTCGGACCATAGGTATTGATAAGACGACACTTACAGTCGGGGTTGTCTGCCATTTTTTCTCCACCAACAACAAGGTAGTCAACAGGCAGGTCGGGGAACTGCTGTAACAGCATCAGTCCCAATTGTGTGGTATAGCAACCACCAGTTATCTTGTTCTTGATGATGAAGTCATAGAGCATGACCAGATCCTTACGTGCCTCCTTAGGTACGGTATAAAGTGTACCACCAACGGTGAGCACAGGATAGAGGTCCTCAATAGACGC
Organism: uncultured Bacteroidales bacterium; assembly: GCA_902800925.1. GTDB lineage: Bacteria > Bacteroidota > Bacteroidia > Bacteroidales > Bacteroidaceae > Prevotella. The sequence goes on along the minus strand of CADCGD010000002.1, from coordinate 32,139 downwards.
ATCAAACGAGAATGACGAGTGACAACAGATGCGGCTCTGGGCGGTGTGTCGCCATTCCTTAGCGATAAAGCGCACAAAGTTAGCCTTCGCCCTGTGAGGAATCATCACACCCTTGGGCTTTCCTGTTGAACCGGAGGTGTAAATCATATATGCCAATCCGTCGGGGGTAGCGTAGTTGATAGCTGCCATGTGGTCAGCGGTTTCCCCGCTGACACCTTTCAGGAAGTCATCAATGAACAGGATGTTCTTTGCCGTGAAGTTGTCACCCTCACTGGTCTTCTCGTTAAAGATGGCATGACTGGTGATGAGCACCTGACTCTCACTGTCCTCTAACATGTAGAGCAGACGGTCGTTAGGATACTCATAGTCCAGTGGCACATAGGCACCACCAGCTTTCTCCACACCGATAGCTGCCACCAGGAATGCCTTCTCGTAGCCAAGCATAATGCTGACGAAGGGCGATGGTGTTTTCGGGTCACCAACGCCTAACGAGCGAAGTTCAGCGGCCAACGCATTGGAGAGTTGGTCAAGTTGTCTGTAGGTATAACTCGACGATTGTCCCTCACTGCTATTATCCTCGTCAATTACAGCCATGGCATCAGGAGTCTTTGCGGCCTGTTCCATGAAAATACTGACGAACGTTTCATTCGGGTCAACGGGCATTGTCTCACCCTTCGACAATTGAAGCAACTGGTCGTAGTCCTCTGGCAGTACGATACGGCAATTGGCCATTTCATTGCCAGCTGCTGTACAACTGCTTTCTGCAAAAGCCTTGAAGGAATTACCCAACACCTTCATGTCTTTGCGACAGTAAAGGGTGGCGTCATATTCTATACGTGCCGTATAGCCTACACCATCATCAGCACGCAACATGGTAATCGATAACGGGGTCTTGGCCATATCCCAGTCAAGACCATAGATTTCCTCACTTTGATGATCACCAAGACAAACTTCCGTCTGAAGGTCAACAAAGTAGTTATACAGTATCTCTGCTTTCAGGTCATGACGTTCCACCAATTTCGTAAATGGATAAAAGTCGTTGCGGATAGTCTCTTGCATCTGGGTGTTCAGGGAACGAACAACCTCAGCCATCTGTCCTTTGAACTGACCGCATACAGAAGGAAGCGTCTTGACAAGCACACCAAAGAAGTTGTCGAGCAGCAATTCCGAACGGCCGTTACTGATGAAGTATACCAATGTGTTCTCCTCGCGTGTGATACGCTCAAGAACCTGATGGAACACCGTCAGGAAGAAGCTGCTTGTCGGCAATGCATGTTTCTTACAGAATGCATCAATATCGTTGGAAGTCACATAGACATCAACAACTCCCTGCTTGCGTTCGCCATCCGTCTGTGAAGAATGAGGATAGACAGTAGCTTCTACACCACCAACCAAAGCATCAAAGTAGTCCTCGGCCTCCTGTTTGCGCTCTGACTGCATCAGCGCCTCTTCGTCAAGGGCACGGTCATAGGCAGTATAGGTTTCTGGCGTCAGTACCTCACCACGGTAGGCCTTCTCCATTTCCTTGGCAATGACATAGTTACTACTACCGTCGCTGATGATATGGTGCAGGTCAAGCAGCAGGAATACATGGTCAGCATAGGTAAAGATGTTGAAGCGATAAAGTGGCTCTTTCAACAAGTCGAAGGGCTTTACTCGATTCTGGAACCATGTGCGGTCGGGCATGTGGTCCAGCTGTTCGATATTGACCTCAATAGTAGCATCGTCGTTACGCAACTGAACAACATCATCACCTTTGATAGCCAAACGGGCTTTCATATAAGGATGAGCGTCGGCCACAGCTATCAGCGACTCCCTCACCTTATTCTCGTCAACACCTCTGAAGTGCAAAAGGATAGGAATGTTATACTGCAGGGCGTCAGGATTCATCATCCAGTCAACATACATACCGCGTTGACTTTCATTCAATGGATACCATTCGCGCTTATCGTAAGGTTTCAGGACGATGGTCTCCTTGGCATTCTCTGCCAGGGAAGCGATTTCCCTGACTGTCGGATGTTGCATGATGTCCTTCATCAGGATCTGGATGCCCAGGCGTTTCTTAATGGTAGCAGACAGACGCATGGAGGCCAGGGACGACAGTCCCAGGGCAATCAGGTCGTTGGTGACACCAAAGTCTGTCATCTGCAATGACTCTGCTACGATATCAAAGATGTCCCGCTCCATTTTTGTTTCTGGAGCAACGACTTCTGCCAGCTTGAGGGTAGGTTTGGGAAGTGCCTTGCGGTTGGTCTTTCCGTTGGGTGTCAACGGAATAGCATCAATACGCATATACACTGTCGGAACCATGTATTCTGTCAGTGAGGCAGAGATAAACTGCTTCAGCGCCTCTTCGTCAATCTCGTTTTCGGAGACATAGTATAAGCAGAGATGCTGAGTTGTACCAATCTCCTTGACATCACACACCACCTGACGGATGCCTTCAAACTTCACAGAGAGGTTTTCCACCTCACCCAACTCTATACGGAAACCGCGGAGCTTGACCTGTCCGTCATTACGTCCAATGATTTCCACATCTCCGTCAGGCTCCCAACGAGCAAGGTCGCCAGAGCGATAAACCCTGATACCCTGATATTCCACGAAGCGTTCTTTCGTCATCTCCGGCAGGTTGTTATAGCCTCTTGCCACACCAGGGCCTCCAATGAGCAGTTCTCCGACAAAACCTACTGGCAACTGGTTGCCCCAAGGGTCAACGATGAATTCCTCGTAGTTGAGGAGTGGATGTCCAACAGTTACCTTTCTGGCATTTGTCAGGTCGGCAATGTTCGACGATACCGTAATCTCCGTAGGACCATAGGTATTGAAGATATGAACACCCATAGACTGCAACGAGGTCAGCAACTGCATGGGGTATTTCTCACCACCTGCCCATACAGCCTTACAGCGTGACAGCGATTGGCAGAAAGCGGGCAGTTCCATATAACTGAGGATTCGTGAACAGGTACCATTGATGGCCTCTGCACCAGTACGGTCCATCAGTTCTGAGAGCAGAGCGGCATCAAGCACTTCCTGCTCATCGGCCAGAACGGAGGTGATGCCATTGAACAAAGAACCGGCAAACTCCTTGAGTGACATGTCAAACGACAGTGTAGTGATGCTCACGAATACCTTGACGCCCAGTTCTGTCAGTCCATGGATATGTACGTTCGCAGGGTGATCATACAGGTAGTTAGTGATTCCCACATGGCGCAACATCACACCCTTGGGACGTCCTGTCGAGCCCGACGTATAGATAAGGTACGCGAGGTCTTCTGGACTTACCTCGACATTCGGATTCTGGTCGTCCTCCAGTTGTGTCTTGCCAGTTTGATAGATGTCATCAATCAGAATGACTTTCTCAGCGGGATAAGCTGCGGCATGGTCGGGAGTGGTGATGACACATTGCGCCTCAGAATCGTTCATAATCAGATTGATGCGATCAGCGGGATAGGCTGGGTCACAAGGGATATAGGCAGCACCCGTTTTGGTGACACCAAACATACAGACGATGACAGCGGAACGTCTTGGCAACAGCAGAACAATACGGTCTCCACGTTTCACACCACGACGAATGAGGGCATGGGCCACACGGTTAGCTTCCGTGTTCAACTCTGAGAATGTCAGCGTGCGGTCCTTAGCAATCAATGCGTTGCGATCGGGGAAACGGACTGCATTCTGTTCTATAGGCTCATAGAACAAGTGATAGGGGACATCGGCTTTTGCAGTATAGCGGAAAGAGGCCACTTGCTCAGTTCCTTCAGCGTCAAGCATGCTAAGTTCAGAAAGCAGACCCTCTGGCTGTGCCATCATATTATCCACAGTAGCCTTGATAGCTCTTGACAGACGGGTAAGACTTTCACGACTGTTGAGCGCATCGCTCGAGCTGAGGCGGATATCGTATTGTCCATCAACCAGATAGATAATACAGGTCAGGTCTGAGGTAGACTTTCCTCTGTCAAGCTGCTGAGCATAGACTTTTTCTCCTTCCAGCTCAACAGACTCCTGGATTTTATAGCCTTGGAAACCGAACTCTACCCCACCCGACATCTTCATGTCTCGACAGAAATGGTTAAAGGGATAGTTGCCATAGCGGACAATGGACATCAGTTCGCGACGGAAGCCCTTGATGAAATCAATGACACTCTGGCTACGGTCTACATTGGCCAGTATTGGTGCCGACTTCACAAACATACCATAGGCATTCATCAGTCGCTTGTCCATACGTCCGTGGTTGATGGTGCGATAGACCACCTGTTCCTCACGACTGGCTTCTGACAGAACGTAACTGAAAGCGGCCATGAAGAGAAGATTAGGTGCTGTTCCATTCTCCTGACACCACTTGTCGACAGCTTCATTGTCCAAATACGAATCCTCATGGATGGAGTTACCCAACGGGTTGGCAGCACTCGTAGAAATGGTGGTAAACTCCATATTAGCAAACTTCTCGGCATAGTACTGCTTTGAACGTTCATAAGCATCACTTTGCAAGGCAGCCTGTTCATCCTCAGCATATTCATACATGCCATAGGGGATTTCCTCCAGAGCCTCACCCTTGTATGCTGCGGGGAAATCACGGAGAGTTATACAATTACCAAGGGTCAGACCGTCAGCAATGGTATGGTGTATCTCAAAGAGTACATAGTTATTTTGGGGCGTCTCAACGAGCTCTACACGACAGAGGGGCTCACCGCTCAACAGGTCGTAAGGCCGTATATAGTCATTCTTCAGGTAGTTATCCAATTCCTCCTCTGTCATGGACTTCCGCACGATGGGAATCACCATGTCCGGGTCAGAGTACTGCAGGGGTAATCCTTCGTCGTTAAGCACAAAACGGGTACGAAGTACATCGCGCTTAGCAATAACGATTTCGAAGGCTTTTATGAGCTTCTCGGGGGTGACCTTCTTAGAGAAGCGGACCACTGCCGGAAGGTTGTATCGAGTGATGGTAGGATCAGCCATCCACTCTGTAAACACACCTAGCTGTGATTGTAATAAAGGATAAGTTTTCATATTGATAGTTTTTTAATTATTATTTCTGTCTAAATGCATGTCCCAGTTCATGAAAGTCATATTCTGACCATACATGTACTGATAGTCCAGTCCCGGACAGAGTCCGTTTAATAGTTTCAGTCCTGCTTTGCGTTTCTCAATATCGAAATGAATCGGGTCAAAGGCACGTCCGTCATCTTTTACGGAAGCCAGCATCTTTCCATCTCGCATATGAATATGTACGTCAATATAGTGACTCTGTATGGCTCTACCAGCATGATGCACAATGTTCAATAACAATTCCTCGATACACAGTGCGATATCATTGGCCTGCTTCTTGTCAACACCTGCATTCGAGAGGTATTCGTGAATGCTATCCAGCGATTCTGACACTTTCTCTTCATTTGCCTGGACAGAGATATTGAAAGCGCTCTCCTCTTCCTTGCTGGCTAAAGGTACCAAGGTGAGGCGTGTGACATTTCCATTCTTCATCTTATACACCTCCGTAATGATACCGGTAATCAGCATTACCATGATACCCGTAGTGGGGAACGCATACCACATGGCATCGTTGCCGGCAATCTCCGGCCATATAAGCAGACTTGGAATGAGTATGATGGGGAACATGATGACGACAACGACTGTCATCAGCATATGTCCTAACATTTGGTAAATGTTTGCGAGCAGAAGTGCCAGCAGAATGAATGGCAGCATCGGCACGAAGATGCGTAGTCCGCGGTTTGCATAGAGTGTCAGTTCTGGCGTGTTTGCACCAAACAGCGAACTGATGAGTTCGGGGAACAGGAAGATAACGCATGCAATGACTATCAGACTGACAAAAAGCCATCTGACGGCCTTGGAGACAAGCATGCGCAGTCCGACAAAGTCTTGTTGCCCACGAAGGAATCCTCCGATGGTGAGTGCTGTAGAACCTACGCCACCTGAAAACATCATTCCTATCGATAGCAGGTTGCAACATACTGATACAGTGAACATTCCGTCTGCTCCTTGCTTGTCTTGAATGATATTGTTCATCAGTAGGAACATTGCGGTCAATATCAGATTACCTGTAATCAGTGGCGTGCCCTGTATGGCATTTTCTTTCAGACTCTTCCAGTCTGACTTGGTAAAGGGGTTGATGCGGAATGAACATTTCTTGCCGTAAAGATAGCGGCTCAGGAACAGAATGTTGATGGTGGTTGCACAGATGGTAGCATAGGCAGAACCGGCAATGCCCAGGTTGAGCGCACCTACGAACAGCAGGTCCAGGAGCGCGTTACACACGGCTGTCAATGCGATAGACTTGGTGGCCAGCTCAGGGTGACCGTCGATGGATACTGACTCATTAGACAGGGCCGACATCATGGTGATGAAAGAGAAAGTCATCATGACTGACATGTAACTGTTGAAGTAAGGACGCAGACGTTCCTCATGACATATCAGCTCTGAGATGGGGTTCTGGAATATCCTGCCTGCCAAAGCAATCAATACTCCGACAACGACAACAGACAGCACAGCGGTGGACAGCAGGTGCTCTACATGTATCTTGTCGCGCTCACCCAGCGCCCTTGCAGCAATGATGGTGGCACTGATACCGAACAAGGTGCTGAATGACGTGATAAGCAACGATATGGGCATATACAGGTTGACAGCCGACAGGGCGTCGGGAGCCACCAGATGACTCACAATAATGCCGTCGACGGTGGTGTTGACCTGCGCCAAAGCCATCGTGAGGATGCTTGCCCAGAGGAAGTTCCTCATCGCCTTCGTTATCAGATACGGATTGCGGGTGAATGCCATTTGCTATACCTTTATTTATATAAGAAGCGGCGGATGCTCTTCTTGGGGGTTTTCTCGAATTCCTCGTTTCGCTGTTCTATGGCCGACAGCTGACAGTAGCGAGGCAAGTGTTCATTCACCTCCTTACGAATAGCTTCCAAATCGAGCTGCTCACGCTGTTTGCCATGAATCTTCAGCGTGAGGTCTGAGACATAGACCAGTGCCACCAGTTTATCGTTGCGTTGCACCACAACACACTCATCAAAGATAGAGTGCGTCACCACCTGGTCTTCTGCCTCCTCAGGATAGATGTTCTGTCCGTTGGCACCCAGCAGCATATTTTTCTTTCTACCACGGATATAGATAAAGCCGTCCTTGTCAATGACACCCAGGTCGCCAGTATGCAGCCATCCGTCCTGGTCAATAGTCTCAGCAGTGGCCTCGGGGTTTTTGTAATAGCCGTTCATCAGGTTTTTACCCTTTGCAACAATCTCGCCTGGAATGTTAAACGGATCCTCACTCAGAATCTTTACCTCCATGTTCAGTGCTGCTTTTCCACACGAGCCCGGACGGTGTTCCTTCCAGTCGGAATAGGTGATGATAGGTCCGCACTCGGTCATTCCATAGCCAATGGTATAGCGGAACCCTACCATACGGAGTATCCTCTCTACCTCTTTGCTCAGTGCTGCACCTCCCATAATCACCTCATAGAAGTTGCCGCCAAGGGCAGCGGTCAGTTGCTGGCAGATTTTCCTGCAAATCAACTGGTGGAAGCCAGGCACATTGAACAATAGTTTGATGATGGGCTTGTTAAGCACCGGTAGTACTTTGTTATTGATGATTTTCTCCATCACCAACGGCACACAGAGGAATTGAGCAGGCTTAATCTTGTCAAAGGCCTCAAGAATCATCTTCGGAGCGGGTATCCTTGTGAAAATGAACAGGTGAGCCTTGCGCATAATACCGTAAAGGAAATCGAACGCAAAGCCAAACATGTGGGCCATGGGCAACAGCAGCAATTCGCGATAGCCTGGCTCCACGGGGAGTGCATTGTATGCAAATTCCATATTCGATGCCATGGCCCGCCATGAGAGCATCACACCCTTGGGGTTGCCGGTGCTGCCGCTGGTATAGCTCAGCAACATCAGGTCGTCGGGATTCTCTGCTTCATAGTGTACATCCTCCTTGGAGTAGCCATTAGGATACTTCGTCTTGAATTTGCTAAACACATCTTCTTCTACCTTGTCGGTAGCTGTATTGGGGGTCATCGTGAGCAGATCCTCCGTGTCAAGCATATACATCGGACATTCTCCTTCTTCCCATAGTGTTGCCAACTGACGGTTTCCCATCATGAATTTGGCATCACAGTGTTCGCAAAGCATCTTGAGTTGCTGTTTGCTGTAGTCCGGCAGCAAAGGGACCGCAATAGAACGGTAGGTGATGATTGCCAACATGGAGATAGCCCAGTTGGTACTGTTCTTGTCGCAAATGGCAATCTTGTCACCAGGCTTGATTCCTAACACTTCAAACATACAATGAATGTAGCACACGCGTGTGGCTACATCACCATACGAGTAGGTAACATCATTACCCCAATCAGTCAGTGCAGGCATATCCCATCCACTGCGGAATACGTCTTCAATGCTTTTAATCAGACTATTGTCTTTTTCCACTATTTATTCAAATGTCTAATTAATACTCTAGGTCATAATAATATGGTTGCAAAGGTACAATAAAAAAAGGGGATATGAACAAAATCTATCCGTATTTATAGTTAAATTATGTTATATCAGAGTTAAAGAACTGACGATAGGCCTCCACCTTTTTGTCGAAGGACAATGGGTAAGCACGGGAACTGCTAGGCAATCTATATAGAATCAAACCGTTCGAAACCTCAACAGATGTGTTCACCTTGGGAATATTCGAGATGCCAAGGGAGGCGCAGATAGTCTCTGTGGCCTTTTCGCCTGTGGTAACGATGGCACGAAGATGGGGCAGCTGCTGAAGCAAGGCCGGGATGTCGGTAGACTCCACCACTTCAAGGAACTTATCGGAGGCATTGTCCTGCAGGCGACGGATGGCCGTAGAGGTATCAAAGAAGGCAAGCCCTTTCTCTTTGCAGAAGGCCACAATCTCGTCAATCTTAAAACGCTTGTTTAGCACATCCACGAAATGGTTCTTGTCACCAAAGAATATCTGTCCCTCAATGCGCCAGTGGTCATTGATAAAATTCGGATAGTAAAAATCCATACACCACCGTTTTCGCTGTGGCGGGAAACTACCTAGGAACAGCACCTTCGCATTCTCGGGTAGGAAGGGACGCAAGGGATGGTACTCCACCCCATCCTTACTGCGTTCAATATTCTCTATATTAAGATAAGAGGTCATAGTCTTTATATTGTAATCCAACGATTCAGTTTCTCCCAGAATGCGGGAATACGGACACGGATGGGGCTATCTGCATTTGGTTCATGGACAGCATAGCCCCGCTCTTCGAGATACTGTTTGCGAAGATCTTTCACAGCAGTGCTAGTCTTGAGTGTATCAATACATTCTAAGTAAATGCGGAAAAGTGTCGGATAGAGATGAATAAAGTCACGGTTGATATAGTCAGCCATCTGCTGGTGTTCATCATCGAGTCTGACTGTTTCACCATTGAGCAGACGCTCACGGAACCGCTTGACATTCTGTTTCATGCGATAGACAGCAACGCGATAGGCCAAATCTGACATATCGAGCGCCTCAGCCATTTCCTTGTTGGGTACCGCCCTTTGCTTGTTAAGCATGGTCAACAGGGAACGGAGGAAAATAAAGCGGCCTCGTGGATAAAACACCTGATGAGCGTAGGCAATCAATCGCGACACAATACGAATCTTTTCCTCATCGCCTATACCACCATCGCTTACTATCAATGAGTGTGCTTCGCAGTTTGGCTGCGAAGAAAATCCCTGCCCTTCAGTCTCAGCCCGATTGCTCAGATAGTTGCGGAAGGTGTTGAGCAGCCACGTTTCAAAAGACGCCTTCTTCTTGATACGCTGTAGCGGCTCATATGGATAGCGTCCATTTTCACGAAGATAGAGGAAGAAATCATCGATGACATCCTCGTAATCGTCGCAGAGATGGTTGCTGTAGGCTTCATAGCGGTCGTGCAAAGGGTGCTTCAAACGGTCGTGCAATAGGTAGTACATCGCCTCATCGCCACCCTTCAGAATCATCTCCACAAAGTCCGGCACAGGGACACCTGCATACTTGATTACTTTGCCAACATAGTTCCCCTCTCCCTTTGGAGAGGGGCTAGGGGTGAGGCCCATCCACTCCTGTCGTTCTTTCTCCGACATCTTCTCAATGGCATAGCGAAGCATGGTGCGAGGCATCTCGTGGGCATGTTGACGCAGGAAGTCACGAAGCAAGTCCATCGATACGCGCTTCCCCATCTCCCTTAACATCCAGCCCACAGCCTTATGCATCAAGTCATGCGGATGATGCAAATGTATCTCAGCATAGCGCAAGCACCACGACGGGTCGCCCATCTGCGAAGTCTTCCATGAACACACGATACTCATCCGCTGCTTCCAAAGGTTATCGCTCTGGGCTAAACCATCAAGTACCTTTATCTTATTGTCCTTATCGCCTAAATTTGATGGTAACAACAGCCAATGCCCAAGGATTTTATGGACGGATAAATCTACAAGGTCCCAGTTATTTGCCCGTTCCGCATATTTGAGGTACATCGTGAGAATCTCGTCTCGTCCACGGATGGCCTTCTCGTCATTCTCCAATCGTTTGGTGGCCAGTTTCTCGAACTTCGCGACGAGAATCAGCAACCCACAAAGCCTCACCTCGTGCCATTTACTCATCAGCAGTTCTGGCACCTCATCAATGGTCAATGGTCCATGGTCTATGTTCAATGCCATCTTCACCACCTCCCTTGTCTGCGGCACCTTCAGTCCCAAGAACTCGTCGCCCTCTCCATATTCGCCAGGCCCCGTCTTAAAGAACCCCATGAGTATCCTTCGCTGCTCCTCATTCTGCAGCGATTCCATATACGCTATTATCTCTTTTGCTGTCATCAATATCTTAGTTCTTTTCTGTCATATATTTCCAATAGCGACGTGGCATATCCTTCAACTGTTTGCGGGGATTCATGCGCTCCTTGATACAGATGGCCTTAAAGTAGGTGCGCCAGAGATCCTGGAACAACTGGTCGTTGTCGCTCAGCACTTCAGCATCAAGTTTTCCATTCGATAAATCAAACGGCACAGTAGCCTCGTCCTCGAAGCTGACACGGATGGGCATATTACTCCCCTCGCCCTTTGGAGAGGGGCCGGGGGTGAGGCTATAATAATACCCATAGTGCCGCTTCGCATCATATATCAGCCACGGCTGGTCGTTAAATCGGTCTTGAAAATGGTCGATGATGATGGGCAACACGTTGTGGTCCGGCGAAACGACGCCCAGATACGTGCCGTCCTTTGCTTTCTGGAAGCGGATAAACTGCTTCATCCTCAGTTGTTCATGTAGCACTCTGCGGGCAATATTCGTCACAGCCAACACATCAGCATCAGCGAAGTTCCGCGATATATCGCCTTGTCGGAACACCTTACAGACATATTGGAACAACGGTGTGTTCAGCTCCCGCAGTTCCGACAGCCAACTGACGGAAATCAATCGCAGAGCCTCACGACTAAGTTTCTTCTCCAGTCCTGCCCAAACTCGTCGAGCCTTCTCCTCGTCTGTCGTCACATGATAGGTATGGTCACAAAACAGCGGCAAGGCGTCGCCCTCAGCGAGTAACTGCTCTGGTTGCTCCTTCAAAAGGAATGCGTCGAACACCGCCGTCAGCAGCCCGTCCATCGTTCCATCAAACACATATACCGTCATTCTCCAAAATCCAGTTTTAGTTGCATTTCTTCCGCTGCCCGTTTCTGTTGGGCTTTCGAGATGAGCAGCGGTCGCAGTCGCTCTGGCCGCAACTCATTGATGCCGATGATGGGCTGCGAGAACTGAGAGGTCAACTCGTTGCACGTAATAAAATACTTCGCCTTCTTCATCACTACACCCATCTTCTTCAGGTCGAATGATGTGAGACGGTTGAATCGTCGCGAATTCACGATGAGCCAGGCCGACTTGGTACCCAGCCCTGGCACCCTCAAAAGCATCTCGTAGTCAGCCGTATTGATGTCCACAGGAAAGCATTCCGGATGCCTAAGTGCCCACGCGAGCTTCGGATCTACCTCCAAATCAAGGTTCGCATGCATCTCGTCGACGATCTCATCGACGCTAAAATGATAGAATCGCAGCAACCAGTCAGCCTGATACAGTCGATTCTCGCGTACCAATGGCGGCTGCTTGAGTATTGGCAGTCGCGGGTCATAGGTGTTCACGCTCACATAGCCAGAATAATATACGCGACGCATGGTGGGCTGCTGATACAGTGCATTGGACATTTTCAGGATATCCAAATCACTCTCCTTCGTAGCCCCCACAATCATCTGTGTAGACTGACCAGCTGGCACAAATCGTGGGGCATGGCGGTATTTCTTACGATCCTCTTTATTCTCCAGCACACCCTGTTGAATCATCTTCATCGGTTGGAACACGCTCTTGTGGTCCTTCTCGGGTGCCAATAGTTTCAGCGACTCCTCTTTGGGTATCTCGATGTTCACGCTCATGCGGTCGGCATAACGCCCAGCCTCATTGAGCAGTTCCTGCGAACAGCCTGGGATGCTCTTCAAGTGGATGTAGCCATTAAAGCGGTGAACGGTTCTGAGGTCGCGAGCGATAGCCGTCAGCCGCTCCATCGTATAGTCAGGATTGCGCACGACACCGCTCGACAGGAACAGCCCCTCGATGTAGTTTCTGCGATAGAACTCCATCGTGATTTCCTCCAGTTCGCTGACCGAGAGCGTTGCCCGCTTGATGTCATTGGAGCGGCGATTGATGCAGTAGGCGCAGTCGTACATGCAGTAATTCGTCAACATCACCTTCAGCAGCGAGATGCAGCGCCCGTCATCGGCAAACGAGTGACAGATGCCCACGCCACCTACCGTAGAACCCACCATGCCCTGCTTACCTTTGCGCACAGTGCCGCTCGACGAGCACGACACGTCGTACTTCGCCGACTCTGCGAGTATCCGCAGTTTCTCCATCGTCTTCTCTGTCAGCATAACGACTGCAAACTTACATTATTTTTTGCAAATAGGCAAATATATCCGGGAAATATTGTACTTTTGCAGAAGAAACAGTTAGGATATGGCAAAAGAACAATCACAGATAAGGGAAAGGCAGCGGACAAACCTGAAGGAACCGCGGCGCTATAAGGTGATTATCTACAACGACGACTTCACGACGATGGAGTTTGTGGTGATGATACTGGTACAGGTATTCCTAAAGAGCGAAGAAGAGGCGCAGGCATTGATGTTGCAGGTGCACCACTCGGACAAGGCCGTGGTGGGAATCTACAGCTACGATATCGCCGTATCGAAAGTCCGCAAGGCAACGAATATGGCGCGGGAACAGGGGTATCCGCTACGTTTGACCGTGGAACCGGAAGAGAGTTAAAGGTAAAAAGGTAAAAAAGTAAAAAGGTAAGAATGGCAGAGATAAGACAGACAGAACGTGCAGCGAGAATACTGAACAAGGCATACGAGTGCTGCAAGGGCTACCGACATGAGTATATCATGCCCGAGCATCTATTGCTGGCATTAATAGAGGACTTTAACTTCAATGCGGCGCTTAACATTTTCTATAGTCCCTTTCAGTTGGAGGAACGCGTCAAGGAATATTTGGAGGGTGTGGAATCATTGCCCGAAGGAACAGAGTATATCCCTGAGACTTCTGTGCAGATGGGAAAGGTGTTGGAACTGGCTGTGCAGTTTGTGGTGTCGAGTAGCGCGGAGGAACTCGATATTCCGCATTTGACGAAGGCAATTCTGGCACTCGAAGACTCTTGGGCGGCATACTTGTTGAAAGAAAGTCTGTATGGCAAGGAGGCAAACTTCATGAGTAAGCTGATTGACTTCTATGAGTTTGATGATGACTTGGAGGCAAAGAGCGGTGATGTGGATGAGGAATCCAACTTATCAGACAAGGCTCCTTGGAAGAAACTGGTGACTTGCATGAACGACCTGTATCAGCAGCAGAATCCGCTGATTGGCCGTAAGCAGGAGTTGCAGCGAACCATTCAGGTACTGTGCCGCCGCGACAAGAACAATCCGCTGCATGTAGGCGAGCCTGGTGTGGGCAAGACGGCACTGGTCTGGGGACTGGTGCGACTTATCGAAGAGGGTAAGGTACCTGAACGACTGATGGGCTGCAAGGTGTATCAGCTGGACATGGGTACATTGCTAGCTGGTACACAGTATCGCGGTGACTTCGAGAACCGCATCAAGATGATTATGGATGGTGTTGCTGCTGAGCAGCCCTATCCTGCTGAGCCTCAGCCGAACATTGTGTACATTGACGAGATACATACACTCGTGGGGGCTGGTGCTACTGGCGAGGGGGCAATGGATGCGTCAAACATGTTGAAGCCTTATCTGGAGGCGGGCAATATCCGCTTCATCGGCTCTACGACATACGAAGAGTATAACCGCCACTTTGCCCGTTCGAAGGGTATGATACGCCGTTTCCAACAGATTGACATCGCGGAGCCGACAATTGACGAGGCGAAACATATCCTACGCCAGTTGCAGCCCCGCTACGAGGAGTTTCACCAGGTAAAGTACGACGACGAGGCTATTGATTTTGCCGTAGAAGCCAGCGCCAAGTTCGTCAACGACCGCTTCCTGCCCGACAAGGCCATCGACCTCATCGACGAGGCCGGAGCAGCAGCGGAAAGTGTGGCTGACGGTTCTTTGGCCAACGGTCAAAGTGTGGCGTTGCAATCTGTCGTCAGCATCAGCAAGGCAGACATTGCGGATGTTTTAGCCAAAACCTGCAAGGTGGATGCGCTGGCCATTGCCAAGGACGATGACTACGAGAAACTTTCAACTCTCAACGCTCAACTTTCAACTCAAATCTACGGCCAGGACGAGGCTATCCGCCAAGTAGTAGAATCCGTCCAGATGTCTCGCGCGGGACTGCTCGACGACAACAAACCTCTGGCCTCGCTGCTCTTTGTGGGTCCTACGGGTGTAGGAAAGACGGAGGTGGCACGTGTGCTAGCCAAGGAACTGGGCATCGAACTGATACGCTTCGACATGAGCGAATATACGGAGAAGCATGCTGTGGCTAAACTCATCGGTTCGCCTGCGGGCTATGTAGGTTATGAGGACGGCGGACTGCTGACGGATGCCATCCGCAAGTCGCCCAACGCCGTGTTGCTGCTGGACGAAATTGAGAAGGCTCATCAGGACATCTATAACATCCTGTTGCAGGTGATGGACTATGCCCGACTGACGGACAATAAAGGACGCAAAGCCGACTTCCGCAACGTAGTACTCATCATGACCTCGAATGCCGGAGCGCAGTTTGCAGGTCAGAGCATTGGCTTTAGCGGCAGCGTCAGTCGTGGCGAGGCGATGATGAAACAGGTAAAGCGAACCTTCAAACCCGAGTTCTTGAACCGTCTGTCGGGCACCGTCGTGTTCCACGATATGGACAAGGAAATGGCGACGCTCATCCTCAAAAAAAAGCTGCGCGAACTGGACGCTAAACTTAAAGTAAAGAATGTTCGAATGTACTTAAAACCAGAGGCTTTTGAATATTTGCTTAAGGAAGGATTTACGGCAGAATATGGTGCCCGCGAGATGGATCGTGTCATAGCCCAGCAGCTGAAACCGCTATTGATGCGCGAGATACTTTTCGGCTCGTTGAAGAATGGTGGCGAAGTCACCATCGGAATTATCAATTCTCAATTGTCAATTATCAATTAATATGGCTGTTTGGCAATTGGATGACGAGTTATGGTTTCCCAATCCCCGTTGGGGCGAGGACGACGGACTGGTAGCCATTGGTGGTGACCTTTCCGTTGAACGTTTGGTGTTGGCCTATAGCAACGGTTTCTTCCCATGGTATGCCTTCCAGATGGAGCACGATCCGCATTGGTATTGTCCGCTCGACCGCTACGTCATCTTCCCTAACGAGATACACATCAGCCACTCCATGCGACAACTGTTACGGCAGCACAAATATGAGGTTACCGTCAATCAGGACTTCGAGGGAGTCATCAACGGCTGTTCAAAAGCGCAAGGGCGCAACGAAGAAAACGGAGCGTGGCTTGGTCCAGACATCATCGAGGCATTCACCAAACTTCATCGTCTTGGTTACGCCACCAGCATTGAAGTCTGGGAGCCGACGAACAATGCCGAAGGCCGCAGACTCGTCGGAGGACTCTATGGCGTCACTTTAAGAAATGCCTTCTTCGGTGAAAGCATGTTCTCGCTCGTCCCTAATGCCTCCAAGCTAGCCTTGATACACTTGGCCAAGGCGATGGAGCGTATAGGCGGCTGTTTTATTGACTGTCAGTTTGAGACAGCGCTGTTCAAGTCAATGGGTGGAAAGCACATTACTTACGATGAATACATGAAACTATTGGATTGCCACAAGGCCTAATAGACATTCCCCAAATACACGTGTTTGATACCTTCTTCCTCAGCTACACGTTTAGCGGCTTTTAGCGTCGCGATGGGCGTAGGCGGTGTGTCCTGCATCTTGTAGCGGGGGAAGAAACGGCTGAAATGCAAAGGAGCTTCAGCGAGTCCGTTGTCAGCAAGCCAGCAACACATCTGACGAATCATATCCATATCATCGTTAACGCCAGGAATGACGAGGTTGGTGATTTCCACCCACACGCCGGCCTGTTTTATGGCGAGGATGGTGTCGAGGACAGGCTGCAGATGTCCTCCGCTGACCTTATGATAGATATCGTCGCTGAAGGACTTGAGGTCGACGTTGGCGGCATCAAGGTACGGCAGGAGGTCGGCCAGCGGTTCCTGACAAACGTAGCCTGCCGTGACGAGGATATTCCAGAGGCCAGCCTCATGCGCCATCCGCGCACAATCGATGATATATTCGAGATAGGTCAGCGGCTCGGTATAAGTATAGGCGATGCCCGGACAATGGTGCTTTTGGCAGAGCGCGACGACATCTTCAGGCGACAATTCGTAATGACTGACATCCGAAGGCGACACCTGCGAAATATCGTGGTTCTGACAGTTCAGGCAACGGAAATTACAACCCGTACAGGCCAGCGACAGACACGTCGTGCCTGGATGGAAGTGGTACAACGGCTTTTTTTCTATCGGGTCGATGGCCAACAAACAAGGTTTGCCATAGACCTCGCTCACGAGCACGCCGCCTTGATTCCTTCTGCTACGACAAATACCCGTCTTACCCTCAGCAATACGACAATGGTGCGGACAGAGCGTACACTCCACCAGTCCGTCCTCCAACCGCTTATAATACCTACATTCTTTCATCCGTTAAATCCGAACAATCCGTGGTCGAAAAGAATTCGTGCTATTCGTGGAATTCGTGTTCGTTAAAAAACAATCGCTTCGTAAACGTAAAGTTCCGCGTCGCGCCAGCCGTCCCAGCCCAGTCCTGCCTTGTCCTGCGAACAATGCCCCACGAATTCTTCTTTGGTCCAGTTCACCTCGTCGGCCACCTGCGGCAGAAACGTGCCGCTGCGATAGCCTTTCTTGATATAGATGCCGTGGCGATGCAGTTCGAACTCGTCCAGACTCTGGATGCGACGCATCGGCGTGAGCACAGAAATCTCGATGTCGAGGTCGTCGAGCTCATCGCGAGTGACGGGCATAAACCGTGGGGCCTCAAAGGCTGCCGCTCGCGCCATCTCTGCTACTATCTCGTGCAAAGGATAGTCCTCGCCAAAATGTCCGATGCAGCCACGTAGTTGGCCGTGCTTATTATGCAGCGAGACAAAGGCACCGCACTTCTGATTAAGTGAAGAGTGAATAGTGAAGAGTGAAGAATTATCGGAGCAACGTTTTCCATCAAGGGAGTCCTTGATGCTCTGTAGAGCTATCTCTTTCAGCGCCTTCTTGTCTGCATCAGAAAGGGCGAAACTCATGTTGTCCTTTCGTAAGATGGCAAACGAGTGATACCCCACCACCCTACTATGGTCGTGATTGTCGATGTCGCCCGAGTTCTGGTACATCAGGTGCTTCACCTCGTACTGGCTGTCGAGCATCAGCATCAGCGTGATGATGGCAAACTCACCACACGCACTCGTCGCCAGGTTCCGCTTCCCACTACGCGCATTAGCGTTGATGGTCGCAATAAACGCCTCCACGTCGCCCGTCTCAATGGCCTTACCCGTCTTGGCATCCACCTCGCAGGCATCCTCATACTTTGGATAATGTGAGAAGTCGCTGCTAATCACAAACAGATTCTCGTCCGTAAAGTATGGCTTCAGCACCTCCGCTATCCGCTTCAATTTTTCGTAATCATTCGTCGAAATAACAATCGGTACAATCGGTGGCACTTCCTTAAAACTCCTTTGCAAGAACGGCAGCTGCACCTCCAGACAATGCTCCCTATCATGCGCCTCTGGCCTGTAGCTGAACACAGAATCCGCGTCATCCGTGTTCATATTATTCGTGTTATTCGTGCGATTCGTGTTCATTAAAGCAACAGCCGTTTCGTGGTCCACTTTCACATTGCCCAATGGCGTTGCATACCAGTCTGCCTCTGTGTTCACCGATGCCCCATCGAGCCATTCGTGGTGACTTGGTCCTAACAGGAAAATCCGCTTATACTGCTTCTTTGGGTCTATCGCCATATACGCCGATGCTGCCACATTGCCTGAGAAATAGTACCCAGCATGAGGCACTATCAACGCTGCCACATTACTGTACTTTGCATCACCCTTATGCAACACCAAGAAGCTGTCCACCTCTTCACTCAATTCCCGCGCATCGCCTGTATAAAACCGGTTCGCCTGTGTCGCCGGCCTCACCACAGGAGCCTGCGTCTGGCCCTTACATCCGTTCATCATCATCGTTGTCGTTAGGATTAGTATAATCGTCTTGATGCTCATGCTATTTTATCAGCTTCTCAATCTGTTTCTCCGTCGCCTCAGGCAACAGCTTGCTAAGATGCGCCTTCATCCGCTCGAACGACTCCTGTGGCGTGCGCTCACATTGACAAATATCTCGTAATAGTGATTCAGGTGTTGTCAACAGCGACCAGCCCCAGCCATATTCGCGCCCATGCTTATCAGTAGGATACACGAAGTCCTCAGTTATGATGCGACAGGCCATCTGCAAGCGTGTCACGTAGCCGTCGAATTTCGAACGCATCTTAGGACCGTCAAAGCCACAGGCAGCACGCAGTTCGCGAGTTATCAGGCTGCCATGCTCAGCCAATGTCAGCAGAATAGCCTCCTCGATGCTGCCCTCGACGGGCGCAGGTCTCGAAGCGCGACGATAGTTGCATAGGTCGGGCCACCACTCCTTGCTCACAAAGCCCGCCTTGCCCGCAAAGAACTTGCCATAGACACAGCGGCCCTCGGTGACGATAGACCCTTTCCATTTCCACAATGGCCAGTCCCACCCGCCATCATCAAACACCACGTATCGATTGTCCTCATCCACCAGTTCCTCAGCCGAAAAGCCCCTAATCCCACTATCCAGCAGAGGCAAGAATCCCACTTCCTGGATAAGGTCCATCAATTCTGGACAACTGTGTATCTCATCGTTTCTCATATTCTTACTGTTTTTCTGATGTTTTCTTTTGCTGTTGCGGGTTGCATCGCGATATCGAGGGGGAACCTCGGAGGATTGATGCAAGCAACACGAGAGAAACCGGCATCAAGGAGGATTTGTTCGTCAGCTATGCGACCAGCTATCAGCATAACGGGCACGTCATGTCGTTGTGCTCGTTGCAAGATGCCAAACGGCAGCTTGCCCATGAGCGTCTGACGGTCAGCAGAGCCTTCTCCAGTAATCACGAGGTCGGCATCTTGTAGCAGGTCATCGAAATGAATGGTGTCCAACAGAAGGTCGATACCAGACCGACACGCTGCCTTCATGTATTGCAAGAAAGCGTAACCCAAGCCACCTGCAGCACCAGCCCCAGGCACGTTTTGGCAATCACGGCCCATGTGCTTGGCAGAGACCATAGCAAAACGTTTGGCGCGAGCATCAAGGGCAAGAACCTGTTCTTGTGTCGCTCCCTTTTGTGGTGCAAAAACATAAGCAGCCCCATTCTCACCACAAAGCGGATTTTTGACATCGGTGGCTATCGTGAAGCGAACGTCATCCAGTTCATGCACATCGTCCCACGAGCCACCTTTTGCGAAGGCATCGATAATCGCCCTCAACATACCTATTCCGCAGTCGCTGGTGGCACTTCCGCCAAGTCCTACGATGATGTGCTTGCATCCTTTTCTTACGGCATCCACAACAAGTTGCCCTGTGCCATAACTTGTGGCTATCATTGGGGTGCGCTCTTCTGACGAAAGCAACGTCAGTCCACTGGCCTTGGCAATCTCTATCACTGCCGTATCGCCTTGAATGAGATACTGTGCCACGATAGGCCTCATCAGCGGGTCTTTCACGTTGACCTCTACTATCTCGCCGCCTATCGCAGCACGGAACGCCTCCAGCCATCCCTCACCACCATCGCTCACAGGTACCTGCACGACCTTTGCCTCAGGCATCTTTGAAAGAATACCCTCACTCGCTGCTTGATTAGCCTCAGTCGATGTCAGGCAGCCCTTAAACGAATCGATCGCTACGATGATTTTCTTCATTCTTCCGTTGGTACGTTTACGTTTTTACGATATCCCATACCCGTCACATGACAAATGAGCCGTCCGTCCTGATTAGTCACGCTCACCTCCACAGCAGGAATCTTGTGGTGGTCGCAAATGCCGACAGCATCGGCCCGCAGCACATCGCCCTCACGTGCACTAGACACAAACATGATGCTATTGTTGATGCCAAACGTGAGTTGACCGTTGTAGTTCATCCAGGCCGCAATGGCCAAGTCGGCCAACGTAAACAGCGCCCCACCCTGACACACATTCCCGCCATTCAGGTGCATCGCCGTCACCGTCATCTCCGCCACGGCATGCTGCTCGTCCACTTCCGTAATCCTGCAACCCGCATTGGCCGCAAACCTATCCGTCCGATTCAATAGTTCCTTTATATCCATTGTTGTCATTTGTTTATTCCGAATCACATCTTACCTCTTCCATCTTCCATCTTACTTCTCAGCGCTTCTACCACTTTCACATCCGCTGGTAACCAGTCAACGCTATCCAGCTCATCCTTCGCCAGCCACTTCGCCGCCTCGTGCTCATTTAGATGCAGAGCCTCACCTATGAGCGAACACAAGTAGCAATGCATCGTCAAGTGAAAGGCCGGATAATCATACTCCACCGTACACAGGAACTCATCCACGCTAATCTCCGCAGACAGTTCCTCGCGAATCTCCCTCACGAGTGCCTCTTCTGGTGTTTCCCCAGCCTCAATCTTCCCGCCAGGAAACTCCCACCAGTCCTTCCACTCGCCATATCCTCGCTGAGTTGCAAAGATACGTCCCTCGTCATCGTGTATGATTGCTGCTACGACTTCTATTTGTTTCATGCCTTATTCAAGCCCTTCAATAAACCTGTCAAAGTCAGAGAGAATCGTCTTATCCTGTATCCTCCAGAACTTTTCGTATTCTCCCAACGCTTTGGCTTCGGCTTCCTCGTGGCTAACAGAACCAGCATCAGGCAGAATATCTCGATCGGATATCTGTAAATATCGCTCCAGCAGAGTTTTCCAGTCTGTCATTTTCATAATGATATGACGTCGCGCTCTGTCCTCTGCCATATCCAGGAAAGCTGTCGTCAGCAGATTCAGACTTTCTATTTCCTTATCCGACAGATAGTTCTTGGCAATGGTCACATCGCTCTTCACCACTCGCCCGTCAGGGGCATTCTTCCATGTCGTCAACCCCATGTACGGTTTCTCGGCATTGGCGCGATTGTAAACAATCTCTGCTGCCGTCTGATGACTTACTGCATAGTGCATCATGTTTTGAACAGTCTTGTAGAACGTCTTCGTCACCTCACTCTTGGGGTCATAGTCGCTGCTGCACTCAGCATAGATGTCTGTTATCTTTTGATAGTAGCGACGTTCAGAGGTACGTATCTCGCGGATACGATCCAACAAATCCTCAAAGTAGTCAGCACCAAACGGATTCTTTCCCTTCAGCCGCTCATCGTCCAGCACAAACCCCTTCTGGATGTATTCCTTCAACACCTCGCGTGCCCATATGCGGAACTGCGTAGCTTCGTAGCTGTTCACACGATAACCAACGGCGATAATTGCATCCAGATTATAGAGGATCGTGCCCGTATCATCGCAATTGTCCGACGGAATCAAAACTTTTTTGATAGCTGTGGACATTTGCAACTCACCGCTGTCATTAATCTGTATCAGGTGGTAACTGATGTCCTGAATGGTCACATTATACAACTCAGACATCCGCTTTTGTGATAGCCAGAGTGTACCATTATTGAACAGCACACTAACATTTACCTTACCAGTACTCGTGCGATATATCAGAACATTGCCCTCGAAACTTGTGGCCAGTTCCTTCGAGTCCATCTTCTGTGTAAAGTATTCCTGGGCAACCTTGGTGATGGGCTTCTTCTTGTCGGCATTCATGGCAATAGAGACACATGCTGTCCGTGAGAGAAGGAATGAAGTCACCTGACGATAACCGCCATTGTTCAACTGAGCCATCTCCTCTATCTCCACCATGTGCTCTTTCAAGTCCAGTCCTTTCTCCTGTTGCAGGAACGTAGCCACCTTATCCATCAGCCGCTCGAAATTCCAGTATTTCATGTAGCCCATCAGCCGTGCCAACTTACGCGAGTTCCACCACTCATGGCCCTCAGCATCCACCTCCTTGATACTGTCAAAGGGTGACTGCATCTCCTCTAGATTAAACAGCTCGTTGTCTATACTATTTTCTTCCATATTCTTATAACGTTCTCGATTTCCGTACTATTGGGCCTTGGGGGAATTTGTGTCATTTCGATTGACACAATTGCCTCACCCGGTTCAACATCATTTCAATAACCCTAATATCGTTTCTGGTGATGGTCCTGTTCGTAGTTTATTTCCTCACTTTGCGATACTTCTGATTCGATGCGTTTGGATTCTCAGGGTTGGTCATTTCAAGAACACCCATATCGACCAATGGCTGGATATACTTTTTGCGTGTTCTATTCTGATTTGAAACGCCTATTCTGTCCAAAATTTCCTTTGCACTTCTTGGTATAGAACAGAAATTCACAATATCCTTCTGAGCCTTTGTTAATAAAGGTTTTGAAGGATGGACTTGGTTCGAGACTTGGTTCGTAACTTGGTTCGAGACTTGGTTCGTTTCTTCGTTAGCAACTCCGTTAGTTACTTGGTTACTAACTTGGTTATTAACTTGGTCACTTTTTCTACGGAAAACAATCACAAACTCATGTGTCGTTTCCTGCACCTCCTGATACGACAAAGAGTTCATCACGCCTGTCTTGTCGTTTATTCCAATCACCAATTGACCGCCATGCGAATTGCAGAACGCCACCATTTCACAGCCAACATCGTACTTGTCTGTGATGCGCTCCTTGAACTGCACCTTGGTCACCTCGCAATGATCTCTGAGTTTCAGTATATCTTCTTTAGTCATATATTCTTATAACGTTTCGATTTCTGTTCTATTATCCTATATCACATCCTACACCGCTTTCGCTGACTCCAACAAAAATCCGGGAATAGGCTTTCGCATATCCCAAATCACATTCATTGGACGCTCTCCATGACTCTCGTGATAATCCATAAATCCCAGACAGTAATAACCATTGGTATTGCCGTATTCATCCTTTTTCGAATCACGGACAAACAGGATGTACTTCCAGTCATTCTGGCGCTGCTGAATGATACGCTGTCCATCATCGCTATCGATGGTAACATCGTTCTTTGATTGCCAATGGAACTGGTCTGCCGAGATAGCATAATCTTCGTACAACGTTGATGGCGAGTATTCTTTGTCCGACTTATTCAGTGTGACAAATACCATCGCAAACTTTCGTTCCATATTATACTGCGTTCCGAACACCTGCCAACGACCCAGTTTACTTTCCAGTAGCAGGTGAACTTCATCTGCTGAATAACAGCCATATAGTTCAATCTCAGCCGTATCGTCCACACTAAACCATTTCGTCGTTTTACTGAGGCCCGCAAGACGTATCCTAACAAGGCATGTCAATTCTTCCATCATCCATGACATTCCCGCCAAAGACAAAACAGCCTCATCGATAGAGCCAAATCTCATGCCGTATGTTTTTCCGACCTTCTCAATATCATCCATCCAAATAGTGTAATAGAACAGTTCCAAGAACTTCTTCTCACGATTTGTCGGATTCTCAACTTGATGCATCCTTCCGGAAATCAGTTTCTCCAAATAAGTGAGATAGTCATAACTATTGGTGTGGTAAAGTCTCGAAATACCTCCCTCTAATAGCTGAGTGTATTTCGAGTTTCCATCAAAGCCTTCAACACTTATCCCAGACTCGAACTTAAGTCGTGCCCATGAGCCAGGAACACCCTTCTTTTCCCAGCTATGCTTCTTGTGAATGATGCGCCAGTCGAGTCCAAAATTATCAATAAAGTTTTCAATGGTCAGCTCTCTACCCGTATTCTGCTTAAAGAATTTAGTTTCCCTACGGAGTCGCTGCAAATTAAAAATTGCTTCTTTGATGTTCTTTAAGATATACTCCTGTGCCTGTTTCTCCATTGTGATGGAACAGCCTCGCGGCAGGAATACGAATCCATTTTTGATTTCCTTTTCTATACTGTGATTGCCTCGACCTACCAGCGCACGGAAGCGACTCTCGTAATTATAGCTTTGGTTGGCCTGCGCCACAAAGTCAAGCACCGTCAAACTGGTCTTGCCCTCTGCCAAGCGCAATCCACGTCCTAACTGCTGCAAAAAGACTGTCAACGACTCGGTAGGACGCAGGAATAGTACGGTGTCAATCTCCGGAATATCGATACCCTCGTTCAGAATGTCGGCCACACAGAGATAGTTAATCTCTCCACGAGCCAGCATCATCGAAACATTATCGATGTCAGCGCTATTTCTTGAGGTAACCGACAGCGCTTTATACCCCGTCTCATTAAACATTCTAGCCATAAACTCTGCATGATCTATGCTACAGCAGAAACATACAGCCTTACATTGATGGGGCTCGTTGACATAACGTTCCAAAGCCCTTTGAATGATTCCATAACGGTCGCGGTTGTTGCTATACAACTCGTTCAGCCTCGAACGATCATAAACATCGCCTCTACATATGACATTGCTCAAATTAACACTGTCATCTGTCACGCAGAAATAATCAAACGGACATAGCAGTTGCTGGTCCAATGCCTCTTGCAGTCTTATCTCTGCAGCAAATCGGTCATTAAAATCTGGCTTAATCTCCTTGCCGTCCATACGCTCAGGAGTAGCCGTCAATCCAATGAAGATTCTCGGTGACAAGCGCTCAAACACACTTCGATAGCTTCCTGCCTGACTATGGTGAACCTCGTCTATCACTACATAATCGTAGTATTCACGTCCCATTCGCTCTATGATGTCCCAATTGTTGTTGAGCGTTTGTATGGTGATGAATAAATGGTCAAGATTCGAACTGGTATTTGGCTGAATGCGTCCCGTCCAAATCTCACCAAAGTTACTGTCCAACATGACAGAGCGGAACGTAAATCGCGCCTGTTTCAATATCTTTTCACGATGTACGACGAACAGCAGACGTGCATTCCTGCCTTTTTCCTGAACAAACCTCCTATTAAAGTCTTTGAAATCAAAAGCCGAGATAGCAGTTTTACCCGTACCTGTTGCTGCAATGATCAAGTTTTTGTAGCTGTGGATAATCTCACGCTCATATTGCAATTTCTCCAGCACCTTAATCTGATGAGTCTTTCTCTCAAAACGCACAATGAACTCCGTTTCAGAAAAATCTGGCGATTTTTTATGTCGTTCTTTCCAAATGGCATCCTCGAACCGCTTCAATGCATCCTCGTCGTCAATAGGCTCGAAGTCATCACAGCTCCAATAGTTCTCAAAAGCAGCTTGCGTCTTATTGATAATATGCGGATTCTCCATAGAAGTAACGCGCATGTTCCATTCCAATCCTTTCGTTAGCGCAGAACGCGAAATATTGCTGGAGCCAATATAGGCCGTATCAAAACCATTGTTACGATGGAAAATATATGCTTTAGCATGTAGTCGCTCCTGTTTGGTGTTATACGATGCACGTATTTCCACGTTGCCAAATTGTTTCAATCCATAAAGAATCTCAATCGCTTTAGGGTCTGTGGCTCCCACATAGGTTGTCGTCATCACACGAAGTTTGGCACCTGGCCTACTGACAAACTTCCTTAAGTCATCCATCAATAGCCGAACGCCCTCGAATTTGATAAACGAAACTATCAAGTCAATGCTGTCTGCTGTTTGAATGTCCCTACGTATCTCAGCATCCATTGAGATGTCGTTACCGCCAGTAAAGAGATTACTCACTCGATAGCCCGAAATAGGATGGTTCTTCGCTTTCTCTTCAACCTGTTCTGGAGTATAGCCCACCTTGCTATATATGCCTCGCAAGAACTGCATCTTCGACTCTTCGCTCAGCTGGTCTGGAGTTGTTTTCACGTTCTGCGCATCCCATTCGTTCTCTATGAATTTCAGTATTCTGTTAATCACCTCCACCTGATTACTAATGGTCACCTTCTTGTCTTTTGTGCAGAAGTGCGACTTGAGGATGCCCGCCACGACCTCAGCCAAATAAGCGGCCAACATCTTATACGAGTCTGCACTATCTATATCTTCCTTCTTCACTAGATACAGATTCTCAGGAAAAGCATTCAACTTCTCCTCTATGGCCTGACTAATCAGTGTCTCATATACACCAGGAACTATTTCCATCTTATTTACAGTTTTTAGGAGGTCAATAATTATTCACTCAGTCTATCCCGTATCTTGTCTATCAATTGAATGTCTGCAGGCAACCACTTCACACTCAGTAGTTCATCTTTTCCCAACCACTTCGCAGCCTCGTGCTCCTGTAACGACAAGCTGCCCTTCTCAACATGACACCAATAGCAATGCATGGTCAAGTGAAACTTTGGGTAATCCCATTCTATCGTTTCTATTAGGTCATCCACCCCAATATCAGTCGCCAACTCTTCTCGTATCTCCCGCTTCAAGGCTTCTTCTGGAGTCTCCCCACTCTCCATCTTCCCGCCCGGAAACTCCCACCAGTCCTTCCACTCGCCATATCCCCGCTGAGTAGCAAAGATGCGCCCCTCATGCAGAATCACGGCTGCCACAACTTCTATCTGTTTCATTATATACCCTTCCTGGTCATAACACTTGTGATACTTGTTGATTAAGTCGATAATAGCCTGAATCCTATTTTCGTCACATTTCAAATCCCTAAATCGTGATAACTGGTTATTATACCGATCTTGCGAACCAATTTGCAGACGTTTTTCAATATCAGATGGAATAAAGAAGGACGAGCGAGCACCAAGAAACTGCTGGAATTCGGTCAAGAATATATTGATGCCAGCCAAATCGAAATCTCCGAAATGTACATAGCGATTGGTTATTCCTTGCAACCATTTGCGAAGATCTTTCGACTGCGGATAGCGGGAGACAAACAACAGCGGTGTGTCGCCCAGCACAGATTCAAACAATTTTCTTTGATGACGAATCATACGGAAGTTCTCCATATTCTCGATACCCACCACAACGACATCATTTGGAATCGTAAATTGCTGCCAATTATCAATGAATACAAAACCACCTTCTGGCGGATTGACTACTATTTCATTGCCAGAAAGTGAACACGTGATAGGCTCATAACTATTAACAGGGAATCCTGGACATGAACGAACCATCACAAGTTTGGAATTACCTGTTTCGGCGGCCTGTTCAAAACGTGTCGTGTATGAATCCAAATAATTATCACCAAGGGTTCGAAGCTCTTCATAGTGTGTTTGCAGGAAATTCTTCAATGCGATGGCATCGATTGCCCTGAATGCTCTTCGACTGCCATGTGTCTGCACCGTCAGCAATCCTTCAGCCAATAGTGTTTCTGCAATATCCTTTCGCAGAGTGCTGGCTGCTACCAGTCCGCCATCCATGAGCTGCTGTAACGTACTTATCAGTGTTTTAGAGATCTTCATCATGCATTGATTGTCATCAGTCGCTTGATATGCGTCTGTGACTTGCCGTCCTTTGTCAGCAGATAGTTGTATTTGTATAGGTCAGCATTATAACCCATTGGGGAACTATTAATCAGATAGATGTTACGTACATTGGCAAATTGCAGAATGCCGCTCACATTACTTGGGTGCAGTTTACCAATCTCGTCCATCATACAGTGGATGATGAATTCACCATTCTTTCTGGAAGCTCTTGTTTTGAACACATTGATGAGCATGATATTCACCATAGCCTTCACAAGGATGTCTGTACCATCAGATCCAACATTGTTAATACGTTCTACCCACCCCGTATTATTGTCGTTTTCCTGAATGCGGAACTGTAGTCGGAAAGTGTCGCTAAGCGTAAGTTCTGTACGGGCTGGTTCTTTCTGCAACTGTTTCATAAACCTCTTCAGATACTCTACTACCTTCTCATTCACCTTGTCACGGTCTCCGCCAGAGAAGAGGTTCAACTCACCAATGGTCAGAGCATTTTCCTCCGTAAAGTCTCGGATTTGACGCAGTAGAAGCATCATCCGGTCTGACGATTCTTCAGCCCGGAGTTCAATACTACGAATAACACCAGCAAAGTTACGCTCTTGGAAGTCACGATTCACCTCGCTGATAATGCTGCGAATCTCTGCAGAATGATTCATCAGCAAACCAACTTCGCGAGACACACTACGCAGAATGGTGTTATAGTGGTCACTAACCCGGGCACGATACATCTCAATTTTATCGTTCTCAACAAAATCCTGTAGGTTGAGGGCAAAGACCAGATACTCCTCATCATATTGCGGAGTGATAAAATGGAAAGTGTTGTTAGTACCAAAGTGAGAATTGAATGAATTGGTGGCACGTTTCAGTTCCTCCATCTTTTGGCGCTTCTTGTTAACAGTACCTCGCATCTGCACAACCAATTCTGACAATGCTGATGTTGAGGGCAAAGTCACATCATCGTGCAGGAAAGCCTCTGGCAGAATGTTCTCCACTTGGCATAGTTGCTCATATTGGGTCAAGCCATCCTTCATGGCCTTAACCGTAGCCTGCTTGGAAGTGAGAAGTTCAGATTGTTCTGTTCGATCTGCTTCATATCGTTTGCGCTTATCTTCATACTGCTGACGGGCTGTCTTGTCCTTCGTTTCCAATTGTCGCTTCTCTTCGCGGAATTCAGACTCATGCGAGAAGAGTTCTTCTTCGTCCTTTCGGTATTCGATGACAAAGTGTCGTTGCTGGTCAATCTTGTCGAGCACAGCCTGTACCCATTCGCAATCTTTCCGGCAGAGGTCAAGTGCATTTGTATCAGCACCCTTGCCTTTCAGCTCATCACGTTCCTGTCGTTTCAACATCTGCATGCGTTCATCAATGTCATTTTTCTTAGCTTCTCTTTCATCTGCTTGCTTCTGTCGGAAAGTGTCGAATTGCTTCTGAAGTTCACGTATTGCTGCGTTATAGTCACTATCAGCAGCCTTTATGTCCTTCTCTCGCTTGCTGCGTTGTTGCGTACGGTTGTTTTTCTCTCCATCCAATGCCAGCAAAGTTTCATTATACACCTTTGTCCGTTTTTCACGTTCTGCTGCAACCATTTCCTTTTCTTTCTGTTCTGCCTGGCGTAAACGTGTTTCTGCATCCTTGATCTTTGTTGGTATCTGCTCCAACTGAACTTTCAGAATAGTTTCTTGTTGTCCAAATTCTGCAATTTTGCTTTTATAACTCTTGCGCAGTACTTCCTGTTCATTTTCTAATTGGATTTGAAGGTCTGACATTTCTTTCTTTTTGACAGCAACCGCTTCTTGCTGCTGATTTTGCAGGCTGCGGTATTCGTCTGGAGTGCGATGGTGCAGAGGTATTGCCTCCAAATTGATGCTTACTCCAAAGAGTTGGCTGTTATCAGTCAGTTGGGGAGATAGACCTTGTGCATAGAGCACTTGCTGTTCGTCTACAACCTTGCCAATATTGTCTTCCCATCCTGGTTTGTTCTGGCTAAGCCACTCATAGAAAGAACCTTTCCAACGAGCAAGTATCCCTTCCGTTTCGGAGAGTTCTGTTTGCAGCTTTTCGAGCTGACTTTTAGCCTCTTCCTGTTTGTGGTCATAGTCGCGCTTTATCTCATTGCTCTTCATCTCCCATTCTTGCCGAAGGGATTTTAAGTTATTTGATGTGATAGTCAATTGGCTGTTCAGTTGATGTTCCTGAGTTTTCAAGTTCTGGATATCCGTCTCGTAGTCGCCTGTCTCCTTTGCCATCGGATGCCAGTATTGTAACTCCGTCAGCCGTTTATCTGCCAAGTTGTGATTCCCCTGCAAAACATTAAGACGTTCATCCGATGCTGCTAGCCATTCTCCGTATGCATCCTCCACAGACTTTTTACGTAGGTCACGCACCTTCACGCTCTTGTCACGTTCTGTCTGTATGCCGTCGCGATAGCGTTGAAGTTCTTCCTTTTGGGTCAGTCCGAACTTACTCCACTCGTCATCAAGTGCAGAAAATAATGCACGGTATTTATCTGTCACATCTTTGTATTGCTCTTCCAATGCGCGAAGCAATTTTTCTTTTTGTGTCTTCTCGCTAACGTATTTCTGTTCTTGCGCATTCAGTTCGATAATGTCCTTGATACCTATTTCCTCGTAGTGCTTGCGTTTTTTACGAATATCGTCTAATCGCTGCTCACGCTTGCTGATTTCTTTAGTCAAGCGGTCATGCTCCTTCTCATACTCCTGCTGTATGGCATCAATCTTCTCTTTGAGTTTTCTCAGTTTCCCTTGTATTTCCAGAATCTCTTCTTCTGTCAAAGGCAATTGCTCACGAGTATGGGTAACCACATGGTTCAACTGATGCCAGGTCTGCTTCATCTCAAAGTCGAGGGCTATCAGCAAACGATAGTTGTCAACGACCTTTGCTGCTTTGTTGCGTACAGGTATCTCACCACTACTGTCTTTCCTATACCAACAGTCTATCTCGTCGAACTCCTGTTCAAAGTCTACTACCAAATGACGATAGTCTGACAAGCGGATACTGTCCTCCACCTCTGTCATCGATTGTATGATAGTGTTCTTAACAAAGTCGGCATCCAACTTACTGTTCAGGAATACATTTTGGATACTTCGCGGTATATTCTGGTATTTCGAGCTCTCCACAATAGCGTACTTGTCATAGCGATGGCTGCGGTCGTGCGTATTGCCGAAAATGATGTTGCGATACTGTTCGTATGTCTCTATCTTGGCACTAATATCATTACTTCCTATTCGTTCACGAATACGTATCCAGTCACTTTCCACTCGTCCGCTATCATCAACAAACCATGATTTCTGATAAGGCGCATCAATGAAACGGAACACAGCTTTTCCTTGACTGCGATAGGTAAGGATGGAATAGGCACTTTGTTCCGTCTTGACCTCATAAACTATATAGGAGTTGCTGTAACGGAAATAGAACTCCTCGAACGACTTCTGACCCTGCTGGATGCCCAGACGCATCTTATCTGCATTGTAGAAGAATAGCAATGCTCTCAATACCGTACTTTTGCCTACACCCTGAGTGCCTGCAAAATGAACGTTACCATCCAGCATCACCTCTGCGTATGGAATATTTGCCGAATTTAGGAATATGATTTTATTCAGATGTCTCATAGCTCTGGTATCTCCTCTTCGTTATAAATAGTTATCAGGTTCGCCATATCCTCTGCATAACGGAAAGCGGCAGTAACCTTGTAGGTACCATCCTCTTCGTTAATCAACTCTGCAAATCCCATAGTTGTAAGTTCACTGATGAGCTTTTCCACAATATCCTGATTGGTGTTCTGCTTACGGAATAACTTACGAGCCTTGTCACGCAATTCTACGTCAAGGTTAATACGCTCCAGAATATGAGTGCTTCGGAACTGGAATCCAGTAGAGAACGTAATGTCGTAAGTCTTCAAGAAGTCCAATATATCCACCCACTGGGCAAAACTCTGCAACTTTTGCTCTATGGTCTGCTTGGCCTCTTGGGTACGGGCAAAATAGTAGTAACCGTCACCAGACTCCAATCGCAAGCCTAACTCAGAGAAATATGCCTCATAATCTGCATAATTCTCTTCTATATCGTCATAAAGATGCTTCACTTCCTGATCTGTGCTATCAACAGAAAGGAAACCGCCCTT
>CADCGD010000001.1 GCA_902800925.1 uncultured Bacteroidales bacterium | reverse complement strand
AGTGTACACAGCCTTGCGGAGCTCAGCCATTGATGCAGTGAAAGCCATAGCCTCGGGCAGACCGTTCTCACCCTTCTTCTCACCATACAGATTGCAGGGTACCAGACCCTCCTTACGAAGCTGCTTAGAGGCCTTCTTGCCTGTGTCGGTGCGCTTCTGACCGTTTACGTTAATTTCTTTCATTTTTAAATAATGTGTTACTCTAAAATTAAGTTTATTGCGCTTAATTCACCATCACACGATGCGAAAAGCGGCTGCAAAGGTACAAAAAAAAAGTGAATAGTGAATAGTGAATAGTGAAAAATTTGCATCCGCACCCATAAAAATCCTTATTTTTTTGTATAATCGGGGAATTATTTGTACTTTTGCAAGCGATAAGAGTATCAAATAGCTATTTTTTTACACAAGAATTATGATTAACAGAGAACTCATTAGAATCAAGGTTGTCCAGTTAACCTATGCTTACTATCAGAATGGAAGTAAGAACATCGACACCGCAGAGAAGGAGC
The DNA here is from genome assembly GCA_902800925.1 of uncultured Bacteroidales bacterium. Classification (GTDB taxonomy): domain Bacteria; phylum Bacteroidota; class Bacteroidia; order Bacteroidales; family Bacteroidaceae; genus Prevotella. The sequence goes on along the minus strand of CADCGD010000001.1, from coordinate 146,906 downwards.
TTTTGTTCAGCCTGTCGAAAGCCTATGACCTTTACAATTACTTGTTAGCCCTCATTGTAGGTATTACTCAGGAGGCCCGCCGCCATGTGGAGGTCGCCCAGTCGCGTGCACAACGTGAAGGCACTGAGATGCCGTCACAGAAGTTCATCATGAACCGCTTCGCCCTACAGTTGGAGGAGAACAAGATGTTGAACGAATTTATGGAGGCTCAGAAGAAGAACTGGAACGACAACCCTGAATTCCTGAAGAAGATTTACACACAGATTACTGAGAGCCAGATATATCAGGACTATATGGCCTCGCCAGAAGACAGCTACGACGCCGACCGCGAGTTGTGGCGTAAGCTGTATCGTACGCTCATCGAGAACAATCCCGACCTCGACAGTCTGTTGGAGGAGCAGAGCATCTATTGGAATGACGACAAGGAGATTGTTGACACCTTTGTGGTGAAGACCATCAAACGTTTCGACGAAAAGAATAAGGGACATCAGGAGCTGCTGCCTGAATACGACAGCGAGGAGGACAGAGACTATGCCCGCAAGCTGTTCCGTGCCAGCATTATGAATGCTGACCATTATCAGCACTACATGAGTGAAGCCTCACGCAACTGGGACTTCTCACGTCTGGCCTACATGGATATCGTCATCATGCAGATTGCCATTGCCGAGATGATGACCTTCCCCAGCATCCCCATCAATGTCAGCATCAACGAGTATGTGGAGATTGCCAAGCTCTACTCCACTCCACGCAGTGCCGGCTACATCAACGGTATGCTCGATGCCATAGCTCGTCACCTTGTCCAGAAAGGTCGCCTGCTGAAACCCATTGAACCAAGAAAATAGAAAAACAACAATAATTATTTATAAACAATGACACAGATTACTCTCGCTGCACAGGCCGCTCAGGGCGGTGGCAGCATGACCAGTTTCGTGATTATGATGGTAGCCATCTTCGCCATCATGTACTTCTTTATGATTCGTCCTCAGCAGAAGCGCCAGAAGGAGATTCAGAATTTCCAGAACAACCTGACTGAGGGCACACCCGTTGTCACCGGTGGTGGTATCTATGGTACCGTGAAAAAGATTGACCTAGCTGCTGGCATCATTGAAGTAAAGATTGCCGACGGTGTAGTCATCAAGGTCGACAAAGGCTACGTCTACAAGGATACTGCTAGCACACCCATGCAGAAATAAGAGGTGAGAGGCTTCTTCCACCTAAAGGTAGGAGTGTGGCACGCAATGAAGTGAGAGGTTAGAAGCGATGAGTACCAAACGGATATTTATCACCATGAGGAATTTCTTGTTCAGCAATGTGAACAAGCAGTTCCTCATTTTCATGATCTTCCTCTTCCTCTCTGGCATCTTCTGGCTTATCATTACCCTCAACGAGACCTTCGAGCAGGAGATTAAGATACCAGCACGTGTGGTGGGTATCCCCAAGAATGTCGTACTCACGTCAGTACCTGTCGACACGGTACGTGTAACCATTCGTGACAAGGGATGGCTCATAGCAGTATACCTCTATACCGACCGGTTGGGCACCATCCAGATACCATTCAAGATCTACGACCACGGTCGCGGTACTGGCACCATCGGCACCAACGACCTGAAGCGCATGGTAGAACAACGTTTGGAACTCTCGTCGAAAATCACTGCCGTCAAGCCCGACCATTTAGCATTCTCCTATAACAATGGTGAGTGTCGTCGTGTACCAGTCCGCTGGGCCGGCCGTGTCATCCCAGACCAGCTCTACTTCATCTCAGATGTGGAGTACCTGCCTGACAGCGTCGAGATCTACGCATCAAGAGAGAAACTCGACAGCATTCGTGCTGTATACACAGAGGCACTCAACTACGTCAACTTCCGTGACACGTTGACAGTAAACTGTCAGCTGGCATACATTCCAGACGTCAAAGTCGTCCCCGACCGTGTACAGATTCGGTTCCATACCGACGTACTCACCGAGGAGACTATCAGCAACGTGCCTATTCTCTGTCTCAATCTACCGGAAGGCAAGGTCTTGCGCACCTTTCCACGCTTTGCCAAGGTACATTTCGTAGCAGGTGTCAGTCAGATACGTTCGTTGCGTGCCGAAGACTTTGTAGTCGTTGCCGACTATCATGAAATTGCAGAGAGCCACAAGGAGAAATGCAACCTCTACCTTCGCGAGGTACCACATGGCGTCAGCCGTGCTGTCCTCGACACCAAACAAGTAGACTATCTGATAGAAGGGGAATGAAGGTAGGTATTACAGGAGGTATCGGCTCTGGCAAGAGCTACGTCTGTCAACTGCTGAAAGCTCGTGGCATTGAGGTCTATGACTGCGACCAAGCGGCTAAACGCATCATCCGTACATCGGAAAAGGTTCGCCAGCAGTTGTTGCAGCTCATCGGTTCCTTAGAGAAGGCCGACATTGCCCGCTTCTTACTGGAGAGCGAAGCCAATGCCAAGAAGATTGACGCTATCGTACATCCTGCCGTCTTCCGCGACTTTGAAGAAAGTGGTTACCAATGGATGGAGAGCGCCATCCTCTATGAGTCAGGCGCCAACAAATTGGTAGACCGTGTCATTGTGGTCACTGCACCAGAAGAGGTACGCATCCAGCGCGTCATGCAACGTGACAGCATCACCCGTGAAAAGGCACTCCAGTGGATGCAGCGCCAGTGGCCACAATCCGAGCTCCTGCGCCGTGCCGACTACGAAATCATCAACGATGGTCACACCGACCTCAACGAGCAACTCAACAAAATTTTTAAACGACACAATATCGTAATATCGTAGCATCGAAATATCGTAATAACGAAAAGAAATATGAAACAGACCATTTTAGCAATCTCCGGTAAGCCCGGACTGTACAAATTAGTATCACGTGCCACCAACAGCCTCATTGTCGAGGCCTTGGATGACACCCACAAGCGTATGCCTGCCTTCGGCAGCGACCGCATCACCTCACTGGCCGACATCGCCATGTTCACTGAGACCGACGAGGTGCCCCTCATGAAGGTGCTCGCCTCTATGCGCGACCTGGAAGGCGGCAAGACCTGTAGCGTTAACTTCAAGAAGGCTACTCCCGCTGAGCTCCACGAGTATTTCTCTAAAGTACTGCCCGAATGGGATCAGGACCGCGTACAGAACAGCCACATCAAGAAGCTCATCCAGTGGTACGACATCCTCATCAAAGCTGGCATCACCGATTTCGAGGAAGAGATGGCTCCCACAGAGGGTGACAATATCGACGATCGCAAAGAGGAATAACAACCTTCCTCATAAGAAGTAAAAAAGCCTGCAGCAATGATGTGACTGCAGGCTTTTTTCTATATAGCAATGTCGCGCTGGCGCCAGAAACGATAGGTGATATCCTCGAAGGAACCGTCATCGCGGAGACGATAGAGACGTTGGTTGGTAGTCGGTGACTTCAAGGGGCCTAGGTGCTTGATATAAGGTCCGATTTTCAGGTAGTCAAAGTCAGCCTTGTTGACAGCCGGCGAGACGCGGAGGCGTCCACTGTACCATGCCACCTTAAACTCTGGATAAGTCTCGTGGATATACTGTGCCAACTGGTTGACGCCCACGGGGTCGGCATCACCGCCCATGAATGACAGGCAGGTGATGTCGTTACCGTAACGCTCGATGAAGGCATCGATGGCATCCGTATCCAACGGCATGCCAATGTCATCCCAGAGATAGCGGCTATGGCACCCTGGACAATGGCATGGACAGTTGGAGATATTGATGGCTAAAGTCACCTCATCGGGTATCTCCTGAAAAACAACCCCTGTATTTACGTATTTAAGCATTATTTATTCTGCGTGTGCATAATAACGGCGTGAAGCCTCTTCCTGACGAGCCTGTGAGAAGTTGCTAACACGCTTCAGGTATCCGATGATGCGGGTCATGTAGTCCACATTCTTCGAGTGGCAGTGCGGGCACTCCTTGAGGTAGCGCTTGTCGATATGTCCACAGTCGTTACATACCGTGTTGGGGATGTTGAATGTGAAGTAGTTACAACCCTCCTTAGCAGCCACCTTCAGCAGGTGCAGGTACTGCTCCTTAGACAGGTGCTCGTCGAGGTTCATATGCAGCGCTGAGCCACCAGTGAGGTGCTCGATATAGGGTGCGCCATGCAACTTGAACTTGTCGATGACGCTGAGTGAGTCGTCCTCTACCACGTAGAAGTAGCTGTTGTAGCAGTCGCGAGGTACGAAGTAGCCGTCCTCACGGTCCCACTTGGCGTGCTTCACACCGACGTTCTCGGCAGGAATCATCTCGCAGTTGAACATGATGTCCTTCGTGCGATACTGCTTGTTGTACTTCTCGATGAGGCCGAGGATGCTCTGTACGAACTTCTTATAGTCGTCGTTAGGCGTAATCTTCAAGCCCATGAACTCTGCAGCCTCTACGAGACCGTTGATACCGATGGTGAGGTACTGACGAGCGATATTGATGTAGCCAGCATCGAAGAGGGGCAGCATGCCGTGGGCTTGCAGGTCCTTGAGGTTCTCGTTGTAGGCTAGCTGTACCTTGTGACAGAGGTCGATGACCTGTCCCAGATACTCCAGATAGTCCATCTTGTGGTTGACGGCATACTGCACACAGCGGTTGAGGTTGATAGTGAGTACAGACTTCGAACCAGTAGACACGCCACCAGCACCCAGCGTATAAGAGAAGCCGTTGTCGGTAATCTCATTGCGCAGACGGCAGCAAGAAGACAGAGAATCAGCATTGTCGCTCATGTAGGTGAAGAACGAGTGACCCTCGGCATACATCTCAGCGGTGAACTCACCCCACTCCTTGTCCTTAGGCTCACCATTCTCGTCGACAAGCAGAGCCATAGTCTCTACGGGGAAGGTCAGCAGGGTCTTGGTACGCTCTTGGTTGAACCACTTCATGAAGCGCTTCTGCAGCCAAGACAGACCGTCCCAGTCAGGCTGTGAACCATCGGGGAAGTAGAACTCACCGAAGATGCTCTCAAAATAGTAACGGTCGTAGTAGGCTACATTCCAGAACACAGCCTGGTAGTTACGGGCACCAGTGGGCTGGTTCAGCGAGTAGACAATCTGCTCGAAGTAGTCGGTGATAACCTTGTCGATGGTGCGCTTCTTCAGCGAGAGGTCAGCCTGCTGTTCGGGATGCTGCCAGTAGTCCTTACCATACTCGTTGCCGATGAAGTAGTTCATGTACATGAGGAACTCGGGGGTAGCACAGGCACCAGCGAGCATAGAGCTAACCATGAACACCATGTTGATGAAACCACCAGCAAACGACTTCAGGTTAGTAGGAGCCGTAGAGTTACCACCAATGGCTGTGGTACCACCGATAAGCCAGGGGTACATCGTGATAGATGCACAGTAGTTGGCCAGCGAGGTCTCGTCGTTCTTATATATAAAGTGGTGTGTCAGCAAGTCGATGTACTGGTCAGCAAGTTCCTTGTCGTACATCTTCTTGATGCGCTCAGTAAGCAGACGACGGTTCAGACGGATGAAGTTAGACTTTGGAAGTTCACCAATCAACGTGGCAATGTTCTTGTGTTCCACATTGGCGTTGGCGTCAAACTTCGAAGAGGTTGCAGCATTGGCTGACTCCATATAGTCGGACAGGAACTGCAACTTAGCCAGCGTCTCACGATCCTCGGTATGCTGCTGACGGTAGAGCATGAACGATTTGGCTACCTTATAGAAGCCTTCGCGCATCAACGCTTCCTCCACCTGGTTCTGGATATCCTCCACTGTGATATCATCCTTGATATCCAGATGACTGATAATCTTTGAAATGGTTCCCAGGTCAGAAGGAACGTTCACACTCTCGAACGCCTTGACGATGGCGTTCATAATTTTGTCTAACGAAAACGAGTCTTTCGAACCGTCGCGTTTGGTAATGGTAAAGTTTTTAATCTCCATTTTTTATGTGTATATTTCTTTAGTTATTGCATTCTCTCTGCAACACAAAGTTTTCCGTTTTGGACAACTTTTTAATTTTTATCTCGCAAAAAGTTTCCCATTTCGGGAAACTCTTAGCGAGTGCAAAGATACAAAATATAACTAAATTACAAGCACATTTTGGAGAGAAATATTTTCAAAAAATGTTAATATACGGCATTTCGTCGACCGTCTTTTAGTCCTTCAGTGAATAAGTCACTGTAGTAACTACGCGTAACTTTTTTATATACGGGGTGTTATCGTCACGGTTGTCGATAGAGAACTGTCCCTGATCAGCAATGACAATTTTTCCAAGGTCACACTCACTGGCCTCTGCAAACTGAGCAGCAGTCTTCTGAGCGTTCTTGATAGCCTCTGCCATCATCTCCGGTTTCATTTGCTGAAACGACGCATATTCGTACTGAGGACTGTTCTCACCCAGAGCCACACCCTGTTTCAGCAGTTCGGCCTGACTGGAGATGGCTTTGTTGACTTCTGCCACCTTGTTGGTTGCCACCGTAATCGTGGTATTGACGATGTAGCGGAAGTTCTTCTGGTTGTCACCCCACTCACGAGCCTCCAAGTCGGTAATGGAGGGAGGATTAACAGTAATCTCTTTCTCAGGCAGTCCGTACTTCAGCAAGAACTGCTTGATTTTCTGTGTCTGCACGTTGATATTCTCGTACAACAGCGGCAGGTCGTTGCCCGTCACCTTTGTACCAATGCTCCACGTGACTTTGTCGGCAGGCACCTCACGTTCGGCCAGTCCCTTGACGGTTACGTGACGATCTTTATTGGCAAAGTTGTCAATGCCTGCCTTCAGGAACCATCCCAGGCAGACGATGCCTACAGCAACGATGGCTGCGGCAATGATACGATTGTTTTCTTTCATGCGTGTACCTTATTTATATTAGGAGTTAAAGGAGTTAAGGGAGTTAAAGGAGAGTTATTTGTCGGCGAGGACGAAGTCCAGCTGGCGCTTCTCCAGGTTGGCGCGAGCCACCTTGATGCGTACAGGGTCGCCCAACTGGTACTTGTTATGGTGGCGACGGCCTACGAGACAGTAGTTGCGCTCGTCGAAGTCGTAGTAGTCATCATCCAGGTCGTGCATAGACACCATACCCTCGCAGTGGTTCTCGTCGACCTCACAGTAGATGCCATACGACTGAATGCCACTGATGTGGGCATCATACTCGTTGCCTATCTTGTCGGCCATGAATTCCACCATCTTGTACTTGATGCTGTCGCGCTCAGCCTGCTGGGCGGTCTGTTCCATATCGGAGCAGTGCTCACAGAGTTCTTCGTACTTCTCCTGATTGGCTGAGCGTCCACCGTCCTGATATTTCGTCAACAGACGATGTACCATCGTGTCGGGGAAACGGCGGATGGGCGACGTGAAATGCGTATAGTATTCGAAGGCCAGACCATAATGTCCGATGTTGTGCGTCGAATACTTAGCCTTCATCATAGCACGCAGGGCAACAGTCTCGATGAGCTTCTGCTCCTTCTTGCCCTGACAGCCGTCCATCAGCGCATTCAGCGATTTCGAGATAGCACCTTTCGTACCAGCCGTCTTCATCTTGTAGCCGAACTTCACCACAAACTCGCGCAACGTCTCCAACTTCGTGGGGTCTGGCTGGTCGTGGATACGATAGACGAAGGTTTTCTTGGCTTTGGGCTGTGCATTCTTGGCTTTGGGCTTCTCCACCTTACCGATATGTTCTGCAACGGTACGGTTTGCCAGCAACATGAATTCCTCGATGAGCTGGGTGGCATCGTTCGACTTCTTGAAATAAGCACGGACGGGCTTGCCTGTCTCGTCGATGTCGAAGTGCAGCTCCTCACGGTCGAACTTGACAGCGCCACCCTTGAAGCGACGCTCACGAAGACATTTCGCCAACTTATCCAGCGTGCGCAGTTCGTCCGCATAGTCACCATTCTTGCCTATCAGGATCTCCTGCACCTCCTCATACGCATACCTTCTATTACTCCTAATGACGGTGTGGGCGATGTGGTAGTCCTTGACATTGGCCTCCTCATCCAAAACGAAGATGACACTATAGCAAAGCTTCTCCTCATCAGGGCGCAGTGAACAGATGAAGTTACACAGACGCTCCGGCAACATGGGGATGGTGCGGTCTACGAGATAGACGCTGGTGGCACGCTTTACGGCCTCCTTGTCAATCACAGAACCTTCCTTCACATAGTGGCTGACATCTGCGATGTGCACGCCAACCTCATACAATTTACTATTTGACGATTTACTATTTACTATGTTGCGAATGCTGAGAGCATCGTCGAAGTCCTTGGCGTCCTTCGGGTCGATGGTGCAGGTGAAGACCTCACGAAAGTCCTCACGACGGGCTATCTCCTCAGGCGTGATGCCTGGCTCTATCTTCGCGGCAGCCTCCTCGACGTTATGAGGATACTTATACGGCAGACCGTACTGTGCCAGGATGGCGTGCATCTCTACGTTGTTGTCGCCCTCCTTACCCAGCACGTCGATGACTTCGCCGACAATGTTCTTCGATTCCTTTGACGGCCACTGCGTAATCTTGACAACAGCCTTGTCACCAGTCTTGCCTCCCTTCAGTTTCTTCTTCGGAATAAAGATATCGTGTACAAAGATGTTACCCTCGGTAACCAGGAAGGCATAGTCCTTCTCTACCTTCAGCTTACCAACGGCCTGGTCGCGTTTGTGACTCAGGATCTCGACGACCATCGCTTCCTTGATATGCTTCTCGCGACGAGCCATATAGGTAACCTTCACGCGGTCGCCATTCATGGCAAACAGCGAGTTGCGCTCACTGACAAACACGGGTGTACCGCCATCATCGGGCTGGAACGAGTTCTTGCCATTAGCCTTACGGATGAAGGTACCCTCCTGCACCTGCGTCTTCAGGTTCAGACGATACGAGTTGTCGCTGACCTTCGACAGATAGTCGTCCCACGCCATCTCTTCCATCAGGTCAATGGCCAGCATCTTGGTGGGATGCGTGTCCAACTTCAAAGCCTTGAAAACTTGCTTGAAGGAGAATGTCTCGTTGGGATTCTGTTGGAACAGCGTCTGCAGCATCTCTGCTATCTGTTTCTTGTTCAGTCGTTTGCCCCCTTTTTTCTTACTCATAGTATCGAATATTTAATAGTTTCCGACAGCAAAGTTACAAAAAGTTGAGAGAACTGCAAAAGAAAAGCAACTTTTCTTTTCATTTTCGAATGCTAAGGACTCACTTTAGCACTTTGTACCTTCAGGCCAAAGAAATTCGGCGTAGCCAAAAAGCTTGCCTTTTCCTTTGTAGAATAAAAATAAATACTTACCTTTGCCTTGCCGTTCGTTCAATCGGTCAAGAAACGGCAGGGAGTAACATCGTGTCACAGACGCAGCTCTCTCTGGACAGTTCAAGGATGGTGGAAATCAATCAAAACCTGTCACCGTGATTGAACTTCGTAAGGAGAGCCTCTTCTCTTGTCTTTCAGGTAATTAAGTCAAATTGGTGGACAAAATTATAAAAATGTCGTATAGAGGGATATTTACATGTTTTTGTCCACCATTTATATGCTTTTATCCACCCCATTGACGATTTTATACATTAATTTTGCGGTAACAAAACTACTTTTTATAATACCAAACATCTAAAAAATAAAACGATTATGAAACATTATTTACGTAAAGCACTCCTCGTCTTATTCGGAGGAGTATTCATGAGCACTGCCGCATGGGCAGAGACTATTGAATCAATGGGAGCTGTTGATAAAGGATGGGGTACATCTGGATCGTACAAAGACTACACCCTTGCTGCCAACCAGAGCATGACAATGTCGTTCACAGTGTCTTCCGTTCGTGGGGCTGAAACTACCGATGGACACTTTATTGCTTTGAACCAGGACGGCTCTGCTGTTATGTATTTACAGTGCAACGGTGGTTTTATGAATGGTACTTGGTGGAATTGGGATGGCAACGACTCATTTACCTGTAATTGGTGGAATGAAACTGATGGCTTTGTGGATTTTTGGAAAGAAAAAAAACTTGAAGGTGCAACAGTTGAATTGACCATTGCTCGATATGGCGTATACGTGTGCTATAATGCCATCATTTCAACAACAGCCAACGGCACCCGGTATCTTCGTCAGGTAGTACATTCTTTTGATGCAGATAAAGACGTGCTTGTCTCTTTGGGTGCTGACTACGCAGTGCTGACCGGCATTACCGTGAACGACCCTGTGAACACCATACAAGGCACACTTATCGGTGACTTCCCCGACACTTCAGACGTATGGGGTTCAAGCAACTATTTTGGCTTAACTATCCCAACAAACTCTTCTTTTACCTTCAAGTTTAATCAGTACAGCGATATGCTAGGATGGGACAGTGGCGCAGACGTGGAATTGCTCATAGATCCTATATCAGGTGACCGTTGGGGATGGGCTGGTATCCGTCCTGACCGTTGGGGATGGGCAGGAGGAAATTTCCCAGTTTTTACAGATGCTATTGGTGACTATTTTACAATCAGTTCTACTTCAGGTGACTTCTTTAAAGACTTCCCGTACTGCTTAAATAATGCAGAAGTGGAAATGACAATAGCGCGCAATGGTTCTACATTTAGCATTACATCTGTAACGACTTGCAATACTGGCGAGGTAAAGACCCAGGTATTCACATATACTAATGATGTGTTTGCTAATGAGAATTATATTGTTACAGCTAATCTCCGTGCAAATAAATCTCACCTCGATCTGCTTCCTGTTACAGCCGCCATCAACGAATATGGATGGGCCACCTTCGTGAGTGACTTCGACCTTGACTTCTCAAAGGCTCAGACAGGTTTGGCTGCTTATGCTGTCACAGGCCATGAGGCTTCTGCCATCACAAAGGATGCTGTAACAAGTATTGTTCCTGCAGGAACTCCATTGCTACTGAATGGTGACGCCAGCACAGACTACACTATTCCTGTTTCTCTCACCACAGGTACTGCCCCTGCTGGCAATCTGCTCAAGGCTGGCACTGGCGCATCAGTAGCCTCAGAGACAGGCAAGACCAAGTATGCCCTGAGTGTTGAGGGTGGAGTCGCCTGTTTCAAGAAGATTACCGCCGCACGCGAAATCCCTGCTGGCAAGGCTTACCTCGAATTCAATGAAACGATTGAAGCCCGCGAATTCTTTGCACTCGATGAAGAAACAACAGGCGTAGCCGATGTAAGGGTTAAGATGGCTGATGGCAGAAGCGAGTATTTCAACCTCGCTGGCCAGCGCGTAGCACAGCCCACTCGTGGCCTGTACATCGTAAACGGACGCAAAGTATTAGTCCCCTAACTTAGAGTGGCTTGTAAAAAATATGAAAAAGACATATATTAATCCAACATTGAATATCGTTGAGATCAAGGCCACCCACCAATTGCTAGCAGGTTCTGTCAAGCTGTCTGGTGAACTACAGCCTGACGATCCCATCCTTTCTCGTGAGTTCGAGGCTGACACGGATTTTGAGGATGAATCTCTCGGCGACTACGACGAGGACTCTCTCGGCGACTACGCTGATTTCTAAACAAATACAAAATACTTATTAATATATACAAAACTATGAAACAATTATGAAGAATAATAAATAGTTTTTTTGCATAGATAAAGATTTAGGTTGATAATTTAAGTTAGTTATTTTTAAGACATTCCTGTCCCATCAGTCGTGAGATTGGTGGGACAGCTTTAAAGAAGAAATCGGGGGCAAGACAGTTTTCGTGTGCCTTTTCTCCCACGGAGAAAGTAAGCTGCACCTCAGAAAAGCTCAAATAAATTTGGTTTTTCGTTGGGTTTACACTACCTTTGCAGGCAAGTTTCACTTTTAAACTATTAATTGCTTATGGAACCGACCATGTTAATTCTTATTGGAGTGGCCATTTTCGTATTGGTCATTTTGTTATTCGTCTCTTATGTGAAGGCACCGCCCTCAGCAGCTTTCATCATTTCCGGTCTGTCGCGTGAGCCCCGTGTACTGATTGGTTCCGGTGGTTTCCGCATACCGTTCTTCGAGCGTCTGGACCGTGTCTATTTAGGACAGATTACCGTAGATATCAAGACGGAGGAGAGCGTGCCTACTACCGACTTTATCAATGTCGACGTGGACGCTGTCGCCAAGATTCGTGTGATGCCTACCAACGAAGGTACTCGTCTGGCTGCCAAGAACTTCCTGAACATGATGCCTAACGAGATTGCCGAACAACTGCAGGACTCGCTGCAAGGTAACATGCGTGAGATTATCGGTACACTTGACCTGCGCTCGCTGAATACCGACCGTGACGGTTTCTCTGATCAGGTGATGACCAAGGCTTCGCCCGACATGGCGAAGCTGGGTATCGAGATTATCTCTTGTAACATCCAGAACGTGACCGATAAGGAAGGACTTATCAAGGACCTGGGTGCCGACAATACCGCTAAGATTAAGAAGGATGCCAGCATCAACCGCGCCATCGCTGAGCGTGACGTGAAGATTGAGGTGTCGAAGGCCGACAAGGAAGCCAACGATGCTCGTGTGGATGCCGACACTGCTATCGCTATCAAGAATAACGAACTGGCTTTGAAGCGTGCCGCCCTGAAGCAGCAGGCTGACACAGCACAGGCTGATGCCGATGCTGCCTACGCCATCCAACAGCAGGAACAGCAGAAAACCATTAATATCAAGACTGTTGAAGCAGAGATTGAGAAAACAAAGCGCGAACAGATTCTCTCGAAGGAACAGATTGAGATTCGTCAGAACCAGTTGGCTGCCGAAGTGGAAAAGAAAGCCGATGCCGATAAGTATAAGGTAGAGCGCGATGCTGCCGCCGACCTGGAGCAGCGCAAGCGTGTGGCTGAAGCTCAGAAGTACGAGGCCGAGCAGCGTGCCCTGGCACAGAATGCTGAGTCAGATGCCGTCCGCTACCGTCTGGAACAGGAAGCTGCCGGTATCAAGGCCAAGGGTGAGGCTGAGGCTTACGCTATCCAGAAGAAGGGTGAGGCTGAGGCTCAGGCCATGGACAAGAAGGCTGAAGCTTACAAGAAGTATAACAACGCTGCCGTTATGCAGATGATGATTGAAGTGTTGCCACAGGTTGTCGAGAATGTTGCCAAGCCTATTTCCTCCATCAAGGACGTTCATGTCTACAGTGGTGGTCAGGACACTGGCGCAGGTATCGCAGCCATGAGCGGTGGCGTACCCGTAGCCATCAAGCAGGCTTTCGACGTACTCAAATCTGCCACGGGTGTTGACATGGCTGACATCATGCGTGCCGGAACCATCGAGGCCAAGGTTAACCGCAACATCAACCTCAACGACGAAGCCCGCGAGGCTGTTGACAACATCACAGGAAAAGGAACAAAGAATAAGTAATAAGTGAAAAGCAATAAAATCTTTGCCGCAGTACTATTTGCGGTATTCTTCTGTCTGTCGGCAGCAGCCAAGGACGCTGTGAACACGAAATTCGGAAAGCCCACCAAGGAGGAGCTGACCATGACGACCTATGCGCCGGAACCCGATGCCGAGGCAGTAGTGCTCTGTCGATTGACGGATGTTGAATATAGCTTTCAGACTGACGGCTATCTCGTTGACTATCACGAGAAGATACGTATTAAGGTACTGAAACCGGAAGGTGCCAAGTATGCCAATATCACCATTCCCTACTACATACTCCAGCAGGGTAAGGATGGTGTCAACAATTCTCAGATAGCGTTGCGTCCACAGCATATTAATCTCAACGGTACCGTCTCAGCAGACGAGACTGTTTCTGGATCCATTGCTGAGAACATCGTCAACAGCTATATCCACGAGAGTATTGAAGATATAAAAGCCACCGCATATAATATGGATGGCAGCAAGACGACAAAGACGAAACTGAAGGCTGCCGATGTCGTCCAAGAGCAGGTTGAAGGAGAAATCTGGCAAGCCTGTTTTACTGTCCCTGATGTCCGTCAGGGAACGGTCATTGAATATGAGTACACCCGCCACAGCGAACTGTTCTACCGTCTGCACGACTGGCAGGCGCAGCAGGAGATTCCTGTCGCCTTCGCCCGTCTCACCGTTACCATTCCGCGCCACCTCATGTTCAATTTCGAACAGCATGGCAGTCAGCAACTTGTCGCTAAGCAGGAGTCTTCTTCCATGATATACAAGTTGGTGAGTGACCCGCTGGCAGCCCCAACCAACGTGATGGCCTATCGCTACATCTTTACAGGACAAAACCTGAAGAGAATCGCTGACACTCCTGACATCTGTGTACAAGACGAACGCACGGGCGTTACCGCCGAACTTAGCAGTTTCGGTCTGCGTAGTACGGCACCAGCCAGCTATGCCGACACCTGGGAGCATGTTGACCAGGTGCTGATGGCAGACGACAACCTGGGCAAGATGATAGAGAACCACAGTCCGCTACGCGAACAGTTGCAGGCTGAGAACATCCAGTCCATTGCCAACGAACAGGAACGTGCCGCAGCGGTATGCCGTCTGGTATTCTCCCACGTTAAATGGAATGGCAAGTACGCCATGTGGGCAAGAAACACCCAAGAAACCCTCCAGCAGGGCGAAGGCAATAGTGCCGATGTCAACATGCTACTGATGCAGACCCTGCGTGATGCTGGTCTGAAGGTGAACCCTGTGGTGATGCGTCAGCGCAACCTGGGGGCACTGCCTGTTAATTTCCCCACCATCAGCAAGCTGACAAATTACGTGGTAGGCATCAAGACCAGGAATGCAGGTACCGTCTATGTCGATGCCTCGTCAACCGAAGGAAAGCTCAACACGCTGCCCGACCAGTTGCAGGTAGAACGGGCACACCCTATTGGTTTCCCGTCAAACGCTCCATGGGTGAGTCTGAAGAAAGCTGTCAACCCACAGGGCAAACGTAAATAAAGGAAGGTAAACACAAGATGAAAATACTGATAACAGGAGCCAGTGGGTTCATTGGCTCCTTTATTGTGGAAGAGGCGCTGCGCCGTGGTTTCGAGACGTGGGCAGCAGTACGCAAGAGTAGTTCGAAGGCGTTCCTTCAGGACGAACGTATCCATTTCATCGAACTCGACTTCTCGTCAGAGACACAGATGACCCAGCAGCTGACAGGACTGCAGTTCGACTATATCGTGCATGCTGCAGGTGTCACCAAGTGTCTGGACCCGAAGGACTTTCACCGCATCAATACCGAGGGTACACAACACCTGGTACATGTACTGAAAGCCTTGCAGATGCGCGTAGAGCGTTTCGTATACATCAGTAGTCTTAGCATCATGGGTGCTATCCGTGAGCAACAGCCCTATGAGGAAATCCGCGAGAGCGACACACCACAACCTAACACTGCCTACGGACGTAGCAAGCTGGAAGCCGAGCAGTGGCTCGATACCGTAGAAGACCTTCCCTACGTTATCCTGCGTCCTACGGGTGTCTATGGTCCGCGCGAGCGCGACTACTTCATGATGGCCAAAAGCATCAAGGCACATACCGACTTTGCCGTAGGTTTCAAACAGCAGGACATCACCTTCGTCTACGTCACCGATGTGGTGCAGGCTGTCTTTCTGGCCTGCGAGAAGGGTGTCACGGGTCGCCGCTACTTTCTCAGCGACGGAGAGGTGTACCAGTCATCCACCTTCAGCAACCTGATACGCAAGGAGTTGGGTAATCCCTGGTGGATACGCATCACGGCACCACTATGGGTATTGCGCATCGTCACCTTCTGCGGAGAGTATATCGGCAAGATGACGGGTAAGGTGACTGCACTGAACAACGACAAATACAACATCATGCGCCAGCGCAACTGGCGCTGCGATATCGAACCAGCCCGCCGTGAGTTGGGCTACGAGCCACAAGTAAAACTGGAGGAGGGCGTCAAACGAAGCATTGCATGGTACAAGAAAGAGAACTGGCTGTAAGAGGACTGATGGCCGCAGAGTGGGTAGGCATGGCTTACCTGCTGTTTACATTGGTCTTCATGGCCTGCGTATGGTCACAGCTACAGGATGTTACCAGCATGTTGGTACTGCGTGGCGGCTATGTAGCAGCTACGTTAGCGGCATGGGCAATCTACCGCCGCTACCCCAGTAAGTGGACTCTGTTCCTGCGCGTACTGGTACAGATGATCTTCCTCAGCTGGTGGTATCCTGATACCTACGAGATGAACCGCACACTGCCCAACTTCGACCACGTCTTTGCCCAGTGGGAGCAATCGCTCTTCGGCTGTCAGCCGTCGCTGCTATTCTCTCAGAAGGTGCCCTACGGCTGGTTCTCTGAACTGATGTGTCTGGGTTATGTCAGCTATTTCCCGCTGATGCTGCTCGTGTACCTCTATTACTTCGTCAAGCGCTACCACGAGTTCCAGATGACGGCCTTCGTCATTCTGACCTCGTTTTTCGCCTACTATGTCGTCTTCGTCCTGTTACCCGTCACCGGTCCCCAGTTCTACTACTTGGCCGTAGGTACTGAGAAGATTGCCGCAGGCATCTTTCCCAACCTTGGCGACTGGTTCCTGACGCATAGTGATCGTATGGCAGCACCTGGTTGGACGGATGGTTTCTGCTACCATCTTCTTGATATCACCCACGATGCCGGCGAGCGTCCTACCGCCGCCTTCCCTAGCAGTCATGTCGGTGTCACCACGGTCGTTATGCTACTCGCTCTTCGCACCCGTAGCAAAGGCCTCATCTTCACCATCCTTCCCTTCTACATCCTGATGTGCCTTTCAACGGTGTATATCTATGCCCACTATGCTATTGACGCAATAGCAGGGCTCCTAACGGGAACCCTGCTATACTTTATATTCAAGCGCCTATATCGTTGATATACCACTTTACTATTGCAAAGTAATGGCCATCAAACCGATTACCACATCATTTGAGAGGGTGCGAATAGTAAGCGACTTGAGTCGTTTTTGGGGATTGAGCGCCATCTCTAACATCTGACCTGCACCACCAGGAATGTCACGACCATAGTCGCCACCAAGTGGGACGATACTACCAAGATTACGACTTACATCGCCAGTACCGAAGCAGACTCGATACGGACGGGGCTGCGGAGCATTGAATGCCTGACCATCGATATAGTATTCCTGTTCGATAGGACACCAGTTGTCCGGATTGCGCAGCGCCAACGTATCAGCAGTGCCATCAGTATAGGTAACAACCACCAAACCGTTGTCTATCCTACTCTGCATATGATTGGTAGAACCTGCCATCAGTAGATAAGCCTTTGAGGCCTTACCCTTCAACGGGATAGTGACAGCATCGGGGTAGTTGTCCCAGAGACTGGTATAGATAATATTCTGCCCTACTGCAGGCGTTTGGAAAGGTACACCTGCCATATTAAACACACCGTTCACTATCTTGGTACGGAATACAGAGTCGTTAATCTCGGCCGTCTTCTTGGGATGACACCACTCGCCAATACCCTGCACAGGAATTTGTAGCGTCGTAGTTTGCGGACGAGGACTTACGTACTTATTCTTAAAGATATCAGTTACGTCCGCATTGAAAAACTTGGCAAGCGATTGAGGTTGATAATCCAAAGCGTATTCGATGACCTGAGTTGTAGCAGTAGTGCCTTTTATATCTTTAAAGGCGCCCTTATCGAGGTTCTGTCGCACAATGATTTGCAGGGGCTGACGGAAGTCCTGGGTAATTTCTATGCGAACCTTGCCATTACTGCGTGTGTACTTATACGACAGATAGGGTGTTTTAACGCTGGCACTATCCCATTCGGCAGGAAAGCCCGGACGAATGATACACTTTCCATCGAGTGCCTGAGGGATGATGCCAAACAGGCCCTGCAACAGCGTGCGACTGCTAATACCTATGCAATCACCAAAGTCGCGATAACACTCACCACGAGCAGCATCATAATGACTGATCTGACCGAAGTTGGCAGGACTCTGTCCGTAGTACATCTGGTCCAAAATATTAGCCTTCATCAGCTGGTAAGCCTCATCAGCACGACCAGCCTCAAAGTAAGCCAATGCTGTGTGCATCACCTCAGCAGCGGCCACGTTGTTGATGCTCCAGCTGTAGGGCATCCAATTGCTGGTTGATATGATTTGATAGCCAGTACTTTCTACAGGAATATGTGGGATATTTGCAGTGACCCAATTGGTTGCCTGATAGGCCTGTTCAGGGCTGCAGGCGCCACAGTCTATTGGGGTGTAGATGCTCCACACAGCCGGATTATCGTGGGTACGTTTCAGGCCCATCGCATCCTGGTATTCAGCCCAAACGCCCGATTTAGGAAGCCACAAACGTTGATTCATAGCCTTCAGGATGGCCTCGGCCTCATCACGATAAGGCTTCGGATCCTCACCTATGATCTCAGCGATACGGGCAGCCAACATGTTACCACGATAGTTGTAAGCCGAACTATGCGTCACAGCGCCACCACTATAGTAAAGTGCATCGCTGGCCCAGATGCAGCAGTAGGCATCATACAGATGATCGCTGTCCGGATCAAAATTGCGTTTTTCCCAAGCTAAGTGACGAGTCAGCACAGGCCACATCTGGCGCATATAAACCGTATCGGCATCGTATTGGAAGTGCCACAGCAATTCGTCGATATAATTCAGGTTCATGTCGTAATGATGCATCTGATCGTTGCGCTCAGGATTACGGCAGATGTAGCCATCACTATACATCTGCGTACCCCAACGCTTCTCGGCACGCGCCATATTCAAGGTAGAATCCTGCGAGGGATGCGGGATAGTGGCAGGCACGTTGGTTACCTGACTCTTGGCATAGGCATCGAAATGACTCACCGCCCTATCCTGCCAACCAAGTACATCTCCTAAGTAACCGGCTCGCCAACCCGCCAGTGGCATACGCCAACCAATACAACCGTGCAACCACGTCTGTCCGTCCCAATCGCCATCAGCGGCCAGCACCAAGGCACCGCCTAAGGTGTTGATATACGGATCGGGCGTGGTAAACTGTATGCGACCAGCCAACTTCTCGTAATACTGCTTAGCAGCGGCAAACTGCTGACGGCCCTCGGCTGCTGATAGCGGCTTCACCATGTTCACATCCACCATCAGATAAGCCGTTTCGTCCTTCAGCGCCACTTCAGCTGTTTGCAGCACCTCGCCCTTGGGTTCTAACACACCAGGTTTATCGGCACCGATATCACCATTGCGACTGAGCTTACGCTGAGCAATCTCGCACACCAATGCTTTGATACGAGCTCGCCCAACAAGTTCGGACGATGAGAATGCCCAGATAGCCTTCTCGCCATCGGGCAAAGCGATGACACGGATAGATAGCTGTGCCCCACCCCAGCCCGTCAGTTGATAGGTGCGTTGGCCATTCACATAGCTGGCTGTACAAGGACTCACCTGCTCTAACGGATAGTCAGTACCATCAATCTGGGCTACCAGTCGGATGTTGCGATGATAGCCTTTCTTCACCACGGCAAAGATGGGACGATCGCTGGTTTCCAGTCGCCAGTCGGTATGACTGCCATACAAGGCTCGTGTGTAGCGGTTGTTGCCATCTTTACAAACAAACGCGCCCCCCGCACCTGGCTGGTATTGCAAGGTGCGAGGAGCGGGTGTACCATGGGGTTGGCACATAGCGGATAGTGGGAACATGCCCACCAATCCGACTATAGCTACCAGAAATTTATTCATTAACAAGGACGCTTCTTAGGGAGTTTGAATACATCCTGCACTTCCTTCATCTGTGCATCAGTCATGCCATCGGGCTCGCTACCCATAGAGCGGGCACACATGTAGATGTTGGCTGCCTTGCAGAGCACGTCGGTCTGGTCGAAGGCATCCATGATGTCCGTACCAACAGCTACGGTACCGTGTTTCTCCCACATCACCACATCATGGGTCTTGATCTGCTCCAAGGTGGCCTCAGCCAAATCAACAGACGATGGCAGAGCATAAGGTACGATGCCAATGCCAAGAGGAGCAAACGCCAACGTCTCAGGAATCATTGACCACAGCACGCGGGTCATCTCATCGCCCTTCAGGAAACGTTGAATATGACTCATAGCCACCAGTTCAATGGGGTGTGTATGCAATGTAGCCTTATAGCACGAACCTGTCTCCAACAGGTAGTTCTGCAATGCCAGGTGCGTAGGAAGCTCACTGGTAGGCACTACTGGCTCATCGGCAATGACCACATACGATGCACAGTCATCACAGATACGGATGATAGAACCATTCTGCATAGGTTCCTTGGCAAGGTCACGCATGCGCTTGCCCGTTCCCTTACAATAGAAGTACTTGCCCTTCAACTGAGGCAGTACCATACCAATCTGCTTCACATCGCTGATAGCAGGCATCGCCTTGCACTCATCATCCATAAACTCAGTAACGTTGACGGTGATATTACCACCGTTACGCTCTGCCCATCCTTTCTGCCAGAGGTAACCAGTAACCTCTGCAATCTGATAAACTACGGCCTTCAATTCTTCACGGCCTTCTAAAATTGATTTCATATCGTATTGTTTTTTGCAAGGACTACAGGACTTAAGGACTTTTTCTTGTGATAGATAGTCATGTTAGTCCTGTAGTCCGTTGCTAAATTAATTATTAATAGTTATCACCATAGCGTTCTTTCGTGATAGCATCCAGGGCACGACCACGGGTGTTGGGAACACCGAGGAAGCCAACGATAAGTGAGATGGCCAACAGGGCTATCATGCAGAAGGCAGCGATGGTGAAACCCTCACCGTTCTCACCGTAGATATAGGTAAAGACAAGTCCCCAGACGGCTGACAGGCCACGTACGATGAAGAACATCAAGCCCTGAGCGCCGGCACGGAACTTAGCCGGAAACAGCTCTGAACCCCACAGCGCATAGAATATCTGTGGAGACGAACCGCCCTGAACGCCCCACAAGATGGCAAAGAGCCAAAGTCCCACCATACCATTCACACCGATGGTGACAATGACCAGCCAAGCTGCAATAGCTACAAGCAAGCCGAAGGTGTAGATAGCCTTGTGAGAAGTCTTGTCGATAAGCTTCGAAACAACGAACGTCACAGCGACGATGATGAACCACTGGATACAGTTCATCCAGTTAGCCTGTTCGTTGCTGACACCACCTGCCGTCTCATAGATATGAGGCTGGAAGAATCCCATCACAGAGGCTACAAGGTTCCACGTCAGATAAATCGTGGCGAGGAAAACAACGGTGCGTACGGCAATCTTGTTCGTAAACAGCAGTTTGATGTTATCAAGCATACCAGGCTGCTTCTGTCCCGAAGCCTTCTGGGCAGTGAACTCTGCACTCTCTTGCAACTGACGCTGTAGGTTCCAGGCAATGAAAGCCACAATGAACAGGGTGAAGAAAACAATGCGCGACGAGAAGGCATTGACAGCCTCCTGCGACATGTCGGCACCGCCAAACATATGTGCTACAGACTCTACCCATCCGAAAAGATAGCCGCCAGGGGCAAAGAGCATACCAAACAAGAGGATACACATCGGTCCGAAGCCCCACGACATCTGCGATATACAGATATTTCGTCCACGGTTATTCACCTCTGATGACTCAGAGATATAGGTCCATGAGGCGGGAACACCCACGCCGACAGAGATTCCTGTTACGAGGAATCCAGCCAACAGCATCGGGAAATTGGTGCTCAGCATCACGAGCAGCACACCTGTCATATATACCAGCAGATTGTAGGTAAAGATAAACTTACGTCCATACTTATCAGCCAGGAAACCACCGATGATGGCACCGATGGCCGCACCCAGACAGTTGGCCGAGATAAAGTTCAGCCAGCCCAAGTGTACCTCAGTTAAGCCAAGGTAGTTCTGCCATAGCGTCAAACCAGATGCACCAGCGACAATAGCGCCAGCATCAAGATAATTGGTAAGAGACACCGCAATGGTACTCTTCAAAGAACCAGAATTTGCCATTTCGTTATATCGTTATTACGTTATACCGTTATTACGAAAAGCCTTAACGGCAAACTACGTCACACTCAATGTTGAAGATTTTGGCCACCTTCAGGATAGTGTCGATATGGTGACCAACAGCAGCAGCCATGTGGTGGGTAGGACCAGCCTCGCTCCACTTGTTGACAAACTCGCGACAGCTCATTGAGAACTTCGTACGCATATTGGTATCACCAAAGGTAAAGATCTCGCCTTCCTCGTTGACACCCTCGGCAGCAACGAACTTGAAGACACCGTTCTTATCCTGCGTGATAGCCAAATAGGTGACAGGGCCTACAGGAGGATAGAACTGCGTGAGGTAGCCACCACCGGTCTTGCCATGGAAGACAGGTACAATCTTCATCGTCGGTTTCTTGGCCTGCGAGATGTCGAAGTCGCCAGAGCCAGAGTGTCCGATGATGCAGATATCCTTGGGGAAGTCGATAGAATACATCTCAGCCAATGTGCCTGTGCCTGAAATGGTCTTCAGGATAGACATAGCCATAGCCACCTTCATATCACCTTCCACAGCACAAGCAGTATGCTGCTTGATGAGCATCGAGAAGGCAGGAATCAGCATCGAATCAAGCTTACCAGCAACACCTTGTGCGAAGCCTGCATAGTGAGAGGCAATCATACCCAGTTTCTCGTCCTTCACCCACTGTTCGAAGGCAACGACATACTTTGCCATGTCCCAAACCTTCTCAATGGTTCCACCGCCCTCGATATCGAAGGTATCGAGGATATCCTGAGCCTTAGCCTTGATAGCAGCCTCGTCAGTGATATTGTCGGCAATAGCCCACATCTGCTCCCAGTCAAACTGCTTGGTATAGACAAACATACGATGGTAGAGGTTGGTCTCGTCAATGTAGAGGTCCATCATGCCAGGATAGGGACGACCAATCTGAGCAATATTAGTATCGCGGAAGCGACGACGCACCTGGGCAGCACGGCACCAGTCCTCAATCTCTGCCTGTACGCCAGGGTCTCCACCCTCTACAACACCCGTAATCACAGCCGAACGTTTGCCAGCACGATTCAGGTCAGCCACCATCTCACCAATGGCACCACAAGCGTAGAGGTCGCCCAACCATGTGGGGATATCAGTCTTCGCATAGTCAGGAGCCAGCTTCTTCTGCAGGTTTACGATAACGACGGGAACGTCGAGGTCGCGAACGGCGGGCAACATATTATAAGAGGTACAATAGGTCAGCATCTGGAGGATGACAAGATCGACATCAGCTGCACGGAATTTGTCACCGGCAGCCATCGACTGCTCCTTGGTGGTCACCATACCACCATCAATAATCTCAATGGTGTCGGGCAATGTCTTCTTGAACGCCTCATACTGAGCCTCGAAGTTAGGTACGAGTTGTGGGAACTGTGGCAGGTATGCCTGAAGGGCAATGGAGAATACACCTACCTTTGCTTTGGTTTCTACTAATGGTTTAGCCATAGTGTTACTGTTTTTAAGTGATTGTTAATTATCTTATTAAAATTTGTCTCTTGTTATTTCACGACAACCTTGCGTCCATTGATGATATACAGACCTGGCGAGGTAGCTGCTGACAGACGCTGACCATGAAGGGTGTATACAATATTATTACCATCACCAACAGCTCTGACATTGGTCACTGCCGTCGTGTTGTTGCTGAGTAGTCTAGTCAGCTGTTTGACGATACCTTCAATGCTTCCATAACCTTTCAGCATTAGGTCACCAGCCAATGTGCCTTGATTATAATGGTTATGGTCGGCAAAACAGCTAATGATAGCCTGTGCAGCAGCATCAGCACTGGCATAGCCGTTCTTGCTGTAGTCAGCCACATAGGCGTTGAAAGCAGCATCAGCATTCTTGCCAATCTCCACAAAACCGAGATAGTTGTCGTCGTTCTTCTCGCGCTGTGCAGCCACTTTGCGCACAATGGTCTCGTAGCTATCCTTACGATAACTGTCAAAGGTGTGGGTTGTGGCATTGTAACCACTAGCATAGCTAGATACTGCTCCATGGGGTGTATAGCTATTGATAATAATCTTAGCTCCCAGTGCCTCTGCAGCATTGAGATAGTAATTCATATCTGCCTCGTAGCTGTTGCCCATACCGTTAGTGCCATTGTTACCAAACATCACGATATCATCTGGATAGATGTCGAGCAGTACGCCATAGAGTTTACCTTGCATATAATAGGTGGAGAGGTTACGTCCACCGGCTCCGTTGTTTTTGAAGTCGCAGAGCGCAAACAGTTCAGGGAAGGTTGACGACATTCCACTGAGGCGGTAAGCCCACGACCCATTATTAGCTGACGTAGAGTCACCGATATGATGAACAACACGCTTAGCACGCTTTTTACGCGGTGCCTGCTTGGTAACTGTGATGGCACTGATACCTGCCGCGCTGACATTCTCACCTGTTGCCACCTGAAGATCTATCTTGTCTGTTGTACCAGGCACAGTATAGCTGACGGTCTTCATCGTCGTGTTGGTACCCAACTCATAGCCTAAGAGATCACTATTGATATAGCCGGTAGTGAGCACACCTTGATAGGTAATCTCTACCGTATAGAAGGCTCCCGGACAGATATCAATATTGTATTTTGTCACAGGCGTATCAAAGACAAACGATGTGGGGCGCATGTTCACCGTGATGTCTTTCTTTAAGTCTTTACCATCGCTATCCTTGCAGGTTCCACGGATGATGAGTGATGTAGGTTGCGCAGAGGACGCAATGCTGAGGATGCCTGTTGCAGCATCAAAAGCGATGCTCTCGCTGTTGGTGAAAGGTATGGTACCATCGGCAGTATAAGCAGCTAAGGCGACCTTACGGTCGACTGTAGCACCTTGACCATCAACCACCTGTGCAGCGAATGTCACCTCCATAGGATGTGCATCGTCGAAGGGAATGATGATGTTCTGGGTATACTGTGTGAACTTAATGCTCTCGCCATCACCTAGCACTGTGACTTGTGTGATGGTTGAAACGCCACCAATGGTGACCTGAATGGTAGCAGTACCCGCCGTAGCCGAAGAGCTAAGGCTCAGCGTTGCTTGATGACTGTCATCGGCATCGGGAGTGATGATCAGCGATTGACACATATCTTCCTCCAGAATAGTCCATGTGGCCTTATCGGTAACTGGATAGCCATCAGTATCAGTGGCTGTCACTGCAAGACGGGCTTTATCGTTAGCAGGGATGGAGAGCATTGCTTTGTCAGTCGTCAACTGATAGGTCTCTGTATTGATGGTCGGAGTGTAAGCCTTACAAGAAGCGATATCTACAGAGCCCGTAGCATTATCATTAAAGCCGATATTGACACAATTGCTGCTGCCAGCTTGCGGTGCTGTCTGGATGGCAGTCTCTGTAGTGAGGTTACCATTACTGTCGTATATACGGGCGAAGCAGCGTTGACTACCATTATCGGCCGAAAACACGATGCGCTGCCACTGGCCGGGAGTGATGCCGGTGGCATCCATCGTAGCACCACCCACTGCGATTAAGGCTCCAGGATTATTATAGCGCACCAACACATCGACAATAACCTGTCCCTTAATATTGCCCATTGTATGAGCAAGTGTGTGACTCTTACCTGATGTGTTGGCCGTCAGACGTATATAGCGTTTGTCATTATCGATCACCAGTCGTGCATCGGGAGTATCGGTTCCCACCACCGTCCAACCGCCAGTGATAGGGTCATGACCACTGCCGTCAGAAGAAGCAATGAGGCTATAGCCGTCAAGTGCAGCGGGATAGTCCATAAAATCCACAGGATAGCCTGCCAACGGCAACACCTGTTCGTTAGTCATCTTTTTGTTACCCAATGCAGTGACGTATTTGCGGGCTTTCACCGTCTGGTCACCATAGGTGATGGTAGCCGTCATGCAACCATAGAAGTTCATGGGCACATCACAGAGGTTGAAGGTAGTCGATGTGCTGCCCGTAGCGGTAGCGGGGAAACTACCATACGAATCACAATACTGACCCTCGGTATCATTGGCGGTTTTGAATCCCTCAATATCCCACACCACATTGAAGTTAACGCCCTTCTTAGAAGCAGTCTGGGCATTGATGGTGCTGCCATCGTTGCCTATGATGTAGAGAGCGTAAGGATTCTTGAATGCTGCCGACGTGCTGGAACCGAACGTCATACTTTCTGCACCAGTAATAGCTGCATTGAGGATGGTGTTTCCGTCTGTCACTGTGTCGGAGAGGTCGCTAACGCTGACAGTGAAGTTGTCAATGGCATAGCAGCGGTCAGTATTGTCAATGTTGCTGGTAAACTGCACATAGGCAATATTGTTCTTTAAAGTGCCTATGCTGCCTTGTAGAGTAGTGGTCTTACCCTGTACCGTAAACGACATCAACAGGCGTCCCTGAGCGGTAAGCGTCATGGAGATGTGCGGGTGACGGCCTGACGTAGCGGTATATGGTTTGCCATTGCCACTGAAGCCATTGGCACCACTGCTCATAGAAAAGGCATTGAATCCATCAGGGGTATTACCAGCGATAGTTGCTGCAGTAATTTGTCCTAACTTGGCATCATAGGTGTAGGAGGCCAATGCTTTCCCGTCGCTGTTCTTCACGGTGACAGTAGCTCCCTGATTCTTGCTCCAGTAGCCATGAAAAGCATCCCACTCAACAGTAACGGCCCCCTTGCTGACGGCCTTTGCCGCGTTACCGTCACGTCCGGTGATGGTACATGTGGCCGACGTGTTACAGATGTTCAGCACACGTCCGAAACCTGTCAAATCACTGTTGAATATAGCAACCTTTCCTGCAGCAGGCTCTGTAGCCTCCACACCAAAGATGTTTGTCGTACCAGAGAAATCTTCGCTGACCAATGTGGTCTGTGCTGCCGTATCCACACAGTGAATGCACAGTACGGAGAGTAGCAGCAGGCGGAAGATATTTGTCTTAGTCATCATGAGGTTGTGGTTATGCTTGGTGCGTAATAGTAAGGAAACGCTCGTAAGCCTCATCCCAAGCACGACGGTCAGCTGTCGGATGATAGGCTACCATATCGACACTGTTGGCAATAATCTTGCGCATCTGCCAGATATCATCGACCTGTCCCATGGCCTTTGCCTGGATCATGATATTACCGATAGCAGTGCACTCCTGAGGACCGGCAAGTACCTCGACGCCGAGAGAATCAGCCGTAAACTGCGTAAGATACTTGTTCAGCGAGCCGCCACCAATGACATGCAGCACGTTAAGGTCGAAACCTGCGAACTCTTTCAGCCACTCGAACACTTGACGGTAGCGCAGGGCCAGCGAGTCGAAGATGCAACGGCAAATCTCTGCCGGTGTCTCCGGAACAGGTTGACCACTCTGACGACAGTACTGCTGGATAGCCTCTATCATGCTTGATGGATTGGCAAACATCGCATCGTCAGGATTAATGAGCGAGCGGAAAGCCTCCACCTGCATGGCAGAGCCCTGTAGTTCAGGATGGCTCAGCTTGCGCACCTCCTCAGGCCATTCCTTGCGACAGCGCTCATAGAGCCACATGCCACAGATATTCTTCAGGAAACGGGTAGTACCCTCGACACCACCCTCGTTGGTGAAGTTGAGCTCATAGGAACGATTGTTGATGATTGCCTCTTTGGTCTCTATACCCATCAGGCTCCACGTACCACTGGACAGGTAGGCAAACTGCTCGTCCTTTGCAGGAACAGCAGCAACAGCAGCACCCGTATCGTGACCAGCAACAGCAATCACGGGTACGGCTCCCAAACCGGTTATCTTCTGCACCTCTTCCGTCAGCACACCAATCTGTGTACCGGGCTGTACCATCCGTCCGAACTGACTACGCTTCATACCGACGCTCTCGATGAGTTTCTCTGAGAGGTCACCCGTCCGTGGATCAAGCATCTGGGAAGTAGAAGCGATGGTATATTCACAAACAGCCTCACCCGTCAGCATCCAACTGAGAGCATCAGGTACGAAGAGTACTTTCTCTGCTTGCTGCATAGCCACATTACCGGCCTGTTGCATAGCATAGAATTGGAACAACGAGTTAAAGTTCATAAACTGAATACCCGTAATGTTATAGACCGTTTTACGGTCCAACACCTTATCCAAATATTGTTCAATGGCAGCAAAGGTATGCGGATCGCGGTAAGCCATGGGATTACGCAGAATAGCTCCGTCTTTACCGATAAACACAAAGTCCACACCCCATGTGTCGATACCTATTGCTGTAATATCCAGACCGCGGTTGGCCACTTCCTTCAGACCACGTATCATCTCGAAATACAAGGCATAGATGTCCCAGTAGAAATGGCCACCTGTCTCTATCAGATTGTTGGGAAAACGGGTAATCTCCTCTTGTTCCAAACGTCCGTTAACGATACTGCCGATGATGGTGCGACCACTCGTGGCACCCAGGTCAACGGCAAAGAAGTACTTCTTA
This sequence comes from uncultured Bacteroidales bacterium, assembly GCA_902800925.1. GTDB lineage: Bacteria > Bacteroidota > Bacteroidia > Bacteroidales > Bacteroidaceae > Prevotella. The sequence continues at coordinate 118,704 of CADCGD010000001.1, read as the reverse complement.
TTTTCCATTGCTTTATAAGTAGTTTGTTTTGTTATTGCTGACAAAAGTACTAATTTTGATTGACAAGAGCGCAAAAATTAATCCTAATTTATGCAAAATAGTTCATTTTCACTTTTTTTTATTACTTTTGCAGCAAGAAAACAAACCAACAGACATTGCTACTATGACAACGGAACTATTCGATGTACATGAGGAAAAAGGCACCTATGCTTGGGATCTGCACGATGCAGCCACAGGCGAAATCATCTGGAAGGGTGGACAGTCTGGACAAGACAATGGTCGAGGATGCGCCGCTGATATTGTAGCCAGCACCCGCGGTTATGAATTCTGGTCGGCCTATGGTGGTTTTGACAGCAGCGCAAGAATCCAAAATCCTTTCAACGCTATCACTAAGGCAGAGGTCGGCGCAAAGAAACCTCCCATGAACTTCCGCATCTACTGGGACGGCGATGCACAAGACGAAATGCTCGACGGTAACACCATCTCGAAATATAAGCCGAATGCTTCCGCAACCACGCTCATGGCCGGCTCTACAACGATTACGGGCCAGTCGTGCAACTCGACAAAGGCTACACCCTGTCTGTCGGCTGACATTTTCGGTGACTGGCGCGAAGAACTCATCCTGCGCAACACAACGGATGACGGCCTCCTCATCTACACCACGCTGACCACCACCAACTACCGCGTTCCCACACTGATGCACGACCATGTATATCGTATGGGCATCTGTTGGCAGAATGTAGCCTATAACCAGCCACCACACCTGGGTTACTACCTACCCGACTTCATCGAGTCATTCCAAGGTACTGACCCCACAGGCATTGTAGAGGTTAAGAGTCAGAAGGAAGAAGGAAGAGGTGACATTTATAACCTCGCCGGCCAACGTGTCAACAAGAATGCCAAGGGCATCCTCATCCAGAACGGCAAAAAGTTTGTGATTAAGTAATAAGGCCATTGCGACTGAGTCGCAATGCACAATCACACTAATCCCCACCGCCTCGATGACAGTGGGGATTAGTTCTTTTTACAGATACTCCTTCGGTTTGGTATTTACCTTGGCACCAGGGAACTGTGAAAAGTCCACAGGCTGACCGTCAAGCGTAAAGTCAATGAGTTCGTACTTGTCGCTGGTCTTCACGTCAAGTACAGTCTTAGCCTCAACCCCGCAGTTGCGGATAGTGATATTATTACAACGAGACAAAGGCATATCCTGACGATCGCCAGGCTTGAAAAACTGTGTCCATGGTTGTATGAACAGCAGACGTGTGCATCGGCCGGTAATATTCTCTACCGTCACATACTCATAATGTTGGGGGGTGTCTGGGCGCATCTTTAGCCATAGCACACGATTGGCATCCTCGGCATAGCAGTTGCGCAATATGATATTACGGTCGTGAAGCGACTCAGAACCCAGTGTCAGACATCCATGCACACGACCATAGCGACAGTTTTGGATAAGTACACGTTCGCAAGGACCGTTGGTATCGTCTTTGTCCGCCCAGGTACCTTTGCCACCTTTCATGACGACGGCATCGTCGTTGACATGCATGAAGCAGCCGTCGATGATGACATCGGTGCAGGCATCGACATCGATAGCGTCCGACGAGGGAGCGCCACGCTTCGGATTCTCTGGCCATATATTCTCTGTAGGAGCAAAGATGTAACAACCCAGATAGCGCACATGGTCGCTCTTGTAAACGTGGTTGGTCCAGAAAGGTGAATTGATGAGGTGTACATCTTGAATGGTCACATTCTTACAGTTGGAGATATAGGTCAGTCGGGGACGCTGTGCATCCTTGTTGGTGCACTGGGGGTTCCATGTACGACGAATCCAGAACTCCTGCCAGAAGTTTAAGCCATTGCCGTCGATGGTTCCCGTACCACTAATCGTAAAGCCATCGAGACCATCGGCATTGACAAGTGCGGAGAAGTACTTGCACGTCTCGCCCTCGATACGGGTCGTCAACACAGGATAGTCTTTGATGCGATCGGAGCCTTTCAGCGTGCCACCTTCTGACACATGCAGATGCGTGCCTTGCTTGAAGAACAACGCACCCGTCATAAATGTGCCCTGAGGCACCACAACGACACCACCACCCTCGCTGGCACAACGGTCAATAACAGCTTGAATCTGTTGGGTTTGCACCTCACTGCTACCCATCAACACACCATAGTCCGTAAGAACGTAGCGACGACCAAGTTGACCGACGTCGACCTTCTGTGGATTCTGGAACCATGCATCCATCTCTGTACCGTCAGGCCAGGTCTCTATAGTCTTCTTAGCCTTGGGTTTAGCTGCAACTGACAATGTAAGCAGCATGAGCAGAAATAATGTAATCTTTCTCATAAATTATTTAATCTTTGGTTTAAGTTCATCCGGAGAATCGTTGGTAAACATGTCTACTTTTGGTGCCTCACGTTCAAAGAGGTGTCGGATCACATCGACACTGACTGTCGTAGTGGGTTTAAAGTCTTCACTCTGCATATAGCGCAGGATGCTCTGCCGTAACTGGCGGGCTACAGGACGACGGTCGAGGTTGTGACTAATATCCATCGTAGTCATCAGCAGTCGGCCATTGAGTATTTTTACCTCAAGGAGCATGCCCAATTTACGGCTGACATGCCACGTGTCAATAGGTTGCACGATAGGTTGGTAGTCCTTCGGGAACTCTGCCAGATTCATGACCTGTGTACGGTTGGTCAGTTCCCACCAGTTCAGATTCTGCCAGTCGTCAGTGGGGAAATCACAGAACACGGGATGCTGGCTCTGGATATATGCTCCCGTTGTATGTGGCGGACGCATCTTAAACCAACTTGTATTCCAGAAGACAGGCAAATAGGTATGGCGCACATCGTTGCCATAGCGTATCTTCCCACCAGCTGTCAACAGCACCGTGCCACCCTTCTTGAGTACTTTCAACGCCCGAGCATCCAGCGAGTCTGTTTCATAAAAGTTCTTACTTCTTACTACTTCTATCTTACCTTCTGCAGGGTATACCCAGAAGTCCCACTGGTTCCACTCGTAGCCATTGAGAAGTACATGCAGAGTCAACTTAGCAGGCTGTTGGAATGATGCCAACTGCAGGCGTACCGTTCCCAATTCGTTGTTCTTGCCAATGGGAATAGTACTAACAGGAAGTGTTCCATGGGCCACCTCCTGTTGCTGCCCACCAGTGATACACCAGCTAACCTTGGCATTCACCAGTTTGGCTGAAAAGGCATTATAAGCCTCAACAGGCACAACGAGTTCCTCATCGTTAGTATAAACAAACTTGGGGAAGCGGGCCAATGCCACCGTGGCAGCACAGAACTGTTTCCACTCGCGGGCGTCGACATAGCCTTTCTCGCGCCAGTGTACATTCAGCGGTCCTACTAGTGCCGTACCCTGTCCAGAATAGTCGTTTAAGCCCAGATACTGGAATCCGGCATAATCCTTGGTGCGCAGGTTGCGCTCTGTCTCATATTTATAACATAGCGTTTGCAACTTTCCACTGGCATGAAGGAACTTTTCGGCTTGCGAAGCCATCCCATTGTCAGCCAACAAATCACGGAATATCTCGAAGTTCTTAGCCTTATAGACGCCTGTATACTGCGGAATCTCCTTGAAATCAGGGAAGACACACCACTGTCCCTGTTCATGAGCAACAATGGGGGAATTGTTAGGAACAGTGTCCTTATAGTTACGTGGGAAAAGTATCTGCTGGTAGTAATCGTCCTGACTTTGTGGAGCACGGCGGTCCCAGTCCAGTCCACGAGCACCAGCCTTGACGTGATATTCAGAACCACTGTCCCATGCCCAGCCACCACCGACACTAGCACCGGCATAGAGTTTGGTGGGGTCGTACTGTTTCATGGTCTTCACCCAGTCGTTACAGTAGGGAACCCAGTCGCCAGCTGGCTCATTGCCTGCTGCCATGAAGCAGAACGACGGATGGTGACCGTACTCATCGATGATGCGTTTAGACTCGTCCAACAGATACTGGTCAATAGCCATCTTACGACGTAGCTTCACACCGTGGTTAGGCCACGAGGGTCCTTCCGGCTGCAGGTATATTCCTACCCTGTCAGCAGCTGCAAAGGCTGCCTCGGGCGGACAGTAACTATGGAAACGCACGTGGTTGATGCCGTACTCCTTGCATTTGCGGAACACACGAAGCCACTCTGACTCCTCCATCGGGGGATAACCCGTCTCTGGGAAATTACAGTTTTCCACCGTTCCTCGCAGGAACAGCGGACGGCCATTAATCACAAGCTGACGCCCTTCGACACTCAGATTACGCAATCCGAAAGTAGTCTCATAGACATCATCACCTGCCATGACCTGCAACTGGTAGAGATTGGGGGTAAACTCATCCCATAGTTGAGCATCAGTACCCAGATCTATTACAAATTCCTTTTTATTACCAATGGCTTCTACGGGCTCTGCAGCATAGACATGCGTCTTTCCCTTCATCATAGGACGAGCCATGACATAAATACCATAGTCACGCATTGGCATTAGTCTAAATCCGTCGACATGATTCTCCATCTCCACAACAACACGCACTAGCTTTTTGTCGGCATCAGGGCGAACAACAACTTTGCGAATATTCAACTTTGCGGGTTGCGACTGCAGTTCGATGCGTCCCGTAATACCATTCCAGTTGCCCTGGGTCTGGTCAGTAACACTGTGCGAATCCTGTCCAACACAAACATTCTCGATGCCGTTGTACACACAGATGGCGATGGTGTTGCTACATCCAAAATTCACATAGCGTGTAACATCATAACGATGAGGAACGGAAAGTGACATTTGGTGACCCACTTCCTTACCATTGACATATACCGTGGTTTCAATATGTGGACGTTCGAGGAAGAGCGTAATGCGCTGATCCTTCATCGCCTTAGGGATATATACAGACCTGCGATACCACGCTTTACCTGTATAGTGACGCTCAGGAGTCAGGAAGAAGGGAAACTTCATCTCGCCAGCCTGACGATACTTCTCCATATAGGGGTTGTAGTAGTAGGACGAGTCGTACAGCGAACCCGTCCACTGCGTCTTCGTTGTGACAATATCACCCTTTCCATTGGTGAGCATAGAACCAGGGAGCATGACATAATCGTTGTAAGCGGTACTATCACCCATGGCAAAGTCCCAGGCTCCCGCCAACGAGATATTCTGTGCCTGCAACTGCAAACAACAAGAAAGGATTAGGATACTGATTATTTTTCGCATGATACAGATATATTGATGAGTTCTTCACCTGCAGTCTTGTCAGCCTCACGGGGCAGGTAGATAGGTGCATCGGGCTGCAAGGGAAGGATGCGCAACTCTAATTCCTTGCACTCCTTAGGCAGGCGCCACAGACCATAGAGGAACGGGCGACCGTAATAGAAGTTGTCAGCCACCAGCTTGCCATCAGCATATAGTCGAGCACAGTCGCCACGGTAGAAAATCTTCAAGAGTGAATAGTGAATAGTGAATAGTGAAGAATCGTCAGGCAATTCAATACGGTAGACGGCGGCATTGTTCCAGTCCGCTTCTGAGGGAGCCTCAGCCACCTTAGCCTTACCTTTTATTATCTTACGCAAGGGACCTGCTTCCTTTACCTTATTAAATTGACAATTGACCCATGACAATTGAGAATTCTCTTCACTTATAAAGAGTTTTTCAGCCTCTTGTGGCGTCAGCAGGTAGATATTCTCGTAAATAGGCTTGCCAAGACCACGGGGTTTGACATTCTTCAGTGTCTTGCCATTGGCTAAGGCAATGGTTGTAGGAACACCCTTCACCTGCATCATGTAGATCTTTCCCTCACGACGCGCTACCAACTGGGCCGTAGCAAAACGGATACCCTCAACATTGACAGGGAAGATAGCCATACACCCAGAGGGAATGGTCAGCTTGGGGAGTTTCACGCCACAAGCCTCGAGTACGATTCCCTTCTTGGCTGAAAGCTGGAAAAAGCGCTCATAGTTGTTGACGAAGATAAAGCCTTGTCCATCCTTGCTACGTACAGCCCAACGGAGAACACTATCCTCGCCACGCTTCAGGTCTTGTGGAGCAGGGAACGAGGCTTCCATGGGCGCCAACAGTTCACCATAGTCCTGCATAAACAGGTGGAGAGGACGCAGCATATAGTACTGCGGATAGGTCTGTCCGAACTCACCCAGAGGCGCCTGAAAGTCGTAGGTCACCACAGGCAGGTCGTTATTAGCCGTACCTGGAGAGGTCTGTACCTCGTTGAGCGTATGGAGCATACCCTCAGGATTGCTACCGCCGTGATACATATAATAGCCCAGCAAATTAGAACCAGAGCCTAACTTAACCAAAGCCATCGAATAAGCATCCTCAGGATAGATATACGGACGACGGTGGTAGGCCGTGACCATACCACCACCCAGTTCACAGGTAAAATAAGGATACTGCTCATCGCCCTTGTTCACCTTAGCTTCCTGCTTACCCAGCAAGTCTGTGCCAATAGCTGTCGACGAGCGGAAAGCTTTGAAGTTAAAGGCTTTATAGTAGTTGCCTGCACCTTCCTTTATCTCTTTATCCCAGAAGCCATCGGCATAATCGCCGTAGAGGGGCAGCATCTCACCAAAAGGAACGGGCGTGCGCAACTCAGGCCACCCCGTACGGGTGTAGAACGGCAGGTCGAAGCCAATCTTCAGGGCTATTTGCTTCAATGCCATCAAGTATTCACCACGCCCACGATACTCATTGTCAAACTGAGCAGCTATCACAGGACCACCATCCTTCCACTGCAGGTCTTGCACCTGGGTAAATATCTGACGGTACAGTTTCTCCGCATAACCAAGAAATACCGGATTCTGCTCACGCAGTTTACAGCCCTTCGTAAACATCCAGTCGGGAATACCACCGTTGCGAACCTCCCCATGGCAGAACGGGCCCAGACGTAGCACGACAGGCATCTCCTCATCACGGCAGATCTCAATGAACTTACGCAGCGAGCGTTGGCCATCCCAACGGAAGATGCCTTCCTGTTCCTCGATATGGTTCCAGAACACATAGGTGGCAATAATCGTTACCCCACCCTCTTTCATCTTCTGCACCTCACGGCGCCATTCGTTCTCAGGTAGCCGCGAATAGTGTATCTCGCCCATCACCGGACAGACACGATGACCGTCAATGATAAGACTATGTTGGTCCCATGTGACCTTCTTGCCAAAATCAGCGGCCCACAGCGTACCCACTGCCAGCAACGACAATAACAATGCAGATATTCTCTTCATCAACGTTTAATCTAGATGGAACACTTCCTGAATAGGGATGGTAACAGGCGAATTGTCGGGGTTGACCTCCATGATGTCGGCCATCATGTCCCACCACTTCTGTGTAATGGGGTCCACATTATCGGTGTCCTGGGAGCTACCTTCACCAGCACATTCCTGATAGCCAAAGAGAATATTGGTATCCTTATCCCAGTAGATACTGTAGTTAGACACGCCACCATCCTTGATCATCTTGACGAGTTCTGGCCAGATGGCGGCATGGCGACGTTCGTACTCTTTCTCACAACCTGGTTTCAGGTACATCTTAAATGCAAAGCGCTTCATATTATGGGAGTTAAAGAAGTTAAAGAAGTTAAAGAAGTTAAAGAAGTTAAAGAAGTTAAGGGAGTTAAAGGAGTTAAGGGAGTTAGTTGCCGTCGGGTTTCGTTAAGTTGCTACCTGCCGACATGTGCCATACGAAGGCGTCGGGATCGTCAGGCTGTGCGGGATTGAAGTCCTGCCAGTCGGCACGCAGATGCTCTGCCAGCGGCGACTGCAACTGTTTGAGTCCCATCACCACCATCTTGGCAATCTCCCAAGCACCAAAAGGATTAAAGTGAGTATTGTCTGCCAACTCGCGCTCCTGACCAGGGAACGTTCCCATCGGATAGTGTACCAGAGCACGCTTCGAGCGTTCTTCACCCAAGGCTTCATAGAACGTTGTCGACATGCTGGTGAGGTCAATGACCTGTACCCCCTCACGCTTGGCAACAGTCTTCATAGCTTCAGGATAATCCCCATGCGTATTGCGGTTGGTCTTGTGGTCGTCGTTGAAGGCGCGACGTGCCGTCGGTGTACAGAAGATGATATGACCACCGGCAGCCTTCACACGATCAGCAAAAATCTTCAGGTTACGTGAATAGCTGTACCAGGCACCGTCTCCGGGTTTCTTCTCTTTCTCGTCGTTATGGCCGAACTCCACAATGACGTAGTCTCCTGCCTTCAGCTGGGTGAGAATTTTGTCCAAGCGCAACTGAGCAAGGAACGACGTGCACGACAGACCGCTCTCGGCATAGTTGGCAATGACCACCTTATCGTCAAACCAACGGGTAATCATCTGTCCCCACGATGCCCAGGGTTCGTTCTCCTGATCAACTACAGTGCTGTTGCCACAGAGGAATACGGTTGTCACATCAGTGGCTGGTTCTACCTTCACGCTATGCACGGCGGGCATCGGACCACAGAACGAAATCGTCAGCGAGTCGTCCCAATTCTTATAGCTCCACTCACGCGGTTTCAGTTTCACTTTGGTCTTGTCATCAATCTGGGGATTCTTCTTGTTGACCACAAACGATACCGTCTGATACTTATTCTTCTTGGTGGTCACCATGTCGGAATAGTGGCGACGACTCTCAGCTCTCACTACCGTCTGACCAGCATGTTTCTTGACACCCAACGTTACCGTCACACGATAGTTACCGTCGGGCACAGCAATACTGTAGTTAAACGGTTTGTCTGACCACTTGTCGAGGACGACCTCCTCACCTAAGACCTGGGCTAAGGCACCCATAGTGCACAGTGTCGCAAGGGCACATGAAAGCAATGTTCTTTTCATTGTTATTATCATTATATCGTTGTTTTATGTCAATACCTGATTTTTCCGTCGTAATTGAAAATAGGTTCATTGGTAGGCACCTCTTCGTCATAGAAATGCACAGCCGAGTCGTTCATCTTCGGGTGCTGTTGCTGCAGCAGTCGGATAATCTCTGCCCCAGCCCATATCGCTGGACCATAGCCGTGAGCAGCCATCACGTGAACAGGGCGATAGGCATAGAAAGCAGCATCGAAACCCATGCCGGTACCGACACAGACATTCTCCACCTGTCCTTTGTCATTGACCGACTGATTGACAGCCTGCCAACCCAGCAGTGCTGTGGCCCCATAGGCCTTGGCATCTATCCAGCCTTTATTGATAGCATGCGCTATGCAGTAGGTATAGATAGCCGTTGCCGATGCCTCCAGATAAGTATCGTTGCGGTCCAGCAGCTGGTGCCAGAAACCATCGTGATGCTGGCGGCGCGCCAGTCCAGCAATATGCTTCTGCAACAGACCGAGTATCTGTGGACGTGAGGCATGGTTCTCAGGCAACACATCCAACACTTCGCACATGGTTAGCAATGCCCACCCGTTGGCACGTCCCCAATAGAAGGCGGGATGCGGCTGCATGGCCTCCACCCATCCGTGGCGGAACAGTCCGTCGCTTTCCACCCACATCCTGTCAGCAAACAGTTGTACTTGTCGCGCAGCCTCGTCGTAATACTTGCTTTCGCCCGTCAATTTCCCCATATATGCAACAGCCGGGATTCCCATGAACATGTCGTCCAGCCATACCGTATTCTTCTGTGGACGCAGACGCGCAAAAATGCCGTCGGACAGACGGAACTCCTTATTCATGATGTAGTCCACATAGTGGTCTATGCGTTCACGCAACGGCAGAGTCCTGTCGCTCAACAGTGCCTTGATCATCGACACACATACTGCTCCTGCATCATCCAAGGCATGAGGATCTATCACACGACGTACATTGACATCAATATCCTTGTGTTTCTCATACACCTTCTCAAACTGCGGAGCCATATCGCTCAGCAGTTTGTGGCGTTTATAGACATAGTCACGATAGGCCTTGTCACCCGTTACCTCATAGGCAGCCAACACACCAGAGTACGTAACGCCCCATTCATAGCTCGTCAGTCGGAATCCACCCTGTTTCAACTGTGTGTATTGGTCAATGTCCTTCATGCGTGTCATCTCCTTACCCGTACGCTTGTCCACCAACTGGGCTGGTGTCTCACTGTCTATATAGTGCAACACACAGTCGATGGTCTGCTTCACAGCATCCTGCGTGGGTATGCCATAGCGCTGCTGGTTGGCAGGACGCATCAGGTGTAGCGGTGTATTGTTGTCGTTCACTTGCTGGGCACTGGCCGACAAGGTTGCCATGAGTGCCATCATGCATATCAGTTGTCTCATCGTCTTATTTCAGGAATGGTGTTACACTTTTGTCCGGTCCCAGATAGAAACCCGGTTCTGAGGGTTGGTTATAGCCCACGTTCTGCGCGGCCGTCGACAAACGATAGGGAATATCCTCCATCAGACAGTTGATGCGGTACTCCGTAGGAATAGGTGATACAAAAATGCGCAGTTCATCGCTCTCTGGCGTACGGGCGATGACTTCCTCGCGCCAGTCACCCAAGATATCTGCTGCCAAACAGGGATTCTGTTTTGTCCAGTTGTTGAACACCACACCCTCCAGTTTCGTCACATTGACAACCGTGCGCTCTTTCCAGTCGTACTTAGATACGGTGGCACGGTCCAGCAGTTCGCGCAACAGGTCTCCGTCCCACCAGATACCGAAGTTGATGGACAGGCGTCTGCCCCTCATACGGAGGTGCTGTTCGTGTTGCGGGTCTTCTGGATCCTGCGCTTCAGCCAGCCGTTCACCCTTGATATTTCGAATACCATGGCTGTCGGAGCTCCACATCTCCACACCAGGGTTCGTGGGGTCGATATCTGCCGCCATGGCGCGACCTACATCGGCCTTCGATGGCAGTTGGAAGATAATCTCTCCTGTCTTGGCATTGCGGAAGTCAGAACCGTCACGATGGTTCTCGTGGCAGTCCCACACCTGCAACTCGTCCGTCGTCGGGTCAAAAGCCATCAAATGGATAGCGTCGCCATGTCCCATACCCGTATTATACAGTCCACGACCATCGTGGTCCACAGCCATCGAACCGTAAGTTATCTCGTCGCAACCATCACCATCGACATCGGCAACCCTCAGATTGTGGTTGCCCTGACCAGCATAGCTGCGCCACTCCGGCTCGTTGGTATCAAACACCCAATGCTGTTTCAGTTCCTTGCCATCCCAGTCCCAGGCGGCTATCACCGTGCGGGTGTAGTAACCACGACAAAAAATAGCGCTTGGACGTTTCCCGTCCAAGTATCCCACACCTGCCAGCATACGGTCAGAACGGTTGGCATAGTTGTCGCCCCAGTCCTCCACATTGCCTCGCTGCGGTATGTAGGGTTTGGTATCCATCACCTCGCCAGTGAGTCCATTAAAAACAGAGATATAGTCCAGACCACTCAATATACGACCTACTCTAGGAGACCTGCTCTTATTATACTTACTCCACTCGCCTTCAGGCTGAGCACGCTTCGAGGCATTCCGAGGATAGGTACGATAGTCTGCTTTCTCATCGCCAATCACTCGTCCTTTTCCGTCGCGTGTACCGTCAGCGGTCCTTACGATGAACTCCGCACAACCGTCACCATCCAAGTCATAGGATATAAACGGTACATAGTGAGCCCCACTGCGGATATTGATACCCATGTCAATACGCCACAGCAAAGTGCCATCCAACCGATAGCAGTCAAACAGGGTCGGTCCCGTAAAGCCATCGTGGGCATTGTCGTGCGCATTCGAAGGTTCCCACTTCAGAAATATCTCATACTGTCCGTCACCGTCCACATCGGCAACAGACGCATCGTTAGCGGAATAGGAAAACGTTTTCCCATCGGGTGTAACACCATCAGAAGGCTTCTGCAACTTCACAGGAAAGTAGCCGTCAGGGGCTTCCGCTTTCAACACATACGCACCATTCTTGCCACCGCCACGCACCTCATAAGTAGCGTCGCCCTGCAGGGGGTGTGCATCCACAAAAAAGGTACCGCCCTTGACCATCGGTTCTACGTTCATCTTCTCGCCATTTCGGTACACATCAAAAGCCTCGCCTGGCTTGTCAGACGATAGCGTACGCCAACTGACCACCACCTGATTGCCACTACGTATAGCCACTACACCGCGGTTCAATGTCTCCAGCATCATTTGCTTCTTCTGATAACGGGGTTGGGCCATGACACATACTGCCATCGCAATCAGTCCTGTTAATAATAGTAATCTCTTCATGTCGTTTAGTAGTCCGTCTGAGTAGTTTGTTTGTTTTGCGAAGGCAAAATTAGCAAAAAATATCAAGTCGTGCAAGAAAAATTCCCTATTATTATTAAAAAGTGAACAAAAACACCGTATTTCAAAAAAAAATGCCTACCTTTGCCATGCGAAACGAACTATTCTACTAAGATGTTTATGGAATCATACACTGCTAACGAAAACCGCTACGACCAGATGTCGTACAACCGTTGCGGACGCTCTGGCGTATTGTTACCAAAAGTAAGCCTAGGCTTGTGGCACAACTTCGGTGGTATCGACGACTACCAACGTTCACGAACCATCCTGCGCCACGCCTTCGACTGTGGCGTCACCCACCTCGACCTTGCCAACAACTACGGTCCTCCCTACGGGTCGGCAGAAGAAACACTGGGACGTGTCATGGACGAAGACTTGCGTCCCTATCGCGACGAGTTGTTCATCTCCACCAAGGCAGGCTATGACATGTGGGCCGGTCCCTATGGCAACTGGGGCTCACGCAAATACCTCATGGCATCGCTTGACCAGAGTCTGCGACGCATGCACTTGGACTATGTCGACCTGTTTTATTCTCACCGCTACGACCCTGACACACCACTGGAAGAGACGCTGCAGGCACTGGTCGACATTGTTCGACAGGGCAAGGCCCTCTATGTAGGTATCTCACGCTGGCCATTGGATGCCACACGCTTTGCCATCAGCTATCTCAAAGCCCACGACGTACCCCTGCTCATCTACCAGGGGCGTCTCAACATGCTCGACCGTGCACCCATCGACGAGGGTATTCTCCAGCTGTGCCATCAGGAGGGCGTAGGCTTTATCTCTTTCTCACCACTGGCACAAGGTCTGCTCACCGACCGTTACTTGAACGGTATACCTGAAGACTCGCGCATGACACGAGAGAAATTCCTGCGTCACGAGATGCTTACCCCAGAGCTGCTGGAACAACTGAAGAGCTGGAACAGCGAGGCGCTGTCAAAGGGACAGACGCTTGCCGAAGCGGCCCTCCGCTGGATACTCGACCAACAGGGAGTAACCTCTGTGCTGGTGGGTGCCAGCAGTACTGATCAGTTGGACAAAAACCTTAAATGCATACGATGATGAAACGCATACTATTATTTCATTTTTTCATTTTTACATTTTTGCATTTGCTTGCCCAGCGAAGTGTAGAGAACATGAACTTCCAGTGGCAGTTTGCATATGACTCACTGTTCACGAATGCCAAGACCATTGATGTGCCCCACGACTTCCAGATAGAACAGCCATGGGTGGCCCCCTCTGCTGACGAGAAAGCCGACAACACCGATGTTGCAGCCAATATCAAGTCACGCCTGTCAGCCCGTGGTTTTAAGGAGATGGGTACGGGCTGGTACCGTAAGACCATCACTCACACGCCAACATCAAACACCCGCTATCTGCTCGACTTCGAAGGCATCATGCTCACTGGTGACGTCTATCTGAACGGTAAACACATCGGTGGTACGGACTACGGCTATGTAGGTTTCGAGATTGATGTCACGAACCTGCTACGCAAAGGTGAGAACATCCTGGTCGTCAAGGCCTCGACACAGAACGAGAAAGCCTCGCGCTGGTACACTGGTGGCGGACTGTTCCGCAACGTGTCACTCGTCAGCACTCCTGCCGATATCTATTTCGAGCGTCATCCGCTGTATATCACCACGCGTGACAACCGCTATGTCACTGTCAGTGCCGACTATACCAATCGCACCCGCATGAAACAGACACGCATGAAGGTGAGCATCTACGACGCTGAGGGTAACCTCGTGGCAGAGACAACTGCACAGCGTGGACGCAACCCACAGTCACGCACGGTGAATATCAAGGCACAGGAACTGGAGATTGCCAACCCCAAACTCTGGGACCTCGACACACCTTATCTATATACATGTGTGGCACAACTGTTGAAGGAGGATGGCTCTGTGGCCGATGAGTATTCAGAACATTTCGGCATCCGCACCATTGAGTATGGTCCAGACTTCGGTTTTAAGCTCAACGGCAAGAAGGTACTGCTCAAAGGCTATGCCAACCACCATACGCTGGGTGCCCTGGGCGCTGCCGCCTATCCTCGTGCCATTGAGAAGCGCCTGCTGTTGATGAAGCAGTTTGGCATGAACCATATCCGCACCAGTCACAATCCCTACAGTCGTCAGTTCATTGAGCTGTGCGACAAATACGGCATCCTCATCGTCGATGAGCTCTATGACAAATGGACCCGTCAGCATACGGGTTCGCGGGTACCGTTTATGAACCATTTCGCCAGTGACATCACCGAGTGGGTGACACGCGACCGCAATTCTCCCAGCGTCGTGCTGTGGAGCCTGGGCAACGAACTGCAACAAGACCCCAACCAGCCATTCAACGACTTTGGCGTGACGTGCTATAAGATGATGAAAACCGTGCTGCAGCGCTACGACTCCACACGTCTGGTGACCGTGGCTATGCATCCCCGCTATCGCAACTGGGAGACCGACTCGCTGCCCTGCGACCTCGCCATGCAGACTGACATCCAGGCATACAACTACCGCTATATGTACTTCCCTGGTGACGGGCGTCGTTTCCCATGGATGACATTCTACCAGAGTGAGGCTTCGACGGCCGCCATGGGACCCAACTGGTTTGAGATGAATCTCGACAAGGTCATCGGACTGGCCTACTGGGGAGCCATCGACTACCTCGGAGAATCGCAGGGATGGCCTGCCAAGGGCTGGGCACAGGGTGTCTTCGACATCTCCCTCAACCCGAAGCCCAAGGCTTATTTCATGAAGTCTTTCTTCAGCGACGAGCCATTGGTGCGTCTCTCCGTTATGGAGGACAAGAATGCAGGTGTGGAGTGGAACGGCATAATCACCGGCACTGACCGTCAGTCAGAACTCTGGAACCGTCCCGAAGGCTCCAAGGCCAACCTGGTCATCTACACCAACTGCGACGAAGTGGAGCTGTTGCTCAACGGCAAGAGCCTTGGCCGTCGTGAGAATCCGAAGGATGCCAAGTCGCGCAACAAGATTACGTGGAATGGCATCGACTACAAGAAAGGAAAGATAGAGGCTGTGGGCTACCGCCAGGGCAAGGCTGTGGCCCGTCACGCCCTGGAGACAACGGGCAAGGCTGTCAAGATTGTTGCCGAAGCCGACAACAGTCAGTGGCAGGCCGACGGTCAGGACCTGCAGCACATCCGCCTGCGCGCTGTCGACAGCAAGGGGCGCACTGTCCTCACCTGTCAGGACGAGCTGACCTTCACGGTCGATGGCGATGCCCGTCTCGTGGCTGTCACCAATGGCGATATCAACAGTCACGAACTCAACGCCACCAACCACCGCCAACTCTGGCAGGGACAGGCTATGGTGATTCTACGTGCTGGTTCAGCACCTTCTAAGATTACGCTGACCACCGATTCCAAGACCTTCAAGGCCGTCACCACCAAACTGGAAACAAAATAAAACAACAATATGAAACGCATTATCACCTTTTGTGCAGTATGTTGCTGTGCGATGGCAACCTTCGCCCAGTCAGAAATACTCCAGGCAGCAAGGCTGACCAACGACTACTTCATGGAGAAGTACAGTGACCCCACACAGCCTACCAATGTGAAGAAAATACGTCC
Source organism: uncultured Bacteroidales bacterium (assembly GCA_902800925.1). GTDB lineage: Bacteria > Bacteroidota > Bacteroidia > Bacteroidales > Bacteroidaceae > Prevotella. The sequence goes on along the minus strand of CADCGD010000001.1, from coordinate 102,877 downwards.
CAGCAGCCTGTGGACGCGCGCCGTCTATTACGAGGGACTCATGGCACTCAACGCCATCGACCCGCAGCAGCGCTATCTGGACTATGTGCACCGCTGGGCCGACTTCCACAAGTGGACACCGCGCAATGGCACGAAGACAACCGATGCCGACGACCAGTGCTGTGAACAGACCTATATAGAGTACCACCTGTTGACGGGCAAGGGTACGCTGGAACCCACCAAGGAGAATCTGGAGAAACAGATGGCCACAGGACGTGTGGACTACTGGACGTGGATTGACGCTATCCAGATGGCACTGCCTATCTATATCAAGATGTACGCCATCACCAAGGACCAGCGCTATCTGGACTACGCCATGAAGAGCTATCGCTGGAGTCGCAACGAGTGTGGTGGCGGTTGCTTCAACGTCAAGGAAGGACTGTGGTGGCGCGACAAGGACTATGTGCCTCCCTATAAAGAGAAGGACGGCAAGAACTGCTACTGGAGTCGTGGCAACGGCTGGGTCTATGCAGCTCTGGTACGTTCCATGAGCGTACTCGACAAGAAGAGCAAAGAGTATAAGGAACTGCAGAAGGACTTCCTCCTGATGAGCAAGGCGCTGAAGGCTTGTCAGCACGCCGACGGATTCTGGCGCGCCAGTCTGGTGAGCGTTGTCGATTACCCTGATCCCGAGATGACGGGTACGGCCCTCTTCCTCTATGGCATGGCATGGGGCATCCAGCAGGGACTCCTCAAGGAGCAGGAGTATGCCGCTACGTGCGACAAAGCGTGGCAAGCGCTGAAGAGTTGTCTGCACCACAACGGATTCCTCGGCTGGAACCAAGGCACGGGCAAAGACCCGTCGGCCGGACAGCCTGTGACCTTCACCAGCATGCCCGACTTCGAAGATTACGGGACGGGCTGCTATCTGCTGGGACTGACGGAATACTACAAGCTAAAAAAAAAGAATAGCAGCCTGACCTACTCGTGGCCGCTCTCGTGGCAGGAGTCGAAAGCCGGCACCCGTTGGTGGTGGCTGGGCTCTGCCGTGGACCGCAAGAATCTGGAGTGGAACTTGTCAGAATATGCCAAGGCGGGCATCGGTGCCGTGGAGATTACGCCACTCTATGGTGTCAAGGGCAACGAGAAAAACGAGCGTTCTTTCCTGTCTCCCAGTTGGATGGAGGCACTGAAGGACGTCGAAGAGATAGCTGCCAAGAATGGCATCGAGGTGGACATGAACTGTGGCACAGGTTGGCCCTTCGGTGGCCCGCTGGTACCACTGGAGGAGGCTGCCTGCAAGGCGGTGTTCACGAAAGAGATAATAGACGGGAAACCCGTCTATCGCACGGAGATTGGCCGCACCAAGCAGAAAGTGAAGCGCGCAGCACCAGGCGGTGAGGGATGGGTTATTGACCATTTTGACCGCGAGGCCGTACACCACTACCTGGACCGCTTCGACAAGGCTTTCAAGGAGTCGGGGGTAGCATGGCCACACACCTTCTTCAACGACTCCTACGAGGTGTATAAGGCCAACTGGACCCCTACCCTTTTCGATGAGTTCAAGAAGCGTCGCGGCTACGACCTACAGGAACACATGGCAGAGCTGTTGGGCGACGTGGACGACGGCAACAAGGTGTTGGCTGACTACCGCGAGACGCTCTCCGACCTGCTCTACGAGAACTTCACGTTGCAGTGGGTCGACTGGGCCCACAGCCATGGCGTGCTGGTGCGCAACCAGGCACACGGTTCCCCTGCCAACCTGCTGGACCTGTATGCAGCCGTTGACATCCCTGAGATTGAGGGCTTCGGACTGTCAGAGTTCGGCATCAAGGGACTGCGCACAGACCCAGGCAAGACGAAGAAGAACTTCAGCGACGTATCGATGCTGAAATATGCCCCATCGGCAGCCCATGTCATGGGCAAGCCCTTCACCAGCAGTGAAACGTTCACCTGGCTGACAGAGCACTTCCGCACGTCGCTGTCGCAGATGAAGCCTGACCTGGACCTGATGTTCACCTGTGGTGTCAACCACGTCTATTTCCATGGCACGTGCTACTCGCCCAAGGATGACCCCTGGCCAGGATGGAAGTTCTATGCCTCGGTGGATATGAGTCCAACGAACAGCATCTGGCGCGATGCGCCCTACCTCATGAAATATATCGAGCGCTGTCAGAGTTTCCTGCAGATGGGTAAGCCCGACAACGACTTCCTCGTCTATCTGCCCGTCAGGGACATGTGGCGCAAGCGCGGACCGCGCAACGACGATGCCAAAGAGGCCAGCAAGAACCGCCGCAATGGCGAGGACCTGCTGATGCAGTTTGATATCCACACCATGGACGAGAAAGCGCCTGAGTTCATCAGCAGCATCCTGAAGATTGACAGTCTGGGCTACGACTGCGACTACATCAGCGACCGCCAGTTGGCCAAGGTTCACATCGAGGACGGCATGCTCGTCACCGAGGGTGGCACCCGCTACAAGGCGCTCATCATTCCCAGCGGCACAACCATCGAGGACGCCCTGAAGGCGCAGGTGGAGCGTCTCTATCCGTTTGTCATCATGGGCGAATCGGCTGCACTGATGGCCCACTTCGCTAAGGCTGAGCCTATGCGTACTGAGCAGGGCCTGCGCTGCATCCGTCGCCAGAACGACGAAGGCTACCACTACTTCATTGCCAACCTCACGCCACACGACGTCAACGGCATGGCGTCACTGGCTGTGCCCTTCGGTGGTGCCACGCTCTACAACCCCATGACGGGCGACATCGCACCAGCCACCATCAAGGACGGCAAGGTGCAGCTCTCCCTGCGCTCTGGCGAAAGTATCATCCTGAAGACCAGTGCCCAGCCGACAGCAACCACTGTGGTACAGCCCACGCGTACCGAGGTACTTCCCATCAACGGCAAGTGGACCCTCTCGTTCATCGAAGAGGCCCCAAAGGTTGGTAAGACCTTCACCCTCGACAAGCCACAGACGTGGGAAGCGCTGAGTCCCGAAACGGCTATCACCATGGGTACAGGCGTCTATACCACTACGTTCACCTTGACCAAGCAGCAGGCACAGCAGCAGTGGTCGATAGACCTTGGCGACGTCCGTGAGTCAGCTCGCGTGTACATTAATAATCAATTTATCGGCTGTGCATGGGCCGTACCCTTCATCCTTGACTGCAAGAACGCCTTGCGCGCTGGCAAGAACACGCTGCGCATCGAGGTCACCAACCTGCCTGCCAACCGCATTGCCGACATGGACCGTCGTGGTGTAGAGTGGCGCAAGATGAAAGAAATCAACGTCGTGGACATCAACTACAAACGCACGAAGTACGACCAGTGGGCCCCTGTTCCCAGCGGTCTGAACAGCGACGTTAAGCTCATGAGCAGATAAAAACGTACGAATTTAATAGAAAATGAACAATTATTCCTGTTGCGTAGCGAAAGAAAGAAGTACTTTTGCAACAACAAAACGAACTACTTACAAAAATAATTCTTCACACATGACAGAAAAAAATTGGTTAGTAATTATTGTTTTACTGTTCGTCACCCAAGCGTGGGCTGGCGAACGGTTTAATTTTAATGCCAACTGGAAGGTGCAGATGGGCGAGAACCCACAGGCCAGCGGCATGAAGTGTGACGACTCTCAATGGCAGACCGTCACCCTTCCTTGGTCGTTTAACCAACAGGAAGCCTATGGCAAGCATATTGCCCAGTTGGCTGACACAGTTGCATGGTATCGCAAGCATTTCACGCTGCCTGCCGAACTGAAGAAGGGCAAGAAGTTCTTCATCGAGTTCGAAGGTGTGCGCTTCGGTGCCCACGTGTTTTTGAATGGTAAAGAGTTAGGATGGGGCGAGAATGGCGTCATGGCCTTCGGCTTCGACCTGACACCTTATATAAAAAAGGATGGCGAGAACATCCTGGCCGTGTATATCGACAACAACTGGCGCTACAAGGAGCATGTCGGCAAGTGGGACGAGGCAACGCAGAAGCAGGTGCGCAGTGGCTTCCAGTGGAACGACAAGAACTTCTTCTGCAACTATGGCGGCATCAACAAGAACGTGTGGCTGCACGTCATGGACGACGTCTATCAGACACTGCCCCTGTACAGCAATCTCAGAACTACGGGTGTCTACGTCTATGCCACCCAGCACGACATCCAGGGCCGTTCGGCAGTCATCAATGCCGAGTCGGAGGTGATGAACGAGTCCACCAAGACACAGCATATTGAATATAAGGTATTAGTGTGTGATCAAGAAGGTAAAGAGGTTGCTTCGTTCAGTGCTCCCGCAGTCAGCGTGGAGCCTGGACAGAAAGCAATACTCCGTGCCTCGAAGAAGGTCGGTGGACTGCACTTCTGGTCGTGGGGCTATGGCTATCTGTATACGGTGAAGACCACCCTCGTGGTCAACGGTTCACCCGTTGACGTTGCCACCACCCGCACCGGTTTCCGCAAGACGGAGTTCAAGGACGGCGAGTTCCGCCTGAACGACCGCACGCTGCAGCTGAAGGGCTTTGCTCAGCGCTCTACCAACGAGTGGCCTGCCGTGGGTATCTCTGTTCCTGCGTGGATGAGCGACTACTCTAACCGTCTGGTGCTGGAGTGCAACGGTAACCTCTTCCGCTGGATGCACGTCACCCCGATGAAGCAGGACATTGAGTCGTTCGACCGCCTGGGACTCATCCAGGCCATGCCTGCCGGCGATGCTGAGAAGGATGTCAACGACCGTCGCTGGGAACAGCGCAAGGAGGTGATGCGCGATGCCATCATCTATAACCGCAACAACCCATCCATCATCTTCTACGAGTGTGGCAACAACCAGATCTCTGAAGAGCACATGGCCGAGATGAAGGTCATCCGCGACCAGTACGACCCTCACGGCGGCCGTGCCATCGGTTCACGCAACATGCTCGACTCGAAGGTGGCTGAGTATGGTGGCGAGATGCTGTATGTCAACAAGTCGGCAGGCAAACCGATGTTCATGATGGAATACAACCGCGACGAGGGCATCCGCCGCTATTGGGACCAGTGGTCGTACCCCTACCACATGGAGGGTGAGGGTCCACTCTATCGTGGCGACCGTGCTGTGGCCTACAACCACAACCAGGACGGACTGGCCGTAGAGAATATCGTCCGCTGGAACGAGTACTGGCTGGCACGTCCCGGTCAGGGCAAGCGTGTCAACAGCGGTGGCGCAAAGATTATCTTCTCTGACTCCAACACCCATGCCCGTGGTGAGAAGAACTACCGCACCAGCGGCGATGTCGATGCCATGCGCATTGCCAAGGACTCGTGGTTCGTCCACCAGACCATCTGGGACGGATGGGTGGATACCGAGAAGGAGCATACCTATATCATCGGGCACTGGAACTACGAGAACGGTGACAAGGACGGTAAACCCGTGGTGAAGCCTGTCTATGTGGCCTCTACGGGCGACGAGGTGGAGCTCTTCCTCAATGGCCAGTCGCTGGGCAAGGGCAAGCGTAGTAATACCTTCCTCTTCACCTTCAAGGACGTGAAGTGGCAGGCTGGCACGCTGGAAGCTGTCGCCAAGACCAACGGTCGTGAGACCAGCCGCCACGCTATTCAGACTATTGGCCAACCCGTGGCGCTGAAGATGCACTGGGTGGAGGCTCCTGCCACATTCCGTGCCGATGGCAGCGACCTGCGCATTGCCGAGATTGAGGCTGTCGACAAGAATGGCCGTCGCTATCCGCTGGCTCACGACATGGTTTCCTTCTCTGTGAAGGGCCATGGCGAATACCTGGGTGGCGTCAGTGGCGTGGTCAGCGACGAGGAGAAGGCGCTGAATGCTGCTGCCAAGCCTGCTACCGAGGGTGAGATAACGGCTGAGGGCGGTCACAGCCAAGACACCAATGGCGTGCTCTCCAAGGAGTTGATGCTCGAGGCGGGTGTTATCCGTGTCATGGTGCGCTCAACGACCCATGCCGGCAACGTCACGCTGACCGCCAAAGCCAAGGGATATAAAGACGCTACGCTCACCGCTACCACGGTGGCTTGTCCGCAGAAGAACGGTTTCTATGTCGATGCTTCCGGCAAGGCCGCCGAGGCCGACTGGGCCAAGGCATTGCCCGCCTATCTGGAGCGTGGCGAGACACCTGCTACCCCATCCTATCGTCAGCACTACCAGACCATTACCGTGAAGGATGTCGAGGTTCCTGTCAACAAGGAGCAGGCACACCTCATGTTCGACGACAACGAGGCCAACGGTTCCGTTTGGAAGAGCGACGGCACACTGGAGAACAGCTGGGTGAAGGTGACGCTCGAACGTCCTGCCGCCATCAAGCGCATTGCCCTGCGCATGGACGGTTTCCGTCGCACCAGCTATCCCCTACAGGTCTATGCCGACGGCCAACTCGTCTGGGAAGGCTATACCGACAAGACGCTGGGCGACTGCTATATCGACATTGCCAAACCCGTGAAGACCGACTGCTACGAGATTCGCATGATTGGTCCGGCTACCGTCAAGGAGGCCTTTGGCTCCATGACCGAGCTGGCCGCCAAGAAGAACGTCTCCACCAAGGCCTCGAAGAGCAACACGCTCAGCATCATCGAACTGGCATTTAATGAAGAGGTAAAGTAATATACTAAACATACTTATTAAAAATACAAGAAAAACAAGGTTCACATTCACACGTAATATGTTGTGGCATAGCGTGTTAAGTGTGAACCTTGTTTTTTGTCCAGCAAATTGCCCTCGCGTCACCTTAACTTGTTTCCGCGTCAGTTTGACTTGTCCTAACGTCAGGCGACTTATTTTTCTCCACCTCTAACAAGTTAGTCCAGCTGTTGTTTTATTAGTGAAACACTTTATTTCAGGCCTGAAACAGTTTGTTTTAAGCCTAAAACAACTTGTTTCGGGAGTAAAACACTCCCCAAAACAGCCTAGAATTGGTGACAAAATCCCTCGGAAATAATTGGGAATACCACTTTTTTTTAGTATATTGACATTCAGAAACAAGGTTCACGCCTAACGCGCACTGCCACAACACATTACGCGTGAACGTGAACCTTATTTTTCATTAAATCTCGCAAATATTCATAGTAAGAATTGCATCATCTCGTCGACAACAACTTGCGGGACCTGACGACGGGGATCGTCGCTTTGGGGGACGATGCTGCTGAGGAAGTGGGGCATCTCGTGGCTGTAGATTCCCTTCATGCGCTGATTGCGGGCATCACCGCTTTGACAAGAGTGAGCAACGTTGGCAAAGCGGTCGCACAGCTTGACAAAAGGAGCAAAGGGAGTCTCGCGGATGCCCGCATAGTAGCGCTCGCCAGCCCTTTCCTCACGGGTACGCCCCTTGTCGTTGGTCAACGCATAGACAATCTCTGTAGCCACCAGTGCCTGCTCGTCAGTCAGCCAGCGGCGCGCAGCCTTCATCACGTCGTTATAGGTCTGGCGAGCGTCTTCGATGCTGTCGTGGTAATAGCCACCAAACATGAGGGGAAGCACATCGCCTTCCTCGACTGCCACAAGGTGGCCAAAGCGTCGGATGGCGTCGGCCACCATGTCCAGATGATGGCCATAGGGCAGCGTATCGCCATAGGTCTGTCCCACACTGCGATGCAGGTCCCATGCCGTCTGACGTATCTCTTCAATGGTTGCAGCATGTTCACTGAGGCTCTGTTCAAACTCTTTCTTTGTCATCATTGCTCTATCTATTCAAGAATTCTGCCCACAAAGGTAGATATTTTTTTCAATATAGCAAAAAAAAATCGCAAGACATGCTTGCGAATGGGAGCTAGAGCATGGCAGCGCGCCTGACTGTCGGTGACGGCCAGGAAATGCTGGAAGTCGCCAGTAAATCGAGCAGCAAGTGCAAGACTGTCGCCATGGGTACGCACCATCTTATCGGGAACGTTGCCTTGGGCATCGCTCCCCTTCCCGCTACAAGCCGTGAGCACAACAAATGCAACGACGGCCACTATACTTGCTATATATCCATGCATGATTGTCCTTGTCTAAAAAAAATGGGACTCCGCTGAGTCCCTAACCTTTGTTAACCTTAAATCTAATACTATGAAAAACACGATGCAAAGATACTACATATTTTATAATATGCAAGAAAAATGGGTAGGAAAACAGTGTAACGGCTACACTTTCTTGACATAAATCAAGTGAATTGAAAAATATTTAATCGAAAATTTGGTCAGTTAAGAATAATTTGCTATCTTTGCAGGCGATAACATACATAGCTGAGAACAGGGATTCCGACATAGCTAAGAGTCGGGATTCTTTCTTTTATGCATTATCAAACTAAAATTGTAAATAGTAAATAGTTAAATCGAAAATTATGGCATACATGTCACAAGAAGGCTATGACAAGCTTATAGCCGAACTGCACCGCCTGGAAGCGGTAGAACGTCCGAAGGCCTCAGCAGCCATTGCCGAGGCAAGAGAGAAGGGCGACCTGAGTGAGAACAGCGAGTACGATGCCGCCAAGGAGGCACAGGCTCATTTGGAGGATAAGATCAACAAGCTGAAGGCTACCATTGCCGAGGCCAAGGTGGTTGACACCTCACGTCTGAGCACTGACAGCGTACAGATACTGACCAAGGTGGAGATGACCAATCTGACCACCAACGCCAAGATGTCGTACACCATCGTCAGCGAGAACGAGGCCGACCTGCGTGCCGGCAAGATTTCTATCAAGACTCCAATTGCCCAGGGACTGCTGGGTAAGAAGGTAGGCGACGAGGTTGAGATTCAGATTCCACGTGGCACCATCAAGCTGCGCATTGAGAATATCTCGATAGCGTAAGCACTCGAAGTATCGAAACATCGAAATATCGAAACACCGACAACTATGGACATTTTCAGTAAGATTGCCGCTGGTGAGATTCCCAGCTATAAGGTTGCAGAGAACGAGGAGTTCTATGCTTTCCTCGATATCAACCCACTGGTAAAAGGACACACACTGGTTATTCCTCGCAGAGAGGTAGACTACTTCTTCGACATGGAGGACGACGAGCTGGCCCGCTATCAGCAGTTTGCCAAGCGCGTGGCCAAGGCCATCAAGCAGGCTTTCCCCTGCAAGAAGGTTGCCCAAGTAGTATTAGGCTTGGAGGTTGCCCATGCACACATCCACCTCATCCCCATGCAGAGCGAGGCCGACGCAGACTTCCGCAAGGAGAAGCTGAAGCTCACCGAGGAAGAGTTCAAGAAAATAGCAGCCAAGATACAAAAAGAGTTTGCATAAAGAAAGATGTCGGTGCGGGAGAGCCACACCGACATCTTTTACTATTCATGTTTTGTGAATACCCATCGGAGAATGGTGAACTGAACGATAACACAAATTCCCATCACAAAAACAGGAATCACCAATTGATGCATTCCCAACCAAAGGAAAATATTGAAAAGAACGACATGCAGTCCGAAGTTGATGGCATGACTACCAGCAAAACCTGCAAAATGTTTCCAAGACGGTTTGGTTCGGAAAGTATAGCAATTGGTAAAGAAATAATTGCCCACAAAACTAACCAGATATCCTATTATATAGGAAATGGAAGCAGTTAATACAAAAAGCAGCAAATAATAGATAGCATAATGAACTGCCGACGATAGAACTCCGACGACACCAAAACGAACGAACTGACGAAGACGTTCATCATTCTGCAAACGGTCTATTTTCATACAAATCTACTTCATTTCGATGCAAAATTATAAAAAAGGCACTAAATAAGCCTTTATATTAAAGATTTTTTGTATTTTTGCACGCAAATAGACTAAGTTGTTCGGAGAAAATGAAATTATCTATAGTCTCACCCGTATATAGAGGCGAGAAAATGCTGGAAGAATTAGTGAAACGCATTCACGCCGCTGTCAGTCCGTTAACAAGCGATTACGAAATTGTGCTTGTCAATGACTGTTCACCTGATAATTCCTGGGAGAAAATAGCAGAGATATGCACTGATGACAAACGAGTAAAGGGAATCAATCTAAGCCGTAACTTTGGACAGCCATATGCTATCACAGCAGGATTGACTTATGCAAAAGGGGACTACATTGCAGTCATTGACTGCGATTTACAAAACAAACCAGAAGATTTGCCTGCTATGTATGAGAAAGCATTAGTAGGCTACGACGTTGTCAGCGCCCGACGTGTTGTCCGAGAGGACACTTTTCTGAAGCGTCTGTCCTCTGCAGTTTTCCATAAGGTGTATGACTTCCTGAGTGGTTTTGAGACAGATAAGGCTATAGCAGAATTCGGTATTTACAGCCAGAAGATAGCAAAGGTATATTGCAGCATCCCTGAGTATTCGCGTTCGTTTGTTGAGCTCATTCATACATTAGGATTCAAGAAGACCACTGTTGACGTGTTGCATGACCATCGATTAGAGGGAGAAAGCTCATATAATTTGGCCAGATTGCTTAAACTGTCCTATAACTCTATCATCTCAAACAGTAATCGCCCACTTTATCTGTCTGTGACGTTAGGTTTGATTATGTCCGGCTTATCGTTCCTGATGGCCATCTATAACATTTTTGCAAAATTCTACGGGCTCAACGAAGTCGTTGGATACACATCAACCATCTTCTCTATTTGGTTTGTTGGCGGACTACTGCTCTTTATGATGGGCATATTAGGTCTCTATATAGGAAAGATCTTCGACCAAGTAAAAGGTCGACCAGTCTTTATTGTCAGCGATACCATCAATATTTGACATCAACTTACAAAGCGATGATTCCATTCAATAAACCATACTGCTCTGGTCGCGAAATCAGTTACATACAAGAGGTATGCCATTCTACCACCATGTCGGGTAATGGCCAATTTACCAAGCTCTGTCATGGATTCTTTGAGAAACGTTACGGTTTCAAGAAGTGCCTGTTGTGTACCTCTGGTACCGATGCGTTGGAAATGTGTGCCATGCTTTGTCAACTGAAACCTGGCGATGAGGTGATAGTACCATCTTACACTTTCGTCTCGTCTGCTATTGCTTTCCTGCGCGAGGGTGCTCATGTATGTTTCGCAGACAGCGGTATTGACAATCCCAATGTCACAGCCGAGCTGATAGAACCGCTCATCAATGAGCATACGAAGGTGATTGTCGTGGTACATTATGCAGGTGTGGCTTGTGACATGGATGAGATCATGGCGTTAGCAGAGAAACACCACCTGATCGTCGTTGAAGACGCTGCACACTCCGTGGATTCTTTCTATAAAGGGAAACCTTTAGGAGGCATAGGCCATCTGGCTGCATTCTCTTTCCATGAGACCAAGAATATTAATTGTGGTGAGGGAGGCATGCTGGTGGTCAATGACGAACGATTCATTGGCAGGGCAGAAATCCTGTGGGAGAAAGGCACCAACCGTGCTGAGTTCTATCGTGGTATGGTTAATAAATATGGTTGGTGTGATATAGGCTCATCTTTCCTGCCTTCTGAATTCAATGCGGCTTTCCTATGGGCGCAGCTGGAGCAGTTGGATGATATTCAGGGTAAGCGACGCCATATCTGGGAGCGCTACGATGCAGGTCTGAGAGGAAAGATTGGAAACGGCATCAAGTTACCTGAATTGCCAGCGTATGCCACCAACAACTACCATATGTACTACTTGCTTTGTCCGTCATTGGAGGTTCGGACGGCTTTGATGAACTACCTGAAGAATCATGGTGTTCAGGCAACCTTCCATTATCTGCCTCTCCACTCAAGCAAATACTATCAGGATAAGCATGATGGTAGAGCACTCCCCAATTGTGACCGCTATGCCGACACGTTAGTGCGTCTTCCACTTTATTATGAGTTAACGGACGATGAGATTGACAAGATTGTGAAACTCTTGATTAAATTCAAATACTAAATAAGACAGAAATGAAGAAAATCGTCAATGCCGTCAAGTGGTTCTTTTCCAATCCCACATGTGTCTTTTGTCTGGGAATGGCCATTGTATTGCTTGCCACCACGCTGGAGGTCATTCGCGGACGAAATACGAATTATTTCGATTATCAGGATTCTACCCGTATGTTTTGGGAAGGGCTGAGTCCTTATAACATGGAATATGTTCAGGCGCATGGCATTTATTTTCTTTATTCACCTGTCTTTAGCGTTGTCTTTGCGCCCATCTTCTATTTACCATGGTGGCTTGGACCATACGTATGGAATATCGGGAACTACAGCTTGTTCGCTTTTGCCATCAAAAGTTTACCGCAGCAGTTCGACAGATACAAGCATTGGATTTTTCTATTCCTCCTCTCAGTAATTCTCCAAACGGTATTCTGTTATCAGCATAACATCATAGTAAGCTATATCTATATTTTTGCCTTTATCTTATTAGAACGAGGCAAAGGATTCTGGGCCGTCTTTCTCATTATGTTATCAGCCACGACCAAGATATATGGTGCAGCAGAACTGGCTATATTGTTTTGCTACCCCAAAGTATGGCGTAATTTGGGCTATGCTGTCCTCTGTGGAGCGGGATTCTTGTTGTTACCTGCCTTGAATACTGCTATTGACAACGTGTTTGTCCTCTATCAGGAGATGTTTGATATGATAGCCTGTCATCATAGTGACTCTGACTTTATTGGAATTCTATTTGCCCGAGGTCTCAAACCCTTCCTACAGCCCAACTACCGATTAGTTCAAATTGTGGTATTAGGATTATTGGGCATTGCATTCTTTGCCCGTTATAAACGCTGGAAGATGCTGGAGTTCCGAATTCAGGCCTTAGCCGTACTGACAGGATTCATGATCTTGTTTAGCGACTGCCCAGAGACCCATACATACATTATCGCACTACCCTTCTATGCTATGGCATTTTGGCTACATAAAAACCGCAACTGGATAGACTGGACATTATTCTGGTCATTGGTTGTAAACTTCTGCATCCTTCCTACGGATATTCTATGTCCTTCATGGTTGCACGGCTATGTCCACCAAACCTTTTGGTTAGATGTCTATACCTATTTCTTCTGCTGGTTACGTATCATCTGGTGGGCCATCGGGCCGGAAAAGATGCCCATGGTACCAAAGAAAGCCGTGGTAGTCTTACTAGCCCTTATACTTCCCGTGGCACTACAAGCTCAGAAGAATCTGACATTCCATGTAAAAGGGGTTTCGTTTAAGATGGTCTTTGTTGAAGGAGGTTCCTATACCATGGGAGCCCTACCCAATGACAAAGAGGCTGATTCCGATGAAATACGACATCAGGTTACGTTAAAGAACTACTATCTTGGCGAGACGGAGGTTACACAGGAGCTATGGGAAGCTATTATGCCTGAGAACATGTCGAAGCATAAGTCGCCACAAAATCCTGTAGAATATGTAACGTACGATATGTGCAAAGAGTTTATTGCCAAGCTCAATGCTCTTACGGGAAAGAACTTCCGCCTGCCTACAGAAGCTGAATGGGAATATGCGGCTCGTGGTGGCAAGAAGTCAAAAGGCTACCTCTATGCAGGTAGTAACAATCCTGACGAAGTGGGCAACACCTTATCCAATACCAAGGAATATCTGCATCAACCCGTGGCCCAATTCAAGCCCAACGAATTAGGGATCTACGACATGTCTGGAAATGTATGGGAATGGTGTGAGGACTGGTATAGAAAGACACCACAAAGCAAGCCTTCCAGCAACTTCCACGTCATTCGTGGTGGAGCCTACGACTGTTCACCACGCTATTGCCGTTCAACCAATCGATTCCTGTACGACCAGCGTCGTCGCTTCAGACATGTCGGGTTCAGACTTGCGCTGTAACATTCTGACGCATATAGTCAGGGAACGTCAGAGACCAACGCGAACCACTCCACCTACGCCTCAGTGTCTCATAATCAGCCAAGCTTTTATACGGCAGTCGTTTCTGTAGCCAAGGACGCAATACCTTCTCAGTGACAAAGTTTCCATAAAGTTCAAACTCTGAGAAGCCTGCATGGCAATGGCGGTCGTAGCTATCCAAGATAGTATCTATCCACGACTTCCCAGAACGCTGAGCCAACATCGTATGCAACATCTGGAGTTGTTCTTTGTCGAATAACATCTTGTGATCTACATAAGACAGGGAAGCTAGCTCCATATCAGGAAATAAGCGGTGGATATTATCATAGTAGGGCTGATGTTCTTCATAACTCATATAGAATACCGTCTTTCGGTCTTCTGTGAGGAACACATGAGGGTGTACCAGCACATGGTCGGCATCAATACACAGATAATGTTGACAGGTGCCCACCCTGCCACTCAACTTCACTAACTGCTGAAACAGCCAACCACTGCGGTCAAGAATACCATTAGGAATATCTATCTGCAGTTTCAAATCCTTGGGGCCAAAGCCAAACACTGATGTCTCGTCAACAAACTGCAAATGATACTCATCGCAGAAGGCTATAATCTCAGGCTGAGAAGGGGCGACGATATAAATCTGTTTGATGGGGTGTGCCACACACTGCCGAATGCCTTCCAAACAAAGTGGAAGGATACGGAGATCTTTGGCTATAATAGGAATAACGATATCTATTTCGTCAGGAGCAGCCTGAAGTTCAGGAAACCAACGCCACGAAAACAGGCGGTATCTGATTTTACGTAGTTGCGACATTTCTTACTAAATAATCCTTCTAAACCAATAATCAAACTTCTTAAAACTGTCATCAGACATCAGTTGTTCATCGGCACTATCCATACGATATAGTGGGATATCTCTATACATGGCAGCCACCAAGGAGAACGTGCTGGGAGGACCAATGAGTGCATCACACTCTGAGAGCATAAACAAATCCTCTGGGGCATTGCCATTCAGGAGATGAACATGTGCTTTCGGACATAATGAATGAAAGCTGCTTTCTGTGACAGTATTGTCATTAGTAGACAAATATACGTGGACAACTTGGTTCTCATGCGCTTCAACATACTTATTAATATGCCGAGCATAAACCTCGTCCGGATAAAAATACTTGCCACCAGCCCAGTTAGCATAGTCTCCTCGACGAATATGGATACCTAATCGCAATATGGAACCGTCTGTCGTCGTCTCCAAGACTTGCATTTTCTGCTTCACAGGCTCAGTATATTTGCTATCAATAGCAAACAGGTCACAAATCTCCTGACGATATTTCAGAAACAGGTCGTACCATCGGGCATGCCAGCCGCTGACAACAAAATGCCGATGACGCAGCATCTTCTTTTCTAAGGCCTGACGGTCACAGTCTGCTTCTTTGAAACTGATGGTGGGTAGCAAATGCAATGCGGCCATATACTTTGCAAAGAGATACCAACCGAAACAAGTCAGATTCGTATGGCATATATGAAAGTACTGATATTTATAGCTAAAGCGCATGGAAACAACCTTACGGCCATGTTCCCTACCCCATGCATATACATGAGCATATTGCAACAGGTTGTTGCACATCTGACTTTTATCTCGAGCAAATATCATCTTTCTATCGCTTGTCTAAATCATCATATAATTTCTGCAGATAGGCTTGTGCTTTCTTTACGAGTCTGTCTGTATCAGGGCCACTCGTCAGACTTACCTTATTAGACGTATTATCATAGATGACACTACTACTATCTGTCACCATACCCATTGCATCGGGGAAGGTAAAGAATGCAAAATGAGGTGCCTTCGTATCAAATAAATCCTTAGAATACGTGAACTCGCTATGGTCAATACCCAATAAACCAAACAATGTAGCGGGGATATCTATCTGCGAGCCTACAGTATTGCATTGAACACCTTCAGGAATAGCATCACCCAGCAAGATAAACGGAGTCTTATAACGCCACAACAGATAGTGATAGGCATTATCCGGATAAGCGCCCAGATGATCAGGGACAATAGCAATCAGTGTATTTTTCCAACATGGCAATTTTCTCAATTCGTTGACAAAACGACCTAAGCAGTCATCTGCATACGAAAAAGCATTCAGCACCGCATTGTCCTTTATCTTC
Source organism: uncultured Bacteroidales bacterium (assembly GCA_902800925.1). Taxonomy (GTDB): domain Bacteria; phylum Bacteroidota; class Bacteroidia; order Bacteroidales; family Bacteroidaceae; genus Prevotella. The sequence continues at coordinate 87,002 of CADCGD010000001.1, read as the reverse complement.
TGATAATTCGGGACATCAAAGGGCTCATGGCTACTCTCTGTCATGATACTACGAAAGAAAGGCTTGCCGGAGGTGTCCGCCTTGATGTCAGCAAGCATGCGTTCGTAAACAGGGCCATCTGCTACACCCCACTTACTTGTATGTAGCTTGATTGGGAAATCTGCATCACAGACTATTTGCTGAAAACCTGTACCCATAAAATATGAGCGCATATTACAGTAATTAATATCCCCTCCATAATAGAACGTCGTCTGATAGCCGTTTTTCGCAAGATGCTGGGCTATAGATGGCAACGAAGTACTCTTATGGGGCATATCAATCACACTCATACTGGGCTGGCCAGGCAATCCACTATGTATGGACACCAATGCTCGATCGGTACGGAAACTATTAGCATAGAAGTTTGTGAAATAGAGACCTTCTTCCTTTAATCTTAGCAGATTAGGCGTAACGCCCTTCACACGCATGATGCTGTCTGAGAAACTTTCCAGAACAATCAATATCACGTTAGGCTGGTGGAGAGTCTGTGTTGTATCTTGACGTAAGGTGGTATACGTCAGTTCTTTAAACAAAGCATCAGCCTCATCAGCAGCCATAAAACGATATTTGGTGCCAATCTCTTCCTGATGAACGACGGCTTCAACGAAACTGAAGATAGGATTGACAGCAGCATGATTCAACCGATTATTGGTCGAAAAATATACACTGCCTACATGGTTTGTTCCAGTCCCGACACCGCCACGGATGGGCAGCAGCAGAAAAGCGGTAAGCAGAACGAGCAATACTGATTCTATGAACTTTTTCCCTCGTACACCAGACTTTTCTTTAGGAAACAAATAGGCACCACCTTTATAAATCATAAAAGCAAATAGAAGGATGAGCAACGGTACGATGGTCAATTGCCACCACACCAAACTTGCCATCGCATCTGCAGGTGATGTTTTCACATACAAAAGTGGAGTATCATCCAATGGGAAGCCCCAATAGCCGTAAAGCCCTAAATTAGCAATATATGCAAGCGAAGAAAGAAAAGCCGCAAAGATGAAATAGCCATTCCATATCCACTGTACAAACCGCTTTGTAGTCCATAGCGTAACTATCAATAACAGCCCTGGAATGGCCGTCAGATATCCTGCAATAGCTATGTCAAGTCGAAGGCCATACAGGAAAACCAGCAAATGGTCTGAAAGAGAAACATCTGTAAACAGAGAATGATATACCAAGAGAAATGCTCCCTTGCTAATCATCCCAACAAGAGTCCAAAACAAGAAAACAAGTATAAAGGTACGTATACGACTCATCAGCTCTTCGGTTTTATTCCTCCATGGGTTATTTTCAACCATTCCTCCTTGGTACGCTTCCAGCGGCGATGACTCCACAGCCAGTAGGAAGGTGCACGCATAATTGTATGCTCTAACATCTTGGCATATTGGTCAGTAATCCAGAACTGTTCCTGATTCTTCGGCTCTGTCGTGATACGCTTGTATTCAGCTACATAATAGCCTCGTTTTACTCTTCGCACATCCAGATAATAGACATCCATATCCAACTTCTGCATAATACGTTCTGCACCTGTAAACCACGGTGTCTCATGATGCAGGAAGTCTGACCAGAAATAGATATTATCCCAGAAAGGAGCCTGGTCTGCAATAAAACCTACAAGAACTGGCTTTCCTTCATTACGATATTGTACCAGATACTTGATAGACTTATCCATCGTAATATTCACACCACCCCAGCGACGACGGGTATAAAGAACCAACTGGTCGGTGACATAGTTCTCCAGAGAATGGTAGAGTTGTGCGCACGTACACAACTTCGGGTCAATCCAGAGTGGCATGCTACTAATCCATTCCCAGTTGCCGTAATGTCCGAGAAATACACCGCAGGAACGACCTTTGCGGAATGATTCTTCCAACAGCTCCACCCCTTTGAACTTCATGCGACGTTTCAGATTCCATTTGGAGATAGAGAAATACTTTACACTCTCAAACAGAAGGTCACTAAAATGGGTGTAGAAACGGCGCTCTATCATCCAGCGCTTGCGAGGTGACAAGTGGGGAAATGACGATTTAATATTCTCGTGTACCACCTCCCGACGGTAGCGCACCACATAGAATAAGATGACAGACACAAAAGAGGACACCGCATGCCAGAACCACATGGGCAGCAACGATGCTACATACCACACGCCAAAGAGTATGTAGTAGGCTGTCTGTTTGAGTGTATGGTATCTTTCCTTGTTATAGCTCATTGTCAGTTTTTCCTGTTATGATACATATATATTTATATTGTAAACGGAATTTTCCTACTTTTATTGTGAAATACTTGCATAATTGACAATTTCTGCGTAAATTTGCATCGCACAATCAAAAGAATTTGCAACAGAAATGACAAACTACGATATACGCCAACTCCAACAAAAAATACTGGGAAACTTGCTTGCCATACACCAAGTTTGTGAGGAGCATGGCTTACGATATTACCTGTGGGCAGGCACCATGTTGGGAGCCATCAGACATAAAGGATTTATCCCCTGGGATGATGACATTGACATCGCGATGCCACGCAAGGACTATGAGTTGTTGATGGCGCATGCAAAAGACTGGCTGCCAGAGCAATACGAGGTGGTGAGCTATGAAACGGATCCAGAGAATTACCCCTTGCCATTTGCAAAGCTACAGGATGCCCATACCACATTGATAGAACGAGAACACCTGCGTTATGTGGGAGGCGTTTACCTGGACATTTTCCCTTTGGATGGCATCACAGGCAACAAGCTGATGCAACGCCTTCATTTTATGAAGTATCAGTGGTATAAGAAGGCACAATATTTTGTACATCGTGACCCATATCGTCATGGTCATGGCGTGTCATCATGGCTACCCCTGCTGTGTCGTAAGATGTATAGTATGCAACAGATACAGAGAAAGATGAAGGAACTTCAGAAGAAGTACGACTATGACAACTCTGATTTGATTGTTGATCACGACGATGGAGTAAAAGGTATCATGCTGAAGTCCGTCATCGGTGAGCCTACATTGGTGGAATTTGAGGGTCATCAACTCTACGGAGTAGCTGACGCTCATACCTATCTGAGTAACAAATATGGTGATTATATGGTGATTCCATCCGAGAACCGCCAGAGACAGCACAACTTCCACTATCTGGATTTTGACAAGAGTTACAAAACATTACAGACTTAAACTAAAGGCTATGTTTACAGGGTTTTCCATACTGATTCCAACATGGAACAACTTACCTTTCTTGAAACTATGTGTAGAGAGCATACGCGAAAATTCAAGCTTTCAACACCAGATCATCGTACATATCAACGATGGCTCTGATGGTACGTTGGAATGGGTAAAGGCAGAGGGGCTTGACTATACCTATACGCCACAGAATGTTGGGGTCTGTCTGGCGATGAATATGATGCGTACAAAAGTTATCACAGACTACATGTATTTTGTAAATGACGATATGTATGTGCTGCCAGGATGGGACACCGCTCTGATGGACGAGATCAAGCGTCTGGGACATAACCGGTTTTTCTTGTCGTCTACCATGATACAACCTCACGACAAAACTGATGTAGGGCTATGTGTGAACTATGGCGACACGATAGAAAGCTTCCAGAAAGAAGAATTGCTGAAACACTATATGGACATACCTTATCCCGATTGGCAAGGAGCCACACGACCACCCAATATGGTGCATCGCGACATCTGGGACATGGTGGGTGGCTACAGCATTGAGTTGTCGCCAGGAATGTACAGCGATCCGGACTTCACAGCCAAGCTGTTGCTGATTGGTATTACCCATCTGAAAGGAATAGGAAAGAGCAGAGTATACCACTTTGAGACAAAGACGACCCAACGAGTCAAGAAGAATGATGGAAGATTGCAATTCCTGTTGAAATGGGGCATTACAAACTCTTCCATGCGCAAAATTATCACCCGACAGGGCGAAGACTGGGCGCAGAAAGAGAAGCCTATCGACTTACCTCTACTGAAAAAGAAACGCTTACTGTCAAGGGTTAAAGCTTCTTTCTACCTGTTAACTAAGGGATTTGGAATCATACATACTATTGAAAACCAGAAATCATGGATATAAAGATTGCCATAGCATATCATAAGCCCTCTTTTCTTCTCCAAGAGAAGCACTTCCTGCCCATACATGTGGGCAAGGCGCTGTCTAATCAGGACTTGCATATCCAAGGAGATGATGAAGGTGACAACATCAGCAGCAAAAACCCGCTATATTGTGAGTTGACAGGTCTGTACTGGCTATGGAAGAATACTTCTGCAGACTATAAGGGTCTCATGCATTATCGTAGAATCTTTACCGAGAGGCATTCTTTTTCTTTCTTTAAATTCTTGCTGAGGCTCAAATATAAAGAGAGACAGCTGGCATCATTGTGGAGTCCATACAGAAGCATGGGAGTCAAGAAACAATATAGCTGCAATGATATTGACATCTTCCAGCAGTATGCCAAGGATTTCTCTTCTCATCTAGAGGAACTCCTAAGCGACGGTACTGATATGCTGATTCCTCACCCAGGCCGTTTCTATATCAGTCTGCGCCAATTCATCTATCAGCATGCTAACAAGCAGCTCATTGATTTATTGGATGAGATCGTACAGACCTCATTCCCAGATATCTATCCTTCCTATAAGAAGTCGCTAGACGGACAGAGACTATATAACTGCAATATGTCGGTCATGAAGAACGAGCTGTTCAATGATTACTGCAACTTTATTTTCACTGTACTCGGGAAGCACGAAGAAGAAGTTCTCAGTCGAGGCATTCTGAATTCTCTTTCAGAGAGAATCTATGCAAGAGTTCCTGGATATCTTGGTGAGCTATTGACCAACGCTTACATTCAATACTGTATTCACAATGGAAAGAAGATAAAGGTATTACCCGTATTATTTCTTGAAGACAGCAATACCTAATAAGATAAAAACTACAACCATGCATCAGCTGAAAAGACTCTACTACATCTATTTGGGAGGAACACACAAGAACCAGCATTTCCCTTACATGCTTCATGGCTTGCTCATGCTGCTTATGCCTAATGCATTGTATCGGTACTTGTTAAGAAAGAAGTTGAATGTTTTCAAGTCTCTGCCTAAAGAAGAGAAGAAATATGTTCAGGAAAGAGTGGACTATTACTGCAGATTAGAAGAAGGGACCAAGGTGAGCGATATCAACGAACACCTGCCACGCATAGAGCGCCCAAGTAAATCGGTGCTGGTCAAGGATTATCAATACAAGAATAAGGTGGGCAATACCTCCTATTTCTTCGATACTTACGAATACATGCGCTATTTCCCTTCACATTTCAGGTTCCTAACAATCCCTGGTGACGTATTCTATCATTTACCCAGCCCTGCCATCGTAAAGAGCAGACCGATATCAGACCCCAGCACTCTGTCTAATGAGGTGCTCCTCAATCTTGATAAGATACGCCATTTTACATGGATTAAGGATCCTTTCAAGTGGGAAGACAAAGAGTGCCGCATCCTGTTTCGTGGCGAAATAACCAACAAGCCACGTCGTTATCAGTTTTTTGATATGTGGAAAGACCATCCGCTGTGTGACCTGTCGGATACCAGCTCCATGCAGCTCTACGACCACCTGTATAGCCGATATATCATGTCGTTAGAAGGTAACGATGTCGCCTCAAACCTCAAATGGGTCATGTCAAGCAACTCTGTGGCTGTGATGCCTCGTCCGACTTGTGAGACATGGTACATGGAGGGTAAGCTGATTCCCAACTACCACTATATTGAGATTGCTTCCGACTACCACGACCTGATAGACCGCATCAACTACTACGAGGCACATCCTGATGAGGCGAAAGCCATCGTCCAGCATGCTCATGAATGGATCGTACAGTTCCGCAACAAGCAACGTGAGGACCTTATCTCATTGATGGTGCTTGAGAAATATTTCCGCTGTACTGGGCAGACACTATAGCACAATAATCCGCATGGCGCCAACTGTATCTATCATCATACCCATCTTCAATGCCGAGGCATATCTTGCAAGATGTCTCGACAGCATTCTCGCGCAGTCCTATAGTGACTGGGAATGCATCCTGGTTGAAGACGGTTCTACCGACGGAAGCGGTCGGATATGTGATTGCTATGCAGCCAAAGACGCTCGTTTCAAGGCTATCCACGGTAGCAACAAGGGTGTCAGCACAGCACGCAACAAAGGGATACAGTTGTCTGGCGGTCAGTGGTTCTATTTCTGTGATGCCGACGACGAAGTGATGCCAAACGCGTTGGAGACACTGATACACGAATGCGACTCTTCTGGAAGCGACCTTGTCTTCGGTGGTTATGTCGAGTGTGATGAACATGGTCTGGTCATTGCAGAACCTAGCAACGAGTGGCATAGACAACTCTCTGTCGACGAGACCCTCTGCGAGCTCTACAAGGCAACAAACTGTACCTACGAAGGTTATCTGTGGTGCAAGCTCTTCCGTGCCGAGCTGATACGGGATCATCATATTCGTTTTGCTGAAGATATCTACTTCAACGAAGACCGACTGTTTATCGTCGAGTATCTATGCCATGTTTCCACTGCCATCGCTTATACCTCCACACCTGTCTATCGTTACTACCACCATGACAACAGTGCTTATTTCGGTACAAAGAGCAAGTGGAACCCACACTACATCACCGACCTGCGAGCCTACGTGAGAATGTATCATATGGTACTCTCACTAACCGACAGTCCATGCCCTCGACTACTTGCCAAGAAAGGTATTCGTCGCAGCATCCGTACCATCCTTCGTCGTCTGCACGACACGCGCACCCAAGAACCCAGTGTCATCCATGAGCTGAAAGACATTGAAAAACGGTATTTCTCTATATGCGAAAGACTGTACCTCTACTATCTACACCTTGTCTATTAGAGCGCTAAGGTTTACATTCTACATGAATAGACTCGCAAACAATAAGATGAGGAGGAACACCGACAAATAAATGAATATCTTGGTCAGGAGACGATACTTCTTTAGTTTCCTACTTAATCTTGCAGTGACAGGTGAGGTCTCTACACCCAAGGTCTTGCTGCCCTGATACGCATCCATAAAGACAACGCTTTTAGGTACGTCATGATAGGTTGAGACATATTGCAGCACGGGATGCCCTGAAACATCTACCTGATGATGGGTCAATACCTGATACATCCGTTCAAGCACCTGTTCGTAATCCTCTTTGGGTGATGAGTTATAGGCTTGCCAGAAATATTTCTCGTATAGTCCCGACAATTCCTTGCGCAGGAATCCTTCTTTACCATGGGATTCGGCAAACTTATAGAGATCTTCTAGGATGTAGATATTGTGTATACCCATTCCAGGTTTCTTTCTAAAGGTCTCACCCATGATAGACCCTGTCATATGGCGATGATAGAGATAGACAGGCTGTTTTATACAATGTACGCGAGGCGCCATCAACAAGTACTTCCAATAGAAGCTGACATCCTCATAATAGAGGCCAACGGGAAATGCTATCTGGTATTCTTTCAAAACAGACATCCGCCATAACTTTGACCATGCAGAGACATGACGATTTTGTGCGGCATTAATATCGGTGAGTGCATTAAAACGTTGGTCGACCTTTATCGTAAAATAGCCCTTGTCTCCGTCTACCACAGTACCGTAGTTCTCCTTTCCTTCTTCGTACTCAACAGCAACACTTCCCACCACCATGTCATCTTCTTCGCCCATGGCTGCATACAAGTTACTGATGGCTCCAGATAACAGACAGTCGTCACCGTCGACAAACATCACATATTCTCCATGGCATTGGCTGATACCAAGATTACGAGACGCGGAGAGGCCACTATTCTGATCAGTGCATATAAATCGTATTCGCTTATCTTTTCGCATGAAATGGCGCACCAACAGAGGCGTGTCATCGATAGAACAGTCATCAACACAAATAATCTCTATATTCCGGTAGTCCTGTTGGAGGATACTGGTAAGACAAGACTCAATATACGCAGATGTGTTATAGCAGGCCACAACCACTGAGATGAGCGTCTCTTGATGAGACCCGTTTGCTGGCTTTGCGGTCTTATATTTTTCAAGGGTTTTCAATCGTCCATACCGCAGCTGTCGATGATAGTCTAATGGTGATTTCATTACCTCCAGTATGTACCGCCCGTTTTTACGCGCATAGTGGTTAAAGGGTAGCACACCTGCATCTGAGGCTTTTTGGAAAAATCTGCTGGCTCTTCGCAAAAAGACCAGTTTGAGCGATGACCTTGACAAACGGTTGTAGTTCCAATATAAACCACCCCAACAAACCTTTGCCAGTATCTCAGACTTTGCAAAAAACTCTCGCAGCTTCTGGTCTTCAAGGACCCACCGCAGCATTTCTTCCCATTCGTCAACAACGCTGCACACCTTACTTGTAGATGCTGACACCGAGGAGTTTGGGTTGATTCGGTAGTGGTGCAAAGGATTGTCAATCAGCATAAAACGCTGTGACTTGGTGTATGTCTTAAAAGCAAAAGAGGCGTCTTGATAACTGGCTCCCGGCGTTGGAAGGAATCTCACCTTTCTGCCTTCTTCTAATAAGTCTCTACGGTATAATGCGGCCCAAATGGAAGGTTGTTGTTGGAAGGCTTCCGGGTGTTCTAGTGGCTTCATGACAACATTATGAGCCAGCATGTTCTGTATTTTAATAGTTTCCGTACCAGTAGGGCCCTCGTACCAGCAACAACGCACCAAGTCCAGATTCTGACTTTTGGCTGTTGCCAGCAGCGTTTCAAACATATCCGGCTCTATCCAGTCGTCAGACTCGATGATACCGATATAGTCTCCGGTACACATCTCCAAGCCCTTGTTCATAGAGTCACCATAGCCGGAATTGGGTTTGTGAATGACTTTGAAGCGACTGTCTGCTGCTACATATTCATCAATGATGACACCAGTACTATCCTTACTGCCATCATCAATACAGATGATTTCCAGGTTCGTGTATGTTTGTGCCTTGATGCTATCCAGGCACTGGCGCACGTACTTCTCTACATTGCAGCAAGGAACTAATATTGAAATCTTCTCCATAGTAGTTAGTTAATCTTAAAGTTACACATCAGGCTATCATAATCGATGCTCATTCTGATGATACGTTTTCTGTGAATGTCATATTTCTCAGATAGCAAGTCACGCTCCTCATGGTAGTCCTGCATCTTAATCCCACCTAAATGAAACATCAGGTTAGGCAAATCAGTAAGGATAAACGGACGACCTACATAGCTTTTAACTTTTTCTGCAATATCTGAATGCCGTTCCATAAATCTGTCTGTCATGTAAAACATGAATGGCACCTCATATTGGTAATGGGCTACTTGCTGTGGAACATTCTCTTCATCGGTTCTCATATGAATGTCTCGCCATTCGAAGACATCTTCTCCATGATCGGAAAAATACACGGCAATGGCATCCTCGTCCTTGAACATGTTGAACAATGAATCCATGACAAAATCGTTATATACCGTTGCATTCTCATAGTCTGCTATAATCGTACGTCTAGCCTCATCAGTAAACTTGCTCTTTACATCCGCTGTCTTAAAGACCTTAAAGTAATCAGGATATCGCTCTTCGTAATCTGTATGCTGTCCTAATAGGTGCAAGATTAGAAGTGTCGGACGCTGCGAGAGTATCTCTAACGAGGGAATTTCCGCCAAGAGTCCTTCGTCATACTGATGAGTTTGGGTATTTCTACCTGTAAATTGCATCTCCGACAGTTTCCCATAATTGAATATGCGCCCGCCGTATAGGTCGTAACTATCGTCAAGTGAGGGAACAAACTGGTTGGTAAAGAAATAGACATCATAGCCTGCTTTCTTGAATGCGGCAGTCAACAATGTATGGTCAGCCCAAGGCCGCTGGCTTAAATCATCCCAAGTGGACAGCATATACCGAAAGGTCTCAACAGTACGGTTGAATGGTGCTACTACATCTGTGTAAGGATACAGATTACCTTGAAGGGCCTTATTCATAAGCCTTGGTGTGGTAGGAAGGCTATGAGGATTGTACAACTGACTATGATGCTTGCAGTAAGACTCTCCAATAACCATTATTATCAATGGGCACTTGAAAGAGCAACTGTCAATCTGGGTCTTTGCCACTGTTCTCTCTAAGTGTTCAATCTCCTTGCCGAACAAGACACGGGTATAGGCTATACCATAGGCCAATCTTCCAAATGGAGTAGCAAGATAATACCTATTCTCCCAATCGTGGAACTCGAAAATATAGTTAAGATGATAGAAATGGCTTATCTTGTTGTAATAGTTGATTTGCCTAGCTCCTGACCATATCACCAACACAAACAACACAAGCATGGCAATTTTCCTTTGACTGCGCAGAATAGACATATACCTTAACACAAGATAGGTCAGCAAGAGCATACCTGCGAATAGCGTAATAGGGATGAGTATTTTTCCTTGCAACAAGAATACGCTCAAAAATTCCGATGTCTCTCTTGTGTTTGTCTCCATCGCAAGCTCAAACGTACGATGGGTAAGCATGGTCTTAAAGAAGATGATAATGAACAGTTCTAGAAACAGAATCAGTCCAACCAATAGCGGAACAACCCATCCTAACTTGATTTTCTTCAGCAGGCAGGACAAAATACAGAGAAGGTATAAATCAAAAATAGACAACAATGCTGTCAAAAAGAAATTCGACTCTACATCATTAATGTTTGCTACAATACAAACAGTACATGACATAAGCCATGCAAAGAGGAAAAAGAACCTGCATTGCCGTACGGGGTAAGTCACTTTCTCTTGAAGGCTATTCCACAGATCAGGAGTCAGACCTTTCATCTTTTGTAAGACCTTTATTTGATAACGTTATCGGCAATAGCTAAAGCTCTCTCTATCACGGGAGCCATATCGTAGTACTTATATTCAGCAAGACGCCCACCGAAGAGGACATTCTTTTCTGAATGAGCCAATTCTACATATTGATGATATAATGTGTTGTTCTTCTCGTCATTAACGGGATAATAAGGCTCCATGCCCAAATGCCACTCGGTAGAATACTCACGAGAGATGACGGTTTTCGGATTCTTGTCTACATCAGCGCCAAAGCTTTCAAAGTGCTTATGCTCGATGATACGGGTATAAGGTATCTCGCGCTCTGTATAGTTGACTACTGCGTTGCCCTGATAGTTGGATGTAGGCATCGTCTCTGTCTCGAAACGTACCGTACGCCACTCCAGATGTCCCAGACGATAGTCGAAGTAACGGTCTATCTCACCAGTATATACAACCTGCTCAGCCTGTTCGTTCCAAGCTTCTCGATTCTCCAGATAGTCCACACCTAGCCTGACTTCACAGCCCTCCAGCAGTGTGTCAATGAGTTTGTTGTATCCGCCAATAGGTATACCTTGGAAACGGTCGTTAAAGTAGTTGTTGTCGAATACCATGCGTACAGGCAGACGGCGTATGATGAAGGCTGGTAGTTCCGAGCATGGACGTCCCCACTGCTTCTCGGTATACCCCTTGATGAGTCGTTCATAGATGTCACGTCCTATCAGCAACAAAGCCTGCTCTTCCAGATTACGTGGCTCTGAGACTCCTTGCTCCTTCAATATACGACGAGCTTCCTCACGCTGTTCTTCCAGCTTGGCTGTGGCTTCTGCCGGAGTATGTACGCCCCACATCTGGTAGAACGTATTCATATTGAAAGGCAGGTTATATAACTTACCCTGATAGTTGGCAACAGGACTATTGGTATATCTGTTGAAAGGAACGAGTGAATTGACGAAACGCCATAACTCCTCATTGTTGGTGTGGAAGATGTGTGCACCATAGCGATGGACATTGATTCCTTCCACTTCCTCACAATAGATATTTCCACCCTTATGCTTACGACGGTCTATCACCAGGCACGTCTTTCCTGCCTGACGAGCTCGCCACGCGAATGTGGCACCGAAGAGCCCCGCTCCTACTATTAGAAAATCATATTTCACTGGCATCTATATTTGCCTACAAAATTACTAATTATATTTTATATATCAAAATTTTCAACTTTTATTTTCATAATTTCCTCCCAATTCATTATCTTTGCATTCTTAAAACAGATACTTTCATGCAGAAGCTACCTATCAAGATCTCTTTAGACGACTCTTTCTTCGAACCAGAGGAGTTATGTGGTCATTATGTTACGCGTCAGTCTAAGCAGCATTGGGCCGTGATCCTTGACCTGATGGTTGAATTTGACAGAGTCTGTAAAGAACATGGTATTACTTACTTTCTGGACAGCGGGACACTCCTCGGAGCAGTAAGGCACAATGGTTTTATCCCTTGGGATGATGATGCAGACATGATTATGTCTCGTTCTGAGTATGAGAAGCTCTGCGCTATAGCACCAACAGCTTTCAAGGAACCATATTTCTGGCAAACCAACGAGACAGATCCAGGTAGCTTACGCAGACATGGCCAGTTAAGGAATTCTCTTACTTCTTGCATCCTGAAAGCGGAGACAAGAAATGGTAAGGCTAACTACCGTTTTAATCAGGGCATTTTCCTGGATGTGTTTATCTTAGATGAGGTACCAGACGATGCTGAGGAATTAGCCCGTTTCAGAAAAGAATTACGACAGCAGCTGAGACTATTGTTCGAGCTAAAGGACTGGTATAGAATCTATCATGGAGAACCCTGGATAGAGAAGATACAGAAGATTGCTTATGACAAGTTCGAAGCCACCGTTTCCCGCTACAATGGAACCGGCCAGAAGAGAATTGCCAATATCTCTCTTCTTCCAGAAACCAAAGAGAAAGAGTTCTTTATTAAAAGTCTTTACGATGATTGCGTAGATTATACCTTTGAAGGTTTTTCCTTCTCTGGCCCCAAGGAATATGATGCATTATTAAGCGGTCAGTATGGGGACTGGCATCAATTTGTAAAAGGAACAGGTTGGCATGACGTCCTCATCATGGACTGCTATCGTCCCTATACGGAGTACTTTGAGGAGCCCACCAATTCTGCCGAAGAGGAGTCTACCATAGCTTTCTTTGAAAAGAAAACGGCAAGACTCAAAAAACAAAAGCGCTTTTACAAAAAGTGGACTATTACTTTAGCAGTGGTATCTGCTATCGCGGTAATTGCCCTTATTTGCAGTTTGTGCACCTCATTATTATAAGAATGCGTTAAGCCATTTCACCACCTCCTGAGCTTCCTCCTCCGTAATCACCTGATTCATGGGGATGGACAGCTCCTGTTGGTGTATTTTCTCGGTGATAGGATACGAACGATTGTTCCACTGCTTATAACACTCCTGCTGATGAGGAGGAATGGGATAATGTATCAGCGTCTGTATGCCATGTTCAGTGAGGAATGCCTGTAGTTTGTCTCTTCGCTCACAGAAGATGGGGAACTGGTGATAAACGTTATTCTCGTCATTGAGCTGCTGAGGCAGTGTGATCAGAGGGTTATCGATCGCCTTGTAATAGTAGGCAGCTAATTGCTGACGCCGACAATTGTCCTCATCCAGATACTTGAGCTTGACATCAAGTACGGCAGCGTCTATCTCCGACATGCGACTGTTCATGCCTACATAGCGGAACACATACTTCTTCTGACTGCCATAGTTGGCCAAGGCTCGGATTACAGCAGCCAATTCCTTGTCATCAGTAGTCACCGCACCCGCATCACCCAGCGTGCCAAGGTTCTTTCCTGGATAGAAACTGTGAGCAGCAGCATCACCGAGGGCGCCAGTCTTTCCGCCTTTCCATTGACACCCATGACTCTGTGCACAGTCTTCCATCAATTTCAGTCCGTGCTTTTGGCATATCTCACCCAACAAGTCGTTATAAGCTATACGGCCATAAAGGTGTACAATCATGATGCCACGTGTTTTGGGCGTGATGGCTTCTTCTATTTTGTTGATATCAATCTCCAGATGCTCCCATGTGGGTTCCACTAATACAGGGACCAGATGATTATCGGTAATAGCCAGTATGGTAGCGATGTATGTATTAGCGGGCACTATGATTTCGTCACCGTCATGAAAGATGCCCAGCTCCTTATAGCCACGAATAATCAGCCTCAGGGCATCAAGGCCATTGGCGACGGTGATACATTCACTGGTACCGATATACTTCGCATAGTCTGCTTCAAACTGCTGATCCTCCTTACCCTGCAAGAACCAACCGGATTCTATTACACGATTAACGGCAGCTTTGTATTCCTCGGCGTGCGTCATCGTTATCTTTTGCAAGTCGAGTAGCTTAACCATTGTCCTGCGATTTGATAAATTCCAGATACTCTTCGTAGGTTCGGATATAGTCATACCCGTGACTCGCTAACACCAGACAGATGCTACCCGACGAGAAGCCTTGCTCTGATGCCCAGATGCCAGGGGGCACGTGTAGTCCCCAGAAAGGACGGTTCAGTGTTACTGTTCTCTTGTTGGTGCCATCATCCAGCACCACTTCAAAAGCGCCAGAGGCGGCTACTATCAACTGGTGGCACTATTTGTGGGCGTGGGCACCACGATCCTCTCCACTGGGAATATCATAAGAATAAAACACCCTATTGATGGGGAAGGGCACGTGGATATTCTGATACACATACGTCAGATTGCCCTCTGGGTAATGATATTTGTTCAGCTCATACAGTGAGCAGTCGAAGACACTTGCCATGGTTACTTGCCCTTCCTCCAGTTGGTGAATGTTTGATATTCATACATATAATCGTTCTCATCGTAATCCGTCGACGAGAGCACGAGTGCCAAGGAGTTGGTGGAGAAGTTGTTCATCGCCCTCCAGATACCTTTAGGGATAAACAGTCCGTAATACGAACGGCTCAGCTGGAAAGTCCGCTTGTCCTCTCCATCGTCTACCTCTACGTCAAAACTACCTGACAACGCCACGATAAACTCTTCGTTCTCCTTGAAAGCATGACCGCCTCGCTCTATACCTCCGGGTACGTCGTATATCCAGTGTACCCTCTTGATATCAAAAGGTATCTGTTTGAATTGTTCGATGATAGAAAGATTGCCTCGCACATCAACAATCTTTGGAAGTTCGATAATCTTGCAGTCTTGTACTTTCATTATAGGAACTTTGAGGATTTATAGCTGCTGCATGTCGTACAGACGCTTGTAGTAGCCGTTTTTGGCGATGAGTTCGTCGTGCTGGCCATGCTCTACAATCTCACCCTCGTAGAGCACATAGATTTCGCTGGCATTCTTGATTGTAGAGAGGCGGTGAGCAATGGCGATGGTGGTACGCGACTTCATCAGGCGCTCCAAAGCTTCCTGTACCAGACGCTCCGACTCGGTATCCAGTGCCGAAGTTGCTTCGTCGAGAATGAGGATGGGTGGGTTCTTCAAGATGGCACGGGCAATGCTGACACGCTGGCGCTGACCACCGCTGAGACGACCACCACGGTCACCAATCATGGTGTCGTAGCCATGCTCCGATTCCATGATAAACTCATGAGCGTTGGCAATCTTGGCAGCCTCGATGACCTGTTCCATCGTGGCATTCTCCACACCGAAGGTGATATTATTATAGAAGGTGTCGTTGAAGAGGATAGCCTCCTGATTGACATTGCCAATCAGCGCACGCAGTTCAGAGATGCGTACCGACTTGATGTTCTTACCATCGATGAGCACTTCACCGTCTTTGACATCATGATAACGGGGAATAAGGTCTACCAGTGTCGACTTACCAGAGCCCGATTGTCCCACCAGTGCAATCGTCTTTCCCTTGGGCACTGTCAGATTGATATTCTTCAACACGGGACGGCCCTCTGTATAGCTGAACGATACGTTGCGTAGCTCAATATCCTTTTCGAACGATGGCATGGGCTGTGGTTCTGTAGGTTCCTTGATGGGGTTGTCGGCCTTGAGAATAAAGTCGATACGGTCCATTGAGGCCAGTCCGACAGGTATTTGGTAGGTAGCACGCGAGAGCTCTTTCAGCGGGTTGATGACACTATAGAGAATGACCATGAAGAAAATAAAAGTAGGAGCATCAATGAGGTTGGACTCGTGGAGGATGAGATAGCCACCAAACCACAGCACGACGACAATGATAATGGTGCCAAGGAACTCCGACATCGGGTGAGCAGCACTCTGTCGGATAGCCATAGCACTGGCCTCGTTGCGGTATTCTTCGTTGATGTTGACGAAGCGCTGTAGCATCTTCCGCTCAGCAATGAACGCCTTGATGATACGCAGTCCACCAAGTGTCTCGTCCAGTTGTGAAAGCATGTCTCCCCACTTGCCTTGAACCGATGTTGACTGCGCCTTCAGCTTGCGTCCTACAATGCCCATGAGGTAGCCCGCTAGAGGAGCCACAATGATTACAAAGATGGTGAGTTGCCAACTGACAAAGATCATCGTTGAGAAACATACGATGATGGCGATGGGCTGGCGAATTAGCATATCGATACTGCTTGTGATGGAGTTCTCAACAGCTCCTACGTCCGATGACATACGGGCAATGATGTCACCCTTGCGTTCCTCGGAGAAGAAACTCAGCGGCAAACGCAGTACCTTCTCATAAACCTCGATACGAATATCACGAACGACGCCAGTGCGCAACGGTATCATGATGGCAGAAGAAGCGAAGTAGCCAAACGTCTTCAGACCTGTCATGATGATAAGAGCCGCCCCCATGAACACCAGGGTCATAAATGCGCCATAACTGGCTATCAGTTCTTGAACCCAGGCATAAGCATTGTTGATAATGAGGTCCTTGTCTAGCGTGTCCCACGACCATGGCTTATAAGTATAAACTTGCTGGTCTATCTTGAAAAGGATGTTCAATATAGGTATCAGCACAGCAAAGGAGAACACATTCATCCACTGTGACAGGAAGTTGATGACTACCGACCAAGCCAGATATTTTCTGTATGGCTTGAGGTAGCGATCCATGACGGAGAAAAACTGTTTTAGCATATTCTTGATGTCTTTTGGCTACAAAGGTACGAATATTTTTTGATTCTTTATTCTTTTGTTCTTTTATTTTTCATCACGGCTGCAGGCGATCCTGTGTCATTCGCTCCATATACTGTTGGATGATAGCTTTCAGCTCGCGCTCCATCTGTGGCAGGATGGTCTTGCCGTCTTCCGTCTTCCATCTTCCGTCTTCCATCAGGTTGTGCTGCATCAGTGAATCACTGAGTGCATAGATACTACGGGTGTTCTGGCCATCAAACTGCAGGACATGACCGTGTTTCACATACTGGTAGATGCCACCCATGTAGTTCACTGCCCACGTGTCCTCTGCGGGTGTGTTCAGCAGGTCGGTGCCAAAGCCGAAATAGGTTTTTTGATAGTGGAGCATGCCCATTACAGTTGGCAGGATGTCAATCTGTTGCGCTATTTTGTCGAGCACTTCAGCCTCTCGTCCAGGCTCATATACAATAATTGGTGAGCAGAATCCGCCTAAGTCGGTCTGGTATTCTGGATGGTCACTCATGTTGGTATGATCGCTGGTCAGTACAAAGATGGTATTCTTGAACCATGGCTCACGGCTGGCCGTCTCAAAGAACTTGCCAATAGCCATGTCAGTATAGCGAATGCACTTGTGAATCTCCAAATTCTCCTCGGGAAACCGCTTCTGACACTTCTCTGGAATAGCAAACGGATGATGGCTTGACGCGGTAAATACGGCAGTCATAAAGGGCTCTTTCATCTCCGACATTTTGGTGGCATAGTATTGCAGGAACGGCTCGTCCCAGATGGCCCACATGCCATCAAAGTCGTCATCGCCTCCGAAACGCTCGTCGGCGTCATAATCCTCGCGACCGTAGTATTCCTGGAATCCTGTGCTGCGTGCAAAGGCCTGGAAACCCATCGAGCCACGTTGGGCACCATGGAAAAATGCCGTCTGGTAGCCCTCACCAGCCAATAGCGATGCAATACCATCCACATGATTCATGGATGCTGGCGTCAGGAAGAAAGGTTCTACGAACATGGGGATGCTGCTCAGGATAGATGGCATACCGTCTATCGACTTTCGACCATTGCAGTAGCTATGGGTGAATGTGATGCTCTTGGCAATCAGTGAGTCGACACAGGGGGTATAGCCACGATAGCGGCCGTTCTCCAACGTCTTGTTCAGTGCACCAATATACTCACGCCCAAAGCTTTCCACGATGAGCACCACCACATTCTTCTTCGTCATCGGTATCGTGTCGTTAGGCACATGAACAGGCGAGTAAACCTGCGCCATCTCATCACCGTCTTTATAATAGTCTGGCACCACAAAGACATTCAGGCCAATGGTACGATAGATTGAAAAAGGTGTGTTCAACACCAAAGCAGCATCCGTAGGTCGGTTCACATACTGATTAGCGTTACTGATGGTGATGGGGCGCACGGCAGTAGCGAAACCACCACGGATTCCTGCTACCACAAAGGGAGCCACTGCCGCCAGAGATGCTAATGTGACAAGGTCATAACGCCACCATGAGAGTTTATTGGCTTCTAACTTGGGGGTGATATAGAGTTTCCAAAGGCCATAAGCCACGATGACTGTCAGCACTACGAAATACCAGTGACGCAGAGCCTCTATGAAGAAAACTCCACCTATGTTTCCTTCGTTTTGGAACTCGTCAAACACCGTTGCCGTGGTACGTCGCATGGTATAGGGGAAATAGGCTGCATCACATAGGTTCAAGACTAATGCCAGCGTGTTGATGATGACAAACTCCCACTTGCAAACCAGATGCCACACCTTACATTCTTTCCAATGTAAAGGAAACAGCATCAGCACAATATAGGGAATATTGGTCACAAGAATGGCAGAGGTATCAAACACCAATCCCCCTTGCCAAATTTCCCATGACAGGCTTTCTGAGAAATAACTCCAGTTATCTAGCAGATAAGCTATGCGGGCTATGAAATAGACCACATAAGCCAATAGCTGGTTCA
This sequence comes from uncultured Bacteroidales bacterium, assembly GCA_902800925.1. Classification (GTDB taxonomy): domain Bacteria; phylum Bacteroidota; class Bacteroidia; order Bacteroidales; family Bacteroidaceae; genus Prevotella. The sequence goes on along the minus strand of CADCGD010000001.1, from coordinate 68,077 downwards.
ATAGCAATGCTAAAAGCGGAGCAATATATGCATGTAAAAGTTTCAATCTCTTGGGATATTTCGTCATAGCTCATTTTTGTTTGCAAAAAGAAAGTACCATACGGGTTCCGTCAACATACTGTGTATCGAGCATGAGGGTAGCTCCCAGTCGTTGAGCCAGCTGACGACAGAGGAAGAGCCCCATGCCCAGCCCCTCATTGAAGTTGTTGAGTTTTGTAAACTGTGTAAAGACGCGTTCCTGGTCTTCCTTGGGAATACCTGGTCCACTGTCGGCCACATAGAAACAGATGCTGTCGTCGCCAACGCGCTCACAACCAATCGTGATATGTCCCTGGAGCGTGTACTTGTTGGCATTGTGCAGCAACTCGCTGAGTATCTTCGTCAGGTAATCCTTGTTGGTAGTAATCGTCAGATTATCTGCAGGCAGTTCCACCTTAAGCGTTACCGTATCTGGGTTTCGCATCACGACGTCGCGCACTACCTCCTGACAGAGTGCGCCACAGTCAACCAGGTCAGCCTGCGATATCTCCTCATCCTGTTCCAGTTCCAGCACCTTCTTCCAGTTGTCAATGATATTACTGATGGTCTGACCGTTCAGTTTGATTTCACGTGTCACATCATCCAGATCTTTTTCGCTCATAAGGCTATGGCCGTCACGCAACACCTGTGCAAAGCCGCTGATAATATTCAGGGGCGTACGTATCTGATGGAACATATCCTGGACAAAGGCCGTCTTCTTGCGGTCTGACTCTTCTGCCAGCGTCTTGGCAACCGTCAGTTCCTTGTTCTTCCGTTCTGTCTCGCTGCGGGCTGTCTCCAGTTCAGCCACGTGACTGGCAATGGACTGTTGCATGGTATGGAAACTGTTCTGCAGCTTACCCACCTCGTCGATGCGTGTGCTGGGAGCTATCTGACTGTCGAAATGTCCCTCAGCGATATCGGTCGTCTGCTTGGTCAGCTTGATGACGGGCTCCATGGTTCTGCGAACAATGTAATAGCAGATGGCAAACATGAACAACAGGCCGAAGACCATGACGCTGACGATAATCATAATCATTTTGTTGTAGCCCCTAAAGATATCCTCCTCAGGACACACCAGGGCCAGTCGCCAACCAGAGTCGGACAAGGGTTGTTCCAGAACCAGACAGTCACGTCGTTTCAGGTCAGCCATCTTTGCATCCACCTTACTAGTGGCGATAATCGTATTCTTGGCACCTACGAGGATGAAATAAGAGTCAGGATAGCGCCATTCCCGTGTGAGAATTTTGGAAAGCATACGCTGCGACAGGTCGACAGAGATAACACCAATAGTCCTGCCATTCTTAGTAACCAGCGGTTTACAGAAACTGGCAATGACGTCGCGCGAATAGATGCCACTGGGATTATAGTCCTGGAAGGGGTCCACCCAGCAGGCCTTGCCCTTCTTCAAAGGTTCCTGATACCAGTCCATATTGAAGTAAGGGTAATCGTCACTGCCCTCGTTCTCCGTATCGATATATCCGTCGTTATTAAAGGAATAGGCAGAGAAATAGCGTCCCTCGCTGGGGAAGAAGTTAGGCTCCATGGCTATGCTACACCCATTAAGCATGGGGTTAAGCTCCAGAATGCGTGCCGACAGTGCCAGCAACGAGTCTGGCTGTAACTGTTGGAACACCTGCCAATAGGTATTGAGCGTGGCCACCTCCACCTCGTCCATGATGCCGGTAAGACGTTGTGCCGTGTTGGTAAGCATCTGTCCCGATTCCTCAATAGCCGCCTGTCGTACCGACGCCTTCGAACGGTGTATGAGGATGGTCATGGTCACCGCAAAGATAACCACGACGAACGTCAGTATGCTAACGCTGAGACGGACAGATACCGACTTATAGATATTTCTGATGACCTCATTCATACATCTTTCAAAAACTTATCGAGAAGGGTTGTTACCTGCAGGGTGTTGTCCAACATATCATCGACGGTACTGCTGAATTTTTCAGCAGTAAGGTCATGATGATAGTCGCAGACGGCACGGGCCTCTGTCAGGATGTTATTTACGGGTTGCTCCACCTCTTCCGACATCTGATGCAGCACATGGTTCTTCACTCGCTTCTCTTCCTTGATACGGTTGTAGGCAATGCCCAGTTCAAGGTTCTGTTCTTCCAATATCATGGTCTCCTGACGCAGCTGACCCGTATATTTTCGGAGTGCCTGCTGCATCTTCCTGAATCTGCGTTGTAATATTCCTATCTCGTCGGAACGCTTACTGTCAGGCACCTCATCGGCAAATTCTCCTTCTGCGGTTAGCGCAGTGAAGTTGGCCAGACGCCTGAGTGCACGCAGGTTGCGGTCTACAATGCCAAGACAGAACACCAGCAACAGCAGCAATCCCACCACCGCCGTGATACGTGCTGTATGCTTCAATTGGTCGTAGGAAGCGAAGATATCCCGCTCCGGACAGATAATGGCCACGCTCCATCCCGTATATTTAAATGGTTTGTAGAACACGTAACAGGGCTCCTCGTTGATGTTCACCACACGATGGCCCGTCTCGCCTGCCAACATCGCCTCACCAATATGAGTAATTACAGTATCCTCATGTTCCATCGTCTGCGTGAACACCGTCTCATAGAACAGCTTCGTGGTGTCGGGGTGTACTAGATAAGTGCCTCCTTTGCCCAGTAAGAGGCTGTAGGAATGGGGATAGGGCTTTATCTTACTGATGGTCGACGAGAACCAGTCTAGACGGATATCAACAGAGAGCACACCTACCACATGCCCTTTCGCATCGTGGATGGGCTGACTGTAGCTGGAGAGGACCTTCTTGATGGCAATCTCTTCCTTCGTATCTTCAAAGTAGGGTTCTATCCAGTAGGGGTTGTCGAGAAGTGAAGGAATGAGGTACCAGTCCATGCAGTGATACTGATAATGGTCCGTTCCCACCTGCTTGGTCTGTATGGAAGTACCGTTGTCATAGGAGAAGGCACAGAAATAGCGACCTTTCTCCTTGTAATAGTTTGGTTCGAAGCTGATGCTACAACCTGTCAGATCGGGATTGTTCTCCACCACCCTCCTGCTCAGGTCGAACATGAGGTCTGGCTCGTCAAGATGCTGCTCGATGACCACCAGCATATTATTGGCAGCCACCTCGGCACGTCGCAACGTATTGTCGATATGCAGTACAGCACCCTCGATGGTCTTCGTAGCCTTGTTCCAGGCTTCCTCGCGCACCACCTCACGCGTCTCAGAGAACATGAGGGCGAAGGCGGCAGTGAAGATAGCGGCCACAAGCACTACCACCCAGAAGCTCAGTCTTCTGGACAGCGAACTGCTGATATATCGTATAATACTACTCATTGTTCATTAGAGTGTAACTCGCTATAGTCCCATGATTTCCTTATATGTTACCGGACGTGCTATCAGTCCACTCTCTCTCATCATCTGCGAGGCTTTCTGCACCATGTCCTCGCGCACACGAAACTCCCGTTTACCCGATTCCTTGTTGATTTGCAGTCGCAGACACTCTTCCAGCATCAGTTTCTGCATGTGACGATTGGTGGGAGAATGGTGTTTGCGAACATATTTCATTACGATTTCCAGCGCCTCTTGGGGATGCTGGGCAGCCCACTCCCAACCACGACGACTGGCCTTTGCAAACTTTTGACAGGCCGAGCGGTGCTTCTCAAAGTAGTCACGCTTCACATAGACACCCATCTCCTGGATGTTATAGTCGTGGTCAGAGAAACGGTAGATACTCTCGTCAGTGAACTTGAAACCAGCCTGCAAGAGTTGGTAATACTCGTTGTAGCTGACCACCATGGTGGCATCGACAGCGCCACTGAGGAAAAGGTTGATACCGCTGGTGAACCGTACCCACTGATAATGCGTTCCCTCTCTACGGTCCATGATGTAGGTCAGATAGTTGGGGTCGGAGTTAAAGATGGCTACCTTCTTACCCTTCATCTTCAGCGGATTGGTATCCCATCGCGAGATAAGCATGTTGCTACTGTTCATGGACTCCTGAAAGATGTTTACCAACGGGAATCCCTGGGAGATGAAGTCCATGGCCGACAGGAGTGAAAACATAGCCGCATGACACTGTTGCGACTTCAGTCGCGTCAAGGCCGAACTGGTCAGCGTGGGGTGCTGGATATCAACATCAAGGCCGACCTCCTTGTAGAAACCGCGTTCATAGGCAACATAGTAACCTGCAAACTGGGCCTGAGCCATCCATGCTGTGGTGAACACGAAACGCTCTTGCTGTGCCCTCACAATAGTGGACAGCAGCAACATAGTCACCAGGAAATATCGTCGACACTTCTTACCTTGCATGCTTAGTTTATGATTTCTCCAGGTCGTGTCTAACTCCTAAACAATCTCTCCCAACAGCGTGGCACTCGTGGAACCCGTAATACGGACACGCACCGTCTCACCGATGTGATGGCTGCCCTTGTTAACAACAACAGCCTTGTTTTGTTCCGTGCGTCCCATCAGTTGGTCGCGACTGCGCTTCGAGAAGGCTTCGAGCAGCACATCAAACTCTTTACCCTCGTCCTTCTTGTTCTGCTGGGCAGAGATCTCCGTCTGGAGGGCGATGAGCTCGTTCAGGCGACGAATCTTCTCCTCCTCAGGAACATCGTCAGGCAGGTGCTTCGAGGCGTAGGTACCTGGACGCTCCGAATATTTGAACATAAAGGCAGAGTCGTAGCCCACCTCACGCATCAGCGACAGCGAGAGCTGGTGGTCTTCCTCCGTCTCAGAGTGATATCCCACAAAGATATCCGTTGACAAGCCGCAGTCAGGGATGATACGACGGATAGCTGCCACACGATCCAAGTACCACTCGCGGGTGTATTTGCGGTTCATCAGCTTCAGGATACGGTCCGAACCGCTCTGAACTGGCAGGTGGATATGCTTGCAGACGTTAGGCATCTCAGCAATGACACGCAGTGTCTCGTCGCTCATATCCTTCGGATGACTCGTGGTGAAGCGGATACGCATCTCAGGGGCTTCCTCAGCGACGCGGCGCAGCAACTGTGGAAACGAAGTTCCGTCGTTTCCCTGATAGCTGTTCACGTTCTGGCCAAGCAGCGTCACCTCCTTGAAGCCACGATCGCGCAGGTCGCGCACCTCTCGTAAGATACTCTCCAGGTCACGGCTACGCTCACGACCACGGGTGTAGGGCACAATGCAGTAGTGGCAGAAGTTGTTGCAACCACGCATGATGCTGACGAAACCACCTATCTTGGCACCATGCAGGCGCTGGGGTACGATATCCTTGTAGGTCTCGCTGGTCGACAGTTCGATATTCATCGCCTTATGACCCGTCTCTGCCTGTGCTATCAGGTCGGGCAACGACAGATAAGCATCGGGACCAGCCACCAAGTCGCAATGGTGGTTCTGCAGCAAGTCGTCCTTCACACGCTCGGCCATACAGCCCAACACACCAATAATGAGAGGTGAGGAGTGAGAGGTGAGAGGTGAGTTCTTCTGACGTTGGCGACGCAGGGCGTCGAGGGCGTCGAGGCGATGATAAATTTTCTGCTCGGCATTGTCACGTACCGAGCAGGTATTTAGGAATACGGCATCAGCATCTTCAAGCTGTTCCGTGGTCTCATAGCCAGCCATCTGCATCACGGAAGCAACAACCTCCGAGTCTGCGACGTTCATCTGGCATCCATAAGTTTCTATATAAAGTTTCTTCATCTTCTATTATTTGGGCTGCTTGCCGATATAGGCGAGGATACCACCATCGACATAGAGCACATGGCCATTGACCGCATCCGAAGCATGAGAAGCCAGGAATACGGCAGGACCACCCAGCTCAGAAGGATCGAGCCAGCGACCAGCAGGGGTCTTAGCACAGATAAAACTGTCGAAGGGATGGCGGCTGCCATCTGGCTGACGCTCACGAAGAGGAGCTGTCTGGGGCGTAGCGATATAGCCCGGGCCAATACCGTTGCACTGGATGTTATACCCACCATACTCTGAGCAGATGTTGCGGGTCAGCATCTTCAGACCACCCTTAGCGGCAGCATAGGCACTGACAGTCTCACGACCCAGCTCAGACATCATAGAGCAGATGTTAATAATCTTACCCTCACGGCGTTCCATCATTTCAGGAAGTACAGCAGAAGCACAGATATAGGGTGCTACCAAGTCGATATCAATGACCTGCTGGAACTCCTCACGCTTCATCTCGTGCATGGGGATACGCTTGATGATGCCCGCATTGTTTACGAGGATATCAATCTGGCCTACCTCCTGATGAATTTTCTCTACGAGTGCCTTAACACCCTTCTCGTCGGTAACGTCACAAACATAGCCCTTCACGTTGGTGATGCCAGCCTCCTTGTAGTTAGCCAAACCGCGCTCAAGGGCAGCCTCGTTGATGTCATTGAAGATGATGTTCTTTGCACCTGCAGCTACGAAAGCCTTAGCAATGTTGAAACCGATTCCGTAAGAAGCGCCGGTAATCCAAGCGTTCTTGCCTTCCAATGAAAAAATGTTTGCCATAATCAATTTGTTTTTTATAGAAATATGTTTTTTAGATATTTGTTGTTCACTATTGATGGCGCAAAATTACAACTTTTTCTGGAACTATCCAAATAAAAGTGCAAAAAAGAGTGCCCTACTGGTCACTCTCTGAAAGTTGTCCAAGGCGGATTCGAACCACCACAAACAGAACCAAAACCTGTTGTGCTACCATTACACCATTGGACACCAATATGCGTTAAGCGGGTGCAAAATTAGTAAATATTTGGCAAACCGCCAAATATTTACTTCATTTTTCACTTTTCACTCTTCACTTTTCACTTTACTATCAGCAGATAGTAGTTCTTCTTACCTTTCTGTGCCAGCAGGTACTTGCCGTCGATAAGGTCGTCAGCAGTTATCAAGCGCTGTGGGTCACTCATCTTTTCCTTGTTCAGCGAGACACCACCACCTTGCACCATCTTGCGCATCTCACCCTTCGAGGGGAACACGGGAGCAACAGTGGTCAGCAGTTCGATAGCGGGCTGACCCAGCTGGTCGGCACCAATCTCGTGCTTCTCGACACCATCAAACACATCCAGGAAGGTCTGCTCGTCGAGACGCTCCAAGGCTTCCTTGGTAGACTTTCCGAAGAGGATGCTTGAGGCCTCAATAGCCATATCGAGGTCTTCCTTGGAGTGAACCATCACGGTAACCTCCTCAGCTAGACGCTTCTGTAGCACACGACGGCCAGGGTCGGCCTTGTGCTCTTCCACGAGGGCGTCGATGACATCCTTCTCCAGCGAGGTAAAGATCTTGATATAGCGCTCGGCATCGTCGTCAGAGACGTTCAGCCAGAACTGGTAGAAACGGTATGGAGTCGTGCGGTTACGATCCAGCCAGATATTACCACTTTCGGTCTTGCCAAACTTCTTACCATCCGACTTGGTAATCAGCGGACAGGTCAGGGCGAAGGTCTCAACTTCATTACCCAGTGTGCGGCGAATGAGCTCCGTACCCGTGGTCATATTACCCCACTGGTCGTTGCCGCCCAGCTGCAACTTCACGCCATAGTGCTGGTAGAGGTACAGGAAGTCGTAACCCTGCAGGAGCTGGTAGGTGAACTCGGTGAATGACAATCCGTCGCGGGCAGTACCGTTCAGGCGCTGCTGGACGCTTTCCTTGGCCATCATGTAGTTCACAGTGATATGCTTACCCACCTCACGAGCGAAGTCCAGGAACGTAAAGTCCTTCATCCAATCGTAGTTGTTCACCATCAGGGCAGCATTAGCATCCTTTGACTCAAAGTCCAAGAACTTAGCCACCTGTTTCTTAATGCACTCTTGGTTGTGGCGCAGCGTCTCGTCGTTCAGCAGGTTACGCTCCTGAGACTTACCAGAGGGGTCGCCAATCATACCCGTAGCACCACCAACGAGGATGACGGGACGGTGTCCACAGCGCTGCAGGTGACGCAGCATCATGATGCCACAGAGGTGACCAATATGCAAGGAGTCGGCTGTGGGGTCGGTACCCAGATAAGCTGTCACCATCTCTTTCTGTAACAGTTCCTCCGTACCTGGCATCATCTGTGCCAGCATACCACGCCATTTCAGTTCTTCTACAAAATTCTTCATATCTTTTTTTACCTATTTATTCTTTTGAGGGTGCAAAGGTACGAATAAGTGAGCGAAGAACAAAGCAAAAAACCATTTTTTTTGTTTTTTCTTCCGAGCGAAGTCTGAATTAATCCTTGTGCCTTATTTAATCACAACCTTACGACCATTCATGATATACAGGCCAGGACGAAGGTTATCAGCATTGACGCGACGACCGTCGAGGGTGTAGACGCCACTATTTGTCTCCAGTTTCTGACTTCTGACATTAGTAATACCAGTAGGATCAGAATCTGTCTCCTTCAGCGTGCAGAAGGTGAAATAGGTAGGCTCGTCGAACTTGGCAGGATGGTTCGCATCCTTGAGGTACTTGCCTGTACCGACGTTCTTGATAGCCCATCCTTTACCCTCGGTATACTCCATGTTCCACACAGCACCCTTTGCAAGGTCCTGACCATTCTGGCCGTTCAACTTGCTGGAGATGAAGCAGCAGTCACCAGAGACAACCTGCGTATTCAGATATGCGTCAGCACCGTCCAACTGATAGAAATTGCCATCAGGAGCGACAAGGCGCAAGCGGAAACCGCCGCTACTCTTCTGAAGTCTGAAGAAATAGCACTCATTGGAGACATCGAAGGCTCTCACATAATTGCCATAGCTCAGCGTTTCACCAGACTCGCAGTAGAAAGCCTTGCCCTCAGCCTCGTTGACGATAGCCAGATTCTTATTCGCCAAATCTACTGTTCCACCAGTGATACGCTCGTCAACAGTATAATACTTGACATACTTCTCCGGATGGTTCATCACGTCAAGGACCTTCTCAGCGTAGCGCTGGCCGAAGGTGCGGTAGCCAGCGGCAGAGAAGTGCCAAGGGTCAGTGCCGTTGCCAGGGATGCCATCAGCAGACACCACATGGCCTGTAGGAATAACTTCGGGAATCTTCGCTACAACATGGTTGTGCCAAGAGCAGCCACCGCCCATATTCTCATACTCCGTTTCACCAACAAAGATGGGAACATCGGCAGGTCTGAGACCCAGGTCATGCAACATGTCCTTATAAATCTTCTTCACCATGCCAGGCCACTTCTCGTCGCCATTGTTCGACTCGCCCTGATGCAGCAGGATGCCCTTGATGACACCTACCTTCTGAGCCTCCTTAGCCATCTCGATGATGCGACCGTAAGGGTTCTCTCCATAGTAGTTTCGGGCTAACTGAGCCCACCATTCGTTATAGTTTGCCTGGTACTTATCCCAGTAGAGATCCTTGTCGAACATCTCGATAGGGCTGCCACCCATGGCAACAGCGATGACACCGATCTTCTTGTCGGGGAGTTGCTCAACCATGGTACGTCCGAAATAGTCGGAAGGGCCGAGCTTACCAACAGGACTAACGATAGGGCACTCGGCTGTATACCATTTACCCATTTGGCGTGCAGGAATTTTCTTAGTATTATCACCTTTTACCTTGCGTTCAGGGAAATTACATGTTGCCAGCATTTGAAAATGAGAATCAACCCCCTCATCTTGAACTTCCCAATCAGCATTTCCCTCCATGTTCGACTGTCCGAAACAGATGTAGATATAGAAGTTAGGATCAACCTCTGCCTTTGTGCCCATCACGGAGCAAAGCAGCATCACAGCAGTAAGTAAAAATTGCTTCATTTGCGTTTGTTTTTAATTAGTTAGCATTCATTTTCGGCTGCAAAGGTACAACAAAAAGTATATGTTACACACTTAATATGTAACATATACTTTCGCTAGTGTGACAAATAGCAAAATGTCAGTTAATCAGGAAGATCTTTTCCTTACCCTTATAGGTTGCCTTCACCGTAGCACGACCCTCAACAACGGGACTAACCTCAATCTTTACACCTCTAGGAGCGTTAGACGTAGCCTCTACCTTAGAGCCAACCTTCAGCGGAGCATAGAGCTGATAGTGATTGCACTCCGTATAACCATTGGCATTGGTTGACATGATAGGCGTTTGAGGAATATTCAGCTGCTGACCATCAACCTTGATGGTAACCTGAGGAACCATAGCGGGTATGGAACCCTTACCACTTTTCGCAAAGCCAATACCATGGAGATCGAAGAGACCTTCAGGACGCTGGGGCTGCTGAGGACGACGCCCCCACTGGCCACGCTGTGGGTGTTCGGGCTGCTGAACCTCGGGACCCTCTACCACCAGATAGATGGCGTGCTTGCCTGTCAGACCCTCCAAGGCAGGAACGGGTACTGAGTAGGTGAGTGCCTTACCCTTGGGGAACTTGTCAGAGACATTGACAACACTCACCTCTTCGCCCTTCCAAGGATCGTCGAGCTTGACATGAATCTTGAAGGCGCCCTTGCCACTGGATGTTAGATTGATATTCAGCTTAGCCTCATCACCCTTCTGGATACCAGCGAAAGCCTTCACACCCTTGGTGGCCTGAGCCAGACCGCCAAAGCCGAAGTACTTGAAACCGATGATGCCACCGTTTTGGATACCTGCCAGATCCATGGAGTTGTTCCATACATCGTGATTATCCTGCATCCAGTTGTTGCTGTTGGGACCATACATGAAGCAGGCCAAGCCAGCGCTATAATAATGATAAGGTGGCAGACCGAAGATCTGGAAACCCTCGCTGGTTACCTCGGCACCTGTATAGGTATTGCCGTCAGCGGCTGCAGCCACCCATTCGTTACCCTTCACATAGGGGTCGTAACCTGTAATGGTCACCTTACCACCCTTGGCAACAGGTTTCTTGTCCCATGTAATCTTCACTGGGGCGACCATAGCCTGACGGGCATTGCCGAAGCCACGGGGAGGACGGTGGTAGAAGACATACCACTGACCATTGATCTCCTGCAGCGAGCCATGGGTATTGTGCGCAGCATTGGTCGTAATCAGTTTCGAGCCGTCCTCGTTGAGCACGACACCACGAGAGTCTACCAATACGCCACCAGCACGCCAAGGACCGAGGGGTGAGTCACCATAGGCATAGCGCAGAGCAGAGTTAGTATTGCCCAGACCATACTCCTTACCAGAATAGCCAGAGAAGACCATCACATACTTGTTGCCTACCTGACGGATAGACGAAGCCTCGAAGAAATTGAAGTCCAGCGGGTTCTGTCCCTTATAAAGTGCCTTATACTCGCTGCCGGCCTTGTCGAGCAAACGACCATCGGCACTGCTGGCAGGAATGAACAGGTCGATGAGTTCGGTACCCTCACGCTTCGAATACATCGTGTTCTGGTCGAGCTCGCAGGCTGTAGAGTGCTGGAAGCCGTAGAATACATAGGCACGGTAGCCCTTGTCGAAGTCCTTGTCCTTCTTGTTGGTAATGGTCTCGATGAACACGGAGGGGTCGAAGTCAATGAGCGAACCCTCAACACAACGGGTACCATCCTCCGTCAGGTTCACCGGTGTGAAGGGACCATTGGGACGATCACCCTTGCAGACCATGGGGATGCGGCCCCATCCGCGACTGTGGGGATAGAGCCAATAGGTCTTCTTGCCCGTTGCCTTGTCAATAGTCTCTACGAGGTCGGGAGCAAACATCGTGTCCCACTGGCCATTGACAAACCAAGTAAAGATAGGACCCTCGTCGCGCCATTGCGACAGGTCTTCAACGGGTGCCGACCACATACGGATGTCTGGACCACAGTAGGCCGTATAAGTGACGTCATGTGAGCCGATGATATAGGCACGATACTTGCCAGGCTGGTCAGGGTCTTCAAAGACACGTGGCTCACCATCGGGCAGGTGCTCCCACAAGGGGAGATAAGGGTTCTGTGCATTAACCACCAAAGCAGCGGTCAGCACAAAGAGTTGCAGGAATAGTCGTTTCATCTTTATTCTTTAACCTTTAACCTTTAATCTTTAACCTTTAATTATCCTACTTCTTCCTCACCTCATTGAGGAAGTTCACCATCTTCTGCAGGTTCTCCTCCGTATACATCTGAGGACCACCGTGGCTACCCTCTGCAGGGAATGTTCCCTCAGTCTTGACACCAGCAGCCTTCAGCAGTTCGAAGAACATCTTGCCCTGACAGCCAGGAACGACATTGTCCTTCTCGCCATGGAAGATGATGATGGGAGGATTCTTCTTGTTGACATAGTTGGTAGCACTCAGACTGCGATATTTGTCTGGCTCCTTGTCGAGCTTAGAAGCCAGCAGCACGTCCTCAGGAGAGTCGGGACCCATCTTCATACCCTCGCCACAGTCCATCGCCGTGAGGTCTACAGGACCTGACCAGTCGCAGGCAGCATTGACAGTACTCTTCTCCTTGAGGAAATTACCTACAGTACCTTCCAGGTCGATATCCACTGTACCCACCTTGGTCTGCTTCACGCCACTGGTGGTAGCGGCAATAGAGGCCAGGTGACCACCAGAAGAGAAACCACTGGTAGCAATGAATGAGGTATCGAACTTATACTGCTTGGCATTGCCGCGTACGAAACGGATGACGGCACGAATGTCGTGGATCTGGGCAGGCCACTTGGCATCCATGCTGCTACGGTGGTTAGGACAAACGACTGCATAGCCGTTGTCGAGAAGGGTCTTCACGATGGTACCGAGGTCGGCCATGCCCTTGCTGCTGTTGCTGAACCATGCACTACCATAGATATGGATGACGACAGGATAGCTCTTTGCTTCCTTCTTAGGCAGATAGATGTCACAGGTGTGATAAGCCTTGTCATCACCGGCATAGTTCACATCCTTCCACTCCTGGGAGGTCTCCAGTTTTGCCTGCTGCTGGAAACCACCAAAGCCTCCAGCGGGCTGTGCCATGGCACCTACGGCAGCCAGACACATCACGAATGTTGATAATAATGTTTTCTTCATAGCTAGTTAGTATTTACTTAAACTGCCAATAGTCGAGGCGGACGTCACCCTGTGCCTTGTCGAAACAGAGGTAGAGGTCGTGAACACCTGTAGCGCCATTGACCTTCGTATTAAATGTCTTGTATTTCTCCACAGAACCAGTGCTCTTGATGGTAGCGGTACCAATGACATCGCCCTTCACATTGTCGAGGCGCAGCGTAACGGTGCAGCCAGCCTTAGCAGCAGCGGCAGCAATAATGCTGAACTGCTTGGCACCCTTGCCAAAGTCAACACCACGCAGACGGATATACTCTCCGTCGTTGATATCGAAGATGTACATATTACGCTTGCCGGTAGACTCGGGCATATCCTTCACAACACCCGTATTGGGAATACCCATCTTGGCAGACTTCAGACCATAGCCCCAGTTCATGGTCTCAGCCTCCACACGACGGTAGGGGTTCAACCAGTGCAGCTGCTTCATAGGCTCCTGATCCATCCAGTAGGGAACCTCCTGGATAGTGCCATCGGCATTGTAAGTAATCTCCGTAGCAGAGACGGTACGACGCTCGTGGTGCTCATAGGTATCGAGGTGCATCAGGTCGTAGTTCTGACCAAAGACATACGAATGTCCCTTGAAGTCGCAGATGCCAGGGTGATTACCACGGTCACGCTGGGTGGGCTTCATGATGTAGTTCTTCCACTCCCAAGGACCTGTGGGGCTGTCACTCATGGCATAGCCCAAAGCCTCTGGGCAGCAGGTCGTGGCATAGCTGAGGTAGTATTTGCCATTACGCTTATAGAGCCACGGACCTTCCTGATAGTTCTTCACAGTCCATGTAGCCTTCTCGCTCCAAGGTGCGCGGAGGTTGGCCTTAGCACCCTTCTGCTTGACAGGACGCATGATACCATCCTTGGGATTCAGCACGAAGATGTCACCCTGGGTAGAGATCATGTCTTTATTCAACTTGGTATAGTAGACATGGGGGTTGCCCCAGTACATATAGGCCTGACCGTCGTCGTCCGTAAAGACGGTGGGGTCGATGTCGTCCCAATGCTCCTTCTGCCATACCAGCGGTTCACCGAGGGGATCCTTGAAGGGTCCGTAGGGAGAGTCAGCCACCAAGACACCAATGCCATGACCATGCAGGGGAGCATAGAGGTAGTACTTACCATTACGCTCAACGGTCTGGATAGCCCAGGCGCCGTTCTCACGGCTGCGCCATGAGAACTCCTTCAGCGAAGCTACAGCACCATGTTCCGTCCAGTTGACCATATCAGTGGTTGACCACAGCAGCCAGTCGTACATATAGAAGCCGGCATTGTTGCGCTCGTTAGGATCGGGGATGTCCTCAGGAGAGGCGTCGTGTGACGTATATAAGAATAAGGTGTCGCCAATCACCAGTGGTGAGGGGTCGGCAGTGTACTTGGTCTGGAACAGTGGCATATTGACCTGCTCCATGCCACGCATCTCCCACCAGTCGAAGTTGAAGAGCTTCGGACCCTTACGACCCTTGAAGACCAGATAGAGGTCACGGGTATGCAGACGAGAAGGATAGCTGTCGAGGGCTGCCAGGTCGGTAGTGATAGTCTGCCACTTCTCCCAGCCACCAGTGCCAGGAACATCCACCGTGCCGAGGAGTTTTCCTCCGAGGCTATCCAAGCGGATCTCTATCTGTCCACCACGCAGACCACTGGCCACACGAGCCGTGAAGGTTCGTGGGGTCTTGTAGCAGAGGTGTACATTCTGCAACTTGATATAGTCTCCGTTATGGATATCGGTGACGTAGACACCCACCTCGTCATTTTGTTCTGTCTTCACACCCTTTGAAAAGGCCATGGTCTCAGCCTCTACTTTACGATAGGGGTCGAACTTGGCAATGGGCTTCACGCCCTCGTCGGTAGGCATGATGGTGGGGAAACTGCCGTCGGCATTGTATTTAAACTCCTCAACAGCCACACTACGACCAAAGCCGCCACCATTGGGCAGTTTGCCGGTATGGTAGAAGAAATAGGAGTGTCCCTTAAAGTCTGCCACACCACAGTGGTTCGTAAACGACTTGGTGTCTGCCAGCGGCATAATCTCGCCAGCATACTTCCAAGGACCTGTGGGATGCGGTGACGTGCTGTAGCTGATATGCTCAGGAACGCCACCAGCAGCATAGAGCAGCTGGTAGGTACCATTACGCTTGGTCAGCCACGGACCCTCGACATATGAGTCCTTATACTTCTTGCCTTTCTCGCGCTTGCTCATGATAGGACCGCCGAAGGCTTCCTCCGTCATGTCAAGTTTGCCCAGCTCACCACTATAGGATATCATGTCGCGGTTGAGCTTCAGGTAGTAACACTGCGGATTACCCCACATCAGCCATGCCTGACCATCGTCGTCAATCATCACCGTCGGGTCGATATGATCCCATGAGCCGTTCTCGAAGAGCGGTTTTCCAAGGGCATCACGGAAGGGACCCGTGGGAGAGTCGCTGACAGCGACACCGATAGCCATGCCATTAGACAGCTTGCTATGAGCACAGATATACCAATAGAACTTGCCATCGCGCTCGATGGTCTGTCCTGCCCAGGCACGGTCGTCAGCCCACGAGAAACTCTCCAAGGCCAGCGGTGAACCATGATCCTGCCAGTTGACCATATCCTTGGTGGAGTAGACACGCCACTCCTGCATCCAGAAGAAGTCGGCATTATCCTCATCATGACCCGTATAGACATACATGGTACCATCGTGTACCAACGGAGCTGGGTCACTGGTAAACCATGTCTGCACAAAGGGGTTCTGCGCCAGACAGAGCGAAGAGGCAAGAGGTAAGAGGTAAGAGAAAAGAATTCGTTTCATCCTATTTTTATTTGATTTTCACTATTCGTTATTCACTAGGGCGAAGCCCGCTTTCACTATTCACTAGCGAAGCGCTTCAAGTTCCACTTTGAGTTGTCGCTGCTATAGTCATAGACGGCCAGCGTCGGCGTACTGTCGGCAGCCGAATAGAGGCAATAGCGTGTATTGACACCCTCCATACCGGGGATCTGCTTAGGCATGATGCGGTAGGTGCCATCCGTCAGCTGCTCGATGCGCCAGAGTTGCTCGTCGCCACCATTAAAGGCAACAGTAGCCAGCTCCTTGTCGGCAGTAGCTGTCAGGGCACGGTCGGTACCAGCAATGGTAATCTTGAAATAAGGATTGCTCAAGTAACCGCCCGCCTTCTCTACGGGCGTGATGTCCCACAGCTGATGAGGACGGAACATATAGTCGCTGCAACGGACTGCAACAGGTGTGTTGGCAGCAGGCCATGTGCCGATGACCTCCTCCAGCTTCTGGTTGGGTACGGGCTTCGGAGGCTGCTGCATCTGGTTGCGGTCGCCCCAGCGCTGACGCTCCTGCTGCATACGTACGAAGTCGACAGCCATCTCCAGCGAGTAGCCACGGCGCTCAGACAAGATGGCAAAGGTACCGCCACGGAGACGCTCGCCAGCAACAGGCCAGCCGTTCTTCCACACGATAGGACGTACGGCAAGGACGCTACGGCCACCCATATCGAAGTCTGCCTCCCAGTGGAACGACATCACCTCTACACCTTCATCGATGATATAACGGCCAAAGTGTCCAGCACCCGTGCAACGGTCACCGGCAGCAACGACCATACGGCCACCGCCATGGAACATGTCACGGCCGACATTGTCTACATAGGGACCTTCTACTGAACGAGAACGGCCTACCACGATATTATAGGTAGAGTTGACGCCATCACAGCAGGTGCCATGAGTACCCAACAGGTAGTACCAGCCGTCCTTGTACATCAAGGCGCTGGCCTCACAGTCGATAGCGACATCTTTTTCTACGTTGCCCTTGACGCGCTCACCAGTCTTGGGGTCAAGCTCGATGAGACGGATATTACCGAAGTAGGTACCATAGGTAGCCCACAGACGACCAGTGGTAGGATCCAACAACAGACAGGGGTCGATGGCGTCGCAGTCCTCCATACCGTCGGACGAAGCCACCTCTATAGCTGTTGACCACTTGAAGTCGGGCGACTTCGGGTCGAGGGTCTTGTTCCACATGGTGAGGATGCGACCGTTATGACCACCGAAGAGGCCACCACCGGTAGCACCATAGATGCAGAGATAGCGGTCACCAATCTTCAGCATATCAGGAGCAGCACCACCACCTGGGCGCTCAGCACCACTATGCCATGACCAGCCATCATCAGAGATGATGCCTCCCCCACCCGTTCCGAAGGTGTACCACTTGCCGTCACACTCTGCGAGTGTCGAGGGGTCGTGGATATAGGGAGCACCAATTTGCGCCCTTACAGGGCTAGTGAATAGTGAAGAGAGAATAGTGAATAGTATAGCTACTATTTTCACTGATAAAATATCCTTGATTATATTATTTCTTTTCATTGTTATAATGTCTGTTTTAAACTTTTCACTATTCACTTTACACTATTCACTAGGGTGTAGCCCGTTACAGGTTTTCCTTTCTCGTCAATGAAACGGGCGCACAGATCACTCAGGCCAGGACCGTTGACCAGCGCAAAGCGCAGGATG
The DNA here is from genome assembly GCA_902800925.1 of uncultured Bacteroidales bacterium. Lineage (GTDB taxonomy): Bacteria > Bacteroidota > Bacteroidia > Bacteroidales > Bacteroidaceae > Prevotella. The sequence goes on along the minus strand of CADCGD010000001.1, from coordinate 50,649 downwards.
TTACGACCCTTCTTCAGCGTCAGACGCTGTGATACACAGTCGTCTTCCACCATACGGCGGTCACCGTCCAGTGTCAGCACGCGATCACCGTTGAGCCACCACATAGAGGCGCCATTAGAACCGATGGCCAGACGGACATCGGTCATCTCCTCAGGACAGTCAATGACGGTGACACCCCAGAAGAGAGAGTTGTAAGGCTGACAGCCGTACGACTCAGCGAAACGGAATACCTTGACATTATAGCTCTCGCTCTCCAGCGCATGCCAGCGCAGGGTCTGCTTGACCTCCTTGGTCTGGGCAGGACCTGCCTGCATTCTAGTATCTCTCGGACCACCAGCCAAAGCAATACCTGTGGCAGTGACTTTCTCACCGTCGCGAGGCAGCTTCTTATCATCAAACTGTCCCTTGAAATACTGCTTGTTAAGGTTCTCATTCAGATAGCTCTCAGTCAGGATGGTGTTAGAACGTACGTTATAGTCGATGGGCTCCAGCAACATCCAGCGACGGATAAAGCCGTTGGCATCGGGCTGTGCTGCTGCGGCATTGGCAGCAACAGGCTGGAAGTAGCTGTTACGGTTCTTGAACTGTACCCAGTTGATGCTGACTTCTGCATCACCCTCACAAGTGACACACAGGTCGGTAACACCCTTCGGCACATACTCCAGATTGACGGTCTGTGTGAGCCACTGGTTACTCTGGTCACGACGGAACTGTCCCATCTGGGTGACGACATTCATCGTCACACGGGCAATAACCTTACCCTTGGCATTCTTCTCGCGGATGCAGAACTCGGTATTACCACCAGCCTTGGCATTGACAATGAGGTAGGCATCGGTAATGGGGCTGAAGTCTACATCAGCATAGTGCAACCAGCTGCCCTTCTTAGGCAGGGTAGCCTGATAGCTGCGGAAGGTATTGACGGTATCGATGAGCGCTGTCGTCACATCACTGCTGGCAGTGCTGTAGCGGTCAATCTCTATCTTCTCGGTAGCCTTGTTGATACCGACGCCACGCATGGTCTTCTTCACCTCCTTGATGGTACCATCGGCATTGAAGTACAACTTGTCAACCTGTACGCTACGGCGCTTGTCATCGCGGGGAGAGAAGGCGTTCTGGTGATAGAACAGGTACCACTGTCCCTTGTAGTTGACGATGCTGTGGTGGTTGGTCCAACAGCCATTCTCGTGCTCGGGCATGATGAGTCCCTTATACTCGTAAGGTCCCATGGGGTTCTTACTCATGGCATAACCAAGCACCTCCGTATTCTCACGGACATAAGGATAGGTCAGGTAATACCAACCGTTAGCTTCAAAGGCAAAGGGACCTTCGGCCTGACGATTGGGCAGGTCTTTTAGACAGTTAACACCCAACATCTCAAACTCACGATTACCCCACTTGACTTTCTCCTTGGGGGTATCGTCAGCCAGTTCCTTCATATTGGGCTTGAGCTTGGCACAACGGCCAGCACCCCAGAAGATGTAGGCGTTACCATCAGAAGCCAACAGCACACAAGGATCTATACCATTAATGCCCTTGATAGGCTCTGGCTCACAGATGAACGGACCTTCAGGACGGTCGGCAACAGCGACACCGACACCGAAACCACGACCATCTTTAGGTGCTGAGGGGAAATAGAAATAGTACTTGCCATTGCGCTCCACACAGTCGGGAGCCCACATGGAATAAGAGTCAGGACGTACCCAGGGTACTTTGTTCTGGGTGACAATCACTCCGTGGTCTGTCCAGTCAGTGAGGTTCTCTGAAGAGAAGACATGGTAGTCCTCCATACAGAACCAATCCTGTCGCTGACCAGCAGGCGGCACGATGTCATGCGACGGGTACAGGTACACCTTATTATTAAATACGCGTGCCGTAGGATCGGCAGTGAACTGGTCGCGAATAATAGGGTTCTGTGCTTGGGCAGCAGAGGCCGCCAAGCACAGAACAACAGTTGATAAAATAGTTAGCTTCATTCTCTAGCGTCAATGTTCAACGTTACTTAAACAGCTTCTGAGCCATCAGATACAAGCAACGGCGCCATGTCAAGAACTCATGGGCAGTACCTTCAGAGATCAGACCTTCGGCATTGAAACCGGCAGCCTTCAGAGACTCTACACTCTTGTTGATACCTGCAGGATTCTCCTTAGAGCCACAGCCTTCGAAGATATACTTCACGCACTTAGGATCCTTAATTTCCTCAGGAGCATACTGGCCACCGCTCAGCAGTCCCCAGTATCCGAACACCTCAGGACGACGCAGGGTGATGAGCTTGGTAGTCATACCTCCCATTGACAAACCTGCCATAGCACGGTTCCACTTGTCGGCCTTGGTCAGGAAGTTTGCGTCAACATAAGGAATCAGCTCGTCGATGAGCACCTTTTCAAACTCCTCGGCAGTAAACTTACCGATGGTACCGAACTTAAAGTCGTTGGTCAGACCGTAAGCCATCACGATGATGAAGGGCTTGATCTTGCCATCTGCAATCAGGTTGTCCATAATCAGACCGGCCTTACCCTGTACAGGCCAGCTGGTTTCGTTCTCACCCCAGCCATGCTGCAGGTACAGTACGGGATAGCGCTCCTGTGTGAGCTTACCATTCTTACCCTTTACCAGCTTACCATAGCCATTGGGGATATAGACAGTAGCCTCCTGCATCTTACCCAGACTCTTGGAATAGAACAGGATCTTCTGCATGTTGCCATGAGGAATATCAGTGCGCTCAGCATAGAAGGCCTGGTCGGGAGCAGGAATCTCGATACCACTCTCCCAACGGCAGCTGCCGAAGTAGTTATGTGTTCCGGGGTCGTTGAAGACGCCACCGTCGATGGTCAGGTGATAGTAGTGGAAACCAGGATCCATCGGACCCTCAGTAGTTCCTACCCATACGCCGTCCTTATCCTTGCGCAGTACCGTACCGCCACGGCCACCCAGACCGAGGCTGACAATGACTGACTTGGCATCGGGAGCCTCTACACGGAAACGGGCATAACCTTGACTGTTCACCTTGGGCCACTCCTGACCGGGCTGGTTGCAGGGATTGGGCACGAAATCCTCCTTGAGCTGAGCATTGTCAAGCTTAGCATCGAAGTTCTTGATAGCATAGTAAGCCTGCTTGGGTTTGTAGTTCTCGTCGAAAGGCAGCGGATGGTTGTTAACACCCAGCCAAGAATCACGGTCACCGAGGTTCCAGAAGGTCACACAATCGATGACATCCTTATGCTTACGGAAAATCTTGAAGACACGGTTGTACTGATCAGTCAGCAGGGTGTTCATATAACCTGCCACGGGTTTGTTCTCACCACGAGAAAAGCGCAGCTGACCACCCATCTCCGTGTTCATACGGATGTCGAGCTCAGTAACATGGATGTGCTTCACGATGGTCTTATACTTCGTGATGGCAGCATCGATGTCCTCCTCAGTAGGTCCATAGACATTGTAGTGACCCTGCATACCGATACCATCGATAGGCACACCAGCATCCTTCATCTTCTTCACCATGTCAAAGATACGGTCGCGCTTGCCGGGGTCACACTCGTTATAGTCGTTATAGAACAGCAGGGCATTGGGGTCAGCCTCACGTGCAAACTCGAAAGCCTTGGCAATGAATTCGTCACCACAGAGCTGGTAGTGGCGACTGTCACGATAGGGGCTGCCTGGTGTGAACTTACCATTGGCAAAGTTCGGACGAACATTGTCGGCCATAGCCTCATTCACCACATCCCAGCAATAAACGACATCCTTATAACGGTTGACCACCGTATGGATGTGCTCACGCAGACGCTGGTAGAACACTTCCTTCTTGACGGGTTTACCCTTCTTGTCGGTGAACATCCAGTCGGCAAACTGTGAGTGCCAGCAGAGGCAGTGTCCACGCAGTTTGATACCGTTCTGACGACAGAAGTTGGCAATCTTATCGGCCTTCTCCCAGTTCCACACACCCTCCTTAGGATGCAGTTCGCCGGGTTTCATGTCATTCTCAGCAGTGATACTGTTAAACTCGGCCTTTACCAGATTCACCTGGTCATCATTGCTTACATTACGCTGATTGAGCGCAACGCCAATCATAAAGTAATTCTTGTAAGCATCCTTCAGTTTTACGGTTGGATTAGGATCGGCAGGTGCACCCCACTGAGCCCACAAACCCAAACAATTCATGGCCAACACAATGGCCAAAGCAGTCTTAAAAGTCTGTTTCATTTGTGTGATGTTTAGTTGAGTTAATAGTTCATAATAATTACGCTTGCAAAGATACAAAAGATTTGTAACATCAGCGTTGGCTGATGTTACAAACTCTTTGGCTGGTGTATCATGAACGGAGAATCCGTTCCCCGATGTTACAAACGAACAGTCTGCTGTATGCCGTCGTAACGGACGGTCTGTTGTTTTCCATCGGGCAGAACTATGGTAAACTGACGGTTCTGGAGCATGCCCGGATAGCTACCTTGACGATCGCCAATGGTCAATGTATGCGTCTTTTCATTCCAACTGAACTGGATGACACTATACGCACCCTTCTCATAGTTATAGTTGTCACCTTCGTCCTCATAGAGTACGAACTGACCGTCAGCACCCGGATAGACGCGCAGTTCCAGGTTGTCCCATTTCTTCTCACCGACCCACTGCATCTCAGGACCCAATGGCAGGATACTACCGGCACGGACAAACATCGGCACACGATCGAACGAAGTCTCTAAGGTTATCGTCTGACCACCCTTATATTGTTTGTTTGTCCAAAAATCATACCATGTAGCACCCTTCGGCAGGTACTTCACAGCAGTCTTTGTAGCACTCCAGTCAATCATATCTCTAACCTCTGACTTCTCACCTCTCACCTCTTTTCTGTCCCAGCCCGTCATGGCATCGGTACGGATAATCTTCTCCTCCGTATATTGTGGATTAACGATAGGTGCAGCGAGAATACTGCGACCGAAGAGGAACTCATCGGTCACGTCCCATACCTTCTTGTCTGCTGCGAAGTCGCTGAACAATGGACGTATATAGCTGTCATTGTTAGAGGTCACCTGCCAGGCAGTACTATATAAATAAGGTAAGAGGCGGTAGCGTAGACGAATCTGCTTCTCGATGGCATCATAGACAGGCTCGCCTTTCTTGCCAAACTGCCAGATCTCACGAGGTGCATCGGCACCATGACTACGGAAGACGGGACAGAACAGGCCATACTGCATCCAACGAACATAGAGTTCCTGGAACTGTGGATTCTGGGGGGCAGAACCTTTACCCTTGGTGTTATACGAACCACAGAAGAAACCACCGATATCCGTATTGAAGTTAGGATTACCTGTCAACGAGAAGCTCAGTCCAGCAGGAACCTGTTTGCGCAACATATCCCACGAGGAATTCACGTCACCACTCCACATATTCGAACCATAATGTTGCTGTCCGGCATAGCTGGAACGAGTCATGATGAAGATACGCTTGCCACGGTCATCCTTACGTTGTGATTGGTAGATGCCACGCACCGTCTCTAACGGGAAGGCATTACGCTGTGAGCGCCAGGTACCGCCATATACTTTGTGCGCATAGTCACTCTCTCTTGGATTGAAGAAGTCGGGATCGGTAGAGTCCATCCACCACGCATCAGTGCCATAGTCATAGAGGCGCTTCAAGTGGTTCCAATAGATGGCGCGAGCCACAGGACTGAAGGCATCATACACCTTCACGCCCGACGGATAGTCCCTGCGTGGCGGCCAGATATGCGACAGACCGCTCTGTGGCCATGTTTCAAAGGGCAACAGCAGATTCTTCTCTGCCAGTTCACGGTACTGCTGGGTCTGCGGACCGAAGCTCGCCCAGATAGAAATCATGAAGTGGGCATGCTTACGGTGTACGTTCTTGATCATCTGCGGACCATTGACGAAATCTTCTGACAGGAAGTCCATGGCATTCCACAAGTAGTTAGAACCCCAGTACTGCCAGTCCTGAATGATACCATCCAAGGGAACGTGCAGCGCACGGTACTGGTCAACGATGCTCTCTGTCTCCGCAGCGGTCTTATAGCGTTCCTTCGACTGCCAGAAACCGTAGGTCCACAGGGGGAACATCGGCACATCACCTGTCAGATGGCGCATCTGAGCGATGACACCGTCAGCACTGCCGCCATACATAAAGTAATAATCAATGCCCTGACCAGCCTCAGAAGTAAACGTCATTCCCTGAGCGTTATCCTCAAACAGCGTGGGCGAATAGTTCTCCCAATAGAGTCCCCAGCCCTTGATGCTCTGCAACACGTTCTGGAAATCCTCCAGGTTCGACTGCTCCATACGTTTCTTCTCACCACGACGGTTCATCTTACCATTCTGGATGGTACCCAGACCGTAGATAGCCTCATCCTTGTCAAGGAAGAAACTCTGACTGACCTCGAACTCATATTCGTTCTTACGCACCATACTGATGCCCTTTTCCTTCAGGAGCACCTTACCCTTGCTCGTCATAAAGACCAGAGTCTGCGTCTCGGGTTCGAGCTTTACCGTCAGTTCGCTGCTCTTCCACGTATTGCCTTTCTGTGTCACCTTCACCTGTTCTGGCTTGGCAATGACAACAAGACTCTTGGTGGGTTCACCTTTTACCACATGAACGATGGAGGGTGTCATAAACTCCACCTTCATTTCCTGCGCCCAAGCAGCGGTTGTCAACAGCAGGGCGGCTGTCATCAATAGACTCTTTCTCATTATATCTTCAGCTTATAGTTTTTTCCTGCAGTGGTGTCAAGGTCATACTCATAGACCGTCGGCAGCACCTTGTTATCAATTGCTTTCAGCTCAGGAGAATGCAACGGCTGCTTGATAGTAGCCGGTGCCAGCAAGGAGTTGGGACAATCACCCTTGGCAGGGCGCAGGCCCTTACCCTTCAACGGTACATACGAGCGCAGGCGCAGCGTACCACCGATAGTACTGCGAATGGTCGTTGAGCAAAGCTTTCCCTCACTCCATTCCTCATCAACGATAAAACCGCCACGGGCTCTCAGACCCTTGACACGCCCCTGCTGCCAGTCGTCAGGCAGGGCGGGCAACAGATGTACCGCACCGTCGTGACTCTGCAGCAACATCTCACAAATACCGGCAGCCACACCGAAGTTACCATCTATCTGGAACGGTGGATGGGCATCAAAGAGGTTGGGATAGGTACGTCCGTCAGGATACTGTCTCATCTTGCTGTCGTCAGGCAAGATACGAAGCATATTCTTAATAATCAAGAAGGCATGGTTGCCATCCAACAGACGTGCCCACAGGTTGGTCTTCCATCCCAGACTCCATCCCGTTGCCTGATCACCACGCTGTATCAGTGTGGTGGCGGCAGCACTATAAAGGTCGGGGTGCGTAAATGGTGATATCTGGTTAGAGGGATACAGTCCATAGAGGTGTGACACATGGCGGTGCTGGTCGTTAGGATCGTCACCGTCCCACAGCCATTCCTGCAGCTGTCCGTGCTTGCCAATCTGCATGGGAGGCAGTTTGGAGAGAGCTGATGAAAGACGTGTGATGTAAGCATTGTCCTCACCGAGAATCCGGGCGGCAGCAATTGTCTGGGTCAGCACGTCGAAGACAATCTGGTTGTCCATGGTAGAGCCTGCCGTCACCGTGGTATGCTTACCGATGGGACCATGTTCAGGCGATACAGTCGGTGCTGTGACCAGCCAATGATAGGTAGGATGCTCGCAAAGGTAGTCCAGCAGGAAGTCGGCAGCCCCCTTCATCACGGGATAGTACTCACGCAACAACTTCTCATCACCCGTAAACAGGTACTGCTGCCAGATATGCGTTGTCAACCAGGCGCCACCTGTGGGGAACATGCCCCATGTCGTACCGTCGATAGGTCCGGCCACGCGCCACAGGTCGGTATTGTGGTGGGCCACCCAACCCTTACAGCCATACATCACCTCTGCCGTCTTACGACCCGTCTCGCTGAGGTCACGAATCATTGACAACAATGGTTCCTGGTTCTCTACAAGGTTACCCACCAGCGATGGCCAGTAGTTCATCTCGGCATTGATATTGATGGTGTATTTCGAGTCCCACATGGCATAGACCTTGTCATTCCATACACCTTGCAGGTTGGCGGCCTGACCACCAGGCTGCGACGAGGATATCAGCAGGTAGCGACCGTACTGCATCATCAGGGCCACCAGTCCCAAGTCACTGCCGTCAAACTTCGCCAACCGCTGGTCAGTAGGCAGCGCAGCAGCCTCCACTACTCCCGCAGCTTTTCCTGCGGGCTTTCCCAGCTCCAGGCTCACCCTGTCATACTGCTCCTTGTAGGCCTGTTCATGGCGCTTCAGCAACTGCTGATAGGCTTTCCCCTTGACAGCTGCCAGTGTCTGATTGTTCTTCTTCACTGGGTTACCCGTAATATCTTTATAGTTTACGAAATTAGTAGCAGCAGTGATATACAGGGTGGCAGTAGTGGCATTGTCAATCAATAACTTGTCTAGGCCACGTCCCACCTTGCCATCAGCTTCCACCATGATGCGACATTCAGCCTTCAAACCTGCCTTGATGCCTTCGTGCTCGGCACCATCAACGACAGCTGCAAGTTCATTGACAGAGCCCTTGATAAACTCATGTTTGGAGACAGTAAACACCTTTGATTGCAAGGGACTGTCAAATGCCACAGCAAATGACAGGGCACCCTTCTTGCTAGCCTTCAGCTGGACAACGATCACGCCGTCGGCCAGCGAGGCAAAGACGGTACGCTCGTACTTCACACCATTACAGGTATAGCTGGTGGTGTTCAGTGCCGTACCGATATTCAGTTCACGGCGATAGTTCGTGACATCCTCGTGCCCTAACGACAGCTTGACGCTACCCACCGGCAGGAAGCGCATGCCGTGAGGACCCTTGAAGAAATTCTGGTCGATAATCTTGTGGGCAGCCTCTTCCTTACCCGCAAAGATGCTGTCGCGCACCTCTTGCAGGTGTGCCTTGGCGGCAGGACTGTCGTTGTTATGGGGTGAACCACTCCAGAAGGTTTCTTCGTTGAGTTGTATCTCTTCAGTATCGGTACCGCCATAGATCATGGCGCCCATCTGTGAGTTGCCGACAGGCAGTGCCTCCAGCCAGTGTGCGGCAGGTTTGTCATACCACAATTTATACTCTTGTGCAACTGTTGGCAATGCACAGACAAAAGATAGGAATAAGTATATTTTTCTCATAGCTATTATTGAATAGTAACATTTAGGCGTTTCAGGTCTTTATCCAATGAGCTGTTGCCCACCAGTACCTCATACTTACCGGGCTTCACACGCATGGTATTGGTCTCGCTGTCCCAACACTCAAAGCTCTCGCGGTCGAGACGTATCGTCTCGACTGTCTTCTCTCCAGCTTTCAGCGTCACACGCTTGAAGCCACGCAGCGTCTTCAGCGGTCCCTCCTTATCAGCGGTATTGCGGATATACACCTGTACGATTTCCGTACCGTCACGCTTACCCGTGTTCTCAACGGTAAAGTTGATGGCGACGGCATCGCCATTCACAGAACTGCGGGCCTCACCGATTTCAAACGAAGTATAGCTCAGTCCATAGCCGAAGGGGAACAAGGCATCGTTGAAGTAGCGATAGGTACGTCCCTTCATGGAGTAGTCCTCATAGTCAGGCAGCTGACTGCTACGCTTATAGAAGGTGACGGGCAGCTTACCGCTGGGGTTGACGTCGCCGAAGAGCACGTCAGCAACAGCCGTACCACCCTCCTGACCAGGATACCATGCCTGGACGATGGCGTCGCAGCTCTGTACATCGGGCTCCAGCGCAATAGCCGAACCAGAACAGTTAACAAAGATGACCTGCTTGCCGGCAGCCTTCAGTGCTTTCAGGAAGTCACGCTGTACCTTCGGCAGTTCGATGTTGGTACGGTCACCACCCTTGAAACCTTCAATATTAACGGGCATCTCCTCGCCCTCCAGACTGGGAGCAATACCACCGACGAAGATCACCTTATCGATACCCTTCAACTGAGCGATGGTCTGTTGGTAATCCAACGGTAGCTCACGGGCGATATTGATCTTCATGCCTGCACCCCACGTCTTCACGGTGTTGAAACGCACCTCAATCTGGAACTTCTCGCCAGCCTTTGCATTCAGCACGGTACGGGTGGGCGTCGAACGCCAGATGTGGTGGTTCTCCTTGCGCTCACCATTGACATATACCGAGAAATCACCTGTGCCCTCTACGTTCAGCACGTATTCTCCTGCCTCCTTTGGTGCAAAGGTGGTCTCGTACTTTGCAGAAAAGTCCTCAATAGGCAGGTTGGGAGCAAAGACGTGCATACCATTAGTGGTCACGGCCAGCGGTTGGGTGTAATACTCCGTAGTGAACGGTTTACCTTTCCACTCCGTATTCGTCCAGAAAGTACCCTTCAGTCCTTTTTTACCGTCGGGAGCTGTACACTCCGTCGCCATATGGCACTCCATCACCTTGTCATACGTCAGGTCACAACCTGGTGCATAGAACAATTTGGAGTTTTTATTTAATTTTTCCTTTTTAATCTTTAATTTTCCACAGATGCCATCAAGAATGGTCACCGTATGGTTCGGTGTGCCGTTATAGTTACCCCACATCATGGGTTCATTGTCAGCGTTGGGGCCGATAACAGCGAGCCTCCCCTCACCCCTCTCCAAAGGGAGAGGGAGTTTGGCAGTCTCTGAGTTCCCCTTCCCTTTGGAGGGGGATAGGGGGAGGCTTCCGTTTTTCAGCAGGACAATAGACTGACGTGCCATATCCAGCGCCAACTGTGCAGAGGCCTTGGTGCTCATAGCAGAATACGGAATCTTCGACCACTCCACCAGCGACGGGTCGTCCATCTCACCCAAGTCGAAGCGGCCCTCTAACAGACGGATGACGTGCTTATCGACCTCCTGCTCGGTGATAAGGCCACGACGCACGGCTTCAGGGATGCTGCGATAGGCATAGCCATAGCCACACTCCACATCTGTACCTGCCAGCGTAGCTCGCACCGAGGCCGTTACGGCCGAGGACGAACTCTTATGAGAGGTATAGAAGTCGCTGATGGCACCACAGTCGCTAACCACCAGGTACTTAAAGCCCCACTCATCGCGCAGAATCTGCTGCAACAGACGGTTAGAGCCACAGCAGGGGTCGTCATCCAGTCGCTGGTAGGCACACATCACCTCACGGACATCACTCTTCGTCACCAGATACTTGAAGGCCGGCATGTAGGTTTCCCAGAAGTCGCGCACCGGTACATTCGTCAGGTTGGCAGTATGGCGGGTGTATTCCGGACCGCTATGTACGGCATAGTGCTTGGCACATGCCCACAGCTTACGGTACTTGTGCTGACCAGTTGCGCCAATCAGCGGATCGCCCTGCAAACCACGTACCACGGCATCGCCCATCATACTGGTCAGGTAGGGGTCTTCACCATAGGTCTCCTGTCCACGTCCCCAACGGGGGTCACGGAAGATGTTGACATTCGGTGTCCATACCGACAGCGAGCGCATCTTCATATCCTCACCACCTAAGTCATAGAGGCGGTGGTTATACTGTGCACGGAACTCCGTAGACGCTACATCGAAACACTTATACAACAGTGCCGGATTAAACGACGAAGCCATCGCCACGGGCTCGGGGAAGTTGGTAACATTACCCATATTGGCAGCACCATGCAGGGCCTCACTCCACCAGAAGAACTTCTTGATACCTAAGCGTGGAATAGCCGGACTCTCGTCGAGCATCAGCATCGCTTTCTCTTCCAGTGTCAAACGACCACACAGGTCAATGGCACGCTCCTTAGCCGACAGGTTCGGATTTTGATACGGTAGCTGCTGTGCCATCATGGTCATTCCAACCGTCAGGCAACATATAGCAAAAAACGATTTCTTCATTCTTAACTATGAACTATGAATTATGAACTTTGAACTATGAACTATCGTTTCACCGGACTTTCGTTGCCAAACAGGTACTGAGGCTGATAGCCGCCACAGTCGACGACAATCTTCTCGAAGACGATGCCGGGATGGCGCGGTACGATGGTCAACTCATGGAAATCCTGCTTGCTGACAGGCAGCGTGACGGTCTTCTCCACGATACGACGAGCCACTGCGGGATAGAACTCAGAATACATATACGGCTGACGGTCTACCAGTGTCTTGTTGAAGTTTACCACCTGTGGCTCCGAACCGTCGAGGCTGACGGTATACTCATGACCACCGACATTCAGGAAGTCGAGCGTCGACTTCACCACCACATGTACCTTCACCTCAGCAGGAGCATTGGCTGGCAACGCAAAGCGATAGGTTAGCGAGGCGCCGTCAACAGGCTTGGTGTATGGTGTCAGTGCTACGGCACTACGAGTACGGCCATAGTCAGGATAGATGCTCCACTCCGTACCGTCAGCAGCCTTGCTGCTATAGAAGTGCTCAGCTTCCATAGCCACATAGCCATGGACAGCGGTGAAAGTGTAGCCACCCGTCGATGAATCAACAGGCACGGTGGCTGTACGCGGCAGCATGTCGTGACGGAAGTCGTCGTTCCAACTGCGATAGCCAATATGCTTCTGCGTCATCATACCGTCCCACTTGCCACCGGCCATCACCTTATTATAGTCATGGCAGAGCAGCGAGTCGCGGCGGAAGCAGTCTTTCACGCGCTGTGCCCAGCAGTTAGCGTCGGGCAGACCGGCGCTCGCCAAATGCTGGTTCATGGCCTGTGCATAGTACATGTCATAGAGGTTGGCCATAGCCTGAACGGGGAACAGCACGCTCTGGCGGTAGGCATCAACAGCGGCTGCGGGAATTTCTGGCAACAGGCGGAGTGCCTCACGCTCCAGTCGAGCATAGTCGTCAGCCACCTGTTTCCATTCACCGGTAACGACATTATAGGTCCGTGCATCCAGCATCTCAGGTGTCACACGAGCCATATACTGGCAGTTACGGTTGTACACGCCAGCCACCTCAGCAATCGTGCGCTCGGCGGTTTCCCCGCCGAGAACATTGCGGAAGAAGCGGACCGTATGCTCCGTCACATTCTGCTGGGTATATTCTTTCGGGTTCCATGCCATGTCCATAAACAGCTGGATAGGATACTCCATGGGTTTCAGGTCACCCACGTTCAGAATCCACATACGTTGGATGCCGTGGTCGTAGGCCAGCGACAACTGCTCGAACATCTGCTGCGTTTGGGTAACGTTCAGCCACTTCGTATTACGCGGCGCACCGACATAGTCGACATGGTAGTACAGTCCCCAGCCACCGGGGTGTTTACGCTCCTGGGCATTGGGGACGCGGCGCACATTACCCCAGTTGTCGTCGCACAACAGCATGATGACATCGTCGGGCACACGCATGCCGGCATCATAGTAGTCGAGCACCTCCTTATACAGCGCCCACACCTGCGTGGTCTTGTTGGCAGGCTTACCAGTCACCTCCTTGATAATCTTGCGCTGGTTCTCCACGATGGTCTGCAACAGCTTGGTATCAGCCTCAGCACTCATCGCCTCATCACCATCGCCACGCATGCCGATGGTTACCATATCCTCAGTACCCTTCATGCGCTCAATGCCCTCACGGAAGAACTGGTCCAGCTTCTGCTGGTTCTTCTGGTAGTTCCAAGGACCCCACTCGCCACGCTTACGAGCATACTCCTGGTGGTTGCGGGCCATGGGCTCGTGGTGAGAGGTACCCATGATGACACCCATCTCATCGGCCGTCTTCGAGTTCTCGGGGTCGTCGGCATAGAAGGCCCAGCCCCACATGGCGGGCCACATCATGTTACCCTTCAGACGCAGGATGAGTTCAAAGACCTTGGCATAGAAGCGGTGGTCGCCATAGTTCGTACCGAAGGTGTTCTTCACCCATGACGTCAGACAGGGTGCCTCATCGTTGAGGAACAGACCACGGAACTCCACGGCAGGCTCGCCATCAGTATACTGACCTGGCAAGATGCCTACATAGTCGCGCTTCGTTACTGGCACGTCCATCCACCAGTACCAGGGCGACACGCCCATCTGCTGGCTAAGCTCATAGATGCCATAGACAGTACCACGACGGTCACTGCCGGCAATAACCAGTTGACCATCAATGGTGGTGATGATATATTTCTCGCGTTTGCCCTTCAGGTCCTTCAGCACCTTCTGCTTCACCCACTGGTCTATCTGCTTGTTGCAGCCAACAGTACCAATTAAAATAAGAGGTGAGGGGTTAGAGGTAAGAGGTGAGAGCGTTGGGGTGAACCCCATCACACTGGAGATGTCCTGCTGCAGGTTAGCGGCAGCTATCTGTACCGCCTTAGGTTCCTGGTCACTATAACCGATGGTAGCACCTTTCAGCGACAGAGCGCCTGCCTTTGACTCAAAGAACACAAAACGCTCTGTGGCATTCATGGGCAGAATCGCCATGAATGCCAGCAGCGTCAAAAGAATAGCTTGGGAATGTCTCATTCGTAATTCACAATTCGTAATTCGTTACTTCTTAAACAGATGAGGAATGAACTCGTGGAGTCCGCGACGCCAGGTCAGGAACTCATGACCAGTACCCTCAGAGACTGAAGAGTCTACCTTGATGCCCAGGCCACGCAGGCCGTCAACGATGGGCTGGCTCTTGATAAAGTCCTCAGAGCCCCAGTTCATATACATGTAGTGAATCTTCTTGTTGAACTCGTCGGCATTCGTAAACACGCCATTGTAGGCCGTCTTCACGTCGAGACCGAAGATAGCACCGCTGAAGGTACCAATCCAAGCAAACTTATCCATGTTGTTGAAGACGATGTCGAAGGTCTGGTGACCACCCCAAGACAATCCAGCCATTGCACGGTTCTCACGGTCAGCCTTCGTACGGAAGTTGGCATCGATATATGGAATCAGGTCGTTAAGCAGTACGGGATAGAACGAAGCGCCATACTCACTCTGTCCGGCGCGGTTGTTTCCACCACCAAAGGGCTGCTTGATGTCACCGCTCTCCATGACTACAATCATAGGCACTGCCTCACCCTTGGCAATGGCGTTGTCCATGATGTGCTGCATCTTACCCTGCAACATCCAGCTGGTCTCGCCCTCGCCCATACCATGCTGCAGATACAGCACGGGGTATTTCTTCTTGCCCTTCTCATACTCAGCAGGAGTGTATACGAGAGCGTGGCGCCACTCACCGAACTTCGAGTTGGGACTGTGGTAGTAAATGCTGCGCACCTGACCATGAGGAATTCCTACCTGCGGACGGTAGTAGTCACCCTCAGGACCCTCGGGAACTTCCAAACCACCGGCCTCGCGGTTGCAACCGAAGTAGGTCTCACTGGCAGGATCGATGAAGTTCACGCCATCAATATTCATGAAGTAGTAGTGGAAGCCCACGGGCAACGGATCGGTCACGGCTATGAAGCCACCCTTACCGTCGGGCTGCATCTCGTATTTCTTGCTGCAGATATCTACAACGACCTTGCGGGCCTCAGGAGCCTGGATGCGGAAGTAGGCACGACGCTGCTTGTCAATCTTCGGGAACTCATTGCCGGGGATGGCATTCTCTACAGTTACGGCATCAGCAGGAATCTCAATCTTCTTGGCAACAGGCATATCCTTGGGACGCTTGGGCTCGAAACCAAGGTGACGGGCAACAGCCTCAGCATAGCGGCAACCGAGTTCACGATAGCCAGCAGCATCGAAGTGCAGGCGGTCGGGACCATTCGAGCAATCATCAGAAGAAATCACCTGACAAGTATGGATGGTCTGAGGCAGTTCGTCAATCTGTTTCTTGCAACCGATGCAGACACCCTTGCCACCAGCCTGTACGATATTACCCACATAGAGGTTCACCTCCTCGGGCTTCAACTGCAGGTCGCCACAGAGGTTCTCATACACCTGCTTCACCATGCCAGCCCATTTGGGGTCGCCGGTATTGGTCTCGCCCTGATGCATCAGGATACCCTTGATGACGCCATCCTTCTGGGCTTTCTTGGCCAGCTCCACCAGACGCTTGTAGGGGTTGTTGTCGTAAGCGGCCAACATACCTTTCATCCAACCTGGAGCCTTCTTCTCAGCATACTCCTTGATGCTGTCGGGCAGGAAGCCCTTGATGTCGATACCACCGATAGCGACGTGGATCACACCAATCTTGATATTCTCAGGCAGTGAAGCCACCATGGTACGGCCGAACCAGTCGGCAGGAGTCAGTCCGGTATTAGGACGGCACAGCGGAGCCGATGCCTCACACCACTCACCCATCTTACGGGCAGGACGGTCGCCAACTGCGGGGAAGTCCACGGCGGGCATCAACAGGAAGCGAGGACCGGGGCTTGCCAGGTCGGCAGCCTCTGGACGGGCATTACCTTCCATATTAGATTGTCCGAAACAAAGGAAGATGTAGAAGTTTGGATCTACAGCTGCCTGCATCTTGAGGGCAGGCAGAACAGCTAATAGCAGCGTTATAATAACTGTCTTTTTCATTGTTGTTAGTAATTGTTTGGTTGTTTTATTTGAATTACGTTGCAAAGATACACAATATATATATAATAGTCCATACGCGATTGTCTCACATTCTTTTTCTGGTGTATCAATACACTAAAGAGCGCTAAAAAATACAGGAATTTCTTTTGTTCTTCGCACGTTTCTTAGTAACTTTGCCACCCAAAACCAGATAGAAGATACTACAACTATTTAATAATTATTATCAATGAAGAAAACTATTCTTTCTCTTGTTGTACTCATGGGCGTTACTGCTACCCAGGCAGCAAAGCCCCGCACCTCATTAAAGGTGTACAACACCAAGAAACAGACCATCACCGGTTTTGGCGGTGCCTGCTGCGATGGCGCCATGAAGCCATTCGGTGATGACAACGCTTGTGTGAGCAAACTCTATGGTCCTGGCAAGCTTTCAAAAATCGGACTGAATATTTTGCGTATGGAGATTTCGCCGAGTTTTGAGGGTGACAATTGGGGCGACTACGACTGGAATGGTTCCCTGCCATCAGCCAAGATTGTCAAAAACCGTAAAGGCATTGTCTTCGGCACCCCTTGGTCGCCTCCCGGAGAGTATAAGACCAACAATACTGCTGCAGGCGGCAATGCCGAAGATCAAGGCAACCAGAAAGGCAGGTTGCGCAAGGACTGCTATGAGTCGTTCTTCCCCTGGTTTAACACCTTCCTGAAGTGGATGAAAGATCATGATGTCGTCATGGATGCCGTATCCATCCAAAATGAGCCCGACTGGTGGGTGAACTACTCCGGCTGTCTCTATGAGCCACAGGAACAGGTCGATCTGATTAAGAATTATGTCCACCTGCTTGACCGCGAGACATATGACGGCGTACGTCTGATCAGTGCCGAGCCATTAGGATACGCTAAAGAGTATTTCGATGCGTTGTTGAACGATCAGACCTGTCGTGAGCAGGTTGACATCTTTGCCGGACACATCTATGGACACATGCCACTCCAATACATTAAGCCCGTTGCCGATGCAGCGCTCCCACTTGGCAAGGAGGTCTGGATGACTGAACACTCTGTTAGTAGTGATTTAAAAGACCGACTGCCCAATTGGAATGAGAACCTAATATTCGCCGAAGAACTCAACGAATGTATGTTGGCAGGATGCACGGGTTACATCTACTGGTATCTGCGTGCCCATTGGTCTTTCTGCGGAACGGGTGAGACCGAATATGGTGCAGAGAACAAAAAGGATGCCCTGCTGCCTCGTGCCTTTGTGATGTCCCACTTTTCGAAGAATGTCACGGGTTCTACCCGCTTGGAGACCTCACAAGACGCAAATGCTGGGCGCACGAAAGAGGAAGTAGCACAGAACTACCAGTTCTCAGCATACCAAAAAGGCGACTCTATCATCGTAATGGCTATTAACACGACGGCCAACATTCGAGATTTGATGATTACCCTGCCCGATAATGTTTATGCAAAGAGCGGCGAATTATGGTTATCGACAGGCAACGAAAGTGAGAATCTCTGTCAAAAGTCAAAACTTGACATGGCAGAATCCACCAATAAGTATCTTTATGAGATGCCAGCAGGAAGTCTAAGCACTTTCATCTTCACGATTGACAAAGGCAGCACGGCCATTGAGAACATGAAGTATAACTACGTTGATGGCCCGAAGACCTATTACGACCTGCAGGGTCGGAAACTGGATGAGCCCCACGGACTCTGCATCGAGCGCAGTGCCGATGGCAGCTCCAGAAAGGTCATGATACGTTAAAACTTATTGACGTACTTCACAGGCACAGCATCCTGCTTGAGGACATCAGCAAATTTCTGAGGCCGGATAGTAACAGGGCCTCGCATGAACTCAGGGATGTTGTAGCACTTCAAGAATTGACGATGATAATCGGGATCGGCACTAGGCAGTTCAAAAGGCTTGGTGCCGATTCCTTTTTCGTCGACATGTGCAATAAATGGCCGTGTATAGTTGCCATCGTAGCGGCGACTGCTGAACACCACCCATCGGCCATTGCTTGACCAGGAGTGATAACTCTCCGTATCGGGTGAGTTGATTTCTTCCATGTTACGCACCTCGCCCGTCTGAAGGTCCAGGAGAAAGAGGTCTGCATCGTGATGCCAGATATGGAAGACACCGTATTTGGCAAGCGTGAACATCAGGTAGCGGCCATCGGGCGAGATGCGGGGCAGCGTAGCACTCTTGCCGAGGCTGTCTGCAGCAAATACCAGTTCGCGCGGTCCGAACTGCAGAGTCTCAGGGTCAAAACGCTTCTTGTAGAGATTGTATTTCGCCTCTTGGGTACGGGTAATAAACTCCATACCCTTATCGCCCACTGAGTCGCTGTACTCAAAATGCGCGCTACAGTAGTAGAGCGTCTTGCCGTCCGGTGCCCAGAAGGGGAAGCACTCCATCTCCGCAGGATCCTTTTCGATATTCGTCACCTCGTTTTTCTCCACGTTATAAGCGATAAGGTCACTCTCTGAGTCGAACACCTCTATCTTGTTGGGGTTGACACTGTGGAATATCTGTCCCGTCATATTCGTGGAATAGACGATAAGCGGAAGCCAGGGATGCCAGGTGGGATAGACACCTGCCGACAGGATAGAGTCGTTGCGCATATTGATCTTCTGAATCTTTCCATCATAGGCAATGACGGTGCCACCCATATTCTGACGGGCGTGGAACTGCATCCTGTCAGGATTGTATTGCTGGTAGTTATGGCAGTTGATGCATTGGCCCTGCGCGCCCTCCGAACAGAGCATATTGTCGAAGACGACGCTTTCGTCGTAGTTCTCCAGACAACGCTGGTTGATGGTCAGCTCTTCATAGGTGACATACGAAGGAGAGATGAGTCGGTAGCAGATATAAGGGTCGATGGAATCGGGCGAAACATAGATATTGAATGGTTTGAAGCGGGTCCAGTTACCATTGTCCTTCACATAGACCTCCACATTGATGGCTTTACCCTTGGCGACCTCAGCCAGTTTGCGCCAGTCATCCGCATCAGGCTGTATCTTTAGTCCGCCACACACCACCTCTTCATCGCCAACAGAGAGACGAGCGACTACGTCATCCACCTTGCCATCTATCTCAAACGTCAGCGGTGCAATGTTGATAGGTACCGTCACATTGGTATAGTCAGGATAGATATTGGGCAACTCATCCTTCTCCCAGAAACTTTCAGGAACTTGGTGCCCACAGGACACAAATAGCAGAGCAACTATAGTGAAGAGTAAATACACAATCTTTGTATTCATTTGCATATCAATATATTTAGGGCGCAGCCCGCCATTATCATTTATCAATTATCAGTTATCATTTAGGGCATAGCCCGCCATTATCATTTATCAATTATCATTTAGGCCGTAGGCCGCTTAATAATAGGTGATGTCTTTTAAGAAAAAGTACTCGAAATAGTAGGTATTACCGAAATACTGAAGTAACTCCTGTCGGATGGCAGGATTGTGCGTCTTGCCAAACTGCTGCAACAGTCGCATGAAGGCAGTAAAGCGCTCCTTGACACCAGGCTCCAGCGACCATTCGTTCAGTCCGTCCATACCTTGCATGTTGGCAAACAGCCAAGCGGCCTCCTGGAAGATGCGGGGCGGCATCTTGTCCTCACCGTTCAACTGTACATAGTGGTCAAAGCGAGGCCAGAAGTAAGCAGGGTCTCTAGTCCACATCGCACCGAGCACAGCCTGTTCTTGGAAATAGAGGTCGTCAGCATCATGGCCTGCCAATGTGGTCATGATGCAGTTCTCCACCTTACCTTCTACAGCGTCCAACCTGTCCGTATAGTGTTGCATGCGTGCAACGGGTCCCGTCTCCGCATCATCAGCCAACTGTTTCGGATTGTTCATCAGTGCTTCCATGTGGTCTGCCCACGAACCATAGTATGTAGTTTCCCTGAGGATATCCAGGAATTTCCTGGCAGCCTGTTTCTCGTTGCAGAAGATGGCACAGCGTGCCATATATCTCAGCAGTTCCACATTCCAGCCATATTCCACGCCGTCCTCCATGCAGATACGGTGACATTCATTCATCATGCCGTATTGATAGAGCATCATGCGTCCTGCCACATGATACATAAAGATGGGCAGTGGTGTGTTAGACTTGTGAGAACCTTTGGGGAAACTGTACATCTCATCACACTGACGACCCAAGCGGCTCAATGCCAAGTTGTGCATCATCACAATCGATCGTGTAGGCTCACCCTCCTGCTTGGCACCTTCTGCTATCACGCCTTCCCAGTCAGCCTGCTCCACACAGCGCTGCATACGCAACTCATGGTGGAAGTTGGCATCCTTATACCAGAAATGATAGACGCAGCCAACGACAGCAGCCAGCACCACTCCTTGCTTGACCCAGTCCATGACAGGGTGCTTCGGAGCTTTCCACTCCCGATGGCTGATCAATGTCAGCAGCAGGAAGCAAAGAGCCAGCGCATAGTAGGGATAGTAGTACTCCGAATAACTATCACTAATAGTAAACACCGGCAGGGCCGTACGATAGATGTCTATAATATTGGTCTCGTAATAGACAAAATTGTAGTACACCAGGGGAACGACGATGACACACAGCAAAGCAGCAACCAAGGGGAGAGGTTGTTTGATGACCATCAAAAACCTGTCCCTTTGATGGAGTGCCATCAGGATAGCGGCAGCTAAGGCATAGACACCCATCAAGGGATAGCCGGCCAGCACGACCACTGCTACAAAGGCCGCACGCACCCACTGCTTTTCAGGCAACTGGCAGTACGCCCAGAACAGGGAGACAGCGGCAATCACGCCAAGGGTAGGTACAAAGAAATAGCCACGCAACTTGATAACATAAACCCAGTAGCCCAGGTCCATGTTGGCCACCAACAGGATGGCGACAGGTATCAGTGTCAGCACCAGCCATTGCTCAGGGATGTTGAATGCCCGCTTCGTGAGCCACATCAGCAGCAGCCACAAGGCACATAGCATGACGACTCCTATCCAGGGATAGTAGAAATGCTGGGTCAGGAAGGCGCCCAGATACGACAGCATACCGCCAGGTACCACCATCTGCTGTTTGAAGAACAGCGCCGTATTCAGGAACACGTTGTGCTGCTGCACCTTCCACAGCAGGTCTGCCTCAAAATATAACAAGGCAAAGGCGCCCACCAATAGGGCGCCCAGCCATAGGGCCAAAGGTTTCAGCTCCTTGAAGCTTTTCATCTGTGCCATGCAGAAGAGTTCTTATTATTTGCCCGTCACCACCTTGCGGCTGTGCTTCACACCATTCTCGTCGGTATATTGCTCGATGACGATGCCGCGATGCTGCTGGGCTCCTGACAGGCGACGGCCTGACAAGTCATATAATTGACTATTGGAAGATGTACTATTTGACAATTCCTGAATGGCGGTAGAACCGGTCTCAAGGAATTTCCAAGCGTCTACATAGACATCCTCGCCTTCAGTGACAACGAAATAGAGGTTACTCTTCACATTCTTGAATTTAGCTAATTTCTCAGCGGGAATCTCCAGAACATGGTCTTCGAAATCTGTTGAAGAGAACTCGATGGTTGCAATGGTTCCCTTGGCATTAAAGCTGGTACGTACATCCAGCTTACCCGTACCCTTGGCACGCAGCACAAACCGGTCGGCACCTGTTGTTGTACCGAAATCAACCTTTCGCACGTTAATCCACGATCCAACCTTCATCTTCACCTGCATATTCTCTGAGGCATCGTTGCCCAGCGTGCTGATTTTGGTATTTTTCTTAATGTTGGTCATGTCCTCATAGTTCACTCCGCCACAGGTAGCCATCGTCTCAGCCTGCTGCCACATATAAGGATTCACGTTCTTAATCTGTGCTGCACCCTCCTGATTCAGCGTGACAAGGTTAACAGTCGCTGTCGACTCGTTCACCGTTGTTTTATTCACGCAAATCGAACGATAGTCACCAGCACTGGCATCTACAGCACCATCCTTCTTCATGGCATCCAACAAGACACTGCCGTGGTTGTGGTAGATATGGTAGTACTTACCCTGGAACTTCTGCAGGTGCGAGTGGTTGTTGCCTGCAACACCAGGACCGTAATAGTCTTTGTAGACCCATGAATCAGGATTCAAGGGGTCATCGCTGACCATATAGCACATGGTGCCACCACCAGGTGCACTGGTTGTGATGTTGTGTTCCGTCTGGTAGGTACTCCAATCGTTACGTGATGCCCAGTTCGAGCAATAGGTATAGACATACTTGCCACCAATGTAATTCAATTCGTTAGCCTCAAAATGGTAAGGGGCAGGAATCTTAACAGCCGAACCATCCACAGCTGTCATCGAAGGCTTTAACTTGACGATACGGGCAGCTTCAGGAAAAAACTTCTCGCTAGGACCGAGGCCACCGAAAGAAAGCCAGCCCACACCGTTATCGTCAATGGTCACACCTGGGTCAAAATTGGCATTTGTTCCCTGCTTATTGGCACCTGGGGTATCGTAAGTAACCATCAACTCCTTATTAGGCGATGTCCAAGGACCAATGGGTGACTCAGCCTTCAGCACACCTACGCCATGACTACTGTTGCAGAAATAGAGGAAGAACTCGTCCTTACCAGTGGTATCGTTATGACGCCAAGTGACACTTGGTGCCCACGACACGCCATAACCCTTGTACCATGCGCTCGGCTGCCATCCTGCACAGAGTTTCTTAGTATCAATGGTGCCATGGAACGTCCAGTTCACCATGTCATCTGTCGAGAAGACCACAATAGACTTGATATTACCATAGGTATTGTCGCCTTTCTTATTGTTGGCCAGAAATTCCTGGTGGTCGTTCGATCCGTAGACATATAGGCGACCATTGTATTCCAGTGCCGTAGGGTCAGCACAGAATACGTTGGCACTGATGGGATTGTTATTACCTGAACCTTTGTAGTCTTTAGCTAATGTCTGCGCATTCATCTGAATGCTTGCCGCCATCATAGCAGCAGTTAAGAATAGTGTCTTGTACATATTAGTAATAATAAGTTTTTCTTTTTTCAGTGTGCAAAGGTAAAAAAAAGAAGCCACATAAGCGACTTCTTAATGTCTCATATTGTTTTCCTGGTGTAACACCCTCACAGATACTACTATTTCTCACTATCTCTCGCGGAGTTATTGTTTTCTCGCAGATGGCGCAGATTACGCAGATCATTCCGTACCCCCCAACTGCCAATCCGATATTGTTCGTGTATTCACATCAAAAGTAACCCCAACCTTGATGATTTCTCGGCCGTCCGTTTCATAAGGTATAGCATAACCCTTTTGATCAATTTGTTCCAATGCTTTTGCCGACGTTCCCGATTTCTTTAACTCAAAGATGTAAATAACATCAGGCATATCCACTACCATGTCTATACGTCCGCTGGATGTCTTAACCTGAGTACGGACATAGACATTCAGCATTGAGAAAATGAGATACAGCGTATATTCATAAAAACCTTCTTCGGTCGCCGCATCTTCCAGTTTCTTCTTAAAGCCCTCAACGTAGGGAATGCCGGCAAGATAACTCTGCATCTCACGCATCGCAAGGTCTATGTCATTCTTCTTCAATGCACGCCAGAATTTTAGAGCAAAGCCAACCTGTACACTACTACCACTCAGACCGGTATATGCAGGAAGCAAACCTTCAGCATAACCCGAACGTACTTCCTGATTGGGAATGGAAAGCGTATAAACTTGCCCATCGCGGTCATAGTCCTTGATGGTCAGATAGCCCGACTGATAAAGTAATGGGAGTGCATCCACCATATTCTCTGTGGGTTGGTCAAAAGCAGATGCTGGCACTTCCAGTCGGTCAAGTGATGTAATATCGGTCTCAAAATGCTTTAACTGACGGATGAGGAAAGACGGCGTACCACTTTCAAACCACCAATTGCTGAGTTCACGTTGCTGGAATGCTTTTATCAAGCTAAATGGATTGTACACCTCCTCGCTATTCTTGGTAAAGTGATAGCCATCGTATTTCAGTTTTAGCGCCTGATGCATCTCGTCATACGTCATCTCGTTAAGTTCTGCCAAGTATTCAATATCCTGACGGAGCGTTGTTGTCAGTTCCCGTTCTGTAATACCACAAATGGCTGCAAATGCAGAATCCATCGTGACATTCATCAGGTTGTTGATGGTAGAGAAAATACTCAATTGTGAGAACTTGGTGATACCTGTAATGAAACAGAACTTGATAAAGCGCTCATTAGCTTTCAGTGGCTGATACAGTTCCTGCATTGCCCTGCGTATGTCGTCGAGTCTTTCTTGCTCGTGAAGGACTTCAAGCAGCGGAGCATCATATTCATCAACGATAACCACCACTTGCTTACCTGTCTGCTCAGAGGCTCTCATAATTAGTCCCGACAGGACTTCACCTGGCGCCACTTCCGTTTGAGACCTACCATAGAGTTTCTGATAGGGTTCAAGAATCAATAAGAGCTTGCGGCGCAATTCCGTCATATCTGAAGCATTCTTGGCGCTGCTCAAATCGAGACGAAACACAGGATACTCCGTCCACTCCTTCTCAAGCTCCATGATTTTCAGTCCTTCGAACAACTCGCGTTCCCCTTGGAAATAAGACTCCAGTGTAGAAGTAAGAAGCGACTTACCGAAACGTCTTGGACGGCTCAGAAAGATAAAGGTACCATAATGAGCCAACTGCCAAACCAAATCAGTCTTGTCCACATAAACCATCCCCTCGCGTATCATCCGCGAGAAGGTCTGAATGCCTACAGGATACTTTCGTGCTGTCATATCATCTCTCATTATCACGCACAAAGATACGCACTATTTTTGAAACTTCCAAACAATTCAGTGGAAAAATCCCGCAGGGCTCTCACAGATACTACTGTTTCTCGCGGGAACATAGTGTCTCGCAGAATATAGGATTCTCGCAGATGGCGCAGATGGCGCAGATATTTACTTTGCGCACCATACCCCATCGAATAAATCTGCGAAATCTGTGAGATCTGCGAGAGATAAAAAAAAGGCTCCTGCGAGAGATAAAATGCTCGCGAAGATATTGTGTTCTCGCAGATGCCGCAGATGACGCAGATCTTTACTTTGCGAACCATATGCCTATCATATAAATCTGCGAGATCTGCGCCATCTGCGAGAGATAAGAAAAAAGCCTTCTGCGAGAGATAAAAAAGGCTCCTGCGAGAAAGGATAAAGAAAAAGTAATCGGGAGCAGTGGCGCCCCCGATTATCATTAGAATATGTAATCTATTGTATTTACAATAATTACTTGTGCTGTGCTTAACTTTTCCACTTACACTCCATAATTATTCTGATGCTTGTCCTGATACAGATAGTACAGACCAACAATAGTAGCAAAAAGAGCTAACGAACCAGAAATAATAATTGTATTCATAATCTTCACCGTTTTTTATTCTTACCATCAAAACTACTTCCAAAAAGAGTCCAACCCCAAAAGAGGAGGACAAAAGCAGAGAACACAGCACAATAGATAATAATAGGCTCCTTCATATCTGCAAAAATCGTAGATATTAGTAAAGCTGTGAACATGTACTTTGCCACATCCATCAGCCATTTACCCATTTCACGCTTCATTTCTTGCTCTACCATGCTGCAAAGATACGTAGTATTTTTGAAACTTCCAAACAATTCAGAAAAAAAAAATCCCGAACTGCTCTCACGGATACTACTGTTTCATATTATCTCTCGCAGAGATATTGTTTTCTCGCAGATTCTCTGCAAGCAGAGTGTGGCGTTGCGAAGTCGCAGATGCCGCAGATCTTTTCTTTGGGAACCTTCTCCGCCAGCTATAAAAATCTGCGAGATCTGCGAGAGATAAAAAAGGACTCCAGCGAGAAAGAATAAAAAAAGTAATCGGGAGCAGCGACGCCCCCGATTACCATTAGGATATGTAATTTATTGTATTTACAATAATTACTTCACGAACTTCTTACCGTCCTTAACTACGATACCCTTGAAGCTGTTAGCAACACGCTGACCAGCGAGGTTGTAGATAGCGGTAGAAGTCTTAGCACCCTTAGCAGCTACGTTCTCGATACCCATAGGAACAGGATTAGTACCAGCACCAATCTTGATTGCGAAGTTGGCCTCACCAGTTTCATTGATCAGGTTCTCCAAAGTCTGACCTGCTGTGTTCAGCTCATCATCCTTAAGATACCATTTAATGTTCGTAAAGGTATAAGTATTAGCTTCCTTGATGCAAGCCAAGTCGAAGGTCATGTAGGTTACAGCGTCAACAGCAGCACCATCCCACTTCTTAGCAGGCATTGTCAGCTCTTTCTTGTAATGCTTTACTTCAGTATCAAAGGCGTCATCTCCTTCCAAGCTGAAAGCACCAGTAATATAGTCCGGATTGCCAGCAACAATACCCTGGAATGCAGCAGAAGATTTAGCTGGACCAGTAGCCTTATAATCGAATTCGAGAACAGTTACCTCACCAGGCTTAAGATTGCGGTTAGAATAGAGGAAGAACTGGTTGTCCCAAGTATTTCCAGGATTTTCTGGAGTCTCAACACCGGCAGCCTCAGCCTCATCAGCAGTGTACTCACGCTCCACAGCTTCTATCTTAATCTCTGTAGCATTGGTTACGATATCAACAGCTTCTTTCTCTTCACCTTCGAGCATCTCGAATGCCATAGCATCGTACGCTGTGTCAAGATAAACCTTCCATACGCCAGAGCCTGGGAGATTCAGTTTAGAGTTAGTAACAGCGGTATAGTCCATCCAGTTGTCAGGATCGTTTGTGATAGAACCAGAAGGTTTCAGCGTGTTAGCCTTGAACTGAGCGTCGTTACCACAAACTGTAGAAATCATTACCTGATTAACATAGGTATCTTTCTTACCAGCCTCACCAACAGTAGCAACAAAGTCGCCATCTTCATCAGCAAAAGGAACAGCATTGTCGAGGTCATACTCAAGACCTGTCTCAGTGTTACATCCTGCAAGGAAGTAACCCTCTTCAAGCTTCATGCTCTGCCAAGAGAGATTGTCGAAGAAGAAGTCAATAGCATCCTTATCATTTGCATTCAGGTTGAAGGCGATAGACCAACCACCGGCCATATCATCACCCATGGTCATAGTATCGTCGAAGGTCTGCCACTCGTTAGTGAAGGTAATGTCACCGATAGCATGCCAGATGAGGTATTCTGACGGGTTCTGCTTGTGAATCTGAGTGCCAGTCTTCACACTCTCCTTTGAACACTTATAACGGAAGCTAATCTTCAGCGTCTCACCAGCCTTCCAAGACTTAGGAGACTGAATCCAGAACTGGTTATCCCATGCAGAAGGATCACCCTCTGTGTCAGCAACAGCACCATGAACTACGAATACGTGGTTTGTTGGATCGTCAGGATCAGTTGTAATGTCAGCGGGGAATGGATTATAACCTTCGCCATCACCTTTAAAGTTCTCGCCAAGGTTTCTGCCCTTGGTCTTACCCCAAGCGCAAATCAAACCAGTCTGATCACCTTTCCATACTCCGTTAGGATTGCCCTCAGTAGCCCAAGCAGGCCAAGCAGTCTCAGCATCACCCATGTATTTATTAGTATGCTCTACATCAGGAATAATAGGCTGACCATCGCTTGTAAGCCACTCCTGCCAAACAACGGGCTTAGCTGGCTTTGCATTGTGTGTAACCTTCAGCCACTTCCACTCAATAGTTGCTGTAGAGCCACCAGGCTGTGCAACCAGGTTACAAGAAGTACCACCGATTCCAGAGTACTCCCACTCTACCTCGGCCCATTCAGTGCCGATTGTAACAGAGCCTCCAGCTTGCTGGCCTTCACCCCAGCCCCAACCCATGTTGACGTTGACGGTAACTTGTTCAGAAGCCTTCGCCATGGCAGTAACTTTGTAAGATCCATCAATCTCAGTCTTGATACCATCAGCAATGAAATACTGGTGCCAAGCGGGATTATCAAGCTGAACCTTGTGGTAAACTGTGCCACCCTCAGTAGTCACAGTACCAACTTCTGTTCCGCCAGTAAAATCGTCCATTTCAGCATCGGTCTTGTAACCATACTGAGCACCGTAGTCGGTCATAACACCGTCTACCCACTCAGGTACATAACCCATCACATAGAATGGGAAAGCTGTTTTTTGTGAGTAGTCAATAGAATAAACTTCTACCCACTCTGCCTTTGCTCCCAAGAACACTGCTAAGAGAGCAACAAGTGTAAATAATTTCTTCATAATAGAAAAAAATTAGATTAATAATAATTAGTTAAAAATAAAAATGAATAAATCACAAAATTCTATTTTCGAGAGAGTTTTGAAAGACAGCTGCCAGGACCATCAGAACGTGTCCTTCTGTTCACTGGCAGCTATCTCCCAGTTCGTACTATTTTCCACTGAGTGCATTACAGAATGCCTCGTAGGTAGCTGTGCGCACCCAGTCCTTGCTATCTGGATTAACAGACCAGAGACCTACAGGATCTGACGTATCTGCCATGTTGCCCTTGCAAATACCAGCCTGGTTCTCGTTAGGAATCGTTTCCATGTATTTCTTGAGCACATAGCCATAGAAGTTAGCAAGTTTCTGGCGCTGTTCTTCTGTGATATCTTTTGCCGAGACATTAGATCCTTCAGCATTTTTGTACTTGATATCGAAGTTAGACAGACGAATCAGTTTACCTGTCTTGGCAAGGTTCTCAAGAAGCGTATTCAAAGTTGCCTCTGTCTCTGCCTGCGTGGCAGCATCCTCGCTATAGAAGAGATTCAGTTTAGCATTGATTCCATCAATCTTGGCACCATTATCTTCCCAGACCTTCATCCAGTACTTCAAGCTATTGAATTTCTTCTCCACATCAAGACCAGACTCGCTGATAAAGAACTTCAGAGCCGCAGGATCACCACCATGTTTCTCATAAGCAGCAGCAGCCACCTTGGAAACTACGGGAGCATATTGATCACTACCAAGAATATCCTGCCAGAAGATCTTATCAGAAGAATGCTTGAGGTCAAAATAATCGGTACCCTCTAAAGTCTTTGTATCGATAGCCTCGTCGATGAGGTCAAACGACTTGATACGACCAGCATTATACTTCATCAGGTTTTCACACCATGTATTGATGGCATAGTTGATGGTGTCCTTAACCTCCTGCTCCGTTTGTGGACGGTGATTATCAGGATTGTGAACGACTTTTACTTCCTTGATATAGACGTCAGCATTCAAGTTACCCTCAATCATGAAATATCCTGCCGTAGCGTTCTCTGCAGGCTTCAGGTCCTCGATATTCATCTTTTTCCATCCACCAGCTTTGATAGCGTACTTCT
Organism: uncultured Bacteroidales bacterium; assembly: GCA_902800925.1. GTDB lineage: Bacteria > Bacteroidota > Bacteroidia > Bacteroidales > Bacteroidaceae > Prevotella. The sequence continues at coordinate 20,983 of CADCGD010000001.1, read as the reverse complement.
TGGAAATCAACTTACCATCCGAGTCCTTGCCAGTATTCTGCAGACTGTCAGCAAAAGTACAGATAATCGTTTCATCCTTGTCAACTTGAGCATAGAAGGTAACGGTATAGTTACCCTTAGGATCAAGATCAAAGCCTTCCACAATGTAGACCCTTGCTCTCTTAGGAACCTTCAGGGCGTTAGCGTCGCCATCGTAATTCTTCACGATAGCAGTTTTATTTTTACCAGAACCATTCTTTACAATGGTACCTGTAAACTCATCCATCGTGGTATAGTCTACATATTTATCTTCTACCGGTTCCACCTTGATTTCGACAGGAGCAGTAAGCATCGACAACCATCCATCTGGCTGATTGGCATTAGCAAAGATAGGACTACCAAACACCTCACCACCAATTTCCTCAACATGTCCCAAAAGGTCCATCATAGAAAGGAAGTTCATGACACCTTTCTCGTTAATAATGGTACCTGGCATAAGGGTATTACCAAAAGCGAAATTGTCAAAATTGGTAACGGCAGCTGCATGTTCCAGTGCCTGCTTGTTAAAGTCAGCCACTTTCAATGTGGCACCAAGCGTCATGTTGGGATACTTGTCCCTATTGATATATGATTTCACAGGATCCAAGTCCTTATAAGGAATCTCATAACCGGAAGCAGCATCAGCCTTGAAATTGTTAGTCTCGTTGTAATCGGCGCAGGAAACGGCCAACAGCATAGAGCTAACAGCTAAAAAACCATTTATAATACTTTTCATAATTCTTGCCTCCTAAATTAGGGTTGTACAACATATGTGTTCTTAAAGAACTCCTTCTTGTTTGACTCACGATCCTGAACGACCAACGTATCGTTTGTGGTAACCTGCACGTCATTCTCCAAGATCCAGTCAACTTCCTTACCATTAACAATCTTTGTACCAATAACCTTGCCTTTCTTGAAGGTCATACCGTAGGACAAACGAAGAATATCACGCTGAACAGGCTCACCGTTCATGTTACCCCACTGGTAGTCTTTGTATTCAGGCAACGAAGTTCCCTTAACGATGAACTCACCAGATCCGCCATTAAATTCCACGTCAGGAGCATCTTCTGCAGAGATCGTACACTTGTTATCATTAAAGGTCAGAATAAGGTTGCAAGCTTGAGAAGGTCTGGTTTCATCATCTGCATTCTTACCAAGAGTAACATATACAGGGAACTTGGCCTGTGTCATGTTCATCGTAGTAACACTGCATACTTCGTCATTCTGATTAACAGGATTCTCCTTATTATGTTCAACATCAGAATTGAAAAGGCTGAAATCCTTACGGACATTCTCAGTTTCCACTTCATTCTCCTTCAACTTGTCAACACCACGACGAATATACTTTGCCTGCCAAGGGTTCATATATTTCACGCAATAGAGCACATAGTCCTTAGCCAGCACATCCCAGTCAGCAGTGTTCTGACGTGCAGGGTTAAGTCCCTCACGAGGAGTACCGGTAAGAATATGGTCAATACCTGTCACATGTGTCATGCGGAGAGGAATGACATACTTATTCTTGATGGCATCAGGGTCGTTGAAGAACTTATCAGTAAACTGTACTTCCACATAGCCACGAGAGTCACCATTATAAGGTATGACATTCGACGAAAGGGTATAGTAATCTGCAGGCATAGGAGTTACATGATCCGCCTTGTTTCCTCCTTCATCCGTAAAATAAAGGTTATCACAGAGCGACTCGTCAACAACGATGTCTGCAAAGGCATCGCGTCCACCGTAGGCACCACCCATGGTAGCCCATATACGGCACTTGTGGGCATTGTCCAGCGAGTTGTCGTAGATGTCGTTACCCAATATGAGGGTACGTACGGGGTTCTGAAAGGCGAAGTAGGCAGTAGTGCCACCTTCATAGTCTGGGAAGTCCTTGTCTGCATTGTAGCAAGATGCAAGCGAGAGAGAAAGGGCTCCCAAAGCTACACCGTATATATATTTCTTCAGTTTCATAATTGTTATTTTCAATTATCAATTATCATTTATCAATTATCAATTAGCGCAGCGCATTACCATCCCTTGTTTTGTTTGAGATTGTCCCACTTCAACACTTCACCCTTTGGAATGGGTCCGTACCACTGATAGGAGTTATCGTATTTACGTTCCTCCACATCAAAATACTTATAGGTCAGTTCTTGGGTAGTCTCATCGCGTTCAATCTTCACGCCACGAACTGTTTCATCAAGCGGCAACATCCAACGACGGAGATCCCAGAAGCGCTTGTTCTCGAAGCAGAGCTCAATACGACGCTCGTTACGAATCAGGTCGCGCATCTTGGTCTGATCAGTTGCGCACTCATCCAGATAAACATCGCCTTCAGGAAGCGGCATACCAATCTCATTTGTTGCAAGGCCTGCACGCTCACGGATAGCCTTAATCACATCGTAGGCAGTATAACCGATACCCTTCGGGTCGCTCTTTGGTCCCCAAGCATCGTTAGCAGCTTCAGCGTATGCCAAGAAAATCTCTGTATATCGGATACGGGGATAGATGTGCTGCTGCTCAATGAGAGTACTTGACTGAGGGCTGACATCATCGCGGAGGAGTTTCAGCAGATAATAACCCGTACGCGTAGAAGTAGATTGAGCATTAATGTTATCCGTGGTCTCGTTCTTGGAATTAGGATAGGTTCCCGTGATAATATCAATTCTTCTAAAGGTAGTACCATTATAGAGAACATACTCCGAAAGACGTGGGTCACGACCTGTATAAGGATCCTGATCATTGTAGCCGGAAAGGGCGTCAGTGATAGGACGTCCGCTACGCATAGGGAAGGCATCCACCAGGTTCTGTGAAGGATTGACACGACCGCTACCATACAGTGATGGTGGGAAATTTTCTGCTTCTTGCGAAGCATTCTTATGACGGTCTTCACGCCATATCATTTCAGCCAATTCTCCGCCATTGGGCTCCAGCTTTGTCTTATTCTTACTGCTATACCAGAAGAAACCGGTCTTGTCAAGTCCAGCTACTCCACCAATACGATTCAAGACATCGGCACAGAGGAGGGCAGCCTGTTCAGAAGTCACATCGCTCTGAGCACGGTACGCAGGACTTGCAGCCAGCAGCGCTACTTGCGCCTTGATGGCCTCAGCAATCTTAGCAGACATCAAGTTCTTTGACGAAGAGCCGAATACGAGGTTGTAACCAGTCAGCTGAGCGCCAATCTCCTTATATTTTTCAGGAATATCCTCCTTGTCTGCGAGATCTGCATACTCGAAGGGGAGAAGCTTCATGGCAACATCACAGTCATCAAAACACTGTTGTACGCATGCAGCAAAAGTAGCTCGTGGCTGATTGAAGTCGGAACTACCGTCTTCAGGCTCTGTCAACAAGGGTACACCATAGAGTACACCATCATCGGCATAGCCACCATGTGCCATCAGCAGATAGTAATAGAAGAGAGCACGAAGTCCGTGTGCCTCACCTTTCATACGGTCCACAAACATCTGCTGCTTAGAAACAGCACTGGGAGCCCACTTTACCCTATCGACAATCGAGAGAAAGAGGTTGATATACTGTATACCATCCTTACAATTGTCCCACTGAGACATCGGATTGTTCTCTGCAGTCCAGCTACCCGTTGCCATAGCCAGATAACCGTTGCTTGTCTGATTGGTGACGGCATCGTCAGTAGCGATATCAGTCTGAGTAGTTGTCTGATAAGGAAGACGATCGTAGGCATACATCAAAAGTCCATGAGCATACTTAGACTCCTCGGTCAGGTCCTCCAACTTTCGATGGTTCTCATCAGCAGGCTCAAACATGTCCTGGCATGAGCAGAAAACGAGGAGACCGAAGATATAGAATAAAATATTTTTTGTCTTCATTGTCTTGTAGTTTTTAGAGGGTTACTTTAACACCGAGATTGTAGAAACGAGTCTGTGGAGCATAGCCGACAGTGGTCTCCATAATCTTACGATTCTTAGAGAAAGTGAGGAGGTCGTTACCGTTCACATAAACTGAGAGCGCCTTCACCCACTTGCCTTCGAACATTTCCTTCGGGAAGTCGTAGGTCAGCTGTACCTTACGGAGGTTGAAGCGGTCGGTGCTGTAGAGCCAGAACGTTGATGCCTCTCCATTAGCAGTTGACTGGGTTGTCAGACGAGGATGTGTAGCAGTTTCTGCAGTAGCTGGTGTCCAACGGTCACGAGCAAAAACAGAATACTTATTCTCTCCATTCGCAAAGTAGTAGTTGTTATTCATCATACCCTTAGCGCCAAACTGTCCGTTACCAAGAACAAAGAGTGTCCAGTTCTTATATTTCAGTGTGAGGTTCAGACCAATAGTCCAAGGAGCGCCATAGGTACCCCACTTACCGAGTTCCACCTTGTCTTTTTGGTCGATCTTTCCATCACCATTGATATCCTCATACTTCAAGTCGCCAGGCTGAAGATAATTATTACCAGAAAGGGTTGATTTGGGAAGACCTGCCTTGAGCGTATACTTGGTTTTACCATCAGTAGTCGTAGTGATATCAAAATCATCAGCAGTATAGAAACCTAAACATCTGTAACCTTCGATGGCATCAAGGGCTCTGCCTTCGTGAGAAAGCTCTTTTCTTGAGTTACGCCAAGATGCATCAGGATCCAGAATCTCATCGTACTTCTTCCACTCAGTCTGAAGGTAGGTTCCTACTAAACCAAGTTCCGCATGTACCTTTCCAAACTGCTTCTGTGCCTTGATACTGAAGTCAAGACCCTTACGGTTCTGAATGTTGTTATTGACATTAGACTGGAAAGTAGCAATAGGATTTGCAGATGATGTAATACCATTAGTCAAGTGTGAGGGGAAATTAGTTGGATACTGGGGAAGGAGACCATCAATATCCGTATTGAAGTAGGTCAGCTCTGTACTAATCAGCTTGTTGAAGAACGAGCCACGCAGTGTCAGCGAGAATTCCTTACGATGTACGAAATCAAGAGCCGGGTTGTTACCTACTGTAGACTTAGTACGTTTGGTGCTCGCACCTTCAGCCCAGGTAAAGCCGCTACCTTCAGTAACCCACTCTGCCTGATAGAGATTGAAATATACATCTTTATTATTACTTCTAATATAGACGTCAATATCTTCATTCAGGTTACTGTAGGATGCACTGATCAACAAATCGTCTACGAAGGTGTTCTTCATAAACTTCTCCTTGGCGATGTTCCAACCAAGGGTGAAAGAATGAGAGAGCGCCTCACGATTGCCTTCAGGAAGACGTGCTGAGTGTACCCCTGCCAAGCCTACCTCTGCAAAGTAACGACCCATATAGTCGTAACCTGCCTGCAGGCCTAAGTTCGCATTGGCATAACGGTGGTATTCACCGCTTGCTGTTGTCGTGTACATGTTAGCGAGCAGCAGACCTGTCACGTGGTGCTTACCTGCAAAGGTATTTTCGTAGTCGAAATGACCGTTCCAAGTAATAGTCTGGCGATATTTCTCATTAGACATAGACATCGTACCCGTTACCACCTCATCATTCTGCTGTTCCAAGGAAACTATTTTGTCTTCTGCATTATAGTTACTCCAAGTTGGAATGAACACAGCATACTTATTATTATAAGAGAGGTTGTAGCTGGCAGCATAGTCAATAGAGAACAAGGTCTTGAAAGACAAGCCCTTTGTCAAGAAGCTCATATCATAGTTGATACCGGCATCGAACTGGAACTGACGGCTGACAGACTGCGTCTCACCACCGAAGTAGCAGTCGGCAATGGCATTGGTCTGGGTAATTTTTGTACCACCAGGGAAATAGCGGCCATCAAGCAGGTTCAACGACTTGCCTAGCGTAGCCAATGCTTTGCTAGCATTTGCGTCCACATAATTAATATCAATCAATGGAGCTGCATTTTCCGGGAAGTTGGGTCGCATCTTAGATGCATCACCCCAGAAATCGCCCTTATTACTGTAGGAATTGTAGAAGGTAGCACTGGCATCGGCCCAACCAGTGATGTACTTGTTTACCACCAAGTCCACATTACCACGTACACTGAAGCGGTCTGTGTAATTGTCTTTTGCCTTACCGAAGTTAATCAAGTCCTCAATGCGATAGTAGTTGATGTTCGTGTAGAAGTGAGCACGCGTACCACCGCCCTCAATTTCCAATGTTCCCTCCGAACGGTTATAGACCTTGCGGACATACTCGTCAGAGAAATAGTTGATATTTGGATAGCGGTAAGGATTCAGGCCTGATGCATGATTGTAAATATCCAGCTGAGAGTATTTTGCACCAGTAGCAAGCTGGTCGTTAAGACAAGCTTCGTTGTACAGCGTCATATACTCTGCAGAACCGAGATACTCAGGGAATTCCTTAGCGACGTGGAAACCAGTGTTAGCATTGGCTGTAATCTGCAGGCCATCCACCTTACCACGCTTGGTGGTAATCAGGATAGCGCCCTTGGCACCTTTAGCGCCATAGAGCACAACAGCCTGCGCACCTTTCAAGAAGGTAATCTGCTCAATTTCAGAAGGCAGCACGTTATTAGAGGGACGCTTCACACCGTCGATAATCACAAGCGGCATATTGCTGTTGTCGTTATTGTCCAAACGATCGTTGTCCATACCCCAGAGGTTGTTACCATTCCAACCACCAACGAGTCCATACAGGTCATCCAGGCTACCCATGGTATAATCCTTTTTGGCAAGCTCTTCCATGTCAATATAGGAAACACCGCCAAGCAGATGATCAGCATCCTTATCGCGGAAAGCGACATGAACCTTCTTTTTCACCACGGTAGAGTCAGCGTCATCTGCGGTCTGGGCACCAGCCGTCAGCGGCGCTGCAGCCATCATGGCAAAGAGAAATATGTTTCTTTTTATCTTTTTCATAAAATTATCTTTTCTCTATTCGTTATTCACTATTCACTAGCGCAAAGCGCGTTTACCATCCTGGATTCTGGTTAAATCCTTTATAAAGGTAGGTATCCTTATCAGGGAGTGGGAACCAATAATGCTTAGCATCCAAGTTACGAGTGATAAGCTCCTTCTTGCGGAAATTACTAACCTGGGCATCCTTCGGATCATGACTCTTATACCAGTCGTCATTCTCTATACGTTCAAACTCATGAGAGTACTTCACAGTGTAAGGAGGCTCGGTCAAGAGCAGCCAACGCTGCAGGTCGTTCCAACGGAAACCTTCGAAAGCAAGCTCAACAGCGCGCTCACGACGTACCACATCCATAAAGTCTCTCGGAGAATTCAGGAACTGAGCAGGTACATGCTCCATGGGGAAATCGGCCGTGTTGACGCGATCACGGAGTGCATTGATAGCCTCGACACCAGACATTGAAGGACAATAAGTCTGTCTGTCTTTATAGTAACTTGTCTGGCCTTCTGAACATGCGATAGCAGCCAAAGCTTCTGCATACATCAGATAAATATCAGGCAAGCGCATGTAGGCAAGATAACTGTGGAAGCAGTTGGAGTTTTCCCAACCGTAGCACCATCTGTCATACTCATTACACTGGTGAGGAATGAGCTTCTGGATAAAATAACCAGTGCTACTTCCCTGGTCCACATCACGCATAGCGCCGCCAGTATAGAGAGAACAATAGTCAAGCTTCAAAGCCTTCTGGGCATCCGTAAAGTTCTCTGTGTTGAGAACGTAGTGGAAACCATCAAACACGATATCGTGATAGAATCGTGGATCGCGGTTCTTATAGGGATGTGTAGGATCCCATCCAGAGTCAGGATTCAAGACGTATTGACCATTCTTTACCAGGTAGATAGGCTGACCATTGGCCATACCGTATTGGTCAATCAGGTTTGCTGTCGGGTGGTGGATGATATTGTCATGAGGCACAATACCTAACACCTTCGGGCCAAAAATCTTTGAGCAGTTCCAGTTAGAACCATCGCCGTTAGAAAGACCGCGGAAAATGGCCTCACAGGTACCAGGCTGTTTCCAGTTCTGCTTACGGGTATAGAAATTATCAGAATAATTCGTCTCAGAATTCTCATCCTTCTCATGATCGTAGAGGTTTGAATACTTGAATTCTGCAAGATGATAGTTTACTCGGTTATTGATGACCAAGTCAAGTGCCTTACCTAATGCCTCAGCAGCCTTTCTGCAGTAGGTTGCATCATAATCATAGGTCTTGCCATTGGAACTAGCACCTAACAACTGGGCAACACCACCGTCCTTGGTCTTCTCAAATTCCTTCATCAGAGGAGAGCCTGCATACAGATAGCACTTACCCAGATAGCACAGTGCCATGAACTTGTTGACACGCAGCTGGTTATTTCCTGAGGTCTGCATACCTGCAAGGGTCTCATCCCATGCCTGTGAGTCCATCGGGAGAAGGCTGTAAGCCATATTAAAGTCCTCTGCACAACGGTCAGCACACTCCTGGAAAGACAAGCGGGGAAGCTGTGGGATTTCATCAGCGGCAAAAGCCTTGTCAATATAGGGAAGACCACCGAAGTAGCACATCATCTCGAAATGCCACCATGCACGGAAGAAATACAACTGTCCAAGCAGGAGCTCGCGTTCCTCGTCGGTACCGACAAGAGAACCGATATGCTCAATACCCATGTTACACTTACGGATACAGTACCAAGCGCTCTTCCAAAGATTAGAATTTGCACCAACGCCAATCCAGCACTGATTATTTTTCCATAAGTCACGATAGTTACCCAGGTCAACCTGATGGTCCATGTGGGCATAGCCTTCCGTGTTGTGTACAGCATCGTCACCGAAGTTCCATGATGTACAATAATTGGCCTTTTCCTTATCAGGAATCAGAGAATACATTTCCTCTATATATCCCTGGAAATTGCGGAAATTCTTAAATGCCTCATCCTCTGCCACAATGGAGTCCGGGTCCTTATCGAGCCAGTCTGTGCAGGAAGTGAGGGAAGCACCTCCGGCCAACAGCAACATCGTGCCACAGAAAAGGGATTTTATATTATTAATAATGTATTTCATATCTTTATTAGTTACGAATTTCGAATTTCGAATTACGAATGTTTAGATGCTAAGCTTAACACCGAGGTTGAAACGTCTAACAGTCGGGTAAGCACCACCGCCACCACTGAAGTTACCGTTACCCTCACGGTCGTCAGGCATCTTGGTAATCATGAAGAGGTTGTTACCGTTGAGGTAGATCTTCAGGCTAGAGAAACCAAGCTTCTTAATCCAGCCCTTCGTCCAAGTGTAGGCCACCTCCACGTTCTTCAGACGGAAGTACGAACCATCATAGAGATACTGTGTACCGTCGTTGTAGGATACCTGCGTATTGAAGCGAGGAACTACGACTTCACCATTTCCATCAATGGGGTTCCACCATGTACCATTGTCATATACGGTCAACAGCTTCTGGTTGAACGATGTAATACCAACGTCACGGGTAACACCTGTTACACCATAGAGCTGAGCGAAACAGCTGAAGCCTTTCCACTCCCAACCGATAGTAGCATTGTAGGTGTGCTCTGGGTTACCAGTATAACCATAAGGAGCCTGGTCGTTGGTATTATCGACCTTACCATCACCATTGAAGTCAACGATGTAGTGGTCACCAATCAGCACCTGGTCATCATTGGCATCACGCTCAGGAGAACTGTAAAGCTCATCATAGGTCTTGATGTATCCGTTGTCGATGAACGAGAGGTACTGTCCCTGAGAATAGCCAGCTGCCTTGCGGTAAGAGGGGATCAGCTCTGGGTCATCCTTTAATACAATAGTATTATGCGCGTATGTATAGTTGCAGTTTGCCCAGAAACGCATACCATTCTTCAGCACCTTGTTGAAACGGATTTCAAACTCGAAACCAGCGTTTCTCATTTCACCCTTGTTGATATCCGGGGTCATGGCAGCACCATAATAAGAAGGAACAGAACGGTTACCACCAGAGATAAAGATATCTTTACGGTCGTCACGGAACCAGTCGAAGCTACCAGCGAACATACCACCGAGGAAAGCATAGTCGAAACCGAGGTTCTTCTTCAATACGGTTGCCCAACGAAGTTCAGAGTTGGCAACAGTCGATTCTTTATAGCCTGTAAAGGGGCTCTTAGAACCATCAAGTGCAACAGCATAAGGACCTATCACCGACCAAGTCGTGATGTATGCCCAGCGGCTACCAGCATTATCATCACCGATTTCACCGATAGAACCACGAATCTTGAACATATCAACAATTCTCTTTTCCTTCAGCTTCTTCATGAAAGGCTCCTCAGAGACCATCCAACCGGCAGCACCTGAGCAGAAGAAAGCGAAACGATAGTCGGGAGAGAACTTCTGTGAACCGTTGTATGCACCGTTGAACTCAGCGAAGTACTTGCCATTATAATCATAGGTGGTACGGAATACCCAGTCCTCACGACGCCACTCCAATTCAGAATTAGCGGCATTAATACGACGCTTCCAGTTACCCATCAGAGAGATGTTATGCTTGCCGAACTGACGTCCCCAGAAAAGTTGGAGTGACATCTCAGTAGCACGGCTAGTAGAAGATACGCTACCTGCCTCCGTAGTCCAGTCTCTGCTCTCATAGAAGTCAAAACCAGTGGTTGCGTCCACCAATGTCTCTGGCATAAACTGACCATCCTCTGGGAGGATAGATGCTCTCTTTACGGTGTGGAGGTCAGAAATACCACGGCCTGTCTCTGTGAAGTTATTATCCCAAGAAATAGTACCGCGCGCAAGAAGGCCCTTGGTGATAAAATCAAGGTTCTGCTCAAGCGAGAAGTCAGTAAAGATACGTGTAATAGTTTGCACTTCATAACCTGACGTAGCAACATTCTGAGGAGAGTTCGCAATATTCGAGGCACCAGGGTAACGACCCCAAGAACCATCAGAATACCGAACAGGGAAGAGGTTAGGAGCCATACCATATGCACCAGCCCAGTTCTGCTGCTGGAAGAACGCACCATCATTACCCCAATAATAACGCGGAGTCTTCTTCTGGGCATTAGAACCTGCCAGGTTTACCTTGAACTGAGTAGTCTTTGTAATCTGGAAGTCCAGGTTTGAACGTACATTCAAACGATTGTAGGCGTAACCGCCCTCATAGCCCTGATTGTTGTCCCAGATACGGGTCATATCACCCTCGTTCTGGTAGTCGAATGATACGAAGTACTTCACGGCCTTGGTACCACCGGAAATATTCAAGTTCGTATTATAAGAGAACGCTGTGCTCTTGAACATCTCATCCTGCCAGTCAATGTTAGGATAACGCTCTGCCTGGCTGTAGTCGCCAAGATAGCCGCCATTCGCATCATACTGCGGTTTAACCGTATAATCTTGATTACGGAAGTTATTGATGAAAGTCTGCGGACGGTAGTATGCCCAAGCATCAGGAGAAATCGCTAACTCATGTTCAATAGCCTGATTGCGGAACATGTAACCATCATAAGAGTCATACTTACGAGGCAGCTTAGACACCGTCTTCAAAGTAGCATTGAAACCGAAGTCAATCTTGGCCTTACCTTCCTGACCACGCTTGGTGGTAATCAGAATAACACCGTTAGCACCTTCCACACCATAAACGGCAGTTGCAGATGCGTCCTTCAGCACAGAAACGGTAGCAACTGATGTGATATCCACAGACTTGATCTCACGCTTCACACCATCTACGAGGATTAGCGGCTGTGCATCCTGGTTCCAAGCAGCAGCACCACGAATGTAGATTTGCGGGTCTTCCTCACCAGGCTGACCGGTAGAAGCGATGGTTGCGACACCAGGAAGGTTACCCGTCAAGGCTGCACCCACACTACCAATACCTGCTGCACGCTCCAGGACTTCACCTGTCGTCTGCGTGATGGCACCCACCACTGAGGCTTTCTTCTGCTGGCCGAAACCAACGACTACGACTTCCTGCAACTGGGTATCGTCTTGCAGCGTGACCTTAAAGCTACGCTGTTTGCCGACTTTGATTTCCTTGGTCGACATACCGACGTAAGAAATCACCAAAACCGTCGACTCCGAAGGCACCTTCAACTGGAAGTTACCGTCGAAATCCGTCACTGTACCCAAGGAAGCATTTCCTTTCACAATTACTGAGGCACCAATCAATGGGTCCGCAGCACCGTCCGTGACATTACCAGTCACCGTGATCTGGGCCTGCACCGAGGTACAGAAGGCCATCAGCATCAGGATGGTCGGGAAAGTCTGTCTGATCAATTGTTTTAGATTCTTCATTTTGACAGATTTTGATTCATGTTTTTTGTTGTTATTTTGTTAGTTAGTTATACTCGCTATTTGTTAGTTAGCTTTACGCGAACATGCGATTTTCGGTTGCAAAAGTACGAATAATATTCATATTATACATTATCCTGCTGTATCACAAACTTTATATTTTGTAACACATATTAACCAAACCCCTAAATAAGGGGCTAAACTTTATTTTTTGTTACATTTATTTGGCGATTTGAACGAAAAAACATACCTTTGCAGCGTATTTGTAACGCGAAACAAACTATCAACTATGATAAGAAAAGTTCTATTCGGCATACTCTGCCTGATGAACAGCCTTGCTGCTAATGCCCAAATGGGAAAGCTCTTCGATGCTGACAAGCAGATGTCGAGCAGCTTCACCACACAAATCTATCTCGATAAAGACGGATTTATCTGGGTAGCCACCCGTAACGGACTGAACCGATACGACGGCTACCAGTTCCGTATATATAAAAAGGAGAGACGCCAGGAGCTGGGTATGGCCAGCAACTATGTCAACTGCATGACGCAGGATCATAACGGCCGTTTCTTCATCGGCATGTATGGTGCCCTGCAGATTTTCGACGGCCAGCGATTCCGCACTGTCACTACCTACGACCTGCAAGGCAGGATAGTTCCCTGCTACGTCACCAGTCTGCTGGAGCGGCAGAACGGCGACATGCTCGTTGGCACCTCGGGCCATGGCTTGCTCAAGATGAAAGGGCACCGCGAGGCATACCAGCAAAAAGACGTCTTTGAACACCTGAACAGCGTGCACCGCATGATGGAAGACCGCCGCCAGCATGTCTGGCTGGCCACCGAGACACAGGGTTTGTGGCGCTGGGACGGCAAGACCATCAAGAAATACTTCCAGGAAGAAGGACTGCGCAACAACATCCTCGACGTCTGCGAGGGTGACAACGGCAGGGTGTATGTCGCCACTGCTAACCACGGTCTGTTCCGTCTGGACGGCGACACGCCCGTACATATTGACGTAACCGGCAACCGCCATATCTCCGCACTCTATTTCAACCGCCGCGGACACCTCATGCTGGGATATGACGGCATGGGACTGGGCATCTACAACCCGCAGAACGGACGACTGGTGGACAACCCCTACTACAGTCGTGAGGTGGACCTGAGCACGGCGAAGGTGTACTCCATCTGCGAGGACCAGAACAGCAACGTATGGCTGGGCTTGCTGCAGAAAGGCATCTTCATGCAACCCGGCCACACCATGGGCTTCGGCTATATGGGCCCGAAGCTGGGGGCACAGAACGTATTAGGCACGGCCTGCGTAACCAGCGTGACCGGTGACTCTCAGGGTTGGCGCTGGACAGGTACCGACCGCGACGGTCTCTACGTACAGGACGACAACTTCCAGATGGTGAAGCATTTCAAGGAGAACTTCCCCGCCACCATCCTGGGCAGTTGCGAAGACACGAGAGGAAACATCTGGATAGGCTCGTTCAAGGAGGGCTGTGGATGGATTGACCGCAAGACGATGACCTACCACCCCTATAGGCTGCCGCAAGGTGCTGACATCAGCATCTTCGACGTCATCTGCGACCGCCAGGGACGCATCTGGATGGCTTCCATGGGATACGGCCTACTGCGCCTGAATCCGGAGACGGGTGAGGTGAAAGCCTACGTACAAAAGGAGAAAGCTCCGGACGACCGCAAGGTCAACAGCATCACCAACGACTATATCTCACAACTGGCCCTCTCGCCCGACGGCAAGCGCATCTATGTCGCTACGACCATGGGTGTCTGCTGTCTGGACCTGGAGAAAGACAGCTGGGTCAGCACCTTTGGCGAGAACTGTCTGAACTACGGCACGGCAGCCCGTATTGCCCGTGAGTTCGACGGTGTGCTGTACATCGGCACCAACGACGGACTGATCTGCTACGACCTGGAGCAGCGCAAACTGAAGAGGCTGGCTATCGAGAGCGGTCTGGCTGACAACGGCATTGCCTCCATTGAACAGGACAAGACAGGACGTCTCTGGATAGGTACCGACCACGGCCTGTGCTGCCTGAATCCGAAGACAGGCAAGACGAACAACTTCTTCGTCGACAACGGTCTGCAGTCGAACGAGTTCAGCGACGGTGCCTCGTGGGCCTCGCCTACAGGATACCTCGTCTTTGCCGGACTGGGCGGTGTAACCTGGTTCTATCCTGCCGACGTACGTGAGCGTGCCTGGAAGGCAGACGTGAAGTTGACAGGTTTCTCGGTAAACGGGGAACCCGTGAGTCCCGGCACAATGTCGGGCGTGTGGGAGGTTACAGATACCACCGTCATCGCCTCAAACCGTTTCGTGCTCAGTAACAGTGACAACACCTTTGCCATACAGCTGTCCACGCTGACCTATGACAACCCGGAGCATATCATCTACCGATACCGCATCAACAGCGAGGACTGGGTACGCATGCCACCGGGCATCAACGAGATCACGTTCAGCCACATGCAGCCGGGCAGCTACAGCTTCTGCGTGGTGGCCGAACAGAATGGCATCCCTACCCCGGAACGCTGTTTCGAGGTGATTATCCACGCACCATGGTACCGCACGCCCCTCGCGTACATTATATATATATTGATATTGGTGGTGCTCTTCCTGCAATATCGCAACCACCGCCACCGCAAGGAGCAGGACAACCTGCGCCTGCAGGAGCATATCCACGCGGAGGAGATGGCTGATGCCAAGTTGCGTTTCTTCATGAACATCAGCCATGAGATACGAACACCTATGACGCTCATCGTCGCACCGCTGCAGTCGCTTATCAAACAGGATAACGACCCACACCGACGGGGTGTCTACGAGACTATCCGCCGCAATGCCGAGCGTATCCTGGGACTCATCAACCAGATGATGGACCTCAGAAAGATTGACAAGGGACAGATGCAGATGCGCATGCGCGAGACCAATCTGGTGACGTTCATTGGCGACATCTACACGCTCTTTGCCCAACAGGCGAAGAACAAGAACATCCTGTTCCACTTCGACTGTGACGAGGAGCGTATCATGGCATGGATAGATCGCGGCAACTTTGACAAGATCATCATCAACATCCTGTCGAATGCGTTCAAGTTCACACCGACGGGCGGCGAGATACGTATCCGTCTGATTCACAACGAGAAAGAAGCTACCATCAGCATCTACGACAATGGTGAGAAGATTCCGGAAGATAAGCTGGAACGCATCTTCGAGCGTTTCTACCAGTCGCCGTCAAATGCCAACGACCGCAACGTAGGCACGGGCATCGGACTGGACCTGACACGCTCGCTGGTGGAACTGCACCACGGTAGCATCGTGGCACATAACAACACCGACGGCCCTGGCTGTGAGTTCACGGTGACGATACCGCTGGGCAAGGAACACCTGTCGCCAGAGGAAATTGTGGAAGACGTGACGGAAGAACAGGAGGAGGAAGAGCACATCATTACAGAGGAGCCGGAAGAAGAGAAAGTTACTCCTGTGGTGGACCTTCCGAAGGTAGGTAAACGTCAGAAAATCGTTGTCGTTGAGGACGATAGCGAGATTCGCGACTACCTGACAGAAACGCTGTCTGCTGACTACGACATCACGGACTGCGAGAATGGTAAGGAGGGATTGGCGGCCGTACTGAAGGTAATGCCCGACCTGGTCGTTTCCGACGTCATGATGCCTGAGATGGACGGCACCACGCTGTGTTCGAAGATTAAGGCCAACAACGTGACCAGCCACATACCGGTCATCCTGCTGACAGCCAAGAGTCGCGAGGAAGACCAATTGGAAGGCTTGGAGACAGGTGCTGATGCCTATATCGTGAAGCCTTTCAACATGGACATCCTGCGTCGCACCATCGTCAACCTCATCCACTCGCACCATACGTTGCAGCTGAAGTTCGGACGCAACGACCTGTTAGAAGAACAGGTGGACGACATCAAGATGAAGTCACCCGACGAGAAGCTGCTGGAACGTGTCATGCAATCCATCAACCACAATCTGAGCAATGCCGACCTCAGCGTCGACAAGATAGCTGACGAGGTGGGTATCAGCCGCGTGCACCTGCACCGTAAGATGAAGGAACTGACGGGACAGACGCCCCACGACTTCATCCGCAACATCCGCATGAAGAAGGCCGCCAGCCTGCTCGCCTCTGGCGACATGAACGTCTCGGAGGTGATGTACGCCTGCGGATTCAGCAACGCAGCATCCTTCTCCACCGTCTTCAAGAAGATGTACGGCATGTCTCCCCGCGAGTACATGAACGAGCACCAGGAAGGCAACTACTAAGGACTCACGGGGACAGACCCCCTGAGTCCTTTTTGTACAAATTTATTTGGCTGTTTCAGAAAAAAGACTTACTTTTGCTGCATCAAAGAATAAAGGGAATAACAGATGGCAAGAAAAGCAAGAGAAACAAGTGGAACAGGAATCTATCATGTTATGCTTCGTGGCATAAACCGTCAAGACATCTTCAATGACGATGAGGATTTTCATCGTTTTCTCCAAGTGTTATACCAAATGGTCTGTCCTTCAGACGAGATAACAGGCAAGCAATTACCTGCACGATGTATTTTCTATGCATATTGTGTGATGACAAACCACGTTCATCTTCTTGTCAGAGAGTCTTCGGAGAATCTAGCTTCTGTGATAAAGAGGATTGCTGTATCATATGCCCATTATTATAACAAGAAATATTTACGCTACGGGCATCTTTTTCAAGACCGCTTCAAGAGCGAGCCTGTAAATGACAGCGCCTATTTCTTTACTTTATTACAATACATCCATCAGAATCCTGTAGCAGCCGGTATGACAGCAAACGTGAGTAGTTATCCATGGAGCAGCTGGCACGAATATGAAAGAGCAGGCTCTGGCATACAGGATATCTGTAGTACAGGACACGTCCTCTCCAGAATGCCCATCCAAGAACTGAGAGAGCACGTAAACACATTACTGCCAAAAACAGATTCTATTCTAGACTTTGACACTGGCAACAATTACATGACAGATGACGAGGTGAAAGCGTTCATTTCAGACACATACGGAATAGATCCGTTCAATATCCAATTGTTGAGCAAAGACAAACGAAATGAAATCTTACGGGAAGCCAAAGATCTAGGTGCAACCTACCGACAATTAGTACGCCTAACAGGACTAAGCTATGCCATCATTCGGAAGGCCTAAGAGGACTCAGGGGGTCTGTCCCCCTGAGTCCTCAAGACAAGTATCACGTTCACTGCTAATACACTGTAACGCTGTACGTTAGGTGTGACACTTGTTTATTAGAGTTCTACCAAACGATAAACACTTCCACGACGAGTATGACGCGGCGTGAGACCCATATCGACCAGACGATGGCCGAAACTGGTGGGCGAGAAATGGCGCACCACATGCACATCTTGAGTGGACAGTTTTTGAAGTATCTCCTCGGCAGTGATCAAAACGCCCTCTTTGTTGTCACGCGCTGGACGGAAGAAGGTGGAGAAGAGTGTTTCCACCTCGTCCTTCACCGCGTAACGCTGGTTGCGGCGCTGCATCTCACGCTCCTGGGCCTTGGTGAAATAGGTGGGAAGCCCCGCTTCGACCTCATGGATCATCTGGGCATAGAGCTGCACATAGTCGATGCCACCCGTACGGATCATCTCTTTGGGCTCCAGGATGAGGAAACGGCGCGAACCCGTGCGGTCGTGGAGCAACTGGCGTGAGTTGCTGGTGCCAACGAACGAGGCGATGCGCGGCAGACGGTTGAAATTCTTCTTGTACGACCCGATGAACGAGGGTTTCATGGTCTGCATCAGCGTCTTCAGCTCTGGCATCTTCTTGGGATTCTCTTTGTCGAACTCGTCAATATTGACGATGGCGAACTCCACGAGTTTACGCTGGGCATTGCCTTTTGCTGACAGCGAGAAATCGTCGGTGTAGTAGTCGCGCAACTCGGGAGGCAGCAGTTCGCGCACAAAGGTGCTTTTGTGCAGTCCCTGTTGCGGACTGACCAACAGGAGCATGACGGCATTGGCATGCTCGGTGTCGTAGCCCAGCCACTGACTGACGACCGCACGGAGCCAGATGCGGCCCATCTCGCGACAATAGCGGTAGGGCGAGATGCGACTGAACAGGTCAGCCGTCCGATCCACGCCGTCCCATTTCCCGCGGACGGCGTCAAGCCACTGGCGCACAGGGTGATAGTCGGTGGCGAAGTCGGAGCGCAACCAGTGCTTGATGCGACTGTCGAGGCAGAAGATATTGGCCTCTTCAATGCCGCAAGCAATGGTGTTAAAACCACGCTCGTCGAGTGGACGCCACGCGTTGTCGCCTTTCTGCCGGAACTCATAGACATCGGTTATCACATTGTGGCGCACCTCGAAGGTGTTGGCCACAAACTGCTTCATCTCGCGAACAGGCATCAGGAAGTACTGCTTGCGCTGTTCATAGTTCTTGGTAAAAGTATCTAAATTCTCCATAATCTGTGTATCAAAAATAAATCAAAATAAATGTTAACTACTCCCATTTCGGGCACTGCAAAATTAGAAAACAATATTGACATAAACGAGAATAACCGCTACCAAAATCACCTGATTTTCAACACCTTCCGTAATAGGCTCACTAACTTCCCAACACAGTCAAAGTAACCTCCCACAATAGGCTGACACGTTTCGTCCGACAGTCGTCGGACATTCGTTTCACGACCGTCAGAAAAATATTCCACGACCGTCGTATTTTTTAGCGTAGCAGAGGAAGGCGGGTCATTGCTTGTGAATGGGGCGGAATGTACTACCTTTGCAACCAGTAACATCAATAAATATACCCAAAAGACCATTACAATGAAAAAAATCAATCCTATCCTCTACGACGTATACGCCACACCCAATCCCGACAAGGAAGGAGAGCAGCTATACCATCCCCGTATATTTAAACATGGGAACCAGATGAATGATGACGAACTGAAAGAGTATCTTCAGCGTAACACACGCGTCAATTCGTCACAGTTTGTGGGCATGATAGAAGCGCTGGTGGAAGAAATTCCCCAGCAGCTACTGCTAAATAAGTATGTTCACATCCGTGGTATGGGTACTTTCTATCTGAAAATCGGCATTCGCACGCGTACTGACAAGAATGGACAGCAATACATACCCAAATTTACTGATCCTAAGAGCATTACATCAAACGACCTGCAAGTGGAAGGCATCGGCTTCCGTGCCGACCCCAAATGGAACCGTATTGTCATGCATACCAAACAACATTTTGAACGTCTAGAACAACGTCATCAAGCAAACATCAGCAAAAGTCAGCTGCTGCTGTATATAGACAACAAAATGGAAGAACAGGGATTTGTAACCGTGCGCGATCTGATATACGACCAGCAAACCACGAAATACCATGCCCGCAAACTTCTTGAGGAATTATCCACTGGCAAGCAACCCAAACTATATCGTGTCAAGGCCGGCCGAATCTTCCTCTACAAACGCTATGGTAAATAACACTTAAGGACTCACGGGGTCTGTCCCCCTGAGTCCTCAAGTGTCACACCTAACACACACAATAGCAAGACATTAGACGTGACGGTGATATTTTTCTCATATTCAAAAAGGACTCAGGGGGTCTGTCCCCGTGAGTCCTTTTCGTTTACTTCTTGGAACGTTCTTTTTCGGCCTGCTTGCGGAAGCTATTGAGCTTCTCACCATAGCAGAGGTCACCACAGTCACCAAAGCCTGGGACGATGTATTTGTGCTCGTTCATACCCTGGTCGATGGCGGCACACCAGATGGTGCTGTCCTCTGGCAGGGCCTGCTTGACCACCTCGATGCCCTCGGGAGCAGCGATGACGCAGCAGACATGGATCTTCTTGGGTTTGCCAGCCTCCATCAGACTCTCGATGGCGGCAGCCAGCGAGCCTCCCGTTGCCAGCATGGGGTCAACAATGATAAGTGTCTTGTTCTTGGCACTCTGCGCAGCGATATACTCCGTATGGATACCCACCTCCGTATGTTCGCGGTTGATATACATGCGGAAGGCAGAAACGAAGCCGTTATCCACGTTGTCGAACATCTCCAGGAAACCCTCATGGAAAGGCAGTCCGGCACGCAGCACAGTAGCCAGCACGATGTCCTCCTGCTTGGTCAGGGGAATATCGAGGGTGCCCAACGGTGTGGTGACGGTCTTGGGCTTGTAGGTCAGCGTTTTAGACAGTTCATAAGCCATCAGCTGACCGATGCGCTTGATATTGTGACGGAACAGCAGACGATTCTGCTGGTACTTCTTGTCGCGCAACTCTGCCATATAGTGGTTCATCACGCTGTTTTGCTCTGAGAAATTGATTACTTGCATAAGATTACAGTTTTTATGATGCTGCAAAGATAATCATTAAAATTGAAAATGTAATACAGAGTTGGCAAAAATGTAAGCCAAACACTAATTTTTCAATACTTTAACGCAAAAAAGCATGAAAAAAGTAAAATTCTCAATCCTCAATTCTCAATTCTCAATAATAATATGTACCTTTGCATCCGCAAACGCAAAATAGGTAATAGTAAAATTCACTCAATAAATTAGTTAAAACAATTATGGCAAAGTTAGATTTAACTCAGTATGGCATCACTGGTTCAAAGGTGATTGCACACAATCCATCGTATGAGTTCCTCTTCGAGGAGGAGACAAAGGCAGGTCTGACTGGTTTCGACAAGGGTCAGAACACCGAGCTGAACGCTGTAAACGTAATGACAGGTATCTATACCGGTCGTTCTCCTAAGGACAAGTACATCGTGAAGGATGCACAGAGCCAGGACAAGGTATGGTGGACTTCTGAGGAATATAAGAACGACAACCACCCC